>NZ_AKIW01000094.1 GCF_000282635.1 Variovorax sp. CF313
TGCAGGTTGTTGAGGTTCACCACGTAGGCGTTGTGATGCTTGCCGTAGTGGTATTCGAGGGTTTCCTTCGAATACTCGGGCGCCAGTGCGTCGAGGGCGTAAGGCAGGGGTGGGAGCACATGTTCCATGATTTTTTTCTCGCGGGTTGGTTGTAGGAATCAGCGATTCTAGGAAGTAATTAGCGAGGCAGCGTCGGACGTGTGCCCGTTGCATCGCCCGGCGTGACGGTCAGGTCGACTTCGCCATCAGCAAGCCGCGCCTTGACGGCGTCGCCCGCCGCCAGTTGCGTTGCGCTGACGATCGCATGACCGTCTGTGTCGGTCAGCCACGCATAGCCGCGTTGCAAGACCAGGGCCGGGTCGAGCAGCCGCAAACGCAAGGCCATGCGTTCCAGGCGCTCGCGACGCTGAACCAGTGCACGCCCCAGCCGCAAGGGAAAGTCGGCCGCGATCGACCGCGGCGTCTGCGACAGGCGCTCCCGTCTCGACAGCACCGCATACCGCAGGCGCTGCGCATGATGCGCCAATCGGAGCTGCTGCCGCGCCACGAGGTTCGAGGGGCGGCCCAGGCGTCCCGCGGCTTGGTCGATGCGCTGCCCGAGCGCGTCGAGGCGCCCATCCAGAGCATCGCCGAGCCGCTCGTCGAGCAGATCGAGTGCACCGAGCCACAAGTCGCGCGGCGCGCTCACCAGTTCTGCCGCGGCCGTGGGCGTGGGCGCGCGCAGGTCGGCGCAGAAATCGGCGATGGTGAAGTCGGTTTCGTGGCCCACGCCGCTGATCAGCGGCACCGGGCTCTGCACGATGGTGCGCGCCAGCGTCTCGTCGTTGAAAGCCCAAAGGTCTTCGATGGAGCCACCGCCACGCACCAGCAGGATCACGTCGACGGCAGGTTCGAGGCGGTAGAGCGACTGCAACGCCCGCACCAGCTCGGCTGGTGCGCCGACTCCCTGCACTGCCGCCGGTGCGAGCACGACCGGGATGTGCGGAACACGCCTTCGCAGCGCCGTCACTACATCGTGCAAGGCCGCCGCGCCCAACGACGTGACGATGCCGACCGCCCGCGGCATGGCCGGCAACGCCCGCTTGCGCGCTGGATCGAACAGGCCTTCGGCTTCCAGGCGTGCCTTGCGCTGCATGAACTGCTCGAACAGGGCGCCCTGCCCGGCCCGCCGCAAGCTCTCGACCACCAGTTGCAGATCGCCGCGAGGCTCATACACCGCAAGGCGCCCACGCACTTCGACCTGATCGCCATCGCGCGGCGAAAAGTCGAGCAAACCGGCAGCGCGGCGGAACATCGCGCAGCGCAGCTGGCCGGACTCGTCCTTAAGCGAGAAGTAACAATGTCCGCTTGAGGCTCGCGAGAAGCCGGAAATTTCGCCCCGCACCGCGACCGGATTGAAGCGCGCGTCGAGTGCGTCGGCCACCGCCCGGCACAACGCGCCGACGGCCCAGACGCGCGGCCCCGGCGCGGAGTTCGATTCACGCAAGTTCACAGAATGCACGCTCGGCCAGATGCCACTCGTCCACAACAGGCCGCATGCGGCCCCGCGTCAGCCCCTGGAGCGAGGCAAACGCACGGTTTCTCGTGCAAGCCGTTGATTTCATTAAAAAAAGTGCTGCTCAAAATTCAGTCGATCTAGCAGAAAGGCCGCCCCATGCGGGCCCGGACGAGTTGCGTAGCAGGTTAATCACAAAGTTATCCACAGAATCTGTGCGTCCTTGCCGACACAAAAACAAGGTGCGTGCCGATGGTGGGCTCAGTGGATAATCGCCGCGCATTTGCAGTCTACGGGCCGGAGGATTTTTTCTTGTTTTCCATCATAGTTGCCGCGGGTTGGCCAATCTGGCCCTTGCTCGCTTGTTCGGTCATTGCGCTCGCGCTGGTTATAGAACGTTTCACGAGTCTGAAGACCGTGAGGGTACTTCCGCCGAAGCTGCTCGACGAAACCATCACCGTGTCGCACGGGGCCATTCCCGGCCCGGACATCGTGACCAAACTTGAACGCAACTCGATGCTCGGCCAGGTGCTGGCCGCCGGCCTGCGTGCGCTGAACGCCAACCCGCGCTGTACCGAAGACGATCTGCGTGCCGCCATGGAGGCCTCGGGCCGCACGGTGGCGCACAAGCTGGAGCGCTACCTGCCGGCGCTGGCCACCATCGCCTCGGCAGCCCCGCTGCTGGGGTTGCTGGGCACGGTGATCGGCATGATCGAGATTTTCGGCTCGCAGTCGCCGGGCAGCGGCGCTGTCGGCTCGGGCAACCCTGCCCAGCTGGCGCACGGCATCTCGATCGCGCTCTACAACACGGCCTTCGGCCTGATCGTGGCCATTCCGACGCTGATCTTCTGGCGCTACTTCCGCAGCCGCGTCGACGAATACCTGCTGAACCTCGAACTGTCCGGCGAGCGCTTCGCCCGCCACCTGAACGCGCTGCGCAAATGATGACCCCCACGCTTGCCACTGCGTGTGCTGCGCTGCCCCCCGAGGGGGCCGCCGCCTCCTTGGGGCGGCCCGGCGGAGGCTTGTCATGACCCGCGCCCGCATGCAGTTCCGCCATGGTGCGCGCGACGAGCCGGAGATCAACCTGATCCCGTTCATCGACGTGCTGCTGGTGATCCTCATCTTCCTGATGCTGTCGACCACCTACAGCAAGTTCACCGAAATGCAGCTGAGGTTGCCGACGGCAGACGTCGACGCGCAGCGTGACTATCCGAAGGAAGTGATCGTGGCGGTGTCGGCCGACGGCCGCTACTCGATCAACAAGAGCCCGGTGGCCGACCGCAGCGTGGAAACCGTGACGGCAGCCCTCGCCGCCGCGGCCACCGGCGGCAAGGACAGCGTGGTGATCATCAGCGCCGACGCGACCAGCCCGCACCAGGCCGTGGTGACGGTGATGGAGGCCGCGCGCCGCGCCGGCATGATGCAGATCACCTTCGCCGCCCAGTCGACGGCACAAGCCGGGCACTGAGTGCCTTCCGACGGCCGCAGCAGCAGCAAGGCGGGTTCGCCGTCCGCCTCGCGGCTGCAGCGTGCCTGGCTGCGCCGAGGCCCGCTGGCTTGCCTGCTGTGGCCATTGTCGTTGCTATATGCCGCGCTCTTCGCGGTGCGGGGCTGGCTCTATCGGCTGGGATGGCTGCGGACCGAGCGGGTGCCCGTCCCGGTGATCGTGGTCGGCAACGTGATCGCGGGTGGAGCGGGGAAAACACCGGTCGTGATGGCCGTCGTCCAGCATCTGCAGGCGCGAGGACTGACGGTCGGCGTGGTGTCGCGCGGCTACGGCCGGCGCACCGACGATTGCCGCGAGGTGCTCGGCGACAGCGATCCACAGGATGTCGGCGACGAACCTGCGCTGATTCACCATGCCACGAAGGCGCCGGTGTTCGTGGCGCGCAAACGCATCGATGCGGCGCGCGCCCTGCTCGCCAGCCACCCGGCCACGCAGGTCGTCGTGAGCGACGACGGCCTGCAGCATCTGGCACTGGGTCGCGATATCGAGATCTGCGTGTTCGACGACCGCGGCATCGGCAACGGCTGGCGACTGCCTGCAGGCCCGTTGCGCGAAGCCTGGCCGCGGCCATGCGATCTGGTGTTGCACAGCGGCGCACGGCCCGCGTTCGCCGGCGGCTACACCGCTACCCGCGCGCTCGCATACGACGCCTTGACCGGCGGCGGACAACGCGTGCCCCTGGCAACCCTTGCAGGCCGGCCCCTGGTGGCACTGGCAGCCATTGCGCGGCCGGAGGCCTTCTTCGACATGCTGCGCGCACGCGGCCTGATGCTCGCCGAAACCATCGCACTGCCCGACCACTTTGACTTCGGGAGTTGGCAGCGCCCTGCCGCCACCGAACGCACCATCGTCTGCACGGAAAAAGATGCCGTCAAGGTGTGGCGCAAGGCGCCCGATGCGCTGGCAGTGCCATTGCACTTCGCGCCCTCGCCGGAATTCTTCACCGCACTCGACGCAAAGCTATCATCGCTCGATGGATACCAAGCTGCTTGAACTGCTCGTCTGCCCCGTCACCAAGGGTCCGCTAACCTGGAACCCCGAGAAGCAGGAGCTCTGCTCGCGCAGCGCGCGCCTCGCCTATCCGGTGCGCGACGGCATTCCAGTGCTGCTCGAGAACGAAGCGCGCACGCTCTCCGACGAAGAGCTCGGGCTGTGAGCTTCACCGTTCTGGTGCCGGCGCGCCTGGCGTCGACACGGCTTCCCAACAAACCGCTGGCCGACATCGCTGGCTTGCCTATGGTGGTGCGCGTGGCGCAGCGCGCCGGCGAATCCAGCGCGGCGCGCGTGGTGGTCGCCGGCGACGATCCTTCGATCGTTGCGGCGTGCAAGGCGCACGGCGTCGAAGCCATCCTGACGCGCCAGGACCACCCCAGCGGCACCGACCGGCTGGCCGAAGCCTGTGAGCAGCTTGGCCTGGACGGCGACGACATCGTTGTCAACGTACAGGGCGACGAGCCACTGATCGATCCCGCGCTGATCGACGCCGTGGCATCAACGCTGGCCACCCATGCGGAAGCAGCGATGAGCACAGCGGCCCACGAGATCGACTCGATCGGCGACTTCATGAACCCCAACGTGGTGAAGGCCGTGCTCGACACGCAAGGCAACGCCATGTACTTCAGCCGCGCACCGATCCCGTGGTGGCGCGACGGCTCCGCAAACGGCGCGCCCCCCGCGGTGCTGCCCACGCCCGCCCCGCTGCGCCACATCGGCATCTACGGCTATCGCGCGGGCTTCGTGCGGAAGTTTCCGTCGCTGCCGCCGGCGCCTGTCGAGGCCACCGAAGCACTCGAACAGCTGCGCGCGCTATGGCACGGCCATCGCATCGCGGTGCATGTGAGCCATGTCGCCCCCGGACCGGGCATCGACACGCCCGAAGATCTGGCGCGCGTGCGTGCCGTCTTTGCCGCCGCGCCCCCCGCCTGAGACGCTCTGCAGCCTGCCCGGCAGCGGAAATTCTTCGCGGGCACGCGTGCTATCCTCGAAGCAACTCCGCCTAGCCCAGCCCTGGGGCCGACGCTTGGTGCGACACAAAATCCAAGAACCGTCCGAGGAAACCATGAGACTAATTTTGCTGGGCGCGCCCGGGGCGGGCAAAGGCACGCAAGCGGCTTTCATCTGCCAGAAATACAGCATCCCCCAAATCTCGACCGGCGACATGCTGCGCGCCGCCGTCAAGGCCGGCACGCCGCTCGGCCTGCAGGCCAAGGCCGTCATGGACGCCGGCGCACTGGTCAGCGATGACCTGATCATCAATCTCGTGAAGGAACGCATTGCGCAACCCGATTGCGCCGGCGGCTTCCTGTTCGACGGCTTCCCCCGCACCATTCCCCAGGCCGATGCCATGAAGGCAGCGGGCGTCAAGCTCGACTACGTGCTCGAGATCGACGTGCCCTTCAGCGACATCATCGAACGCATGAGCGGCCGCCGTTCGCACCCGGCCTCGGGCCGCACCTATCACGTCAAGTTCAATCCGCCCAAGGTTGAAGGCAAGGACGACGTGACCGGCGAGGAACTGATTCAGCGCGAGGATGACAAGGAAGAAACCGTGCGCAAACGGCTCGACGTGTACAGCCAGCAGACGCGTCCGCTGGTCGACTACTACTCGGCCTGGGCCGAGGCCGACCCGGCCGCCGCCCCGAAATACCGCGCCATCAAGGGTGTGGGCACGGTGGACGAGATCACGCAACGTGCATTGGCTGCCCTGAACAGCTGATCCTCCCAACCGCCCCTGTACGGGGCGGTTTTGCTTTCACCCCAGCAGTTCCAGGATCAGCGCGATGCGCGCTTTCACGGGCGTCAATGCGCCAGCATCGCGCAGCTCGTCCCCGGCCTTCGGCAGGATGCGCCCGTTGGCGCAACGCGTGGCGCGAACAACCGCAACGCCTGCGTCCTGCGCCTTGAGCGCAGCCGCTTCCAGCGCGTGGTGCAGGGTGCCGTTGCCAGTGGCGGCAAGCACCAGTCCTCGCACGGGATCGGCACCGCCGAACTGCAGCAGCGCATCGATCACAGCACCGCTGGCGCCGGCATGGCTCATGACGATCTCGACGCGGGGCCACTGAACCGCAGCCTCCAGGAAGACCTTCGACGCGTGTGATGCAGCGCCTTCCGGCCAAGACCGGACAAGGCGAACCTCCCCTTCCTCGACATAACCGACGGGCCCAGCATCGCCTGAAGCAAAGGCGTCAGGCCGATAGGTGTGCACCTTCTGGATGTCGATGCCGCTGTGGATCGTGCCGGCGCACACCACCGCTACGCCTCGCGCGCCCTGCGTCGCGGCAACGCTGATGGCGTCGCGCACGTTCTGTGGTCCGTCGGGCGCCAGCGCGGTCGCCGGGCGCATCGCGCAGGTCAGTACCACGGGCTTGGAGGGCGCCAGCACCGAGTGCAGGAAGAATGCGGTCTCTTCGAGCGTGTCGGTGCCGTGCGTGATCACGACGCCTGCCACGTCGGCCTGCGCCAGCCAGTGCGCACTGCGCCGGGCCAGTTGCTGCCAGATGGCGAACGACATGTCCTTGCTGTCCACCTGCGCGACCTGCTCCGCTTCCAGCAACACGCCCTCAGGCGCCTCGATGCCGCCCAACAGGTCGGCCACGCCGACCTGTCCCGCGGTGTAGCCGATGTTGTCGCCGCTGCTGGCGGCCCGGCCGGCAATGGTGCCGCCCGTGCCCAAAACCACGACACGGCGGCGCGATTCAGGCGAAGAGGAATTGACCATAGCTTGTCAACTTTTAAAAACTGGTTAAAAATACAGCTACTGGATATCTAGCCAGTGCCGCAAGGAACCACATATGCAGTTCGCCGTGAAGCTTACAGCCCGCCAGCAGCAGATCCTGGACCTGATCCAGAGCGCCATAGCACGCACCGGTGCGCCGCCCACGCGCGCCGAAATAGCCACCGAGCTCGGGTTCAAGTCGGCCAACGCCGCCGAAGAGCATTTGCAGGCGCTGGCGCGCAAGGGCGTCATCGAGCTCGTGAGCGGCACCTCGCGCGGCATCCGCCTCAAGGGCGACGCCCTGCGTTCGCTCAATGAAACACGCCACCGCGAAGGTGGTCAGTTCTCGCTCTCGCTGCCCGGCATGGCCCAACTGGCATTGCCGCTCATCGGCCGCGTCGCAGCCGGCTCGCCCATCCTCGCGCAGGAGCACGTCGACCAGACCTACTACGTCGAGAACACGCTGTTCCAGCGCCAGCCCGACTACCTGCTCAAGGTGCGCGGCATGTCGATGCGCGACGCCGGCATCATGGACGGCGACCTGCTCGCGGTGCAGGCCACCAAGGAAGCGCGCAATGGCCAGATCGTGGTTGCGCGCCTGGGCGACGAAGTGACCGTCAAGCGCCTGAAGCGCAACAAGCAGGTCATCGAGCTGCACGCCGAGAACCCCGACTACCCGACCATCATCGTCCAGCCCGGCGAGCCCTTCGAAATCGAAGGCCTCGCAGTCGGGCTCATCCGCAACACCATGCTGATGTAGGCCCCGCGGCCTGCTTTTTGCAGCACCCCATCCGGCAGCGACAGGTGGCGGGCGTATGGCGAAGAGTCGCCATCACCCTGTCGCAGCCGACTCAAGAAATCCTGCCTGTGTTCAACCTCATACTTTTTTGGAGTTCACATGGGAATCGCCCTCCTCGCCATCGCTGATTTCTGGATGCCGCTGCAATCGCTGGCCAGCCGCCTGATGCCGGCACACCGTCCTCGCCGCAGGGATCGCCTCGACGCTGCCGAATCCTCGACCGGACTTCGCTACGTGGCGGTGCGCCCTGCCTGCACCGCCCGCGCCGGCGGCGGTGCAACACCCACAGCAGCCAGCGCCGCGCCGGCGCGTCCGTTGCGCGTGGTTCGCGTGGTCGACGGCATGGGCCAGCAGCGCAGCAACCGCGTCGTGATCTCGGGCCGCATGGCCGATGTCTGCGCCGAACTCGACCGGCTGGCCGCACTCGAAACCGCCGAGACCGCGGCCGCGGCCCCTCGTTCGACCCGCCTTCACTGAGCCAGAACACCCCTGCGAGCGGCTGTGGGGTGGGTATCCAAACGTTCACTGGCACGACATTCCAATGCTGCGAGGCACAATGACACGCCATGAACATTGTGATCCTCGACGATTACCAGGACGCCGTGCGCAAACTGCGCTGCGCCGCCAAGCTGGACGCGTACGCGGCCAAGGTCTATACCAATACGGTGAAGGGTATCGGGCAGCTTTCGGTTCGCCTCAAGGATGCCGACGTGATCGTGCTGATCCGCGAGCGCACCCAGATCTCGCGCCAGCTGATCGAAAAGCTGCCGAAGCTCAAGCTCATCTCGCAGACGGGGCGTGTCGCCGGGCACATCGACGTTACTGCCTGCACGGAACGTGGCGTCGCGGTTGCGGAGGGCTCGGGCTCGCCGCAGGCGCCTGCCGAGCTCACCTGGGCGCTCATCATGGCCGCCATGCGCCGGCTGCCGCAGTACATCAGCAACCTCAAGCACGGCGCGTGGCAGCAGTCGGGGCTCAAGTCGGCCTCGATGCCGCCCAACTTCGGGATCGGCTCGGTGCTCAAGGGCAAGACGCTGTGCATCTGGGGTTATGGCCGCATCGGCCAACTGGTGGCGCGCTATGGACAGGCTTTCGGGATGCAGGTCGTGATCTGGGGCCGTGAAGCCAGTTGCGCCAAGGCCCGCTCCGACGGCTTCCAGGTCGCACAGAACCGCCACGAGTTCTTTGCCGCGGCCGACGTGCTGTCGGTGCATCTGCGGCTCAACGAAGAGACCAACGGCCTCATCACGCTGGAAGATCTCTCGCGCATGAAGCCGACGGCGCTGTTCGTCAACACTTCGCGCGCCGAACTGGTCGAAGCCGACGCCCTGCTCGCCGCGCTCAACCGCGGCCGCCCCGGGCTGGCCGCCATCGACGTGTTCGAGAGCGAGCCGCCGCTGCAAGGCCATGCGCTGCTGCGGCTCGAGAACTGCATCTGTACGCCGCACATCGGTTACGTCGAGCAGGAGAGCTACGAGAGCTACTTCGGTCAGGCGTTCGACAACGTGGTGAGCTACATCAACGGCAACCCGACGAACATCGTGAATCCCGGCGCGCTGCAGGTTCGCCGGTGAACCGGCCGGCGCCCCGGGGTGCACTCTGGGCGCTGCTCGCCGGCAATTTCGTGATCGGCACGGGCGTGATGGTGGTGCCCGGCACGCTCAATGAAATCAGCACCTCGCTTTCGGTCACGGCCGCCACCGCGGGCCAGCTGATCACGGCCGCAGCGGCAGTGATGTGCGTCGGCGCACCGCTGCTGGCTGCGGCGGTCGCGGGCTGGGACCGCCGCCAATTGCTGGCGCTCAGCCTGCTCTGGTACGCCGCGGGCCACATCCTCTGCGCGCTGATGCCGAGCTTCGGCGCCCTGCTGCCGGTGCGCATGCTCACTGTGGTCGCTCCAGCCATCTTCACGCCCCAGGCCGCGGCCTGCGCCGGCATGCTGGTGCCGCCGGAGCAGCGCGGACGTGCGGTCACGTTCGTCTTCCTGGGCTGGTCCATGGCCTCGGTGCTGGGCCTGCCCATCGGCGCGCTGATCGGCGGCCACCTGGGCTGGCGCATGGCCTTCCTGGCCATTGCGGCGCTCAGTGTCGCAAGCGCGACAGCGGTCTGGCTCACCTTGCCGAACGGCGTCCGCCCCGCCGCTCTGACCGCCGAAGCATGGTCGCGCGTGCTGCGCAGCCCGGTGCTGATGGGCATCGTTTCGGTCACGGCGCTGCAGGGGGCCGGCCAGTTCGTGCTGTTCAGTTATTTCGGCCCGGTCCTCAAGCAAGGCTTCGGCGCGGACGCCACCACGCTGAGCGTGATGTGGGCGCTGTTCGGCGCCTGCGGGCTGGTCGGCAACATGATGGTCAGCCGCTTCATCGACCGTGTGGGCGCCGGCCGCATGGTGCTGATTACCACCGTGCTGATCGCCTCGAGCCTGCTGCTGTGGCCGCTGGCCTCCACGCTCGCCTGGCTGGCTGTCGTGCTCGTTCCGTGGGGGTTGGGCTGCTTCTCCGCCAACTCAGCCCAGCAGGCCCGTCTGGTGGGTCTGGCGCCGGCCCTCGCACCAGGCTCCGTGGCGCTCAACAGCTCCGGCATCTATACCGGGCAGGCCGTGGGCGCCGCGGTCGGCGGCTGGCTGCTTGCCAACGATGCCGGGGCATGGATGAGCTGGGTCGGTTTTGGCCTGCTGCTGGTCGCCATATCGCTCAGCGTGGCCATCGATCGCAGCCGCCGGGCGGCCTGAAAGCGCGCCCCCGCGTTAAACCCGTCACGCCCCACCCGCACGGGGCTGCAAAATCAGAGTCTTCGTCAGCATCAATCTCCAGCAAATGACAGTGAACTACACCCGAATCGGCGTCATCGGCGCAGGCGCCATGGGTCGCGGCATCGCACAGATCGCCGCCCAGGCAGGCAGCGAAGTGCTGCTGCTCGACAGTTTCGCAGGCGCCGCCGAGCGCGGCCGCGAGGCCCTCGTTGCGCAATGGAACAAGCTGCACGAGAAGAACAAGATCGACGCCGCCACGCGCGATGCCCAGATCGCCCGCGTCAAGGCGATCGACAGCATCCAGGCTCTGGCCGGCTGCGACCTGGTGATCGAAGCGGTCATCGAAGACCTCGAAGTCAAGCGCAAGCTGTTCCGCGAGCTCGAAGGCTCGGTGAGCGAGGCCGCCACGCTGGTCACCAACACCTCGTCGCTCTCGGTGACGGCCATCGCCGCCGGCCTCAAGCACCCGGAGCGCTTCGCGGGCTTCCACTTCTTCAACCCCGTGCCGTTGATGAAGGTGGTCGAGGTGGTCGCGGGCTTCAAGACCGCGCCCGAAGTCTGCAAGCAACTGGCCGGCTACGCGGTGCAGATGGGCCACAGCGCCGTGCAGGCACAGGACACGCCGGGCTTCATCGTCAACCACGCGGGCCGCGGCTATGGCACCGAGGCGCTGCGCATCGTCGGCGAAGGAGTGACCGACTTTGCGACCATCGACCGCATCCTCAAGGACCAGGCGGGCTTTCGCCTGGGACCGTTCGAGCTGCTGGACCTGACGGCTCTCGACGTGTCGCATCCAGTGATGGAGTCGATCTACCACCAGTATTTCGAGGAGCCGCGCTTCCGACCGAGCGTGATCACCGCGCAGCGGCTGGCTGCGGGTGCCCTGGGCCGCAAGACCAACGAAGGCTTCTACCGCTACACCGACGGCGTGATGCAGCAGGCGCCCGAGGCCCCTGCGCCGGTGGTCGAGGGCACGCCTTCGGTCTGGGTGTCTCCGCGCGCAGCACGCCGCGCCGAGCTGCTGCGCCTGGTGAACACGCTGGGCGCGCAGATCGACAGCGGCGCCGCGGCCGCGCCGCACTCGCTGATCCTGGTGGCGCCGCTGGGCTTCGACGTGACCACGGTCGCAGCGGTCGAGCGCCTGGACGCCACGCGCACTGTCGGCATCGACATGCTCATCGACGACGACGCTACCAAGCGCCGCGTACTCGCCACCAACCCTGCGACGCGCCGCGACGTCCGCGATGCCGCACACGCCCTCTTCGCGCGCGATGGCAAGGCCGTGAGCGTGATCCGCGACAGCGGCGGCTTCGTCACGCAACGCGTGATCGGCACCATCGTCAACATCGCCACCGACATGTGCCAGCAGCGCGTGTGCACGCCGGCCGACCTCGAGACCGCGGTGCAGCTGGGACTCGGCTATCCGCGCGGCCCGCTCGCCATGGGCAATCTCTACGGTCCGACCAACATGCTCGAAGTGCTGTTCAACCTGCAGACGGTGTACGGCGATCCGCGCTATCGCCCGAGCCCGTGGCTGCGCCGCCGCGGCGCGTTGGGCCTGAGCTTGCTGCACGAAGAAGAATAGACAGACATGACCGCCGAACTCAAGAGCACGAGCGAAGGCAGCACCATGGTGCTGACGATCGCAAACCCTACCCAGCGCAACGCACTGGGTCCGGAAATCTATGCCGCGGGCATCGAGGCGCTCAACGGCGCCGAGAACAGCGCCGAGATCCGCAGTGTCGTCATCGTGGGCGAAGGTGCATGGTTCTGCGCCGGCGGCTCGCTGCAGCGGCTGCTGGCCAACCGGCAGCTCGACCGCTCGGTGCAGGCCGAGAGCATCGAGGGCCTGCACAACTGGATCGATTCGATCCGCACCTTCCCCAAGCCGGTCATCGCCGCCGTCGAGGGCGCGGCTGCCGGCGCGGGCTTCTCGCTCGCGCTGGCCTGCGACTTCGTAGTGTCCGCGCGCGACGCCGTCTTCGCGGCCTCGTACAGCAACGTGGCGCTGTCGCCCGACGGCGGCCTGAGCTGGCACCTGGGCCGGCAGCTGCCGCGCCAGCTGGCGAGCGAATGGCTCATGAACGGCGAGCGCATCGGCGCCCCGCGCCTGCATGCGCTCGGCCTGGTCAACGAACTCACGGAAAACGGCCAGGCGCTCGCAGGTGCGCTGGCGCTGGCCGCGAAGCTCAATGCACGCGCGCCGAACTCGCTGGCCAGCATCAAGGAACTGCTCAGCGAGGCGCGAGGCGCCACGCTGGCCACGCAGCTCTCGCAGGAGCGCGACCACTTCGTGCGCAACCTGCACCATGCGAACGCAGGCATCGGCATCGCCGCGTTCCTCGAAAAGAAGCCGCCGCAGTACGAGTAACGCCAAACGGCGTCGCTCCCGTGACACCCACCAGCATTCCAGTCGCCGAGAGGACAGACCAATGGACGACCCCATTCTTACCATCGAAGAACGTGAAGCGATCAATAGTGGTCGCTGGTTTTCTTCCCTATCTCCATCGCTACGGCACGACATCCTCCGATGCGCCTTCGTCAAACGCTACAAGGACGGCGACCTGATCGCTGCCCGCGGCGATCCTCCCGAACACTGGATCGCCTGTGCCAAGGGCGCGGTGCGCGTGAGTTCGACGGCCGTCTCCGGCAAGCAGGTGACGCTGACCTACGTGGAGCCGGGCATCTGGTTCGGCGACGTGGCGATGTTCGACGGGGACCGGCGCACGCACGATTCCTACTCGCACGGCGACACCACGATCCTGTGCGTGGCGCGCGCCGACTTCCAGAAGATCCTGGCCTCGCACGTGGAGTTGTACGAGGCGCTGATGCGGCTGCAGGCACGCCGCATCCGCACGCTGTTCGGGCTGGTGGAAGACCTCAACACCCTGCCCCTGCGGGCACGGCTGGCCAAGCAGCTCATTCACCTCGTGCGCAGCTACGGCGTGCCGAACCTGGAAGACGGCAACCAGATGCGCATCGGCCTGCAGCTGGCGCAGGAAGAGCTGGCGCAGCTGCTGGGCGCATCGCGCCAGCGGGTCAACCAGGAACTCAAGACCATGGAGCGCGAGGGCAGCATCCGCATCGAACAGGGTGGCCTGGTCGTGCTGGACCGCGCAGCCTTGAGGCGCATTTCCGAAGCCGAGAACTGAAAAGCCAGACGCAGACATGAGCCAGGACTTCTCCAACTTCATCGGCACCCGTGCCGTCTCGCAACAGCACGCTTTCGACGTCGACGCGCTCGCGGCCTGGCTCGAGAAGAACCTCGAGGGGTTCAAGGGTCCGCTCGCGGTCGAGATGTTCAAGGGCGGCCAGTCGAACCCGACCTACAAGCTCGTCACGCCGTCGCAAAGCTATGTGATGCGCGCCAAGCCGGGTCCGGTCGCCAAGCTGCTGCCCTCGGCCCACGCGGTGGAGCGCGAGTTCAAGGTGATGAGCGGCCTGGCCGGTACCGATGTGCCCGTGCCACGCATGTACTGCCTGTGCGAAGACGAGGCCATCATCGGCCGCGCCTTCTACGTCATGGAGTTCATGCAGGGCCGCGTGCTGTGGGACCAGTCGCTGCCCGGCTTCAGCAATGCCGAACGCGCGGCCCACTACGACGAGATGAACCGCGTCATCGCGGCGCTGCACACGGTCGACTTCGCCGCCCGCGGCCTGGCCGGCTACGGCAAGCCCGGCAACTACTTCGAGCGCCAGATCGGCCGCTGGAGCAAGCAGTACAAGGCCTCGGCCGACGGCACCGGCGAACTCTCCCAGCCCATCGAGGCCATGGAGCGCCTGATCGACTGGCTGCCCGCCCACATGCCGGCGAGCGCGCGCGATGAAAGCAAGGTGTCGATCGTCCATGGCGACTATCGCCTCGACAACGTGATGTTCCACGCCACCGAGCCGCGGATCATCGCGGTGCTCGACTGGGAACTCTCCACGCTGGGCCACCCGCTGGCGGACTTCAGCTACCACTGCATGTCCTGGCACATGCCGCCCACCACGGGCCGCGGCATCGGCGGTGTGGACGTCACCGCGCTGGGGATTCCCACCGAGAGCGAATACATCCGCCGTTATTGCGAACGCACCCGCATCAGCACACCCGAGGCGCTGGCGCCCGACTGGAATTTCTACCAGGCCTACAACCTGTTCCGCATGGCCGCGATCCTGCAAGGCATTGCCAAGCGGGTCGAGGCCGGCACCGCGTCGAGCGAGCAAGCCGTGGCTTCGGCCCGCGGCGCCCGACCCATGGCCGAAATGGCCTGGCAGTTTGCCCAAAAGGCATAAGCCGCCCCACACCCACCAGGAGACGAAGATGGATTTCGAATACTCGGCCAAGACCAAAGACCTGCAGAAACGCGTCCAGGCATTCATGGACGACCACATCTATCCGGCCGAAGCCGAGTACCACGCCGAACTGGCCGCCAACACGGTCGCCGGCAAGCGCTGGTCGGCTCTCAAGACCGTCGAGAAGCTCAAGGAAAAGGCCAAGGCCCAGGGCCTGTGGAACCTGTTCCTGCCGGTCGACAGCGCCGCCGCCTCGGGCTATGAGGGCGCGGGGCTGACCAACCAGGAATACGCCCCGCTGGCCGAGATCATGGGCGCGGTGCCATGGGCGAGCGAAGCCTTCAACTGCTCGGCGCCCGACACCGGCAACATGGAGACCGTCGCGCGCTACGGCTCGGAAGAAATCAAGGCCCGCTGGCTCAAGCCGCTGCTCGAAGGTCAGATTCGCTCGGCCTTCGCGATGACCGAGCCCGAAGTGGCATCGAGCGATGCCACCAACATCGCCACGCGCATCGAACGCCAGGGCGACGAATACGTGATCAACGGTCACAAATGGTGGATTTCGGGTGCGGCCGACCCGCGCTGCGCCGTCTTCATCACCATGGGCAAGAGCGACCCCGATGCGCCGCGCCACTCGCAGCAGAGCATGGTCATCGTGCCGGCCGATGCCAAGGGCATCCGCATCGTGCGCCCGCTGAACGTGATGGGCTACGACGATGCGCCGCACGGCCACGTCGAGATGTACTTCGAGAACGTGCGCGTGCCGGTCAACAACATTCTGCTGGGCGAAGGCCGTGGCTTCGAAATCGCCCAGGGCCGCCTCGGCCCTGGACGCATCCACCACTGCATGCGCCTGATCGGCCTGGCCGAGCGCGCGCTCGAACTGATGTGCAAGCGCGCCTCGTCGCGCGTGGCCTTCGGCAAGACCGTGGCCTCGCAGACCGTGACGCAGGAACGCATCGCCGAAGCCCGCTGCAAGATCGACATGGCTCGCCTGCTCACGCTGAAGGCCGCCTGGCTGATGGACGTGGCCGGCAACAAGGTCGCCAAGAACGAGATCGCCATGATCAAGGTGGTGGCGCCGTCGATGGCCTGCCAGGTGATCGACTGGGCCATGCAGGTCCACGGCGGCGGCGGCATGTGCGACGACTTCCCGCTTGCGGCCGCCTATGCCGGTGCGCGCACGCTGCGCTTTGCGGACGGCCCGGACGAAGTGCACCGCAATGCAATCGCCAAGTGGGAGCTGGGCAAGTACGCCCCGACCAAGGCGGGCGATGCCGAAATGCCGGTAACACGTTTCTGATCTGACTTGCCCCTCTTCCCGGGGGAGAGGGTTGGGGTGAGGGCCGACGGCGACAGGTACGCCTCGGCCCTTTTTCTTTTCAGAGCTTCTTCTGCAGGAAGACGGCCCTGCCGAACGCCGGATCGAGCTGATAGCTCACGAACCCGTCGCGTTCATAGGCGCGCAGCGCGGGCGCGTTGCCCGACAGCACTTCGAGCGTGAGCTTGCAGGCGCCGCGCCTGCGCGCCTCCTGCTCCACCTGAGCGAACATCTTCTGCGCCACGCGCTGCCCGCGATGGCCGGCCAGCACGACCACATCGTGCACGTTCACCAGCGGCTTGCAGGCAAAGGTCGAGAAGCCTTCGATGCAGTTGATGAGGCCCACGACCCGCTCGCCGTCGTAGGCCAGCACGCTGAAGGCCTGCGGGCGCGCTGCCAGCGCCGCAGGCAAGGCTTCGCGCACGGCCGCGTCGAGCGGCGTGCTGCCACCAGCCGGATCGCGGGCATAGCTGTCCAGCAGGGACACGACAGCCTCGGCGTGCGCGGGATTGCGATAGTCGGCGATCAGGGTCGCGATCGCGGCGTGGCCAGGCGTCGACATGCGATGCGCGCCGATCAGCCCAGCGTGGCCGCCAGGCGCTGGGCGTACGAGTCGGCTTGTGCCGCATCGCGCGCCTCGACCATCACCCGCACCAGCGGCTCGGTGCCGCTCGCACGGATCAGCACGCGGCCGCTGTCGCCAAGTTCCGCCTCGATGCGCTGGGTTTCGCTCGCGAGCGCCTTGTTGGACTTCCAGTCCTGGTCCGGAGACAGGCGCACGTTGATCAGCGTCTGCGGGAACAGCGTGACGCCTTCGAGCAGCTGCGCCACTGTCTTGCCGCTGCGCACGCAGGCCTGCAGCACCTGCAGTGCGCTCACGATGCCATCGCCCGTGGTGTGGCGATCGAGCGCCAGCAGATGGCCGGAACCTTCGCCGCCCAGCAGCCAGCCGCGCTTGTCCAGCTCTTCGAGCACGTAGCGGTCGCCGACCTTGGCACGCACGAACTCGATGCCCTGCCCGCGCAGCGCCACTTCGACGGCCTTGTTGGTCATGAGCGTGCCGACCACGCCCGCCGGCTTCTCGCCGCGCGCGATGCGCTCGGCCACCATGAGGTAGAGCAGCTCGTCGCCATTGAACAGGCGCCCGCTGGCATCCACCAGCTGCAGGCGGTCGGCGTCGCCGTCGAGGGCGATGCCATAGTCGGCCTGCTGCGTCGTCACCGCGGTCACCAAGGCCTGTGGATGCGTGGCGCCGAAGCCCTTGTTGATGTTGAGCCCGTCGGGCGAAACGCCGATGCTGCTGACCTCCGCACCCAGTTCGTGGAACACGTTGGGCGCGACCTGATACGCCGCGCCGTGCGCCGCGTCGACGACCAGCTTCATGTCGCGCAGGGTCAGGTCGTTGGCGAAGGTGCTCTTGCAGAACTCGATGTAGCGCCCCGGCGCGTCGTTGAGGCGGCGGGCCTTGCCCAGGTCGGCGGAGGCTGCCCATACCGGCGCTTCCTCCAATGCCGCCTCGACAGCCAGTTCCCAGGCGTCGTCGAGCTTGGTGCCCTGCGCGCTGAAGAACTTGATGCCGTTATCGGGGTAGGCGTTGTGGCTCGCGCTGATCACCACGCCCAGGCTCGCGCGCTGGGCGCGCGTGAGGTACGCCACGCCGGGCGTCGGCAACGGGCCGAGCAGCACCACATCGACGCCCGCCGAATTGAAGCCCGACTCGAGCGCCGACTCAAGCATGTAGCCCGAGATGCGCGTGTCCTTGCCGATCAGCACCGTGGGACGCGCCTGGGTTCTCTTGAGCACGCGGCCCACGGCATGTGCGAGGCGCAGCACGAAATCGGGCGTGATGGGCGCCTGGCCGACAGTGCCGCGGATGCCGTCGGTGCCGAAATATTTGCGGGTCATGTGGTTTCCTCTTTTCTTTGTTGTGGTTCTTGTGTCGCCTTCATTGCTCGCCACACGGCGAGGGCGGCCACTGTGTCGCGCACGTCATGCACGCGCACCACGGCCGCGCCGCGGTCCACGGCCAGCACCGCCGCGGCGACGCTGGGTACCATGCGCTCGCCCGCCACCTCGATGCCCGTGACGGCGCCGATGGACGACTTACGCGACCAGCCCAGCAGCAGCGGGTAACCGCCGGCGAGCAACTCGCGCTGGCGCGCCAGCAAGGCGAAATTCTGCATCACGGTCTTGCCGAACCCAACGCCGGGGTCGAGCAGGATGCGCGAAGAATCGACTCCCGCCGCACGAAGAAGTTGCGCCTGCTCCCCGAGGAAAGACAGCACTGCCGGGATCACGTCGCCCGCCATGGGCACGGCCTGCATGGTCTGCGGGTCCCGATGCATGTGCATCAGGCAGATGCCGCACGAAGGGTGCGCCGAGACGGCTTCGCGCGCGCCCGGCTGGCGCAGCGCCCAGATGTCGTTGACGATGTCAGCGCCCAGATCGAGCACGGCACGCATGACCTCGGGCTTGTAGGTGTCGATGGAGATCGGCGCGTTCAGCTTCACTGCCTCGCGCACCACGGGCAGCACGCGTGCCAGCTCGGCCTCGAGCGGCACCGCAGGGCTCCCTGGGCGGGTCGATTCACCGCCGATGTCGAGGATGTCGGCGCCCTCCTTCAGCAGCTGCTCGCAGTGCTTCAGCGCGCTGCCGGTGGAAGCGTGGGCACCGCCATCGGAGAAGGAGTCGGGCGTGACGTTGACGATGCCCATCACGCGCGGCTGCGCGAGGTCGATGCGAAAACGTGAGGTCTGCCAGACCTCTCCATGGAAAACGGGGCCAGAGGCCCCGTTGTTGCTTGCTGCCAAGTCCACTTCAAGCCGCAGTGGGCGCCGGGTCGGGATTGACCGCCGGCGTGCCGCCGCTGCCGCCACTGCCCGAAGGCGGGATGCGCGGCGTCCAATCCTTGGGCGGGCGCGGCGCACGGCCGGCCATGATGTCGTCGAGCTGTTCGCTGTCGATGGTTTCCCATTCGAGCAGCGCCTTGGCCATGGCGTGCATCTTGTCGCTGTTCTCTTCGATCAGGCGACGCGCCAGTGCGTACTGCTCGTCGATGATGCGGCGCACCTCGCTGTCGACCTTTTCCATGGTCTGTTCGCTCATGTTCGTGGTCTTGGTGACCGAGCGGCCCAGAAACACTTCGCCTTCGTTCTCGGCGTAGACCATCGGGCCCAGCGCATCGGTCATGCCGTAGCGCGTGACCATGTCGCGGGCAATGGAGGTCGCGCGCTCGAAGTCGTTGCTGGCGCCCGTGGTCATCTGGTGCATGAACACTTCCTCGGCGATGCGGCCACCGAACAGCATGCTGATCTGGTTGAGCATGTATTCGCGGTCGTAGCTGTAGCGGTCCTGCGAAGGCAGGCTCATGGTCACGCCGAGGGCACGGCCGCGCGGAATGATCGTGACCTTGTGGACCGGGTCGCACTTGGGCAGCAGCTTGCCGATGAGGGCGTGGCCGGACTCGTGGTAGGCCGTGTTGCGGCGCTCTTCCTCGGGCATGACCATGCTCTTGCGCTCGGGGCCCATGAAGATCTTGTCCTTGGCCTTCTCGAAGTCCTGCATCTCGACCACGCGCGCATTGCGGCGTGCGGCCATGAGGGCTGCTTCGTTGCAGAGGTTGGCCAGGTCGGCACCCGACATGCCGGGCGTGCCGCGGGCGATCACGCTCGGGTTCACGTCCTGGCCCAGCGGGACCTTGCGCATGTGCACGCCGAGGATCTGCTCGCGGCCGCGGATGTCGGGCAGCGTGACGTAGACCTGGCGGTCGAAGCGGCCGGGGCGCAGCAAAGCGGCGTCCAGGATGTCGGGGCGGTTGGTGGCAGCCACCACGATCACGCCGAGGTTGGTTTCGAAACCGTCCATCTCGACCAGCATCTGGTTGAGGGTTTGCTCCCGCTCGTCGTTGCCGCCGCCGAGACCGGCGCCGCGCTGACGGCCCACCGCATCGATTTCGTCGATGAAGATGATGCAGGGCGCGTTCTTCTTGGCGTTCTCGAACATGTCGCGGACACGGGCGGCGCCGACGCCGACGAACATTTCAACGAAGTCGGAACCCGAGATCGAGAAGAAAGGCACCTTGGCTTCACCGGCGATCGACTTGGCCAGCAGCGTCTTGCCGGTGCCTGGGGGACCGACCAGCAGCAGACCACGCGGAATGCGGCCGCCGAGCTTCTGGAAGCGTTGCGGGTCTTTCAGGAAGTCGACCACTTCACGGACCTCTTCCTTGGCCTCGTCGCAGCCCGCGACGTCGGCAAAAGTGACCGTGTTGTTGTTCTCGTCCATCATGCGGGCCTTGCTCTTGCCGAAGCTGAACGCCCCGCCCTTGCCGCCGCCCTGCATCTGTCGCATGAAATAGATCCAGACGCCGATCAGCAGCAGCATCGGCCCCCAACTGACCAGCAGCGTCATGAGGAGCGAGCCCTCTTCGCGCGGCTTGACGTCGAACTTGACGTTGTGATCGATCAGATCGCCCACGAGGCCGCGGTCGAGCACCGTGGCGGTCGTGCGGATCTTGCGATCGTCGTTGGTGACGGCGACGATTTCACCGCCGGCAGCGCCCTCAGGAATGATGGCGCTCTTGACCTGGTTGTTCCGGACCTGGTCCAGGAACTCGGAATAGCTGACTGTCCCCGAACCGACGCTGCCGCGGGTGTCGAACTGCTTGAACACAGTGAACAACACCATGGCAATGACGAGCCATACGGCAACTTTGGAAAACCACTGATTGTTCAAACGAAGCTCCAGGCTAAAGCGCGTGACAGACAGATGAAAAACGCGCTATGGGTACGCAATTGCGACCCATTTTAGGCTTTTCAAGCTGCGAAAAGCGGGCATTTCCCTAATGCGGCGATAGGCTGGCATGGGTTTGTGCCCCGGACGCGCCCCTGCGCAGCAAGGTATCAAGGCGTATCCGAGGCCTTGAGGCCCACTCCGACCAGGAAGGTTTCAGCCGATTTGTCCCGCGATGCCTTCGGCTTGAACGGCTTGACGATGCGGAAATTCGCCTTGAAAAGCTTCACCAGATCGTCGTAGCCGCTGCCGTGGAACAGCTTGGCCACCAGCGCTCCTTCAGGCTTCAGATGGTGCTGGGCGAAGTCGATCGCAAGCTCGATCAGGTGAGCCACGCGGGCGGCGTCGGCCGAATGGATGCCTGACAGGTTGGGCGCCATGTCCGACACCACCAGGTCGGCCTTTCGGCCCGCCAGCACGCCCAGCAACTGTTGCAGCAGCGCGTCTTCGCGGAAATCCCCCTGGAGGAAGGTCACGCCCTCGATGGGCTCCATCGGCAGGATGTCGAGCGAAACGATGGTGCCGTTGAGCTCGCCGGCCGCCGCCCCGCCGGGCGACATGCGCCGGCGCAGGTACTGGCTCCAGGCGCCCGGGGTAGAACCGAGGTCCACCACCAGCTGCCCCGGCTTGACGAGCCCGAGCGACTCGTCGATCTCCTTGAGCTTGTAGGCGGCGCGTGCGCGATAACCCTCCTTGGTGGCGAGTTTCACGTAGGGGTCGTTGATATGGTCGTGCAGCCACGCCTTGTTGACTTTTTTGCTTTTGGCTTTGGTGCTCATGAAGGTCTTCGTGTACGCGTCGATAATACGGGGATGCCCGCCATTCAACTTACCCCTGCCGAGCGCAAGGTGCACCGCGCCGAAGCTCACCACCTGGATCCGATCGTCATGGTCGGTGGAGACGGGCTCACCCCTGCCGTAAAAAAAGAGGCCGATGCGGCGCTCAAGGCCCATGGCCTGATCAAGGTCCGGGTCTTTTCCGACGACCGCCTCGCCCGCGACGCCATGCTGCGAGAGCTGTCCGACGAACTCGGCGCGGCCCCGATCCAGCACATCGGCAAGCTGCTGGTGCTGTGGCGCCCGAAGCCCGAAAAGGAACGCGTGGTCGATGAAGACCGCATGCCCGGCCCGCGCGACGTCAAGATCGTCAAGTACAGCAAGCGCGGCGGCCAGCGCCCCGAAATCAAGACCCTGCGCGTGCTCGGCAATCAGCGCCTCACCCCCGGCGGCACCATCAAGCGCGCCAAGGCAAAGCGGCCGCTGTCGGCCAAGAAGCGCAACCAGGCGGACTGAGCTTGGTGGCAGCGCAAGGCGCCCAGCGCCACATCCTCTGCATGAAATGGGGCACGAAATACGGCCCCGAATACGTCAACCGGCTCTACGCGATGGTGCGCCGCAACCTCCGCGGCGACTTCAAGTTCGTGTGCCTGACCGACGACGGCAACGGCATCCACCCCGAGGTGACGTGCCTGCCGATCCCGCCCCTCAATCTGCACCTGGCCCCGGGCCAGCGCGATGGCGCCTGGAAGAAGCTCACGACCTTCGAGCAGGACCTGCACGGCCTGCGCGGCACCGCTCTCTTCCTCGACCTCGACGTGGTGGTCGTCGGCAGCCTGGACGCCTTCTTCGAACAGCCCGGCGAATTCCTGATCATTCACGACTACGCCCGCCCCTGGCGACGCGAGCGGGTCACCGGCAATTCGTCGGTCTACCGTTTCGAGTTGGGCGCCCATGCCGACGTGCTGGCGTATTTCCGCGCCAACATGGACAAGGTCCAGGCCGAGTACCGCAACGAGCAGGCCTACCTCTCCGACGTGCTCCACAAGCAGGGCAAGCTGGCCTACTGGCCTGACGCCTGGTGCCCGAGCTTCAAGTACCACGGCATCCCGACCTGGCCAACCAACTACTGGGAAGAGCCCTTCGTGCCCGAGGGCGCGCGCATCATGGTGTTCCATGGCGAGTGCAACCCGCCGGATGCGCTGGCAGGCCGCCGCAACCGGGCCTTCCGGTACATCCGGCCTGCGGGCTGGGTCGCCAAGTATTGGAAAGAGTGAGAGGCACGAGGCGGCAATTGCCGCCTCTGCACTTCAGCCCGGCTTGCGGGCGCCCATGCGCCATAGCAGCACGCCGGTACACAGCCACTGCACGAAGTACATGCCGGTGCCCACGGCGTGCCACAACTTGAGGTTCTCGCGCGCCAGGATGCGCGGCGCCACGGCGTACTGCTGAAGCAGCGCCAGCAACAGCGCTCCCAGGATGAAGAAGATCGCCGTCATTGCCGGCCCGTCCATGCGCTCGTCGGCCTTGGACCTGAAATGGATCAGCAGGATCAGTCCGCAGGCAATTGCGATCCAGCTCTGCGCCTCGAACAACTGGCCGGCGAAGTTGCCCGCCACCGATGGATTGCCCAGCTTCGCGAACAGCATCGGCACCACCAGGAAGCCGATCGTGGTGAGGCTGCCCCACCAGAAGGCGGCCAGCATCAGCGCAATGCGGTCTTTCACGGGTCGAAGAATCAGAGGTAGCGCACGGCCACGATCTCGTAGCGCTTGAGTCCGCCGGGCGCCTGCACTTCGGCGGTGTCGCCTTCTTCCTTGCCGATCAGCGCACGCGCGATCGGGCTGGAAATGTTGATCAGGCCGAGCTTGAGGTCGGCTTCGTCTTCACCAACGATCTGGTACTTCACCGCGTCGCCGGTCTCTTCCTCTTCGAGCTCCACGGTGGAGCCGAACACCACCTTGCCACCGGCATCGAGCTCGCTGGGATCGATGATCTGCGCGGCCGACAGCTTGCCTTCGACCTCCTGGATGCGGCCTTCGATGAAGCCCTGGCGGTCCTTGGCGACTTCGTATTCGGCGTTCTCGCTCAGGTCGCCCTGGGCGCGCGCTTCGGAGATGGCGTTGATGACCCAGGGACGGTCCACCGTCTTGAGCTGGTGAAGTTCGGCGCGCAGCTTTTCGGCACCGCGCTTGGTAATTGGAATGGTGGCCATGTTTGGTTCTCCATAAAGCGAAACCGCCGAACGATGCCGTTCGGCGGTCGATTGGGGGGACAGGTCAGACGAGATTGCGTCCGGTCAGCCGGCTCAGGATGGCGAGCGGGCTCGAGTCGGGATTGTATTGCTTCGAAGCGGCCAGATGAAGGGTCTGCTCGAGCATGTACTGGCCCGCCATCACGGCGTGCGAGGTCTGGTCGGAGAAGCACACCCACACCGAGCCCGGCGGGAACTCGGCCTTTTCCTGCGGCGAGTTTTCCTGGTACGCCATGTCCGATTTCATGCCGTCGTGCAGCTGCAGCATCAGGTGGTCGTACTCGCTGCGGAACGACTTGGTCACGTGCAGCGCCTGCAGCAGCCTGGCTTGCCAGCGCACATACGGCTTGGCGCGCGGCAGGAAGCGCTTCGCGATGTTCTCGAAAGGCTCGCCCACCCGCCACACGCGCGGTGCGCCTTCAGGATTGACATTGGTGAACACACGCAGGATGCGCTCGCCGTAGTTGGGACGCGACGGGAACGCATCGACGTGCAAACGCCGATCGTCCGCGCGCCACGACTGCACGCGCGTCTCGACCTGCGCCGGCCGGTAGCTCGTGGGCGCCAGCCGCAAGGCTGGCGCGTAGTGCGGCAGCAGCCCATGAATGAGCTGCGTGGCCTGCGCCCGGAAGCGCCCCACCATCGCCGCGGCCTTGCGCTGCACCGCCTCGTCGCCGACAGCGCCCTTGAGCTTGCCATTGGCATCGAGGCTGATGTTGCGCACATCCGGCGACAGCAGGCTCGGCGTGAGCAGGCTGCGCTCTTCGGGCAGCAGCTCGAAGCTCAGGCGCGGGAAATACAGCACCTTGCCCGCTTCCAGCTCCGCGATCCACGCCTCGTTCGGCGTGGCCGCGTTCCAGTCGCTCAGGCCCAGTTCGACGAGCTGCGTTTCCATGACGGCGCTCAGGCGGCAGCCAGCTGCGCGTGCATCTCCTGCACCGAGATCACGCCCAGCTCGTCCATGAAGCCCATGCCTTCCACCGCGGCTTCGGCGCCGAAGATCGTGGTAAACGTGGTCACGCGCGCCAGCAGCGCCGAAGTGCGGATTTGCCGCGAATCGGTGATCGCATTGCGGCGCTCTTCCACCGTGTTGATGACCAGCGCAATCTCGTTGTTCTTGATCATGTCCACGATGTGCGGGCGGCCTTCGGTCACCTTGTTCACCGTCGCACATTCGATGCCGGCGGCGCCGATGGCGGCAGCCGTGCCCTTGGTGGCGATGATCTCGAAGCCCAGCTTGACGAGTCCGCGCGCCACTTCCACGGCACGCGCCTTGTCGTTGTTCTTCACCGAGATGAAGACCTTGCCCGACTTCGGCAGGTGTGTGCCCGCGCCGAGCTGCGACTTCACGAAGGCTTCGCCGAAGGTCTTGCCCACACCCATCACTTCGCCGGTCGACTTCATTTCGGGGCCGAGGATGGTGTCCACGCCCGGGAACTTGACGAACGGGAACACGGCTTCCTTCACGCTGAAATACGGCGGCGTGACTTCCTTCGTCACTCCCTGCGACTTGAGCGACTGGCCGGCCATGCAGCGTGCCGCCACCTTGGCGAGCTGGATGCCGGTGGCCTTGCTCACGTAGGGCACGGTGCGAGAAGCGCGCGGGTTCACTTCCAGTACGTAGATGACGTCCTTGCCGTCTTTCTGCTGGATCGCGAACTGCACGTTCATCAGGCCGACCACGTTCAGAGCCTTGGCCATCGCGGCGCTCTGGCGCTTCAGTTCAGCGATGGTTTCTGCGCTCAGGCTATAGGGCGGCAGCGAACAGGCAGAGTCGCCCGAATGCACACCGGCCTGTTCGATGTGCTCCATCACGCCACCGATCAGCGTGGCGCCTTCGGCGTCGCGGATGCAGTCGACATCGCACTCGACAGCGTCGTTCAGGAAGCGGTCGAGCAGCACCGGCGAGTCGTTGCTGACCTTGACCGCTTCGCGCATGTAGCGCTCGAGGTCGCGCTGCTCGTGCACGATTTCCATCGCGCGGCCGCCGAGCACGTAGCTCGGGCGCACCACCAGCGGGTAGCCCAGCGCCGCAGCCTTTTCGAGCGCCTCGGGTTCGGTGCGCGCCGTGGCGTTCGGCGGCTGGCGCAGGCCCAGTTCATGCAACAGCTTCTGGAAGCGCTCGCGATCTTCGGCCGCGTCGATCATGTCGGGCGAGGTGCCGATGATCGGCACGCCGTTGGCTTCGAGGTCGAGCGCGAGCTTCAGCGGCGTCTGGCCGCCGTACTGCACGATCACGCCGAGCGGCTTTTCGCGGTCGACGATCTCGAGCACGTCTTCGAGCGTCAGCGGCTCGAAGTACAGCCGGTCGGACGTGTCGTAGTCGGTCGACACGGTCTCCGGGTTGCAGTTGACCATGATGGTCTCGTAGCCGTCCTCGCGCATGGCGAGCGCAGCGTGCACGCAGCAGTAATCGAACTCGATGCCCTGGCCGATGCGGTTGGGACCGCCGCCGAGCACCATGATTTTCTTCTTGTCGGTCGGATCGGCTTCGCACTCGTCCTCGTAGGTCGAGTACATGTAGGCCGTGTTGGTCGCGAACTCGGCCGCGCAGGTGTCCACGCGCTTGTAGACCGGGCGCACGCCCAGGGCACGGCGCTTCTCGCGGATGGCCGTGTCGGTGGTCTTGAGCTGCTTGGCCAGGCGGCGGTCGGAGAAGCCCTTCTTCTTCAGCGCGAGCAGCGTGTCCTTGTCGATCTGGTCGAGCGACTTGGTTTCCAGCTCGAGTTCGATCTTCACGATCTCTTCGATCTGCACCAGGAACCACGGGTCGATCTTGGTCAGCGCGAACACCTCATCGACGCTCAGGCCCATGGCGAAGGCATCGCCCACGTACCAGATGCGCTCGGGACCGGGCTCGCCCAGTTCCTTTTCGAGCACTTCGCGGTCCTGCGTCTTCTCGTTCAGGCCGTCGACGCCCACTTCGAGGCCGCGCAGGGCCTTCTGGAACGACTCCTGGAAAGTGCGGCCCATGGCCATCACCTCGCCCACCGACTTCATCTGCGTCGTCAGGCGCGAGTCGGCCTGCGGGAATTTCTCGAACGCGAAACGCGGGATCTTGGTGACCACGTAGTCGATCGAGGGCTCGAACGACGCGGGCGTGGCGCCGCCGGTAATTTCGTTGCGCAGCTCGTCGAGCGTGTAGCCCACGGCCAGCTTGGCCGCGACCTTGGCGATCGGGAAGCCCGTGGCCTTGGAGGCCAGCGCCGACGAACGCGACACGCGCGGGTTCATCTCGATGACGACCATGCGGCCGTCCTTCGGGTTGATGGAGAACTGCACGTTCGAACCGCCGGTGTCGACGCCGATCTCGCGCAGCACGGCCAGCGAGGCGTTGCGCAGGATCTGGTATTCCTTGTCGGACAGCGTCTGCGCCGGTGCCACGGTGATCGAGTCGCCGGTGTGCACGCCCATGGGGTCGAGATTCTCGATCGAGCAGACGATGATGCAGTTGTCGGCCTTGTCGCGCACGACTTCCATCTCGTACTCCTTCCAGCCGAGCAGCGATTCTTCGATCAGCAGCTCGTTGGTCGGCGAGGCTTCGATGCCGCGCTTGCAAATGGTCTCGAATTCGTCGGGGTTGTAGGCGATGCCGCCGCCCGTGCCGCCGAGCGTGAAGCTGGGGCGGATCACGGTCGGGAAACCGAGCGTCTTCTGCACGGCCCAGGCTTCGTCCATCGTGTGGGCGATGCCCGAGCGCGCCGAACCGAGACCGATCTTGGTCATCGCGTCCTTGAACTTCAGACGGTCCTCGGCCTTGTCGATGGCTTCGGGCGTGGCGCCGATGAGTTCGACTGGCTTGTTGGTGGCCGCGCCCGTGTACTTGTCGAGCACGCCGTTGCGCCAGAGGTCGAGCGCGCAGTTCAGCGCGGTCTGGCCGCCCATGGTCGGCAGGATCGCGTCGGGGCGTTCCTTGGCGATGATTTTCTCGACCGTCTGCCAGGTGATGGGCTCGATGTAGGTGACGTCGGCCGTGGCCGGGTCGGTCATGATCGTCGCGGGGTTGCTGTTGATCAGGATGACCTTGTAGCCCTCTTCGCGCAGCGCCTTGCAGGCTTGCACGCCGGAGTAGTCGAACTCGCAGGCCTGGCCGATGATGATCGGGCCGGCGCCGATGATGAGGATCGATTTGAGGTCTGTGCGCTTAGGCATTCTTGCTCTCCGTCTTGTGCTTTTCCATGAGTGCCGTGAAGCGATCGAACAGGTAGCCGATATCGTGCGGGCCGGGCGAGGCTTCAGGGTGGCCCTGGAAGCAGAACGCGGGCTTGTCGGTGCGCGCCAGGCCCTGCAGCGTGTTGTCGAACAGGCTGATGTGGGTGGGACGCAGGGTAGCCGGCAGCGACTTCTCGTCGACCGCGAAGCCGTGGTTCTGGCTGGTGATGCTCACGCGGCCGTTGTCGAGGTCCTTCACCGGATGGTTCGCGCCGTGGTGGCCGAACTTCATCTTGAAGGTCTTGGCGCCCGAGGCCAGCGCCATGATCTGGTGGCCCAGGCAGATGCCGAAGGTCGGGATGCCGGTCTCGATCAGTTCCTTGACGGCGCTGATGGCGTAGTCGCAAGGCTCCGGGTCACCGGGGCCGTTGGCCAGGAAGATGCCATCGGGCTTGAGCTTGAGCACGTCGGCCGCGGGCGTCTGTGCCGGCACCACGGTGATGCGCGCGCCGCGCTGCGCGATCATGCGCAGGATGTTCTTCTTGACGCCGTAGTCGAAGGCGACGACGTGGAACTTCGGTGTGATCTGCACGCCGTAGCCCGCGCCGAGCTTCCACTCGGTTTCAGTCCATTCGTAGGTCTGCGTGACCGACACCACCTTGGCGAGGTCGAGGCCCGACATGCTCGGCGCGGCCTTGGCTGCGGCGATGGCCTTGTCGATCAGCGCCTGCGTCACGGTCTCGCCCGCGGCCAGGCCCAGGATGCAGCCGTTCTGCGCGCCGTGGGTGCGCAGGTGTCGCGTGAGCTTGCGGGTGTCAATGTTCGCAATGGCCACCGTGTTGCCGGACACGAGGTACTCGGTCAGCGTGGTGGTCTTGCGGAAGTTGGAGGCGACGAGGGGCAGGTCCTTGATGATCAGGCCCGCGGCATGGATCTTGTCGGCTTCGATGTCTTCACCGTTGACGCCGTAGTTGCCAATGTGCGGATACGTGAGGGTCACGATCTGCTGGCAGTAGCTCGGGTCGGTGAGGATTTCCTGGTAACCGGTCATGGCGGTGTTGAACACCACTTCACCGGTCGTGGAGCCGGTGGCTCCGATCGAATTGCCTTGAAAGACCGTGCCGTCTGCGAGCGCCAGGATGGCGGGCGGGAAACTTCCCTTGAGAGACAAAAGCACTGGGTTCTCCGGATGGTTACGGTCGCCCGGAGCCCCAGGCGCGTTGCCTGCGGACTGCTGCTTCAGGGGATTTTGGCGTTAAAGGCGGCCGGGCGACGCTGATTGGCGAGTAAGCCCCCGATTGTAGCCCGGACTGGGTGTGTTATTTGGCCTGCAGGGCTGCTCCGCTCGCATGCAAGCAGATCGCGGCAGCTGCCGCGACGTTGAGCGACTCCTCGCCGCCTGGCTGGGCGATGCGGATATGGTGCGTGGCGCGCGCCTCGAGCGCGGGCGACACGCCCTGCCCTTCATGGCCCATCAGCCAGGCGCAGGGATGCGGCAGCTCGGCCTTGTGAAGCCACTCGCCGTGGTGCGAACTGGTCGCCACCAACGGCACTTTCAGGCCGTCGAGCACGTCGGCGTCCACGCCTTCGATCAGCCGCAGGCCAAAATGCGCACCCATGCCTGCACGCAGCACCTTCGGCGCCCACAGGGCCGCCGTACCCTTGAGCGCGATCACCTGGGTGAAGCCGAAAGCGGCCGCGCTGCGAAGGATGGAGCCGGCGTTGCCGGCGTCCTGCAGACGGTCGAGCACCACGCTGGGCGCATCGGGGATCAGCTCCGGCCGCGCTGGCAGGTCGAGCACGAAGCCCATCGGCGCAGGCGACTCCAGGCCGCTGGCGCCGCGCAGCAGATCGTCGCTGACTACTACGGTTTTAATAGCGCTACTTGCCCATTCGGCAGGGGCTGTAGGCCAGAAAGACTCCGAAAACACCGCAATCGCCGGCTTCACGCCGCGCGCCAGCGCCGCCCGGCACAGATGGTCACCTTCGAGCCAGATGCGGCGCAGCTTGCGATAGGCGCCCGGGTCCTGGGCCAGTTTGCGCAGGTCCTTGAGGAGCGGGTTGTCGCGCGAACTGATGAGGCTCGCGCCGGGATCGGTGGTCATGAGAGTCAGGGCGCAGCGCGCAGGTCGAGGTGCACGGTCTCGACCGTTGCCGCGAACACCGTGGGCGCGACAGACTCAGTCTCGACGACCTGCGCGGTACCCGCTGCCGTCCGAGCCAGCGCGGCGGCAACCGGGCTGAACGACCTGCGGTGATGCACACAGGCGCCGTGGCGCTGCAGCGCTTCCAGGTGCTCCGGCGTGCCGTAGCCCTTGTGGCCGGCAAAGCCGTAGTTCGGAAATTCGACGTGCAATTGCTCGCAGAGACGGTCGCGATGGACCTTGGCCAGGATGGACGCAGCCGAAATCGCCTTGACCAGCGCATCGCCCTTGACCACGGCTTCGGCCAGCACGTCCAGCGTCGGCAGGCGGTTGCCGTCGACCAGCACCTTGGCCGGCTTCAGGCGCAAGCCCTCGACCGCGCGCCGCATCGCAAGCATCGTGGCCTGCAGGATGTTGTGCGTATCGATTTCCTCGACGCTCGCCTGGGCGATGGAGCAGCAAAGGGCCTTGGCCAGGATCTGGTCGTGCAGGCGCTCGCGCTGCAAAGGTGTGAGGGTCTTGGAATCGGCCAGTCCGCGGATCGGCCGGGTGTCGTCGAGGATCACCGCCGCGGCCACCACGGGGCCCGCCAGCGGGCCGCGACCGGCCTCGTCCACGCCTGCGAGCAGGCCCGGCGCGTCCCACACCAAACGGGCTTGCTCAGCTTTCAAGAACTTTCTGGATCGCATCGGCGCAAAGTGTCGGCGTATCGCGCTGCAATTGCACGTGCAGCTCGGAAAATCTTTGTTGCAGGGCCCGCGTCTTTTCGGGCTCGTCGAGCCAGGCGAGCGTGGCCTGGGCCAGCGCCTCGGGCGTGGCGGCTTCCTGCAGCAGTTCGGGCACCACGAACTGACGGCACAGGATGTTGGGCAAGCCGACCCACGGCTGCAACTGCTTGCGCTGCATCAGGCGCCACGAGAGCGCGTTCATGTTGTAGGCGATGACCATCGGCCGCTTGAACAGCGCCGCCTCGAGCGTGGCGGTGCCGCTGGCGATCAGCGTGGCGTCGCAGGCGGCCAGTGCGGTGTGCGACTGGCCATCGAGCAGCTTCACCCGGCCCGTCATGCCGCTGGCCTGGAGCAAGGCCTCGACCTCGGAGCGCAGCCCCGGAAGGATGGGCGCCACGAACTGGAGCGCCGGCCGGGCCTTCTGCATCAGCGCGGCGGCGGCGAAGAATCGGTCCGCCAGGTAGCGTATCTCGGAGCGGCGGCTGCCCGGCAACAAGGCGACGACCTGAGCCTCGGACGCCAACCCGATCGCGGCGCGGGCCGCGGCGCGGTCGGGTGTCATCGGGATCACGTTGGCAATCGGATGCCCCACGTAGCTCGCGGCAACACCCTGCTTTTCGAGCAGTTCGGGCTCGAACGGGAAGATGCACAGCACATGGTCGGCTGCAGCCCGGACCTTCTCGATGCGCTTCGGCCGCCAGGCCCAGATCGAAGGGCAGATGAAATGCACGGTCTTGATGCCCTGGCTGCGCAGCCCGGCTTCGAGATCGAGATTGAAATCGGGCGCATCGACGCCGATGAACAGCTCGGGCCGTTCGCTCAGCAAACGGGTCTTCAGCTGGCGGCGGATGCCGGCGATCTCGGCATAGTGCCGCAGCACCTCGACGTAGCCGCGCACCGCGAGCTTTTCCTGCGGCCACCAGCTCTGGAAGCCGTGGGCCAGCATGCGGGGGCCGCCGATGCCGACGGTCTGGAGATCCGGCCAACGGGCCTTGAGGCCATCGAGCAGCAAACCCGCGAGCAGATCGCCGGAGGCTTCGCCCGCGACCAGCGCGAAGCGTCGCTGTCCGTCCTTCTGCATCGCGGTCACGTCAGCGCGCGATGCCGCGCGTCGAGTTGGCGAGGAAGGACTCCATCAGCGCGACGTCACCTGCAGCTTCCGGCATTTCCGTCGCGAGCGCGGCAATGCCCAGGCGCGCTTCTTCGAGCGTCTTGCCCTGACGGTATAGCAGGCGATGCATCTGCTTCACCGCTGCAAGCCGCTGGGCAGAGAAGTCGCGCCGCCGCAGGCCGACGATGTTGAAGCCGCGCACTGCCAGCGGATTGCCGTCGACCAGCATGAAAGGCGGCACGTCCTGCGACACCGCGCTTGCGAAGCCGAGCATGGCATGCGCCCCCACCGAGACGAACTGGTGAATGCCGGTGAGCCCGCCGACCGTCACCCAGTCTGCGAGGTGAACGTGGCCGGCCAGCGTGGTGTTGTTGGACAGCGTGGTGTGGTTGTCGACCTGGCAGTCATGCGCGATGTGCGTGTACGCCATGATCCAGTTGTCGTCGCCCACGCGCGTCACGCCGCCCGCCCCCGGCACGCCGAGATTGAACGTGCAGAACTCGCGAATGACGTTGCGGTCGCCGATAACGAGCTCGGTCGGTTCGCCCGCGTACTTCTTGTCCTGGGGAATGGCGCCGAGCGACGAGAACTGGAAGATCCTGTTGTCGCGCCCGATGGTCGTGCGCCCCTCGATCACGCAATGCGCGCCGATGGTAGTGCCCGCGCCCACCCGCACGTGCGGACCGATCACGGTATAGGGACCGACCGACACCGAGGCGTGGAGTTCGGCCTGGGGGTCGACGAGTGCGGTCGAATGAACCTGGGTCATGCCTTGTGGAAACGACTGCGGCCGGATCAGTTGATCTGGCGCATGGCGCACATCAGCGTCGCCTCGCAGGCGAGTTCGCTGCCCACCAGGGCCCGGCCCTTGAACTTGGAAATGCCGGCCTTCATGCGCTCGATCTCGACTTCGAGCGTCAACTGGTCACCGGGCTCCACGGGCCGCTTGAAGCGTGCGCCGTCGATGGCGGCAAAGTAGTAGACGGTGTTGTCGTCCGGCACGATGTCGAGCGAGTGGAACGACAGCAGGGCCGCGGCCTGGGCCATGGCTTCGAGCATCAGCACGCCCGGCATCACCGGACGGTGCGGGAAGTGGCCGTTGAAGAACGGCTCGTTCATCGTCACGTTCTTCAGCGCCGTGATGCGCTTGCCCTTTTCCATGTCCAGTACGCGGTCCACCAGCAGGAACGGGTAGCGGTGGGGCAGCAGCTTGAGGATTTGATGGATATCGAGCGCTATCGCTGGCTTTGTCATGATTTTCTGTTCCTGCATCGTCGTCATTTTTTCGAGGGAGCCTTCTCCAGCGCCTTCAGTCGTTCGCGCAGGCTGTGCAACTGCTTGAGCGTTGCCGCATTCTTTTCCCAGCTCGCATTGTCATCGATGGGAAACATGCCGGTGTATTGGCCGGCCTTGTGGATCGAACGGGTAACCACGGTTGCGGCGGACACGTGGACGCCGTCGGCCACCGTCAGATGGCCCAGCACGATGGCGCCGCCGCCGAAGGTGCAGTTGGCACCGATGGTGGCGCTGCCAGCCACGCCGACACAGCCCGCCATGGCGGTGTTCTTGCCGACGCGCACGTTGTGGCCGATCTGGATCAGGTTGTCGAGCTTCACGCCGTCGTCGATCACTGTGTCGTCGAGCGCGCCGCGGTCGATGCAGGTGTTGGCGCCGATCTCGACGTCGTTGCCGATGCGCACCGCACCCAACTGTTCGATCTTGATCCAGCGCCCCTCGTGCGGCGCCAGGCCGAAGCCGTCGGCACCGATGACCACGCCCGGGTGCAGCAGGCAGCGCTCGCCGATGGTGCAGTCTTCGCTGACCGTCACCCGGGACTTCAGCACAGTGCCCGCACCGATGCGCGCGCCCCGCTCCACCACGCACAGCGCGCCGATGCGCGCAGTGGCATCGACTTGCGCCTCAGCATGGATCACTGCGCTGGGATGGATGCGATCGGCTTCCGGACGCGCGTGGTGCGCCTTCCAGAGCTGTGTCAGGCGGGCAAAGTAGAAGTACGGATCCGGCGTGAGGATGAAAGCGCCACGCGCCGCAGCCGCCTCGCGCATGGCCGGCGACACGATCACGCAAGCGGCCTTCGAAGCCGCCAATTCCTGCTGGTATTTGGGATGGCTCAGGAAACTGAGCGCATCGGGCTGCGCATTCTGCAGCGGCGCCAACCGCTCGATGGACAGCGCCGCATCGCCATGAAGTTCGCCCCCAAGGGCGTCAACGATGGCTCCGAGCTGCAGTGACACGCCGGCTCCCGGCGCTACTTGCCGGCCGCAGGCGCAGAAGAGCTGACCGACGCGTTCAGCGCCTTGATCACCTTGTCGGTGATGTCGTGCTTCGGATTGATGTAGATCGCCTCCTGCAGGATGGCGTCGTACTTCTCGGCCTCGGCCACCTGCTTCACCACGCGGTTGGCGCGCTCGTAGACCTGCTGGAGCTCTTCATTCTTGCGCGAGTTCAGGTCTTCCTGGAACTCGCGCCGCTTGCGCTGAAAGTCGCGGTCCTGGTCAACCAGCCCGCGCTGACGCGCTGCCCGCTGGCTTTCCGACAGGGTGGGTGCCTCGCGCTCGAACTTCTCCGAGGCCGCTTTCAGGGCGTCTCCCTGCGAAGTCAGATCCTTCTCGCGCTTCAGGAATTCGGCTTCGAGTTTTGCCTGGGCAGTCTTGGCCGGCTGCGCCTCGCGCAGCACGCGGTCCGGGTTCACGAAACCGATGCGAAAGGTTTCCTGCGCCTGGGCGGGCACCGCAGCGAACGCGAGAGCGGGAATCAACAACACGCCTGCCGCGGCGCGAATCAAATGCTTCATTTAGAAAGACGTTCCGATCTGGAATTGGAGGCGCTGAATTCTATCCTTCGGGATGTAGCCGGGCGTCAGCGGGACCCCTACTTCCTTCTGGGACTTGATGGGGAAGGCGTAGGCGAGGCGCAGCGGGCCCAGCGGCGAGATCCAGCTGATGCCCAGGCCGACGGAAGCGCGCAGCTTCTTCTCGGCCTTCCATTGCTCGTCGGTCAGTCCGGCGGCACGCGAGCCGAACACATTGCCGACGTCGAAGAAGCCGTACAGGCGCAGCGTGCGGTCGTTGCCGGCCCCCGGGAACGGCGTGCTCAGCTCCGCGTTGAAGATGGCCTTCTTGGTGCCGCCCAAAGCAGCACCTTCGCTCTGGCCCAACAGCGGCACGTCGCGTGGACCCAGCGAGTTTTGCTCGAAGCCGCGAATGGAGCCGAGACCACCCGCGTAGAAGTTCTTGAAGATCGGATAGACCTTGCCGCCCAGCGCCTTGGCATAGCCGACTTCGCCGTTGATCGAGAAGGTGTACTGCTTGTTGATCGCGAAGAACTGCTGGTACTGGTAGTTCGTCTTGACGTATTTCATGTCGCCCGCCACCCCCAGTTCGAGGTTGGCACGCTGCAGCCGCCCGGTGGTCGGAATCAGCGCGCTGTCGCGGTTGTCCCGGCCCCAGCCTACGCTCAGCGGCACGCCCCAGACGCTGTCCTGCGAGCAGCCCGTAACGAGCCAGCCGGCCGGTGTCGGCGGCAGCAGCGGGCCGTTGCTCACAGGGCTCGTGTTGAGATGGCACTGGAAGTAGTCGAGGTAGGAACGCGGCGTGGTCAAGCCCGCGAGTGCCGTCGTCTTGTTCGGATCGAACGCATACCGCTCCAGGCCGATGCCGAAGAAGACCGTATCGACCTCGCTGAACGGAACGCCAAAGCGGATGGAAGCGCCCTGGTTGACCAGCTTGTAGTCGCCGTCGATGGTCGTCGAATACGGCCGTGTCGTCGTGTGATACACGCTGATCGTGCGCGAGATGCCGTCAGGCGTGAAGTACGGATCGGTCGTCGTCAGCGACAACGTGCGGTTGTACTTGCTGGTGTTGACCTGCACGCCCAGGAAGTTGCCCGAGCCGAACACGTTTTCCTGCGAAATACCGAAGGTCAGTGCGACCTTCTCGGCGCTCGAGTAGCCGGCGCCGAGCTGCAGGCTGCCGGTGGGCTTTTCGGCCACGTTGACTGTCAGGTCCACCTGATCAGGCGAGCCGGGCACTTCCTGCGTATCGACATTCACCTCGGTGAAGAACCCCAGGCGGTCCACGCGGTCGCGCGAGAGCTTGATCTTGTCGCCGTCGTACCAGGAGGCCTCGTACTGGCGGAACTCGCGGCGAATGACTTCGTCGCGGGTCTTGTTGTTGCCGCCCACCGACACGCGCCGCACGTACACGCGGCGCGAAGGTTCGGCCTGCAGCGTGAGCGCGACCCGGTTGTTGACACGGTCGATCTCGGGGCGCGCCTGCACGCGTGCGAACGCGTAGCCGAAGGTGCCGAAATAGTCGTTGAAGGCCTTGGTGGTCTCGGTGACCTGCTCGCCGTTGTAGGGCTCGCCCGGCTTGATGGTAATGAGCGACTTGAACTCCTCGTCGCGGCCGAGGTAGTTGCCGTCGAGCTTGACGCTCGACACCACGAACTTCTCGCCTTCGGTGATGTTCACGGTCACCGTCAGGTCCTTGCGGTCCGGCGAGATGGCAACCTGGGTCGAGTCGATGCGGAACTCCAGATAGCCGCGCGTGATGTAGTACGAGCGCAGGGTTTCGAGGTCGGCGTTGAGCTTGGCGCGCGAGTACTGGTTCGACTTGGTGTACCAGCTCATGAAGCCGCCGCTGTCCTGGTCGAACAGGCTCAGCAGCGTCGATTCGCTGAAGGCCTTGTTGCCCACCACGTGCACTTCGCGGATGCGGGCCGAATCGCCTTCGGTCACGGTGAAGGTCAGGTTGACGCGGTTGCGCTCGATGGGCGTGACGGTGGTCACGACCTGTGCGTTGTAGAGGCTCTTGCTCACGTACTGGCGCTTGAGTTCCTGCTCGGCACGGTCAGCCAGCGCCTTGTCGTAGGGACGGCCATCAGCCAGACCGACTTCGCGCAGCGCCTTCTGCAGAGCCGCCTTGTCGAACTCCTTCGCACCAACGAAATCGACGTCTGCAATGGTCGGCCGCTCTTCGACGATCACCACCAGCACGTTGCCGTTCACGTCGATGCGCACATCCTTGAACAACCCCAGATCGAACAGCGCACGAATGGCGGCTGAGCCGCGCTCGTCGCTGTAGGTATCGCCCACGCGCAGCGGCAGCGATGCGAAGATCGTGCCGGCTTCGACGCGTTGCAGGCCTTCGACGCGAATGTCGCGCACCGTGAAAGGCTCGACGGCCCAAGCTGCCGTGGCGGCGAGCGCACTGGCGACCACCGCGGCAACGCTACGCAGGCGAAAGCGACTGAAGTTTTTGTTCATCTGTGAATTGAACCGGCACGGAAAGGGCCGGCTGAAAGTTAACCAAAGAGCCGCGTGACGTCGTTGAAGAGTGCGACCGACATCATGACCAGCAGCAGGGCCACACCCCCGCGCTGAAGCCGTTCCATCCAGGCGTCGGAGACGCTCTTGCCGGTCAGGCCCTCCCAAAGATAATACATCAGGTGTCCACCATCGAGGACCGGCAGCGGCATGAGATTGAGGACCCCGAGGCTCACGCTGATGAGCGCCAGGAAGATCAGATACTGAGTGAAGCCGAGGCTTGCGGACTTGCCCGCGTAGTCGGCGATCGTGAGCGGACCGCTCAGGTTCTTGAGCGAAACCTCGCCGATGACCATCTTGCCCATCATGCGCACAGTCAGCGCGGAGACCTCCCAGGTGCGCACTACGCCGCGCCAGACACCGTCGATCGGCCCCTGGCGCACCGTCACCATTTCGGGCGGCGCACCGACGTACGCGCCGATGCGACCGACCTTGTTGCCGCCCTCTTCCCGCACCTCGGGTTTCACGTCGATCGTGAGCGACCTGCCACCGCGCTCGACCTGCCAGGCCTGCGTGCGCGGCTCGCCGCCATCGACCGACGCCCGGATCGCTTCACGCAGCTGCTGCCCGTCGACGATGGCCGTGCCGCCGATGGCACGCACCACGTCGCCGTTGCGAAGACCGGCACTCTCGGCCGCGCCACCTGCCATGACTTCACCGATCTCGGGCCTGGTCAGAGGTGCCAGCACGCCGATCTTGCGGAACATTTGAGGATCAGCGTCCTTGGCCTCCATGCGGCTCAGCGGCAGCACCAGTTGCCGCGCCGGCCGCCCGCCCTCGCCCGCCACTTCGAGCGTCAGGTCGTGTCCATCCAGCGCGCCGCGCGTCATGCGCCAGCGCAGGTCCTCGAAGGACTGCACCGGTGAAAGGCCTCCATCGAAGCCCGCCCGGGTGATCTGTTCGCCACCGCGCAGGCCCGCTGCCTCGGCCAGAGAAGCCGCCACCGGCCGCGCAAGCCTGGCGACCGGCTCCTGCACGCCGATCCAGTTGACCGCGGTGTAAAGCACGACGGCCAGCAGCAGATTGGCAATAGGCCCCGCCGCAACGATGGCCGCTCGCGAACGCAGCGGCTGGGTGTTGAAGGCGCGATGACGCTCTTCGGGCGCAACCGGCCCTTCGCGCTCGTCGAGCATCTTGACGTAGCCGCCCAATGGAAAGGCGCCGATGACGAATTCGGTCTGCTGTCCCGGATGCTGGCGCTTCGGTTGCCAGCGAAACAGCGCCTTGCCGAATCCGACGGAGAAGCGCTCGACCTTGACGCCACAGGCAACGGCCACGCGGTAGTGCCCGTATTCGTGCACCGCGATCAGGACACCGAGCGCGACCACGAAGGCTATGACTGTGAGCAGCATCGGGATCCTTGGTCTCTTGAGGGGGTACGTCAGGCTGCGAAGCGCAGCGCAGCGGCATTGGCCGCCGCACGGGCGCTGGCATCGATCGCCAGCAGGTCGGCCAGCGATGCCGGCTTGGAGGGAGAGACTGCTTCCAAAGTTTCCATGTTGACCGCATGAATGCAATCGAACCGAAGGCGGCGGCTCAGGAAAGCTTCCACCGCAACCTCGTTGGCAGCGTTGAGCACCGCCGTCGTGCCCGGTGCGGCCCGCAGTGCGTGCCATGCCAGGCCCAGCCCTGGAAAGAGCGCCGCATCGGGTGCATCGAAGGTCAGCGAAGCCATCTGGCGGAAGTCGAGCCGCGCGGCGCCGCTCTCTATGCGTTCGGGCCAGGCCAGGCCCACCGCGATCGGCACCCGCATGTCGGGCGTACCGAGCTGTGCGATGACCGATGCATCGGTGAACTGCACCATCGAGTGCACCACGCTCTGCGGATGGATGACGACCTCGATCTGCTCGGGCGAGACGCCGAACAGGTGACGCGCCTCGATCACCTCGAGCGCCTTGTTCATCATGGTGGCCGAGTCGACCGAAATCTTGCGGCCCATGACCCAGTTCGGATGGGCACAGGCCTGCTCGGGCGTTACCGTGCCCAGGGTTTCCGGAGCACGCGTACGGAACGGACCGCCCGAGGCGGTCAGGATGATCTTGTCGATGCGCCGTGCCCAGGTGGATGGGTCCTCGGGCAGCGACTGGAAGATGGCCGAATGCTCGCTGTCGATAGGCAGCAGCGTGGCGCCGCCCTCGCGCACGGTACGCATGAAGAGCTCGCCGCCGACGACCAGCGCCTCCTTGTTGGCCAGCAGCAGGCGCTTGCCGGCGCGCGCGGCGGCCAGGCACGGGCCCAGGCCTGCGGCACCGACGATGGCGGCCATGACGGCATCCGTTTCGTCGTGGGACGCTATCGTTTCGAGAGCATCGTCACCCATCAGGACAACTGTCTTCAGGCTGTTCTGCTTCAGCTTTTCAGCCAGCATCGCGGCATGCGGCGCGCTGGCCATCACCGCGAACCGCGGCAAGAACTGGGCGCACTGCGCCAGCAACTCGTCGACCTTGGTGGCAGCCGAAAGCGCGAACACCTCAAAGCGCTCGGGGTGGCGCGAAATGACGTCGAGCGTGCTCACGCCGACCGAGCCGGTCGAGCCGAGCACCGTGACGCGTTGTCTTCTGAGTGAGTTCACAGGAAAGCCAGCATCATGGCAATGGGAAGCGCCGGCAAGAGGGCATCCACGCGGTCGAGAACACCACCGTGGCCGGGCAACAGCCGGCTGCTGTCCTTGGCGCCGGCACTGCGCTTGATGAGAGATTCGACGAGGTCGCCCACGACGCTCATGGCCGAGAGGAACAACGCGGCGAGCAGCAGGAGCCACCAGCCACGCTCGTTGAGACGGGTGTAGAGGCTGGCCACGGCGGCGCCGGTTGCCTTGTCGGCCCAGGCCCAGGCAAAGGCCAGTACCACCACGCCGATCATGCCGCCCCAGACACCTTCCCAGCTCTTGCCGGGACTGATCGCGGGCGCGAGCTTGTTGCGCGTGAACCTGAGGCCGAAGGCACGGCCGGCGAAATAGGCGAACACGTCGGCCACCCATACCAGCACCAGGATCGACAGCAGGAAGTTGATGCCGATCATGCGCGCCTGCACCGCGGCAAGCCACGCCACCCAGAGCGCAAGCAGGCCGCCGACCAGCCGCAGCCCACGCGGAATGCGGGGCCAGCCCGGCACCGCCACGCGCAGCAGGGCCGCACCGCCCAGCACCCAGGCTGCGCTGGCCAGGGTCCACACCAGCACCAGCGGCCGCTCCAGCAACCCCAGCCACCAGGACAGCGCACACAGCACCACCATCTCGAAGCCGATGAATACCGACAGCCGCTGGCCGTATCCGTTCAGGCGCCCCCACTCCCAAGCGGCCGCGCCGATCAAGACCAGCATGACGCAGGCAAAAGGGATGTAGTTTCGGTAGAACAGCGCCGGCAGCAGGATCGCGAGCAGCACGATCGCCGTGAGGATGCGTTGTTTGAGCATGCGTGAGGTTGTGGGGTCTTCAGGCCGCAGCCGTCGAAACCTGTGCCGAGGTCTGGCCGAAGCGGCGCTCGCGGCCCTGGAACGCGGCAATCGCCTCGTCCAGCGCGGCCTCGTCGAATTCGGGCCACAGCTTGTCGCTGAAGAAGAGCTCGGCGTAGGCACTCTGCCAGAGCAGGAAATTGGACAACCGCTGCTCGCCGCCCGTTCGGATGAACAGGTCGGGGTCAGGCACGTGGGCCAGGGCCATGGCGCGGTCGAGGCTGATCTCGGTGATCGCTTCGCCCTGCGCCACCAATCTGGCGGCGGCCTGCGCGATGTCCCAGCGGCCGCCGTAGTTGAAGCAGACGTTGAGCACCATGCGCGTGTTGTGTGCCGTGGCAACCTCGGCGTCGACCAGGCCCTTCACCATCTTTGGTGACAGGCCGCCCCGCTCGCCGACGAAATGCAGCCGCACACCGTCGCTGCTGAGCTTGGGCACCTCGCGGGCGAGCGCCCCGACCATCAGCTCCATAAGCCCGGAGACTTCCTCGACGGGCCGATTCCAGTTCTCGGAGGAGAACGCAAACACCGTGAGCACGCCCACGCCGCGATCGGCGCAGGCCTTGACACAGCGCCGCAGCGCTTCGACGCCCTGCTTGTGCCCCGCGACGCGAGGCAGGAAACGTCGCGTCGCCCAACGGCCGTTGCCGTCCATGACGATGGCAACGTGGTGGGGAATGCGCGGCGCTGACGAGGCCATGGCGAGCCTCAAACGGCCATGATCTCCGCTTCCTTGGCCGCGACCAGGCGGTCGATTTCCGCGATGTGGCGGTCAGTAACCTTCTGGATTTCGGCTTCGGCACGCTTCTGGTCGTCTTCGGAGGCCAGCTTGTCCTTGACCAGCTTCTTGACCGACTCGTTCGCGTCACGGCGCAGGTTGCGCGTGGCGATCTTGGCGGTTTCGCCTTCGTTGCGGACCAGCTTGGTCATTTCCTTGCGGCGCTCCTCGCTCATGGCGGGCAGCGGCACGCGGATCAGGTCGCCCATCGAGGCGGGATTCAGGCCCAGGTCGCTTTCGCGGATGGCCTTCTCGATCTTGGCGCCCATGCCCTTTTCCCAGGGCTGGACGCTGATGGTGCGCGAGTCGAGCACCGACACGTTGGCCACCTGGCTCAGCGGCACCTGCGAGCCGTAGTACTCGACGTGGATCGAGTCGAGCAGCGCCGAATTGGCGCGGCCGGTACGGATCTTGGTGAGGTTGTTCTGGAATGCGGCGAGCGACTGATTCATCTTCGCGTCGGTCGCACTGCGGATGTCTGCAATGGTCATCTCAAATACTCCTAGGCATGCACCAGCGTGCCCTCGTCCTCGCCCATTACGACGCGCTTGAGCGCACCGTTCTTGAGGATCGAGAACACCTTGATCGGCAGCTTCTGGTCGCGGCACAGCGCGAAGGCCGTGGCGTCCATGATGCCGAGATTTTTTGCGATCGCCTCGTCGAAAGTCAGCGTGGCGTAGCGCGTTGCATCGGGGTTGGTCTTGGGGTCGGCGGTATAGACGCCGTCGACCTTGGTCGCCTTGAGCACGAGCTCGGCGCCGATCTCGGCGCCGCGCAGCGCGGCGGCCGTATCGGTGGTGAAGAACGGATTGCCCGTGCCGGCCGCGAACACCACGACCTTGCCCTCTTCAAGGTACTGCAGGGCCTTGGGGCGCACATAGGGCTCGACCACCTGCTCGATGGCAATGGCGGACATCACGCGGGCTACGAGACCCTGCTTGTCCATTGCGTCGGCCAGCGCCAGCGAGTTCATCACGGTGGCCAGCATGCCCATGTAGTCGGCCGTGGCGCGGTCCATGCCGACCGAGCCACCCGCGACGCCGCGGAAGATGTTGCCGCCCCCGATCACGACCGCCACCTGGACGCCCATGTTCACGACCTCGGCCACTTCCTGCACCATGCGCACGATGGTTGCGCGGTTGATGCCAAAGGCGTCATCGCCCATCAATGCCTCTCCCGACAGCTTCAACAAGATTCGCTTGTGGGCTGGGCGGGCATCAGACATGGGCAATTTCCTTTGATTTGGCGGGGACGAGTGTAAAACGTAGCGATGAAAAAGCGACGGCACGCGTGGCGCACCGTCGCTGGAGCCCGAAAGGCTTAGGCAGCGGCCTTGGCTGCTGCGACCTGCGCGGCAACTTCCGCAGCGAAGTCGTCAACTTTCTTCTCAATGCCTTCGCCGACCACGTACAAGGTAAAGCCCTTGATCGAGGTGTCGGCGGCCTTGAGCATCTGCTCGACGGTCTGCTTGTCGTTCTTCACGAACGGCTGGTTGTGCAGCGAGACTTCCTTCAGGTACTTCTGCACGCCGCCTTCGATGCGCTTGGCAACGATGTCGTCGGGCTGCGGCTTCTTGCCTTCGGCCTCGGCCACCTTGCGGTCTTCGGCAGCCTTGCCGGCAGCCACAGCGCGCTCTTTTTCGATCAGCTCGACAGGCACGTCCGACGCCTGGATGGCGACCGGCTTCATGGCGGCAATGTGCATCGCCACGTCCTTGGCCGACGTATCGTCGCCCTCGAACTCGACCATCACGCCGATGCGCGTGCCGTGCAGGTACGAAGCCAGCTTGCCGTTGCCGGCAAAGTGCTTGAAGCGGCGAAAGCTCATGTTCTCGCCGATCTTGCCAATCAGGCCCTTGCGCACATCCTCGAGCGTCGGGCCGAAGCCGTCCTGCTCGTAAGGCAGCGCGCCCAGCGCAGCGATGTCGGCCGGGTTGTTCTTGGCGACCAGCATCGCGGCAGCGTTGGCCATGGCCAGGAAGCTGTCGTTCTTGGTGACGAAGTCGGTTTCGCAGTTGATTTCGATCATGCCGCCGGCAGCGCCATCGACGAATGCCGTGACCACGCCTTCGGCAGTGATGCGGCCCGATGCCTTGCCAGCCTTGTTGCCGAGCTTGATGCGCAGCAGCTCTTCGGCCTTTTCCATGTTGCCGTCGGCCTCGGTCAGGGCCTTCTTGCACTCCATCATCGGCGCGTCGGTCTTTGCACGCAGTTCGCCGACCATGCTTGCGGTGATTGCAGCCATTGTTGTATCTCCGTAAATCCAAAAATCAGGTTAAAAAAAAGGGGCACCAAAGCCCCTTCTTCAGGCTCGCGAGCGCGCCAATCAGGCCGAAGCGCCCTCTTCGACTTCGACGAATTCGTCGCTGCCTTCGGCGATGGCCTTGACCACGTCACCGGTGGCGCTGTTGCGGCCTTCGATGATCGCGTCGGCGATGCCGCGGGCGTACAGCGTGACAGCCTTCGACGAGTCGTCGTTGCCAGGAATCACATAGTCGATGCCTTCGGGCGAGTGGTTGGAGTCCACCACGCCGATCAGCGGAATGCCGAGCTTCTTGGCTTCGGCCACGGCGATCTTGTGGAAGCCCACGTCGATCACGAAGATGGCGTCGGGCAGCGCGGTCATGTCCTGGATGCCGCCGATGTCCTTTTCGAGCTTCTCGATTTCGCGCGAGAAGGTCAGTTGCTCCTTCTTGCTCAGCGAGTCGAGACCGGCTTCCTGCTGGGCCTTCATGTCCTTCAGGCGCTTGATCGAGGTCTTGACCGTCTTGAAGTTGGTCAGCATGCCGCCGAGCCAGCGGGTGTCGACGAAAGGCACGCCGGCGCGGCGAGCCTCGGCAGCCACGATTTCACGGGCCTGGCGCTTCGTGCCGACCATCAGGATCGTGCCGCGGTTGGCGGTGAGCTGCTTGGCGTACTTCATCGCGTCCTGAAACATCGGGAGCGACTTTTCCAGGTTGATGATGTGGATCTTGTTGCGATGGCCGAAGATGAACGGGGCCATCTTGGGGTTCCAGAAGCGGGTTTGGTGACCGAAATGGACACCTGCTTCCAGCATTTCGCGCATGGTGGTAGACATTGAAATTACTCCAAAGGTTGGGTCTAAAATCCAGCCCGTTTTGTGCTCTTTTGAACGGAGTCACAACACCTTGATTGGGCCGGTTTGCGGATGTGTCTGGCTGGATGCAACGAAAGCCGTCGCTTTGCCAGCGAAACCCAAAGAGTATAGCACGGCCGCCGCCCCTTCTCCCTCGAAACCGAGCCGCCTCACGGCATCCGCAGCCTCCATGAACGACCTTCACGCCACTCGCTTTACCCTTCTGGCAGGTGGCTCCGACGCCCGCACCGAAATGGAGCGCGCCATCGGCATCGCCCTGTCCCCGGCCTGCGCGCACGTCTTCACCCGCACCATGTTCGACGAGGCCCGCCAGACTGCCGCCGCGTCGACCCCCGATAGCCGCCTTTCCGGACTGGCCTTCACCGCGAAGGACCTGTTCGATGTCGAAGGCCAGCCAACGCCCGCCGGCTCTGCAGTGCTGGCCCATGCGCCCGCTGCCAAGGCCGACGCCCTTGCCGTGGCGCGGCTGCGCGCCGCAGGCGGCGTGCTGACCGGCCGCACCAACATGACGGAGTTCGCCTTCTCGGGCGTCGGCGTCAATCCGCACCACGGCACGCCGGCCAACGCGTGCGACGCCGCCACGCCCCGCATCCCGGGCGGCTCGTCGTCCGGCGCGGCAGTGTCGGTGGCCAGCGGCGCTGCGTTCATCGGGCTGGGCTCCGACACCGGCGGCTCGATCCGCATCCCGGCGGCGCTGAACGGCATCGTCGGCTTCAAGAACACGGCCCGGCTGACACCTGCGGAAGGCGCACTGCCGCTCTCGACCACCCTGGACACGGTTTGCGCCATGACGCGGTCGGTGCGCGACGCCATCACGGTGCACGAAATCCTCGCCGCGCGGCGCGTGACCGCCGGCAACGCCCCGCTGGCCGCCTACAGGCTGGCGGTAGTGAAGAACGTGTTCTTCGACAGTATCGAACCCGCCGTGGCCGCCGCTGTCGAGCGCTCGCTGAAGGCGTTGCGGGCCGCCGGCGCCCGCATCATCGAGATCGAACTGCCCGAACTGGCCGAGTTGACCACCATCAACGCCACCGGCGGCTTCTCGGCAGCCGAGTCTTACGCCTGGCACCGCCTGCTGCTGGAGCGCAGCGGCGCAGGCTACGATCCGCGCGTGGTCCAGCGCATCCTGCGCGGTGCCACGATGAAGGCGCACGAATACATCGACCTGATGCATGCCCGCCGCGACTGGATCGCCCGCGTCGAAACCGCACTCGCCCCGTTCGACGCCGTCCTGTCGCCGACCGTGCCGATCACCGCGCCGTCCCTCTCCAGCGTGGCGCCGGGCGCCGAGCGCGACGACGAATTCTTCCGCGTCAATACACTGCTGCTGCGCAATCCATCGATCGTCAACATGCTCGACGGCTGCGCCATCTCGCTGCCCTGCCACGTCGACGGCGAACTGCCGGTCGGCCTGATGCTGTGGCACGCCGCGCTGCACGACGACGCCGTGCTCGCAGTTGCGCTCCAGGCCGAGCGCTCGCTGCAAAAATAACAACCGACGCTGCCCAACTCACAGGCGCCAACCATCTCTCTTATCCAGAAAATTCAATGAAAATCGCGATCGTGGGCGCCGGCATCGTCGGCGTCACCACCGCCTGGGAACTGGTTTCCGACGGCCATGAAGTGACCGTGTTCGAGCGCAGGGGCGCCGCCGCAGAAGAAGCCAGCTTCGCCAACGCCGGCGTGGTCGCTCCCGGGTACGTCACGCCATGGGCCGCCCCCGGCATGCGCGGCAAGGTGCTGCGTTCGCTGCTGTCCTCGCACGGCGCCGTCAAGCTGCGATGGCCGCTGGCTTCGCGCGACATAGGCTGGCTGTCGCGCTGGCAAAAGGCCTGCAAGCTCGAAACCTACCTCGCCAATCGCGCACGCATGCAGCGCCTGGCCTTCTACAGCCGCAACCGCCTGCACGAAGTGACCGAGGCGCGCGAGCTCAGCTACGAACGCAGCGACGGCTACCTGGTGCTGCTGCGTTCCAAGTGCGAAAAGAAGCTGGTGCAGCCCGGGCTCGACGTACTGCGCGCGGCCGGCAGCGTTTTCAAGGAAATCGATGCAGACGAGGCCCGGCTGATCGAGCCGGCCCTCAACCCCGAGGCCCCGCTGGCGGGCGCCATCCACCTGCCCGACGATGAAGTGGCCAACTGCCGGCAGTTCGCACTGCTCCTCAAGTGGGAGGCCGAGTCGCTCGGCGCCCAGTTTCACTTCAACTGCGACATTGCCCCCCTGAGCCGCGCGGCGCCCACTTCGCTGTCTTTGGCGAGCGGCTCGGACCCGGTGCGCTACGACGCGGTCGTGATGTGCGCCGGCCTGGCGTCGGCGTCGCTGCTGCGGCCGCTGGGGCTGCGCATCCCGATGGCGCCGGTCTACGGCCATTCGATCAGTGCGCCGATCCGCGAACCGCTCAATGCACCGCGCAGCGCGGTGATGGACGAGCGCTACAAGGTTGCCATCTCCCGTCTGGGCCAGCGCGTGCGCGTGGCTGGCGGAGCCGAGATCGGCGGCTCGCTCGACACGATGAATCCGGCTGCCGTGCAGACGCTCTACAAGGTGCTGCACGACTGGTTCCCGGGCGCGGCCACGCTGCAGTCCGGCGTACAGCAATGGAAAGGCGCGCGGCCGATGCTGCCCGACGGCCCGCCCGTGCTGGGCGCAAGCGGCATCCCCGGCGTGTGGCTCAATCTCGGCCACGGCTCGAGCGGCTGGGCGCTGTCATGCGGCAGCGCGCGCGTGCTGGGCGACCTGATCGCCGGACAAGACCCTGGCATCGACCTCGAAGGCCTGGGCGTCGAACGGCTCAGTCTTTAGGACCCCACCGGCGCAGGCGCTCGGCGCAGGCCGGCTGCTCGACGGGCAACGCGGGCTCCGGCGGCGGCCGGAGTTTCTGCGCAGTCCATCCCAGCAAACCGGGGCCGACCAGCACAAAGAAACCCAGGCACAGCGCATCAGCACTCAGCAGCGCGAGGCGCGCCAGACCGGAAACGGTTTCGGACGGCACGTCAAACCAGCGGACCACGCTGATGCCGAAGCCGACATTGGCGGCCCATGCCAGGTACCGCAAAGCCACCCATCGCTTCAAATCGGCCAGCAGAAAGACGCCCCACACGCAGCACAGCAGGCCCAGGACCCATCCCAGCCCTGCAATCCACGACATCGTCGCAGCCACGAAGAAGACGAGCGCCGCGCAAAGCAGGACGAGCACCCAGCCGACGCTCTTGAGATTCATCCCCGGATGATAAGGAGACGACGCGACGGCACAATGCGCCGATGCAACGCATCACGTCCGCCACCGTCGCCGAGTTGTTCGACATCGCCGCCACGCGCCGCATCGAACAGGCTGCGGCGGCCGCCCTGCCCGCGCACGCGCTGATGCAGCGTGCCGGCCTCGCAGTCGCACGGCTGGCAATGGCGATCGCGCCGCATGCACGGACGATCTGGGTGGCCTGCGGGCCAGGCAACAACGGCGGCGATGGCTTCGAGGCCGCTGCGCAGTTGCGGCACAGGGGCTTCTTTCCGGTCGTCACCTTCCTGGGGGATGAAAGCCGCTTGCCGCCGGACGCCAAGGCATCGCTGCAGCGCGCCCGCGACGCAGGCGTGACATTCGCATCGACACCGCCTTCGGCCTATGAACTGGCCATCGACGCGCTGCTCGGCATTGGATCGACTCGGCCACCCGAAGGCACGATGGCCGAATGGCTGGCGAATATGCATGCAAGTGCCCGGCCGGTGCTCAGCGTCGACGTGCCATCGGGCCTGAATGCCGACACGGGCACGCTAACCCACGGCATCGAACCTGCCCAGACATCGACGCGCAGCTGCGTCACCTTCCTCACGCTGAAGCCCGGCCTGTTCACCGCCCAGGGCCGCGATGCGGCAGACGCCGTGTGGTTCGACGATCTGGGTTGCGGCGCATTCAAGGATCAACCCGCGGCCCGGATCGCCGGGGCGCCCGAAGCTCGGCGGCGCGCACATGCGTCGCACAAGGGCAGTTTTGGCGATGTCGCGGTGATCGGCGGCGCGCTCGGCATGGCAGGAGCCGCGCTGCTGGCCGGGTCGGCGGCTTTGCACAGCGGTGCGGGGCGCGTATTCGTCGGGCTGCTCGATCCGAGCGCGGCCCCCGTCGACATCGCGCAACCCGAACTGATGCTGCGCGACGCCCGAACGCTCGACCTGTCAGGCATGACAGCAGTGTGCGGATGCGGCGGCGCAGAGGCCGTGGCCGAACTGCTGCCGCGCGCGCTCTCGACGGCAGCCGCGCTGGTACTCGATGCCGACGCGCTCAATGCCATCGCAGCCGATGGCGCGCTGCAAGCCCAATTGGTATTGCGAGGAAAAGGCGGAGCACCCACCGTGATCACGCCGCATCCGCTGGAAGCGGCGCGCCTGCTGGGCTGCCCGGTCGGCGAGGTCCAGGCCGACAGGCTGGCCGCAGCCCGCCAACTCGCCGCGCGCTTCGGTGTCGTGACAGTGCTCAAGGGTTCAGGCACTGTGGTTGCCGACGCCCGCGGCGCACCACCCATCATCAACCTGACCGGCAATGCGCGCCTCGCGACGGCCGGCACCGGCGACGTGCTGGCCGGCATGATCGGCGCGGCACTGGCCATGCGCCAGCCAGCCTTCGAGGCGGCGCATGAAGCCGTCTGGCAGCACGGCCACATCGCCGATACCTGGCCGGCCGATGCCGCCCCGCTCACGGCCGGCACGCTGGCCCGCCGTGCGTCCGCCTGACGGCGCTTAGCCGCGCCCGACGAAGGGCATCTTCGTCGCCATGATGGTGTGGAACAGCACGTTGGCTTCCAGCGGCAGGTTTGCCATGTAGAGCACCGACTGGCCCACGATCTTGACGTCGATCAGCGGCTCGATCGCAAGTTCGCCGTTGGCTTGCGGCACGCCCTTGGCCATGCGTGCGGCCAGTTCGGTCATGGCATTGCCGACGTCGACCTGCCCCACCGCGATGTCGTACTTGCGGCCATCGAGCGACGCAGTTTTCGTCAGCCCTTCGACCGCATGCTTGGTCGCCGTATAGGCAGCCGAGTTCGGCCGCGGCGCGGTGGCCGAGATGGAGCCGTTGTTGATGATGCGGCCCCCCTGCGGCGTTTGCGCCTTCATCGTGCGGAACGCCTGCTGGATGCAGAAGAACATGCCCGTCAGGTTGATGTCGACAACACCCTGCCACTGCGCGGGTGTCCAGTCCTCGAACGGGCCCGGCGGGTTGCCCACGCCGGCGTTGTTGAACAGCAGGTCGACACGGCCGAAGCGCTCGACCGTGGCCGCGAACAGGGCTTGCACCGAGTCCGCATTGGCCACGTCGGTCGGCACCGCGAAGGCGCGCGCGCCGGCACCCGATTCTTGCGCCACCTGTTCCAGCGGCTCCAGGCGGCGCCCCGCCAGCGCCACGCTCCAGCCGTCGCCCAACAGCGCCAGTGCGGCTGCGCGGCCGATGCCGGAGCCCGCCCCAGTGACGATGGCGATGCGGCCCTTGTTGTCTTCAGCGCTCATGCTGTGTGTCTCTTTCTCTTCTTGGGTTGGTCGATGGTTCGTGCGGCCTGGGCTTCATCGGCGCGGCTTGCGCCCCTTCATCTTGTTGGCGGCCTTCTTGACCGCCGACTTGAAGGCCTGCATTGCCGACTGCGGTCCTGCCGCAGGCGAGGAACCGCGCTCCGCGCGCGGCTCGGCGTTGCCGGCTTCAGCCTTGTGGCGCGTGCTGCGCTTGGCCGAGGCCTTGACCGGCACGCCCGATGCCACGCCCTTGTCCTTCATGGCACGGGTCGCCAGCTCTTCGCCTTCGCGCACGAGGCGGAAGTCGATCTTGCGGCCGTCGAGGTCGACGCGGCTCACCTGCACCCGCACCCGCGTGCCGATGGCGTAGCGGATGCCGGTGCGCTCGCCGCGCAATTCCTGGCGCATCTCGTCGAACTTGAAGTACTCGCCGCCAAGCTCGGTGATGTGCACCAGGCCCTCGACGTACATCGCATCGAGCGTGACGAAGATGCCGAAAGTCGTGGCGGCCGTGACCACACCGCCGTATTCCTCGCCGAGGTGCTCGCGCATGTACTTGCACTTGAGCCACGCCTCGACGTCACGGCTGGCTTCGTCGGCTCGGCGCTCGTTGGCGCTGCAATGCAGGCCCGCGGCCTCCCATGCGAGCACTTCCTTGCTTGGCGCCACAGTAGCCTTCTGCGGCTTGTTGGTCGGCGCCTTCACGCGCGACGCAAGCCGCTTGGCCAGTTTGGCGTGCGCTTCGCCGGGCGTGGGCAGCATCGGCAGCTGGTAGCGCGTCTTGCCGAGGATCGCCTTGATCACACGATGCACCAGCAAATCCGGATAGCGCCGGATCGGGCTCGTGAAATGCGTGTAGGCCTCGTAGGCCAGGCCGAAGTGGCCGCTGTTGATCGGCGTATAGATCGCCTGCTGCATCGAGCGCAGCAGCATGGTGTGGATCTGCTGCGCATCGGGGCGCTCTTTCGTGGCCTCGGCAATCGCCTGGAACTCGCCCGGCCTGGGGTCGTCGGTGATGCTCAGGCCCACGCCCATCGCCTTCAGGTAGCCACGCAGGATTTCCTTCTTCTCGGGCGTCGGGCCTTCGTGCACGCGGTACAGGCCCGGGTGCTTGCCTTCGGCGATGAAGTCGGCGCTGCAGACGTTGGCCGCGAGCATCGCTTCCTCGATCAGGCGGTGCGCTTCGTTGCGCGTGCGCGGAACGATCTTTTCGATGCGCCCGGCGTCGTCGCAGATGATCTGCGTCTCGGTGGTTTCGAAGTCGACCGCGCCGCGCTTGCCGCGTTGCTTGAGCAGCGCCTTGTAGACATCGGCGAGGTTCAGCAGATCCTTGACGCGGTCCTTGCGCTTGGCGGCTTCGGGGCCGCGTGTGTTGCCGAGGATGGCCGCCACTTCGGTGTACGTGAAGCGCGCATGGCTGAACATCACGGCCGGATAGAACTGGTAGGCGTAGATCTCGCCGTCTGCGGCCACGAGCATGTCGCACACCATGCACAGGCGCTCGACCTCGGGGTTCAGCGAGCACAGGCCGTTCGACAACTTCTCGGGCAGCATCGGAATGACGCGGCGCGGGAAGTAGACGCTGGTGGCGCGGTCGTAGGCGTCGATGTCGATGCCCGAACCCGTCTGCACGTAGGCGCTGACGTCGGCGATCGCAACCAGCAAGCGCCAGCCCTTGCCACGGCCCACCTTCGCAGGCTCGCAGTACACGGCGTCGTCGAAGTCGCGCGCGTCTTCACCGTCGATGGTGACGAGCGGAATGTCGGTGAGGTCCACGCGCCCCTTCTTATCGGCGGGACGAACCTTCTCTGGCAGCGCCTTGGCCTCGGCCAGGCACTCTGCGGAAAATTCATGCGGCACGCCGTACTTGCGCACGGCGATCTCGATCTCCATGCCGGGGTCGTCGATCTCGCCCAGCACTTCCTTCACGCGGCCCACCGGCTGGCCGAACAACGCCGGCGGCTCGGTGAGTTGCACGACCACCACCTGCCCCACCTTTGCGGGACCGGTGGCGCCCTTGGGAATCAGGACGTCCTGTCCGTAGCGCTTGTCTTCCGGCGCAACAAGCCAGATGCCGCCTTCGTGCAGCAGGCGGCCGATGATGGGCTGCTCGGGACGCTCGACGATCTCCACCACGCGCCCCTCGGGACGGCCGCGGCGGTCCTGGCGCACAACGCGCGCCTTGACGCGGTCCTTGTGCAGCACCGCGCGCATCTCGTTCGGGGGCAGGTAGATGTCTGCCTCGCCGTCATCGCGCTGAACGAAGCCATGCCCGTCACGATGCCCTTGAACGGTTCCTTCGAATTCATCCAGCAAGCCGCTGGAAGTGACATTATTTTTGATATGATCTCCTTCTTTCCTGAAATTCAAAACATAACTGCTTCGGCAGTTCTGTGGGCCCAGATGGCGGAATTGGTAGACGCACTAGTTTCAGGTACTAGCGAGTAACATCGTGGAGGTTCGAGTCCTCTTCTGGGCACCAAGTTTAAACAGACCTTTACCAGGTCATTCGATTCAAGCCACCGGCCTCCGGTGGCTTTTTTCATGGCTGCTTGAATTTGCATCGAGCAGCCGGCGCAGCAAAGTTGCTTCGCAAAAATATGTATAATCGCAATCTTTGCTGAAAAGCAAAAACAAGCCCAGATGGCGGAATTGGTAGACGCACTAGTTTCAGGTACTAGCGAGTAACATCGTGGAGGTTCGAGTCCTCTTCTGGGCACCAGATTCAACAAGACCCTTACCAGGTCATTCGATTCAAGCCACCGGCCTCCGGTGGCTTTTTTCTTGTCCGCTTGAATCTGAAGCATCAAACGGGCAGCGCGATCAAGTCATGGCCCTCGGCGCCCACGATGCGGGCGCGAGTGAACTCGCCCACCTTCAGCGTCTTGCTGATCTTCTCGGGCGGCAGCAGGCGAACCGTGCCGTCGATCTCCGGCGCATCGGCGTACGTGCGCCCCACTCCACCCTTGCGGCCCATGCCCGGCGCCGAATCAACCAGCACCTGCATCGTCGAGCCAACACGCTTCTGCAGCTTGGCGATCGATACGATCTCCGCCACCTCCATGAAGCGGGCGCGACGCGCTTCACGCTCCGGCTCGGGCAGCATGCCGGGAATGTCATTGGCGGTCGCGCCCTCGACCGGGCTGTAGGCAAAGCAACCAGCACGATCGATCTCGGCTTCCCGGATGAAGTCGAGCAGATGCTCGAACTCCTGCTCCGTCTCGCCAGGAAAGCCAGCGATGAAGGTACTGCGGATCACAAGCTCCGGGCACACCTCGCGCCAGCGCGCCAGCCGCTCCAGATTCTTCTCGCCACTGGCCGGGCGCTTCATGCGCTTCAGCACATCGGGATGGCTGTGCTGCAACGGCACGTCGAGGTACGGCAGCACCTGGCCGCTGGCCATGAGCGGAATGACTTCGTCGACGCTCGGATACGGGTACACGTAGTGCAAACGGACCCATGCGCCGTAGGGCTCGGCGATTTCACCCAGCGTGCGCACCAGTTCGAGCATGCGGGTCTTGACCGGCTTGCCATCCCAGAACCCGGTGCGGTACTTCATATCGACGCCATAGGCCGAAGTGTCCTGGCTGATCACCAGCAGTTCTTTCACGCCGCCTTCGAACAGGGCCTTCGCCTCGCTCAGAACATCTCCGACCGGCCGCGACACGAGGTCGCCGCGCATCGAGGGAATGATGCAGAAGGTGCAGCGGTGGTTGCAGCCTTCGCTGATCTTCAGGTAGGCGTAGTGGCGCGGCGTCAGCTTGAGGCCGGCAACGCCGAAGGTGTTCGGCACCAGGTCGATAAACGGATCGTGCGGCTTCGGCAGGTTCGCATGCACCGCGTCCATCACCTCCTGCGTGGCATGCGGACCGGTCACGGCCAGCACGCTCGGGTGCATCTGGCGCACCAGGTTGCCCCCCTGGTCGCCAGTCTTGGCGCCCAGGCAGCCAGTGACGATCACACGGCCGTTCTCGGCCAAAGCCTCACCGATGGTGTCCAGGCTCTCCTTCACGGCATCGTCGATGAAGCCGCAGGTGTTGACGATCACTAGATCGGCGCCTTCGAAAGTCTTGGCGGTTTGATAACCCTCGGCACTCAGCTGGGTCAGGATCAGTTCGGAATCGGTAAGGGCCTTGGGACAGCCCAGGCTCACGAATCCGACCTTGGGGGCGGCCGGCGTGGCCGTACGTTCGGGGGAGGCAACTTCGCTCATATGCCTCTATTGTCCCAGCTATCGGTGACGGCTGGGCATTCAAGGGCGCTTGATGCCAAAGGCCCCCAGTACCTGTTCGGTGTTTTTCTGCATCTGCTCCTGCATCTGCAGGAAAACGTTCTTCGATTGCTCGACGTAATTGCCCATCAGCCCCTGCAGCATCGGAGACTGCATGGTCATGAAGCGCGACCACATTTCGGGCGTCAGCCCCTCGGCCTTCTCGGCCAACTGTGCCTGCACCTCGGTCATGGCCTGGATGTTCTTCTCGAGATACGGCCCCATGTAGCCCTGCATAGCCTGTCCATAGAACCGGATGATGTTGGCCAGGACCTGCTCGGTGAACATCGGCGCGCCGCCCGCTTCTTCTTCGAGAATGATCTGCAGCAAGATGCTGCGAGTGAGGTCGTCGCCCGTCTTGGCATCGCGCACCACGAACTGGGCGTTCTGGATGACCAACTGCTTCACCTCGGTCAGCGTGATGTACGTGGATGTCTCGGTGTCGTAGAGCCTTCGGTTGGGGTACTTCTTGATCACACGCTGTACCGGCTTGACCCCGGACTTCTTGCTCTGCACTGCGGACTCCTTCACATGGACGCCCATGTCATCGGATGATTCTAGGGAGCGGTTTTGCTGCGCCGCGACAAGGTTTACCCTGACCGGGCTCGCCGCCTTCCTCAATCCGACGATGTCGCGTACTCCGCGCCGCATGCATGGCAGGCGGCCGACTCGGGCCGCTCTTCGTCGGCCTCTCGAAAACGCAGCGGTGTTTTTTGGCCGTAGACCACCCAGCAGCGCGGACAGTGCTCCTGCCCCACGGTCGGCAGGTAGGCACGAGCGCGCTGTTCGGCGCGCTCTTCGGTCAAGGGCATGCCCTGGCGTTGGGCACGCGCCACTTCGCGCGCCGCCATCGTGTCGGTACGTCCACCCGCGTGGTCGTTGATGCCGTAGACAGCACGCGCAAACTCGATGGGAGCCTGCTTCAACAGCGCCGCAAGGCGCTTGTCGGCATGAGCCCGATCAACCAGCGTTGATCGCGTATTCATCGGATCGCTTGTCAAGAAAAATAGAATGAGGGTGCAGAGAGGCCAAGGTAGCACAACAACATGGTCGAGGGCTTTTTCCGCATCACCGCAAATGGGACGATATGTGCACCGGGGAACCCGGTGCATGCTCTGTTCAACGGGTCCGGTGGTTGGCCGGGGTTGAAACAGAAATTGGTAGGCGCGATTGGACTCGAACCAACGACCCCCACCATGTCAAGGTGGTGCTCTAACCAGCTGAGCTACGCGCCTAAGGATGTGTCCGAGAAGCAGCTATTGTAGCAGGAGAAAACGCGCTTTTCAGCGGCGACGTGCAGATCGCACACCAATAACTGCAGTGACCAGCCCAAGGACCTGCGTGAGCCGCGCGGCATCTGCGATTTCCACAGTGAACGTCATCCACGCGGTGCCCTTGATCGACTGCGTCTGCACGCCGATCACGTTCATCTTCTCGCGCGCAAACACGTCGGAGATATCGCGCAGCAGCCCTTGGCGGTCGGCCGCCTCGACGGCCACGTCCACCGCATACACAGGCGCATCGGCACCCTTCTTCGCAACACCCCACTCCACATCGATAACGCGCTCGCCATCCTTCGCTGCCATCGTGCGGAAGTTGCTGCAATCGCCGCGGTGCACGCTGACGCCATGGCCCCGCGTGACGAAGCCGCGAATGGCATCGGGCGGCGCGGGCTTGCAGCACTTGGCGAGCTGCGTCATCAGCGAAGACACGCCCACCACCAGCACGCCACCCTTGCCCGATTTTTCGCTGCCGCGCGCCTTCTTGATAAGCACGCCGTCATCCGGCCCCGGTGCGGGCTCGGGCGGACGCAGCAGCGTCTCGATGTTGCGCAGCGAGAACTCGTCCTTGCCCACCACTTCGAACAGGTGGTCCGCCGACTTGAAGCCGAGCTGCGACGCCAGGTCTTCGAGCCGCACTGCTGTCTTGCCTTCGCGCTGCAGCAGCTTCTCGACCGCTTCGCGTCCGCGCGCCACGGTCTCGTGCGTGATCTGTGCGTTGAACCATGCGCGCACCTTCGCGCGCGCACGATGGCTGGCCAGATAGCCCAGTTCCGCATTGAGCCAGTCGCGCGACGGACCGCCTTCCTTGGCCGCGATGATCTCGACCGTCTGCCCGTTCGACAGCGGCGTGTTCAACGGCACCATCGCACCATCGACGCGCGCTCCGCGGCAGCGATGGCCCAGCGTGGTGTGCACGGTGTAGGCAAAGTCGACCGGCGTCGCGCCCTGCGGCAACTCGACGATGGCGGCATCGGGCGTCAGCACATAGATGCGGTCGTCGAACAGACCCTGACCCTGCAGGCCGCCCGACAGATCGCGCTCCCATGCCAGCAGTTGCCGCAGCACCGCGATCTTTGCGTCGTACTCGCCACTCGCCCATACGCCCGCGTAGCCCTTGTGGCCCGCTTCCTTGTAGGCCCAGTGCGCCGCCACGCCATGCTCGGCGTGGTCATGCATTTCTTCGGTGCGGATCTGGATCTCGATCGGCTTGCCCGCCTTGCCATCCACCAGCTCGCGCACCACCGTGTGCAGCGACTGATAGCCGTTGGGCTTGGGCCGCGCGATGTAGTCGTCGAACTCCTCGTCGATCGGCTGGAAGTGCGAATGCACCCACGCCAGCGCCGCGTAGCAATCCTTGACGTCGGGCACCACCACGCGCAGTGCGAGGATGTCGAAGACCTGCTCGAAGTCGAGCGACTTGCCGCGCATCTTCTTGACGATGCTGTAGATGTTCTTGGGGCGCCCCTGCACAGTGGCCTTGACGCCTTCGGCCTGCAGTTCGTGCTCGAGCTGCGAGCGCAGTTGCTCGATGTGCCCCTCGCGCTCGATGCGCTTTTCGTCGAGCAGGCGCGCGATCAGCTTGTAGGTTTCGGGCTCGAGGAAGCGGAACGAGAGGTCCTCGATCTCCCACTTCACCTGCCAGATACCCAGCCGGTTGGCCAGTGGCGCGAACACCTGCAACGACTCGCGCGCCACGCTCTCGGGCGCAGGCTGCTTGCTTGCGGCCGCATGCCGCAGCGTCTGCAGGCGCGAAGCCAGCCGCAGCATCACCACGCGAAGGTCGCGCGAGAACGCAAGCAGCATCTTGCGCACGTTCTCGGTCTGCGCGCCCGCGCCTTCGACGTGATGCCCCTGCGACGCGGAGCGGGCCTGCTCCTGTACACGCACCAGCTTGGTCGTCTCGACGGCGAGCGCTGCAAAGTTGTCGCCGAACACCTTGGCGATCACCTCCTGCGGGCGATTCAGGTGCTGACACGAATAAACCAGATAGCTCGCCGCCTGCATGGCCTCGGAGCCACCCATCTTCGCGACGATGGCGGCAACCGCGTCGGCATGCGCGAGCGAGTTCTCGCCCGTGTCGAGCTTCTCGTCGGCGATCAGCGGTTCGGCGAACGCACGCGCGCGCGCCAGCATGTTTTCCATCACCGGCGTACGGTCGGCCGTTGCCGCGGACAACGGATAGTCGACCATGGCCGCGTCGGACATGGGTGCCGTCTGGAGACTCGAGGAATCGCGCTTCACGCTTCAATCAATCAATCGAACAGGAAGTTGGTGACTGCGGCGATCTGCAGGGGATCGACAAAGGTCGGCGCGTGGCCCACGCCTTCGAACTCGACCAGCGTGGCGTGCGGGCCGCGCTGTGTCATGGCCAGTGCGGTTTCGCGCGACAACAGATCCGATTCGGCGCCCCGCGTGACGAGCGTGCGCGCCTCGATGGCGTCGTACAGGCTCCACATGATCGCGCCGCCCTGCGCCGCGGCCTCGGGCGTGATGGCGCGCAGCGCCACGCCGATGGCGGGGTCGTAGTGAAGCAGCCAGGCTCCCTCGTCGCCGCCAGCCTCGGCCTTGGCCGAACCATCGGCGGTGCGCTGCGACGCGGGCACCACCATGTGCTGCGACAGCGCCAGCCACTGCGCGGGCGTGTGCGGCCCGAAGCTGGTCGACAGCGTCCACATGGCATCGGCCGCCGCCTGCACGCTCGCGTAGGAACCGTTCTTCCCTACGTAGGCGCCGATGCGCTGCACTGCGGCCGGCTCGATCGTCGGACCGACATCGTTCGCGATGAAGCGGCGGATGGGCCGCGCCAGCGGCAGTTCCTTGTGCCCCGCGAGCACGAAGCCGATCAGCCCGCCCATGCTGGTGCCGAGGTAGTCGAGCGTGCCGATGGCCTGCTCGCGATGGAGCTGCGCGATCAACGCGACCATGTCGGCCGCATACACCGGCACCTGATAGAAAGCGGGGTCGCGCAGCCAGTCGCTGCGCCCACGGCCCACCACGTCGGGGCAGACCACGCGCACATCGCCGGCAGCGCGCGCCACGATGGCCTGAGCCAACAGGTCGAAATCGCGGCCCTGCCGGGTCAGCCCGTGCACGCAGATCACGACATGCGCACTGCGCGCGTCGCCCCATTGCCAATAGGCCATGCGATGGCCGCCTTGGGCGTCATCGCACGCCACGTCATGAAGCGTCGGTTCTGTCATGAAAACGAAGTCGTCCTGGTGCGGATAATTGTCTCGTCGCATCCTAATTCATCCGGAGATTGATCTTCATGCTCAAAGGCAAAACCGCGCTTGTCACGGGGTCCACCAGCGGCATTGGCCTCGCCATCGCCAAGGCTCTCGCCCAACAGGGCGCGCACATCGTGCTCAACGGCTTCGGCGACGCCGAAGCCCCCAAGGCCCAGATCGAGGCGCTCGGCGTACGCGCCGAGTACCACGGCGCAGACATGAGCAAACCCGACCAGATCGAAGACATGATGAAGTTCGCCGCGTCGAAGTTCGGCCGCGTCGACATCCTCGTGAACAACGCCGGCATCCAGCATGTGACCAAGGTCGAAGACTTTCCCACCGAACGCTGGGATGCGATCATCGCCATCAATCTCACCAGCGCATTCCATACGACGCGGCTGGCGATTCCCGCTATGCGCGAAGCCAACTGGGGCCGCGTCATCAATATCGCGTCGGCCCATGGCCTCGTGGCATCCGCGCAGAAATCGGCCTATGTGGCCGCCAAGCACGGCATCGTCGGCCTGACCAAGTCGGTCGCGCTCGAAACCGCGACCACCGGCGTCACTGCCAATGCAATCTGCCCCGGCTGGGTGCTGACCCAGCTGGTGCAAAAGCAGATCGACGACCGCGCCGCGCGCGAAGGCATCACGGCGGCGCAGGCGCAGAACGAGCTGCTGGGCGAAAAGCAGCCATCGCTGCAGTTCACCACCGTCGAGCAGTTGGGCGGCCTGGCGGTCTTCCTGTGCTCGCCGGCGGCCGATCAGGTCCGAGGCGTCGCCTGGGCCATGGACGGCGGCTGGACTGCCCAATAAAGGGTAGCCTGCCGGTACGCGCGCCCCTTACTTGAGCTGCACCGAGCCCGACACGCTCACCACCACGCTGGTCTTGCCGGCTTCGACCGGGACCGTCGAGTCGGACGAGAACGACTTGGCCTGCACCGCCATCATGCGCGGGCGGATCGGGCTACCGTCGTTCGCGTTCACCGATACCTCGCGCAGCGTGTAGCCGCTGAAGCCGAAGCCCTTGGCCAGCTCGCCGGCCTTCTGCTTGAAGTTCTCGATGGCGATGTTCTGCGCCTCGGTTTCGGTCTTGGCGCGCTGCTCGCGGCTCAAGCCGAAGCCCACGTTGCCCACGCTGAGCGTCGTGATGCGGCCGGCCGCCTGGGTAATGCGCGAGAAGTCGCGCCCCTCGAGCACCAGCTCGGTCGAGCCTTGCCAACCGTTGATCTTGCCGTCCTTGGAATAGCGCGGCGACAGGCTGAAGTTGCCGGTGCGCACGTCGAGCTGGCCCGCCTGGGCGTTCTTCTTCGCTTCGGCCAGGGCCGCGTCGAGCGCCGCCTTCAGCTGCGTCTGCACGGCGGCCGCGTCAGGGGCGTCGCGGGTGGTCACGAGCGTCATGCTCAGCATGTCCTGCTGCACTTCGACCGTGCCGGAAGCCGCCAGCTGCAGCACGTTCTGCGGTACTGGCGCAGCGTTCTGGGCCAGTGCGGTGCCGGCGGCGGCCAGGGCGGCGCACGCCGCGAGCAATTTGATTGTTTTCTTCAAGACGAAGTACTCCCCTGAGTTGGTATGAAAGACAAGCCTGCGCCCGCAGGCTCGCGCATCAGCGGCGCTGGCTGCGCGGTGCGGTCAAGGACGGGCGGGCTGCCGGCGGCGGCACCGGCACGATCCGCTCGGCCGGCTGCGATTCTGCCGAATTGAGCAATGCACCCGTCGCGGGCGGGGTCCATTGGCCGCGAACCTGCTGCCGCAGCTCGAACAGTTCGGCGGCGGTCAGGCGCCTGCCCGCGGCCGCCTGTTCGCGGCGGACCTCCTCGCGCTGCGCGGCACGGTGGGCCGCCACCGCGTCCCGGACTTCGCTGCGGCGCACTTCGCCCACCCTGAAGAAATCGCCGGACATCGCCAGCGACGGACCGCAGGCGAGAACGAGGATCAACGGCAGGGCGGAAATAGGACGTCTCATTGAGCGCAAGTCATCAGGAAATTGGACTTTGCCACCTCCTCGCTAACGTCGGATGACCAGACCGCGAGCGTCCGCAAGTTTTGTAACTTAGTGTCAAACCATAAGTAAATCCGGCTCAACGAAGCCTTAACGCCTTCAGAATCGGCCCTGTTACAAATTCATCGTTGTAGAAATGACTCAAGTTCCCGCTCGCACCGACAAGATCGTGATCGTCGACGACGACGCCCGCATCCGCGACCTCCTGCGCCGCTACCTGACGCAAGAAGGTTTCGAAGTGATCGTGGCCGAGGACGGCAAGGCGCTCAACCGCATCCTGTTGCGCGACACGGTCGACCTGATCGTGCTCGACCTGATGATGCCCGGCGAAGACGGCCTCTCGGTCTGCCGCCGCCTGCGGGCCGCCAACGACCGCACCCCGATCATCATGCTCACCGCCAAGGGCGAGGACGTGGACCGCATCGTCGGCCTCGAAGTCGGCGCTGACGACTATCTCGGCAAGCCTTTCAACCCGCGCGAACTGCTGGCCCGTGTGCACGCCGTGCTGCGCCGCCGTCCGCCGCTGGAGGCGCCGGGCGCCCCTTCTACCGAGAACGAGACCGTCACTTTCGGCCCGTTCGCCTTCGACCTCGGCTCGCGCACCCTGAAGAAGGATGGCGAAGAACTCTCGCTGACCACCGGCGAGTTCGCGATGCTGAAGGCGCTCGTGCGCCATCCGCGTCAACCGCTGTCGCGCGAAAAGCTGGCCCAGCTGGCGCGCGGGCGCGAGTTCGAGCCCTTCGACCGCAGCCTGGACGTGCAGATCTCGCGCCTGCGCAAGCTGGTCGAGTCCGACGCCGCGGCGCCGCGCTACATCCAGACCGTCTGGGGCGTCGGCTACGTGTTCGTGCCGGACGGCACGGCCTGACGCGCCGTTGACAGGTGGCCGTCGGCCAACCCACCAGACCCGGCGCGGCCCAGGAGGACGGCGTGCAGGTCACGATGCCGAGCCCGCTCGAAGCGAGCGCGCAACGTGACCGCCGCCCCGGCCTCAAGCTGGGGTTCAGCCTTTTCTGGCGCACCTTCTTTCTGCTGGCGCTGCTGCTCATCGGCTGCACGGTTGCCTGGCTGCAGACCTTCCGCTCGCTCGAATACGAGCCGCGCGCCATCCAGACCGCGCACCAGATCGCCTCGCTCGTGAACCTCACGCGCGCGGCGTTGGTGTATTCGGACGCGATAACCCGGGTGTCGCTCATCAAGACGCTGGCCGACCAGGAGGGCGTGCGCATCCTGCCGCGCGAACCCAACGACCGGTTCCAGCCCTACACCAGCGGCGCGCTCGACCTGCGCGTGACCGAGGAGCTGATTGATCAGCTCGGTGAAGGCACCACGGTGGCCAGCCGCGTGAACGACGAGGCGGGTCTCTGGATCGGCTTCACCATCGAGAGCGACACCTACTGGCTGCTGCTCGACCCCACGCGCTTCAGCCGCGTGGGAGGGCGTACCTGGCTGGTCTGGCTCAGCACGGCGATGGCGCTCTCGCTGGCCGGCGCGGCGCTGATCACGCGGCTCATCAACCTGCCGCTCAAGCAGCTGTCGCGCGCGACCATGCAGGTGCGCGAAGGCGAGTACGAGGCGCACCGGCTCGACGAACGAGCCCGCACCAACGAGATCCGCGCCGTCAACATCGGCTTCAACCGCATGGCGGACCAGCTCGCCAAGATCGAGCAGGACCGCGCCATCATGCTGGCCGGCATCTCGCATGACCTGCGAACGCCGCTGGCCCGGCTGCGGCTGGAAACCGAGATGAGCGTGGCCGACGAGGACGCGCGCGACCACATGGCGGCCGACATCGCCCAGCTCGACGCGATCATCGACAAGTTCCTCGACTACGCGCGGCCCGACCATGTCGATCCTCGTCCGGTGCTGCTGCGCGACGTGGTCGACGCCTGCACCTATGCGGTGCAGGACTACGAGGAGATGAACATCAAGGTCGAGGTGCCGTCCGACCTGCGCGTGATGGGCGATGAGGTCGAGCTCACGCGCGTGATCTCCAACCTGGTGGAGAACGCGCGGCGCTATGGCAAATCGCCCTCCACGGGCGTGGCCGACGTCACGATCCAGGCACAAGCCAACAACGACGCGGTGCTGATCAAGGTGCGCGACCACGGCGCAGGCGTCGAGCCCGCCCTGCTCTCGCAGCTGACCAAGCCCTTCTTCCGCGGCGACACGGCGCGCACCTCGGCAGCCGGCGCGGGCCTGGGCCTGTCGATCGTGGCGAAGAACATCGAGCGCATGGGTGGCACCTTCGCGCTGACCAGCACGCCGGGCCGCGGCCTGGCGGCGCACATCCGGATGCCGCGCGCGATGCCGGCGCCGAAGCCGGGTGAGCTGCCGGGAGGCAGGAAGCCGGCCTGAGCCTGCGGAGGCCTCAGCGATGCAGAAGTACGGCCGCGCGGGCTTCCATCGCGCGGCCCTCGCCCACCGGGCCGAGCTTCTCGGCCGTCTTGGCTTTCACGTTCACCTGGTCGACCGCAATGCCCAGCGTGCCGGCGATTCGCTGGCACATGAGCGGAATGTGAGGCGCGAGTTTGGGCGCCTGCGCGATCACGGTGCTGTCGACGTTGCCGATCTCCCAGCCCGCCGCGCGCACCCGGCGCGCCGCCTCGGCCAGCAGCACCGACGAATCGGCACCGCGGAACTGCTCGTCGGTATCCGGAAAATGCCGGCCGATGTCGCCGAGCCCCGCGCCACCCAGCAGGGCGTCGGTGATGGCGTGCAGCAGCACGTCGGCATCGGAATGCCCCAGCAGGCCGGTGGTGTGCGGCACCTCGACACCGCCCAGGATCAGCTTGCGCCCCGCCACCAGTTGGTGAATGTCCCAGCCCTCGCCGACACGGATGTTGAAGGCGCTCGTCATGCAATGCCCTTCTTGCGGCCCTGCAGGACCGCCTCGGCCAATGCGAAGTCCTCGGGGAACGTCACCTTGAAGTTCTGCGCGCTGCCCTGCACCAGCAGCGGCGACAGGCCGATGGCCTCTATGGCGCTGGCCTCGTCGGTCACGGTGTCGCCCGTGCGCTCCAGCGCGTCGAGCAGCATGCCGATGCGGAACATCTGCGGCGTCTGCGCCAGCCACTTGTCGGCGCGCGACAGCGTCTGGGCTACTCGGCTCTCGGCCGTCGACGCCTTCAGCGTGTCCGCCAGCCGGTGCGCCAGCAGGCCGCCCACAGCGTCGTGCTCGCAGGCCGCAATCAGCGCCTCGATCTGGCTCGACGTGACGAGGCAGCGCGCCGCGTCGTGCACCAGCACCCAGTCGTGCGCGCCTGCGCCCTTCTGCCGCAGTGCCACCAGGCCGTTGCGCACCGTGGCCGCGCGGGTCACGCCGCCCACGCGCAGCAGGTATTCGTTCTCGGCGGGAAAGCGCGGCAGCACCGCATCCACGTCGCGGTCGTCCGGCGACACCACCAGCGCCAGCCCGGCGAAGCGCCCCGCCAGCGCGCGGAAGGCCTCCAGCGTGTGGGCCACCATCGGCAGGCCGGCCAGGCGTCGGTACTGCTTGGGCAGCGCGGACTGCGCATGCCCCGCACGATGGCCGGAGCCGGCGCATGGGATCAGCACGAAAAGTCGGGAAGAGGACATGGGGGCCCGGCGCCGGCGCTGGCCAGCAAGCGAATAAAGGGCCGCCATTCTAGAATCGACCGCTACGCACACCCCTCGCCAACCGGCGCGGGGTGTTGTGCATTTCCAGTAAGCGTTCCATGGACCTCCCCCACCTCACGGCGGGCAAGCGTTTCACGCTGCCGCGTCCCCCGTTGTCGGCCGATGCACTGCTGCTGGCGCAGCTGGCCATGCGCGAGAAAGCCGCCGGGCGCGCCACGGCGATGTTCACGGCCGACGCCAACGACGCGCAGCGCCTGATCGATGAAATCGCCTTCTTCGCGCCCGACCTGCGATGCGCCTTGTTCCCCGACTGGGAGACGCTGCCCTACGACAGCTTCTCGCCCCACCAGGACCTGATCAGCGAGCGCCTGGCCACCCTCTGGCGCATCAGCCAGAAGGAGGCCGACGTGGTGCTGGTGCCCGCCACCACCGCCCTCTACCGACTCGCACCCCCGGCCTTCCTGGCCGGCTACACCTTCCACTTCAAGGCCAAGCAGAAGCTCGAGGAATCGAAGCTCAAGGCCCAGCTCACGCTGGCCGGCTACACCCACGTGACGCAGGTGGTCAGCCCCGGCGAATACGCGGTGCGCGGCGGCCTGATCGACCTGTTCCCCATGGGCTCGCCGGTGCCGTTTCGCGTCGACCTGTTCGACGACGAGATCGACTCGATCCGCACCTTCGACCCCGACACCCAGCGCAGCCTCTATCCCGTGCCCGAAGTGCGGCTGCTGCCGGGCCGCGAGTTCCCCATGGACGACGACGCCCGCGCGCGCTTTCGCAGCCGCTGGCGCGAACTGCTCGAGGGCGACCCGACCAAGAGCCGCATCTACAAGGACATGGGCAACGGCGTGGCCACCGCCGGCATCGAGTACTACCTGCCGCTGTTCTTCGACGAGACGGCCACGGTGTTCGACTACCTGGGCGCAGACGCCACGGTGGTGCTGCACGGCGACCTCGAACCTGCGTTCCAGCATTTCTGGCAGGACACGAACGAACGCTACCGGCTGGTGCATAGCGACCCCGAGCGCCCCGCCCTGCCGCCCGAGGCGCTGTTCCTGAACGCCGAGCAGTTCTACCAGCGCGCCAAGCCGCACGCGCAACTCGCCGTCCGCGGCGACGTGCCCACGGAAGCGCCCTACGCCGAATTCGACAAACTGCCGCCCTTCGCCGTGGTGCGCGGCGCGGAAGACCCGCTGGTCGGGCTCAAGGCCCACATCAAGGCCACGCCCCACCGCGTGCTGCTGATCGCCGAGAGCGACGGCCGCCGCGAGAGCCTGCTCGACTTCCTGCGCGCCAGCGGCGTGAGCCCGCCGGCCTTCGACTCGCTGGCCGAGTTCGAAGCCTCCGCCGACGAAAAGATCGGCATCGCCACCGCCGCGCTGGCCTCGGGCTTCGCCTGGCGCGAGCAGGGGATCGACCTCGTCACCGAGACCGAACTGTTCGCCACCGCGCCCACCACGCGCCGGCGCAACAAGAAGCAGGAGCAGGTCAGCGACGTCGAGGCGCTGATCAAGGACCTGTCGGAACTCAACGTCGGCGACCCGGTGGTCCACACCGCGCACGGCATCGGCCGCTACCGCGGCCTGATCCACATGGACCTGGGCCAGGGCAGCGGCCCCGACGGCAAGCCGCTGCTGCAGGAAATGCTGCACCTGGAGTACGCCGACAAGGCCACGCTCTACGTGCCCGTGTCGCAGCTGCACCAGATCAGCCGCTACACCGGCGTGAGCGCCGACGAGGCCCCGCTGCACAAGCTGGGCTCCGGCCAATGGGAAAAGGCCAAGCGCAAGGCCGCCGAGCAGGTGCGCGACTCCGCTGCCGAACTGCTCAACATCTACGCTCGCCGCGCCGCGCGCGAAGGCCATGCTTTCCGCTACTCGCCGGCCGACTACGAGGTGTTCGCCAACGACTTCGGCTTCCAGGAAACCGCCGACCAGAAGGCCGCTATCCACGCCGTGGTGCAGGACATGATCTCGCCCCAGCCCATGGACCGCCTCGTGTGCGGCGACGTGGGCTTCGGCAAGACCGAGGTGGCGCTGCGCGCCGCCTTCATCGCCGTCACCGGCGGCAAGCAGGTCGCGTTCCTCGCGCCCACCACGCTGCTGGCGGAGCAGCATTACCAGACGCTGGTCGACCGCTTCGCCACGTGGCCCGTGAAGGTGGCCGAGATGAGCCGCTTCCGCTCGGCCAAGGAAATCACCACCGCCGCCAAGGGGCTGGCCGAGGGCCAGGTCGACATCGTGGTCGGCACGCACAAGCTGCTGTCGCAGTCGGTCAAGTTCAAGAACCTGGGGTTGCTCATCATCGACGAGGAGCACCGCTTCGGCGTGCGCCACAAGGAGGCGATGAAGGCCATGCGCGCCGAGGTCGACGTGCTCACGCTCACGGCCACGCCGATTCCGCGCACGCTGGGCATGGCGCTCGAAGGCCTGCGCGACCTCAGCGTGATCGCGACCGCACCGCAACGGCGCCTCGCCATCAAGACCTTCGTGCGCAACGAAGGCACGGGCGTGATCCGCGAGGCCGTGCTGCGCGAGCTCAAGCGCGGCGGACAGGTCTACTTCCTGCACAACGAGGTCGAGACCATCGAGAACCGGCGCCAGAAGCTGGAAGAAATATTGCCCGAGGCCCGCATCGCCGTGGCCCATGGCCAAATGCCCGAGCGCGAGCTGGAGCGCGTGATGCGCGACTTCGTGGCGCAGCGCTACAACCTGCTGCTGTGCTCGACCATCATCGAGACCGGCATCGACGTGCCGACCGCCAACACCATCGTGATGAGCCGCGCCGACAAGTTCGGCCTGGCGCAGCTGCACCAGTTGCGCGGCCGCGTCGGCCGCTCGCACCACCAAGCCTATGCCTACCTCATGGTGCCCGACACCGAGGGCCTGACCAAGCAGGCGGCGCAGCGGCTCGACGCCATCCAGCAGATGGAGGAGCTGGGCTCCGGCTTCTATCTTGCGATGCATGACCTCGAGATTCGCGGCACCGGCGAGGTGCTCGGCGAGAACCAGAGCGGTAACATGATGGAGATCGGCTTCCAGCTCTACAACGAGATGCTCAGCGAGGCCGTGCGCTCGCTCAAGGCCGGCCAGGAGCCAGACCTGCTCTCACCGCTGTCGGTCACCACCGAAATCAACCTGCACGCGCCCGCCCTGCTGCCTGATGACTACTGCGGCGACGTGCACCTGCGCCTGTCGTTCTACAAGAAGCTGGCCACCGCGAAGACGCCCGACCAGATCGACACGCTGCTCGAAGAAATCGTCGACCGCTTCGGCAAGCTGCCGCCGCAGGCACAGACGCTGATCGACACGCACCGCCTGCGCGTGCTGGCGCGGCCCTACGGCGTGGTCAAGGTCGATGCGGCGCCGGGCATCATCAACATCACGTTCAAGAAAGATGCGCCGGTCGATGGCATGGCCATCATCCAGTTGATCCAGAAGAACAAGCACATCAAGCTCGCCGGCAACGAGAAGCTGCGCATCGAGCGCGAGCTGAAAGAGCCCAAAGAGCGGGCCCAGATGGTGCGCGACGTGCTGCGCAGCCTGGGCCAACCCCTCGTCAAGGAAACCGTCACCGCATGAGCGCTACCCAAGAAATCTCCCCCGGCCTCGTCATCCAGCGCGTGAAGCCGCCGCTGCGGCTCGCCGACTTCAAGCTGATCGCGTTCGACATGGACTCGACGCTGATCAACATCGAATGCATCGACGAGATCGCCGATGCCGTCGGCAAGAAGGCCGAGGTCGCCGCCATCACCGAGGCCACGATGCGCGGCGAGATCAAGGACTTCAAGGAAAGCCTGCGCCGCCGCGTGGCGCTGTTGCAGGGTGTGCCGGTCGAGGCGCTGCAGCAGGTGTACGACGAGCGGCTGAAGCTCAACCCGGGCGCGAGCGAACTGGTAGCAGCCTGCAAGAAAGCCGGCCTCAAGGTGCTGCTGGTGTCGGGCGGCTTCACCTTCTTCGCGAACCGCGTGAAAGACCGGCTGGGCATCGACTTTGCGCGCTCCAATCTGCTCGACGAAGCCGGCGGCAAGCTCACCGGCGAAGTCGTCACGCAGAGCTGGGGCGACATCTGCGACGGCGCCGAAAAGCGCAGGACGCTGCTCGAGGTGGCTTCGCTCATGGGCATCTCGCCGCAGGAAACCATCGCCGTGGGCGACGGCGCGAACGACCTCCCGATGATGGGCGAAGCCGGCCTGTCGGTGGCCTATCACGCGAAACCCAAGGTGCGTGAACAGGCAATGGTTGCAATCAACGAAGGCGGACTGGACCGCCTTCTCGAAATACTGCGATGAGCGATTGGGGGCGTGGTTCGGGGGCGATGATGCCGACGGGGGACATTCGCGCAGGAGCGTACCCGGTGCCCTTGCACGCGCCCTGAACGACAGCGCCCCCAAGAACAACCGCCCCAACGAGACACGGACCACTGACATGACCGACACCGCCCCGCTCTACCGCGCCGAAGCCCTCAAGGACTACGCGAGCGCCCTGCTGCAAAAAGCCGGGCTCGCCGCGTCGATGGCCGACAGCGTCGCCCGCACGCTCGTCGAGGGCGACCTGCTGGGACACGACACGCACGGCCTCGCGCTGCTGGCCGGGTACGTCAAGGAACTGGAATCCGGTGGCATGACGCGCGACGGCACCCCCGAGGTGCTGTCCGACCGCCCCGCCGCCGTGCTCTGGGACGGCAAGCGCCTGCCCGGTCCCTGGCTCATGGACCAGGGCATGGATTTGCTGATTCCGCGTGCCCGCGAACTCGGCACCGCCTCGCTCGTCATCCGCCGCAGCCACCACATCGCCTGCCTCGCCGTCTACATGTTGCGCGCGCTGCAGGAAGACATGCTGATGCTGCTGGCCTGCTCCGACCCCAATGCCGCCAGCGTCGCGCCCTTCGGCGGCACGCAGGCCGTGTTCACGCCGAATCCGCTGGCCATGGGTTTTCCGCTCTCGCAAGGCGGCGTGATGGTCGACATCTCGGCCTCCATCACCACCAACGGCATGAGCAACCGCAAGCGCGCAGCGGGCGAGACCTTCGCCGAGGAATGGCTGATCGACGCTGCCGGCAAGCCGTCGAACGACCCGCAGGTGCTGTTCGACCAGCCGCCTGGCACGCTGCTGCCGGTCGGCGGATTGAACCACGGCCACAAGGGCTACGGCATGGCGCTGCTGGTCGAGACGCTCACGGCCGGCCTCGCGGGCCACGGCCGGGCCGATCCGCCCGAGGGCTGGGGCGCGACGGTGCACATCACGCTGCACCACCTGAATGCCTTCGGCGGCAAGGACGCCTTCCTGCGCCAGATGGACCATGTGGCGGCGAAGTGTCGCGGCAACGTGCCCATCGACCCGGCCAAGCCTGTGCGGCTACCGGGCGAAGGCGGTTTGAAGCGTCGGGAAGCGCAGGCCAGGAACGGGGTGCGGCTGCACCCGTCGATTGCGCGCTCGCTGCAGGATGCGGAGCAGCGGTACGGCCTGCGGTTGGCGCAGGCGCAGGCCTGACGGCGGTTATTCCTCTTCGGAATCGGTGGCAGCGCCCTGTTCGCCTTCAGGCCGCGGCTTGCGCTTGCCGGGCTTGGCCAGGATCTCGATGTAGAACTGCTTGCCGCCTTCCTTCACCACCCCGTCGATGAGGCCCGTGATGGCGGAAAGGTGAATGACTTCTGCGGATTCCTGGGCCGCGCCGAACTTGCAATCGAAGTCCCAGAAATCGCTGCCTTCGGGCAATTCGCGCCGCCGCTCGCGCTTGATGTACTTGCGGATCTCGTGCTTGATGGCTTCGAGGAGACGGTCGGGGTGCTTGCCCTCGACCTGAAGCTGAAAGGTTTTTCTCATGGGTGATCGTAACCAATGTGGATGCCGCCGATTCGCGCGCCATCCGATGCCCTCGATGGGCACCGATCTTGCTCGCTACCATGGCTGCCGAGCAAATTCCACGGCGGCCATGCCGAATCGCCCATGCTGACCTACTTCCATCCAGAGCAGCTGCTGCACCATCCGCGCAGCTACCTGTCGCGCGGACAGATGCGCACCCCGCAGGAAATTCCCGACCGCGCACTTCGGCTCATCGCCGCCGTGCAATCGCTCGGGTTCGATCTCCGGACGCCGGCCGACGCCGGCATGGCGCCATTGGCCGCCGTGCACAGTGCCGACTACCTGCGCTTTCTGGAGGACGCGCACGGCGAATGGAAGCAGATGCCGCCCGACTGGGGCGACGAGGTGATGTCGAACGTTTACGTGCGCGAGCCCAACCGCCTGCGCGGCGTGCTGGCCAAGGCGGCGCGCTACCTTGCCGACGGCAGCTGCCCGGTCGGGGCCGCAACCTGGCGCTCCGCGTACTGGTCGGCCCAGAGCGCGGTGGCCGGCGCGGCGGCCATCGTCGACGGCGCCCCTGCGGCCTACGCACTGTGCCGCCCGCCCGGCCACCATGCGCGCGTCGATGCCGCTGGCGGCTTCTGCTACCTCAACAACGCAGCCATCGCCGCCCAGGCGTTGCGCGGGCGCTTCGCTCGCGTGGCGGTCCTCGATACCGACATGCACCACGGCCAGGGGGTGCAGGAAATCTTCTACGACCGCAGCGACGTGCTGTATGTCTCGATCCACGGCGACCCGACCAACTTCTACCCTGCCGTCGCCGGCTACGACGACGAGCGCGGGGCCGGCGACGGCGATGGCTTCAACGTCAATTTCCCGATGCCGCACGGGGCGACGGAAGCGGCCTTCTTCGAGCGCGTCGACGATGCGGCGGGCGTGCTGCAACGATTCGCGCCGGACGCGCTGGTCCTGGCCCTCGGGTTCGACATCTACAAGGACGACCCCCAGTCGCAGGTCGCGGTGACGACCGAGGGTTTCGGCCGTCTCGGCAAGGCCGTAGGCGCGCTGGGGCTGCCTACGCTGATCGTCCAGGAAGGCGGCTATCACCTCGACAGCCTGGAAGCCAACGCACGCGCTTTCTTCGGAGGATTTGCAGGCACGGCGTGACGGTTCCGGCTGTGATCGGCACGGCGCTGTGTACAGTCGGCGCTTCGAACGAAAGCAGGTGAAGACATGGCGCGCGCAAACGACTGGGCAAGCAAGGTGATGGCATTGATCAACGGTGGCAACCCCGCCGCAGCCATCGCGCAGATCAAGGTCGCGCCATCGGTCAAGGACCTGAAGGCGCTGCAGACCATCATGACGTTGTCGAAAATGAAAGGCCGCTATCCGAACGTGGATGCGGCCATTTCAGACAACCTGGACCTGCTTGCGGCGCCCCGGCTGCACCGGTCCCCCTGATCGGATCGACTACAGCGCCTGACCGAGACGCTTCACGCCCTCTTCGATCTTCGCCACGTCGGCCGTCGCGAAGCTCAGACGCAGCGTCGCCACATCGGGCTTCTCGGCAAAGAATGGTGCGCCGGGCACGAAGGCCACGAGCTTCTCGATCGCGCGCTTCGCCAGTTCGTTCGCATCGGCCAGCTTGCCATTGGCGCCGGTGAGGCGCGCCCAGAAGAACAAGCCGCCGTTGGGCTGGGTGAAGCTCACTGCATCGCCCAGCTCGCGCCTGAGCGCCGCGCCCATGGCCTGGGCACGCTGGCCGTAGACCTCGCGCACGTGCGCCAGCGTGGCCGGCATGCGGCCGCTCTTGAGGTATTGCGCAGCCGTGGCCTGCGAGAACGTGCTCGTGTGCGCGTCGCTGAACTGCTTGCACATCGTCGCCTTGGACAGCAGCTCGGGCGGCGCGATCATCCAGCCGATGCGCAGGCCCGGGCTCAACACCTTGCTCAGGCTGCCGCAGTGCGCCAGCAACTCGCGGCTGCCCGGCACGTCTTTGCTCAGGGCCAGGATGGAGGGCGGAGGTGCTTCGCCGAAATAGAGGTCGCCATAGGGGTCGTCCTCGACGATCAGCGTCTGGTACTTCACGGCCAGCTCGAGCACCTTCTTGCGGCGCTCCAGCGTCAGCATCGCGCCGCTGGGGTTGCCGAAGGTCGGGATCAGGTAGACGAACTTGGGCTTGTGCTCGGCGATGAGCTTCTCGAGCTCGTCGGTCTTCACGCCGTTGGCGTCGATGGGCGCGCTGATGAGCTGCGCGCCGTACAGGCGGAAGCACTGGATGGTGGCCAGGAAGGTCGGGCCCTCGACGATCACCTTGTCGCCGGGCGAGATCATGGTCTTGCCCAGCAGGTCGAGCGCCTGCTGGCTGCCGGTGGTGACGATCAGGCCGCTGGGGTCGACCTCGACGCCCTTGGTCTTCATGAAGGCGCTGAGCTGGCTGCGCAGCGGCTCGTAGCCTTCGGTGGCGCCGTACTGCAGCGCAGCGCCGGGTTCTTCGGAGAGCGCCTTCTGGCTCGCCTCCTTGAGGCCCTCGACGTCGAACATGGCGCTGTCGGGGAAGCCACCCGCAAAGCTGATGATCCCGGGCTTGCCCAGCAGCTTGAAGAGTTCGCGGATGGCGGAGGTCTCGACGTTGTCGAGGCGGGAGGCGAATTGCATGGTCGGTCTCACTTTCTGGGGTGCCATTGTCGCGAAAGCGGCAGGCAATAAAGCTGCGTAAGGCTATCGCCTTTCAACGATATATTGCGCGTGCCGCCCCCCACGAAGCCCCATGAAAAAAAACGACATCCCCCTCTTCTTCGCCACCCTGCAGGCGGCCAACCCCGAGCCCGAGACTGAACTCGAATACACAACCCCCTTCGAGCTGCTGGCCGCCGTGCTGCTGTCGGCACAGGCCACCGACGTGGGCGTGAACAAGGCCACGCGCAAGCTGTATCCGGTGGCGAATACGCCGCAGGCCATTCTCGATCTGGGTGTCGAGGGGCTGGAGGAGTACATCAAGACCATCGGCCTGTACCGCAGCAAGGCGAGGCACCTGATCGAGGCCTGCCGCATGCTGGTGGAGCTGCACGGCGGCGAGGTGCCGCGCACCCGCGCCGAGCTGGAGGCGCTGCCGGGCGTCGGCCGCAAGACCGCGAACGTGGTGCTCAACGTGGCCTTCGGCGAGCCGACCATGGCGGTCGACACGCACATCTTCCGCGTCGGCAACCGCACCGGGCTTGCGCCCGGCAAGACGCCGCTGGAGGTGGAACTCAAACTCGAGAAGCGCGTCCCACCGGAATACCAGCTGCATGCGCACCACTGGCTCATCCTGCATGGCCGCTACATCTGCGTGGCGCGCAAGCCGCGCTGCTGGGAGTGCGCGGTGGCCGTTTTCTGCGCCTACAAGCCAAAGACACCGATGCCGAAGACGGCCTGAAACCGACGACGAATGACGACACGAAAGAACGACTCCCCGGCGCTGCTGGCCGCCACGCTGCTCGCCGCCCTCCTTCCGGCCGCGGCATGGTCGCAGCAGGGCGGCGGCCTGCCGCCCGAGGCCATGGCGATCTACGGCGGCCGCTGGTCGACGAACTGCGCCAACGCAGCCGCACCGACGCTGCAGGTGCGCCAGGACATGCTGATCGCCGAAAGCGGCAAGCGCCGCGTGACCGGCAACGAACCGCAGACCGCCCACAGCTTCTTCGGCAACCGCCCGCCGCCGGCAGGCTTCGACGTGGCGCTGATGAGCAGCCCGGGCAAGTCCGGCGCAATGACCTTCCTCGTCTACCGCGAAGCGCGCGGCCAGTACATCGCGCTGGACGCCGACAAGCCGGTCGCCGGCCAACTCGGCCCCGACATGATGAAGCTGCGCTACTGGCGCTGCAACGGCGCGGTGCGGGCCGTGGCCCCGCCCGTCGAGCCCGCCGTCAAGGCGCCTCCCCCGCCCACGGGCAGCCCGGCGGCGCTGGCGCGGGGCCCGGCCATGGAGAAGGCCTGGCGCGCCGCCTTGGGCACGCGCGAGAACGACCGCTGGCTGGTGCGCCGCGAAGGTCCGGCGCCCGAGCCGCAATGGGTGACGGTCGAGGGAACGCGCTACCTCCTGCAGGCCTTCTGCAAGCCGCACGACTGCTACGACAACAACGCGATCGCGCTCTACGACCAGGGCTCCGGCCGCCTCTACGGCCTGGTGCAGCGCAACGGCAGCAACCGCTTCCTGGGCACGCCGCCGGCTGCACTTGCGCCGCAGCTGGAGCGGCTCTGGCGCGAACAGTGGCGGCAGAAGAACTGAGCCGCAATCGGCACTGGCCGACGGCAGCTAATTGTCGAAAGTCAGCCAACCGCCGAAGGGCAGTTCCCCATCAGGCCAGTCGGCGGCGACTCCAGGGCAGCGGGTGCCGCGCTGCAGCAACGTTACCGCCCGCAGCACGCCGGCGTGCGTGATCCACAGCGCATCGCCCTCGTCCACAAGCCATTCGTCATGTGCGGCGGCCACGCGCTGCATGAATGCGCGCACGCTTTCGCCATGGCCGCCGGCAGGCGCATCGGCGAAATTGCCGGTCCAGGCGTCGAATTCCTCGCGTGCGATGGCAGACCACGGCCGCCCTTCCCAGGCGCCGAAGTTCATCTCGGCCAGCCGTGCGTCGTGCCGCACCCGAAGATCGGGGCGCAACGCGGCGATGGCATCGGCCAGCCCGGCACATCGCCGCAGCGGCGAACTGCGCACGCTGATGGCCGCAGGAAGCAAAGGCGCGATGCGCTGCGCAGCAGCGAGCGTGGCGTCCGCATGGGCTTCGAGGTCCGTGGCGCCGTAGCACAGCCCGGGCTCGGCCACCACGGGCGCATGGCGCTGGAGCCAGAGCGTCCTTCGGGCGGCGTCGCTCATGCGCGCCACGCCAGTGCAAGGTAGATCGCCAGCTCGCAGACCTGCTGGGTGGCGCCAAGGCCGTCGCCGGTGAAGCCCTGCAGCCGGCGCATGAAAAGACGCGCCATCCAGCCTGCGGCAACAACGGCCGCAAGCAAGGCCGCCAAGACGTGCGCCACGTCGTGTGCATACAGCAGCAGTGCCACCGCCGGCAGCGCCCACACCACCGCGATCAGCAACGCACCACCGCTGATCGCATCCGCCAGCGGCTTCGCCTTGCTCGCCCCGCTGTCGCCCACATAGGGCAACCACCGGATCAGGAACAGCGGCATCAGCCGCGACAGCACATGCGCGCCGACGATGGCGACAACAACCGCCTGCAGGCCGTGCCCGGCCAGCATTGCGAGCAGCGCGCATTTCAGGCCCAGCGCCAGCACCAGCGCCAGCGCACCGAAGGCGCCGATGCGCGAGTCCTTCATGATCTCCAGCGCCCGGTCGCGGTCGGCCGAACCGCCCAGGCCATCGGCCACGTCGGCCAGACCGTCTTCATGGAAGGCGCCGGTCAGCATCACGGTGGCGGTGGTGCTCAGCACGGCAGCAGCCAGCGCACCGGCGACACCCGGCAGCCCCATGCCCACACCCGCGAACACCAGCGCCGCCACGCCACCTGCCAGCCATCCGATGCCGGGCAGATGCGCCGCGCTCGAACGCAGCATCTGCGGACTGAAGCCGACCCACGCAGCCAGCGGCCCCGTCACCGGCACGCGCGTGAAGAACTGCAGCGCGAGCAGGAAATGGCGAACGCCGTTCATCCTCTTCAGCTGTCCTTGCGCGACACGCCGGCCGACTCGAAGCTCGCCATCTCGCGCAGGATGCGGCAGGCCGATTCGAGCAGCGGCCAGGCCAGCGCCCCGCCCGAGCCTTCGCCCAGGCGCAGTTCGAGCTTGAGCAGCGGCTCCAGCCCCAGCCGCTCCAGCAGCAGCACGTGGCCGGGTTCGGCCGAGCAATGCGCGGCCACGCAGCGCTGCACCACGTGCGGCTGCAGCGCCTGCGCCACCAGCACCGCTGCGCTGGCGATGAAGCCGTCTACCACGATCACGCGCCGCTCCTCGGCCGCCTGCAGCACCGCGCCGACCAGCGTAGCCACCTCGAAGCCACCGAAGGCGGCCAGCGCGTCCAGAGGCGCGGTCGCGCCCGCGTGCAGCGCCAGCACCTGCCGCAGCACATCGCGCTTGCGCGCCAGCCCGGCCGCATCGAGGCCAGTGCCGGCACCGGTGCAGGCGTCGATGTCCAACCCGCCCAGCCGCGAGAGCAGCAGCGCGGCAGACGAACTGTTGCCGATGCCCATCTCGCCGAGCAGCAACGCATTGCCCGGCAGCACGCGCACCACCTCGCGCCCGTTGGCGATGGCCTGGGCGCACTGCGCGGCCGTCATGGCCGGGCCCTGCGAAGCGTCTGCCGTACCTTCGGCGATCCGGCGCGACACCAGCCCCGGGCGCGCCTGGAAGTCGCGCCGCACGCCGCAGTCGACCACCGTCAGTGCCAGCCCGTGCTGGCGCGCCAGCACGCTCACGGCCGCGCCGCCGGCGAGGAAGTTCTCGACCATCTGCCAGGTCACGTCGCTCGGGTACGCCGAGACGCCGCGCGCCGCCAATCCGTGGTCGCCCGCGCAGACCAGCATCTGCGGGGCTTCGAGCTCCGGGCTTTCGGTGCCGAGGATGGTGCCGATGCGCAGCGCCAGCGCCTCGAGCCGGCCCAGCGCGCCGAGCGGCTTGGTCTTGTTGTCGAGCGCGCTCTGCAGGCGGGCGGCGAGCGCGGTGTCGGTGATGTCGGAAATGGTGGGAATGGTTTCGGTCATGCAATCAGTCCGGCGAGCACGCCGGCGTCGAAGTGGGTATCGATGAAGTCGGCCAGGCCGTCGAAGGTGGCGTCGAGCGTGGGCACGGAGGCACCGAACAGCGCGTGCAGCGCGCGCGGGTCCTCGAACAGGCCGTGAAGATAGATGCCGAGCACGTTGCCGCGCGCGTTCTGCCAGGCCAGTCCGTCGGGCATCACGGCCTGGCCGTCCTGCGCCATCTGCGGGTGTGCGGCGGTCTGGCCATGGTGGATCTCGTAGCCGGCGACGGGCACGTCCGACAGCGCAGCCCAGACACCGCTCAGCTCGCCGAAGGTCCCGGTGCGATGCCGCACCGTCTTCTCGCGCGCGAACACCGTCACCAGCGGCAGCAGGCCCAGTCCCGGCGCATTGCCGTCGATGCCGTGCGGATCGACCAGCGCCTCTCCCAGCATCTGCAGTCCGCCGCAGATGCCCAGCACCGCGCCGCCGCGTTCGGCATGCGCGGCCACGGCGCTGTCCAGCCCCTGGGCGCGCAGCCAGGCCAGGTCGCCGCTGGTGTGCTTGGAGCCGGGCAGCACGATCCAGTCGGCGCCGGCCACGTCGGCCGGCGTACGGGCCCAGACCAGCCGCACGCCGGGCACGTTCTTCAGCGCCTGGAATTCGTCGAGGTTGCTGATGCGCGGGTATGCCACGACCGCGACCGTGCGCGTCACGGTGCCGCTCGCACGGCTGCGGTCATCGAATACGCCGTCCTCCTCGGGCAAGCCGTGCTGCCACCACATCGGCAGCGTGGCCACGGTGGGCACGCCGGTCAGTTCCTGCAGTTGCTGCGGCGCAGGCGCGAGCAGCGAGGCATCGCCGCGGAACTTGTTGAGCACGAAGCCGCGCAGCAGCGCGCGGTCGGCCTCGGGCAGCAGCGCCCAGGTGCCGTACAGATGGGCAAAGGCGCCTCCGCGGTCGATGTCGGTCGTGAGCAGGCAGCGCGCCTGCGCGTGCCGGGCGATGCGCATGTTGACGATGTCGCTGGCCATCAGGTTGATCTCGGCCGGCGAACCCGCGCCTTCGATCACCACCACGTCGTTTCCGGCGCGCAGTTCGTCGAGCGCCTGCGCGATCTGCGGCCAGACGCGCTCGCTGCGGCCGCGCCAGGGCAAGGCCGAGAGTTCGTCATTCACCTGCCCCATCAGCACCACCTGGCTGTGGGTGTCGCGCTCGGGCTTGAGCAGCAGCGGGTTCATGCGCACCCCGGGCACGGCATTGGCGGCCAGGGCCTGGAAATATTGGGCGCTGCCGATCTCGCCGCCGTCAACCACGCGGGCGTTGTTGCTCATGTTCTGCGCCTTGAAAGGCGCCACCTTCAGGCCCTGCCGCGCATACCAGCGGCACAGCGCCGTGGCCAGCCAGCTCTTGCCGGCGCCGCTGGTGGTGCCCAGGACCATGACGCAACGCGCCGGCCCGCTTTTCGCCTTTGAACTCATCGGCGAATTGTCGTTGAGCGCCACACCGGTCCGGGAAAGGCCAAATGGAAGCGACGAAATGCGACATCTTTCACATCGCCGGGCATTGCAAATACATCCGGTGCATCAAACAGTAGCATTTTTTGCGTACACCAGATGCCACCACACCGCATTGCACCCGGGAACCCATGCCAGCCTTGAATGATTTGGCGCTAACCGTCGAGGAACGCGAGCCGGGCCAGTTCTTCTGGATCCTGCTCGAAGCCCACCATGGCGACGCCGTCTCCGAAACCTTCGACTACCGGGTCTACCGGACAGCGTCGAGGCCGCAGGCCAGCTATTCAAACGCCCTGGCCGTGGGCGCGGTGGAACTGCAAAAAATAAGCGCCGCCGCGAATCCAGCCGGCAAGAAAACCGACTGAACCCACGGCGGCGCAAGACCGCCTTGCGGCGCTCAGGCTTTCAATTTCAATCCTTGATCGCGATTCAGCGCACGGCCACGGCCGTCCGTGCCGGGACAGCCGCGACCGGCGCCGGCGCTTCCCAGCCGCCGCCGATGGCGCGGATCAGCCCCACCGCCGCCTGGTACTGCGCCGACTTCACCTGCAGTGCCTGCCGGCGGTTGCGCAATTCGCTGCGGCGCGCGTCCAGCAGGTCGAGCTGGCTGACGTAGCCGTTGCGATAGCGCGTGTCCGACAGGCTGGTGGCGCGCTGGGCCGAGGTCACGGCCTGTGCCTGCACGACCGACTGCTCCTGCAGGATGCGGATGGCGGCCAGTTGGTCTTCGACTTCCTGAAACGCCACCAGCACCTGCGTGCGGTAGCTCGCGAGCGCACCGTCGAGCCGGGCATTGGCGCCCTGCACGCCGGCCTCGCGGCGGCCGCCGTCGAAGATCGGCAGCGACAGCAGCGCGCCCACGCCCCACGAGCGCGCCGACCACTTGAAGAGGTCGCCGATCTCGGGCGAGGCATAGCCGGCGGCGCCGGTCAGCGAGATGTCCGGGAACCACGCGGCCTGCGCCACGCCCACGCGGGCCTGCGCGGCCAGCACAGCGCTCTGCGCAGCCGACACGTCGGGGCGGCGGGTGAGCACCGTGGCGGGCACACCCGGCGGAATGGACGGGAGCGCCGTCGCCCACTCGTCGACGCGCAAGCCGAAGCTGGAAGCCGAATCGCCCACCAGCACCGCGAGCGCATGCTCCACCTGGGCGCGCTGGCGGTCGAGCGCGAGCGCATCCGACTCGGTGGACGACACCTCGGTCTGCACGCGCGCCACGTCGAGCTCGGCGATGTCGCCGGCCTGCTCGCGGCGCTGCGACAGGCGCAGCGTGTCGCGATACGCCTCGACCTGCTCGCGCACCAGGGCGCGCTCGGCATCGAGCGCGCGCAACTGCAGGTAGGTCTGCGCCACTTCGGCCTGCACGGCGAGGCGCGTGCTTTGCAGCAGCGCCTCGCGGCCGGCCGCATCGAGCTTGGCCGCATTGCTCGCGCCCGAGAGGCGGCCGAACAGGTCGACCTCGTACGAGAACGTGGCGCCGATGTTCGTCATCGTGGCTGGCCGGGTGCTGGCCGTGGCCTTGTCCAGGCCCGCGCCGCGGTTGGCGCCAGCGCCCAGGCCGATCTGCGGCAGGCGGTCGGCGTTGGCGCTGCGCGCCAGCGCGCGAGCCTCGGCCAGCCGAGCGGCCGCGGCCTGGATGTTGGTGTTGTTGACGTCGGCCTTCTCGATCAGTGCGTTGAGCGCCGGATCGTTGAACGCCAGCCACCAGTCGCCGCGCGGTTGCGCCTCGGAGGGCGCGGCCCGCGTGAAGCCGGCGGGCGGCGTCACCGCCTGGTCCTTGCCCTGCTCCTTGAACTGGGCGGTGGTCGTGATCTCGGGCAGGCCCGAGGGCGCGGTGGCACAGCCGGCGAGCACCAGGGCTGCCATCAGCGGCAGCAACGCGGTACGAAGCGGCTTCACCAGAGGTTGTACTGAAAATTTCATGATGCGCTTTCTCGATCAGTCGTCATGCGAAGAACGCGGCGATGCGGGCACCGGATGAAGGCCGCCACCACCGGCGCCGCCATGCGAAGCCGGATTCCCGGCCGACACGAAGTCGTCGCCATGCGGCACTTCGCCATGCAGCTTGAGTGGCCGGTTGCCCGCGAGGCGGCGCAGCAGCACGTAGAACACAGGCGTCAGGAACAGGCCGAAGGCCGTCACGCCGATCATCCCGGCGAACACCGCCACGCCCATGGCCTTGCGCATCTCCGAACCCGCGCCGGTGGACAGCACGAGGGGCAGCACGCCCATCACGAAGGCCAGCGAGGTCATGAGAATCGGGCGCAGGCGCAGGCGGCTGGCTTCGATGGCGGCCTGTATCGGTGTGCGGCCGGCAAATTCGAGCTCCCGGGCGAACTCCACGATAAGAATCGCGTTCTTCGCACTCAGCCCCACCAGCACGATCAACCCGATCTGCGTGAAGACGTTGTTGTCACCCCCCGATATCCATACGCCGGTCATCGCGGCCATGATGCCCATGGGCACGATCAGGATGATCGCGATCGGCAGCGTCAGGCTTTCGTACTGCGCAGCCAGCACCAGGAACACCAGCAGGATCGCCAGCGGGAACACCAGGAAGGCGGAGTTGCCGGCCAGGATTTCCTGGTAGGTCAGCTCGGTCCACTCGAAGCTCACGCCCTTGGGCAGCGTCTCGGCCGCGATCTTGGTGATCGCGTCCTGCGCCTGGCCCGAGGAGTAGCCCGGCGCCGGGCCGCCGTTGATGTCGGCGGCGAGGTAGCCGTTGTAGCGCATGGCGCGTTCCGGGCCGAAGGTCGAATTCACCTTCATCAGCGCGGCCAGCGGCACCATCTCGCCCGAGGTCGAGCGCACCTTCAGCAGGCCCACGTCTTCAGCACGGGCGCGGTAAGGCGCATCGGCCTGGACGCGCACGGAGTACGTGCGGCCGAACTTGTTGAAGTCGTTCGCATACAGGCTGCCAAGGTAGATCTGCATGGTGTCGAAGATGTCCGTCACGGGCACGCCGAGCTGGCGGGCCTTGGTGCGGTCGATGTCTGCGTACAGCTGCGGCACGTTGACCTGCCAGCTCGTGAACATGCCGGCCAGTTCGGGCGCCTGGTAAGCCTTGGCCATGAAGGCCTTCACTGCCGCGTCCATCTGGTCGTAGCCCACCGAGCCGCGGTCTTCCAGCTGCAGCTTGAAGCCGCCCGTGGTGCCCAGGCCCGCCACCGGCGGGGGCGGGAACATCACGATGAAGGCGTCCTGGATGCTCGAGAAGGCGCCGTTCAACTGGCCCGCCACCGCGCCGCCGCTCTGGTCGGCGCGCTTGCGCTGGTCGAAGGGCTTGAGCGTGGCGAACACGATGCCCGAGTTGGAGCTGTTGGTGAAGCCGTTGATCGACAGGCCCGGGAAGGCGATGGCGTCCTCCACGTTCGGGTTCTTCTTCATGATCTCGCCCATGCGCTGGATCACTTCGTCGGTGCGGTCGAGCGTGGCGCCGTCGGGCAGCTGAGCGAAGCCGATCAGGTACTGCTTGTCCTGCGCCGGCACGAAGCCGCCGGGCACCGCCTTGAAGAGGCCGAAGGTCACGGCGATGAGCGCGACGTAGATCGCGAGCATCAGCGCCTTGCGCGAGATCACGTTCTTCACGCCGCCGCTGTAGGCCTCGGAGCCGCGATGGAACAGCTTGTTGAAGCCGCGGAACAGCCAGCCGAAGGCCTTGTCCATGCCGCGCGTCAGCGCGTCCTTGGGAGCGTCATGGCCGCGCAGCAGCAGTGCAGCGAGCGCGGGCGACAGCGTCAGCGAGTTGATCGCCGAGATCACCGTCGAGATCGCAATCGTCACCGCGAACTGGCGGTAGAACTGGCCCGTGAGGCCGCTGATGAAAGCCAGCGGAACGAACACGGCCACCAGCACCAGCGCAATCGCGATGATGGGCCCGGACACTTCGCGCATCGCGCGATAGGTCGCCTCGCGCGGCGTGAGCCCCGCCTCGATGTTCCGCTCGACGTTCTCCACCACCACGATGGCGTCGTCCACCACGATGCCGATGGCCAGCACCAGCCCGAACAGGCTCAGCGCGTTGATCGAAAAGCCGAGGACGTGCAGCACCGCGAAGGTGCCGATCACCGACACCGGCACGGCCAGCAGCGGAATGATCGACGCGCGCCACGTCTGCAGGAACAGGATCACGACCAGCACCACCAGCATGATGGCTTCGAGCAGCGTGTGGATCACCGATTCGATGGACGCGCGCACGAACTGCGTCGGGTCGTAGGCGATGCGGTATTCCAGGCCCTCGGGCATGTTTTTGTTGAGCTCGGCCATCGTCTTGCGCACGTTGGACGAGATGTCGAGCGCATTGGAGCCCGGCGCCTGGAACACACCCATGCCGACGGCCGGGTCGTTGTTCAGCAGCGAGCGCAGCGAGTAGTCGGCGGCGCCCATCTCGAGGCGGCCGATGTCGCGAAGACGCGTGACGGCGCCGTCGGTGCCGCTCTTGACGATGATGTCGCCGAACTCTTCCTCGCTCTGCAGGCGACCTTGCGCATTGATCGACAGCTGCATGTCCACACCCGACAGGCCCGGCGATGCGCCGACCACGCCGGCCGCGGCCTGCACGTTCTGGCCACGGATGGCAGCCACCACGTCGCTCGCCGAGAGGCCGCGCTGCGCGACCTTCTGCGGGTCGAGCCACACGCGCATGGAGTAGTCGCCGCCGCCGAAGATCTGGACCTGGCCCACGCCTTCGATGCGCGCCAGCGGGTCCTTCACGTTCAGCACCGCGTAGTTGCGCAGGTAGTTGATGTCGTAGCGGTTGTTCGGCGAGACGAGGTGGACCACCATCGTCAGGTCGGGCGCGCTCTTGACGGTCGTGATGCCGAGCCGGCGCACTTCCTCGGGCAGACGCGGCTCGGCTTGCGAGACGCGGTTCTGCACGAGCTGCTGTGCCTTGTCGGGATCGGTGCCGAGGCGGAACGTCACGGTGAGCGTCAGCACGCCGTCGGTCGTTGCCTGGCTGCCCATGTAGAGCATGCCTTCGACGCCGTTGATCTGCTCTTCGAGCGGCGTGGCCACCGTTTCAGCAATCACCTTCGGGTTGGCACCGGGGTACTGGGCGCGCACCACCACCGAAGGCGGCGCGACTTCCGGGTACTCCGAGATCGGCAGCCCGCGCAGCGCGATCAGGCCGGCTATCAGCATCAATAGCGACAGCACGCCGGCAAAGATCGGCCGGTCGATGAAGAATTTTGAGAGATTCATGTTCGTTTACTCCACCGCGTCGTGCGCGGTCCACGCCGCATGCAGGCACGCGGCATCCAAGTGGCTCCCATTTCAGGAACACCGCGGAACCGGCTTTGCCGGGCCGCTGGTGTTGCCCCCGCGAGGGGGTTGGCGGCTACACGAAGTGAGCAAGCCTGGGGGTGGTTCAAGATTTGGCCGCTTCCGCGACACGTTCCGGTTGTTGTTGCTTGGGGTCGGCCTTGGCGTCCATGGTCACTTGCTTCGGCGCCACCAGCGCACCCGGGCGGATGTGCTGCAGGCCGTTGACCACGACCTTGTCGCCGGCCTTCAGACCCTTGCTCACGACACGCAGCCCGTTGATCGACGCACCGAGCGTGACTTCGCGGTAGACCGCCTTGTTGTCTTCGCCCACGACCATCACGAACTTCTTGTTCTGGTCAGTGCCGATGGCGCGTTCGCTCACGAGAAGCGCGGTGTCGTTGCGGGCCTGTCCCATGCGGATGCGGGCGAACTGGCCGGGGATGAGCGCGCCGTCCTTGTTGTCGAACGAAGCACGCACGCGCACCGTGCCGCTCTTGGCATCGACCTGGTTGTCGATCAGCTGCAGCTTGCCGGTGAAGGGCGTGCCGTCGAGGCCGGCGGTGCCCATCTGCACGGGAATGCTCTCGATCTGGCCTCGGGCGCTGGAGCCGCTCGGCAGGTCTTTCAGGGCTCGCGTGATGACCTGCTCGTCGGCGTCGAAGCTCGCGTAGATCGGGCTCACCGACACCAGCGTGGTCAGCACCGGCGCACCGGGGCCCGCGGCGACGAGGTTGCCCACCGTCACTTCGAGCTTGCCGATGCGGCCCGACACCGGCGCGCGCACCTGGGTGTAGCCCAGGCTCAGGCGCGCGGTCTGCAGTTGGGCCTGGGCGGCGCGCAGGTTGGCATTGGCTTCGCTGCCGGCATTCACACGCTCGTCGTACTCGCGCTGGGCAATGGCCTTGTCGTCCCACAAGCGCTTGGCGCGCTCCTGCTCGCTGCGGCTGAACGACTGGCGGGCCTGCGCGGAGGCTACCTGCGCTTCGGCGCGCTCGACCTCGGCCGCGTACGGGGCGGGATCGATGGTGATCAGCAGATCGCCCTGCTTCACCAGCGCGCCTTCGCGAAAGTGCACCGACTGCACGGCGCCCGCGACGCGGGAGCGCACATCGACGCGCTGGACGGCTTCGAGCCGGCCCGAGAACTCGTCCCAGGCGTTGATCTCGCTGGACGCCACGGTGGCCACCGACACCGGGGTGGCCTGCGGCGCCGCCGGCGCGTTGTTGGCCTCGGCCTTGAAACTGTGCATGCCCAACACGGCGGCCGCCACGGCCAGCAATGCGGTAATGCCGGTCACGGCGGGCCACAGGCCCTTGCGGGCGACGGAAGACAGCTTTTTCTCGTTGTTCGACATGATGGTTCGTCCTTCTCGATGACTTCAGGGATGCAACAGGCCACCCCGGCGCTTTTGGCACCAGGCGGCGGAATTCAGAAAAAACAAGGCCCTCGCACGCTGCCGCGCTGGCGGCGTGTCGATCAGGCAGCCGGGATCGGCCGGGAACTAGCTGGGGTGGTTCGGCGCCGCACCCGGTGGCGTGGTCGCGCTGAAAAACTCGCGGAAGTGCTGCTGCACCGTGGCCTCACAGGCCACGCAACCCGTGTTCTCGGTGTCGTAGAGTGCCTTGGGCCAGTTGGAGGCACTGGGCAGCACGCTGCTCGTGACCTCGATGCCGGCGGCACGCAAGCGGCCGGCGAAGGTCAGCGCCTCGTCGCGCATGGCGTCGTCCTGGCCCACCAGCACCAGCGCAGGCGCCAGGGCCGACAGCCGCAGCGAACCGCTAGGCACCGCATAGGGATGGGTGGCGTTCGAGGGGCAGCTCAGGTACTTCTCCCAGCCGCTGGCCCAGCGGCATTCGGCCGCATCGCTGGTGGCCTTGCGCAACGAGGCGGTGCCGGCGCAGGGGTCGAGCATGGGCGACAGCAGGATCTGGCCGGCAACCGGCGGATGCGCCCGGTCGCGGGCGATCAGCGCCACCGCGGCCGCCAGGTTGCCGCCGGCTTCCTCGCCGGCCAGGTACACCTGCGCGCCTTTGCCGCCGAGCTTGGTGCGCTGCTTGTAGAGCCATTCGAGGGCGGCATAGCCCACCTCGATCGGCTCCGGGAACGGCGATTGGGGCGCCAGCGGATAGGCCACCGACACCACCACCGCCCCCGCGCCGGCCAGGAGCCGAGCCACGTTGCGGCCGTTGTCGAGATCGCCGCACACAAAGGTGCCGCCATGGAAATGCAGCACCAGCGGTGCGACTTCACCCTTGGCACGCTGGCCGTACACACGGGCACCGACCGGTTCGCGGCCGGGCAGCTCGATCGACAGATCGGCTTCCACGCCCTGTACCGCCGCACGGGCGGCGGCTTCGGCAGAGCGGGACGATGGAACGGGTGACATGGGCGACCTCAGGGAATTGGGCGATGGTTGAAATATAAGTCGCCCGGCGCAGCGTTGAAACAGGCAAGCCGGCCCTACTCTGTTTCCAAACCGATAACAATCGGGGCCACCCGCCAAGGGTTTGGCTGCTTGTGTGAGAATCCGCCTCCCCCGGTGTGGGCCGGGTACCCAGAACAGGCATTCAATGGATCAAATCCAGGCCATGCGGATCTTCGTCCGCGTCGTGGAAGCCGGCACATTCACCCGTGCGGCGGACTCTCTCGCCCTGCCCAAAGGCACGGTCACCAAACAGATCCAGGCGCTCGAATCGCGCCTGCGCGTGAAGCTGCTCAACCGCACCACGCGGCGCGTCACGGTCACACCCGACGGCGCGGCCTACTTCGAGCGAGCCGCGCGCCTTCTCAACGACTTCGACGACATGGAAGCCAGCATGACGAATGCGCAGGCCAACCCCACGGGGCGGCTGCGCATCGACGTCGGCACCTCGGTGGCAAGGCAGATCATCCTGCCTGCGCTGGCCAGCTTCTGCGACCGCTATCCTGATATCCAGGTCGACTTGGGGGTGAGCGACCGCACCGTCGACCTGATCAGCGACAACGTCGACTGCGTGATCCGCGCCGGCGAGCTCAACGACCAGTCGCTGGTGGCGCGGCGCATCGGCACGCTGCACTTCGTCACCGTGGCATCGCCGGCATACGTGAAGCGCTACGGCGTGCCGCAGCACCCGAGCGACATCGAGAAGCGCCACCACGTGGTGAGCTACTTCTCGGGCACCACGCGGCGCGTTTACCCGCACGAGTTCAGGAAGGGCGACGAACAGATCGAGCTGAACGGGCCCTACCGCGTGTCGGTGAACGAGAGCAACGCGCACATCACCGCGGTGCTGGGCGGCTTCGGCATCTCGCAGTGCATCACCTTCATGGCCGAGCCGCTGCTGGAAAGCGGCGAGCTCATCGAGCTGCTGCCCGATTGGCATCGCGACCCGTTGCCGATCCACGTGGTGTACCCGCCCAACCGCCACCTGAGCGCGAAGGTGCGCGCGTTCGTGGATTGGGCGGCGGAGCTGTTTGCCAAGAATCCGCGGCTGCAGCGCCGCTGAATCGAACTACACCGGCTCGCAGCGCACCTCGGTCTTCACCGAGTTGGCAATGAAGCATTCTTCATGCGCCCGGTGGTGCATCTGCTCGATCTGCTCGCGCGTAGGAATGTTCTCGCCCGAGAACGCCACCTCCGGTCGCAGCGTGACCACTGTCATCGCCATCTTGCCGTCGGCGTTCTTCTCCATCACGCCAGTGGCCGCGTCGAAGTAGCGGTCGACGATGAACCTGCGCTTCACGGCCATCGTGAGAAACCACAGCATGTGGCAGTTGGAAAGCGAGGCGACGAACATCTCCTCCGGATCGACCGCCGATGCATCCGACATCGGCAGCGGCACCACGTGCGGGGACGACGAGGCCGCCACTTCCGCCCCGCCGTCGAAGCGCAGCACATGCCTGCGGCTGTAGGTGTTGCCGAGAAAGTCCTGATCGCCCCGCTCCCAAAGGATTTCCGCGGTGTACTGGGCCATGGGTCGTGCTCCTTGCTCGAAAGATTTCAGAGATGGATGAAGTAGCGGTACTTGGTGAGGCTGCCCTGGCTGGGCAACGTGACGAAGGTCTCGGCCAGCATGCCGCCATGGGCCGTGATCACCTTCTGCGACGCGAAGTTGTCCGGGCTGGTCGTGATCTCGACGCGGCTCAGCCCCTCGCGCGCGGCCAGCGTCAGCATGGCGCCGAGTGCGCGCGTGGCGTAGCCCCTGCGCTGCTTCCACGGCACCACGTTGTAGCCGATGTGGCCCAGGCAGTAGATCGGCAAGGCGTCGGTGCCGGGCTGCCAGCGCAGGTCGATGCTGCCGCAAAACTCGCCGTCCCACATCCAGCACTTGTAGCCCGGCAGGCGCGGCACCTGCGTGCCGTCCGGCATGGTGATGGGCGCGCCCCTGGCCTCGCGGTCGACCAGGCTCGCGAGGAACAGGGCGGGGTCGGACTCGATCGCGGCGCGTTCCTCCGCGCCCGATTCGGGCCGCGTCTCGTCGCGCGACCAGCCCCTGTTCAACGCCGAGACGTAGCCGGCCAGGTAAGGCCTCGCGGGCCAGACGAGCTCCATCGGCCGGGGATCGGTGACGGGACGGGATCGGTACAACGGCACCTTCACACTCCCATCAGCTTGACGACGAGCGGCACCAGCAGTGCGGTCGCGATGCCGTTGAGCCCCATGGCCAGCGCGGAGAATGCGCCCGCCGTCTCGTTCACCTGGATCGCCCGCGCCGTGCCGATGCCATGCGCGGCAAGGCCGACCGCGAACCCGCGAACCGCGGGCTCCCTGATGCGCAGCAGGTTCAGCAGCCCCGTCGCCATGATCGCGCCCGAGATGCCGGCAATGGCCGCGGCCACCGCCGCCAGCGAGGGCAGCCCGCCGATCTTCTCGGCCACGCCCATGGCGATGGGCATGGTGGCCGACTTGGGCGCGAGCGACATCATCAGCTCGTGCGATCCGCCCAGCACCCACGCGATGCCGATGGCCGACACGATGGCCGCGACCGAGCCCACGAGCAACGCCACGCCAATGGGCAGCCACAACCGCCGCAGCCGTCCGACCTGGCTGTAGAGCGGCACAGCCAGTGCCACGGTGGCGGGGCCGATCAGGAAGTGCACGAACTTCGCGCCTTCGAAATACGTGTCGTAGGGCGTGCGCGTGAGCAGCAGCACGCCGACGATGACGATCACCGAGACCAGCACCGGGTTGACCACCGGATTGCGTCCGCTGCGGGTGTGCAGCCACAGTGCGCCAAGATAGGCCAGCAGCGTGAGCGAAAGCCACAGCAGCGGCGACTGCGCGAGGAAGACCCAGATCTCGGAGAGCTTCGCGGGCGCTGTCATTCGGCGTCCTTGCCTGTGACGCGGATCATCCAGCGGAACGTGAGCGCGGTGACCGTCATGGTGAATGCCGCACCGGCGATGCCCGCCGCAAGGAAGGGCAGCCACTCGCGCCCCACGCGCTCGAAATGCAGCATGACGCCGGTCACGGCCGGGATGAACAACAGCATCAGGTTGCGCAGCAGGTGGCCCGAGGTGTCGGCCAGGACCTGTGGCACGCCGCGTCGCACCAGCAGGCCGGCGAACAGCAGCACCATGCCGATCAGCGGGCCGGGGATGGGCAGGCCGAGCCACTGCACGAGCAGTTCGCCGGCCAGTTGGCAGATAAAGAGCGTGGTGATGGCGTAGAGCATTTTTTCTCGCGGGTGTATGTGGTCAGGACGTGTTTGTCCAGGCCTGCTTCAGCGCCTGCTGGCTGGCCGGGGGCAATACGCCGAGGCGCACGTGGCCGGGAAGGCCGAAGGAGGTGCAGTCGCGCAGTTTGATGCCTTCGGTGCGCAGCGCGGCGGCCACGTCTGGGTACGGACGGTCGGTACGCGCGCAGAAGAAGTTGGCGTCGCTCGGGAGGCATTGCCAGCCGAGCGATTCGCAGACCGCGCGTTGTCGGTTTTTCCAGTCCCTCAGGGTCTGCAGGCTTTGGGCCAGCCAGCGTTGCGCTTCGTCGCCGGTCCAGGCCTCAAGCATCGCCACGCCGTGCGCGCCCAGCGGCCATGAAGGGGCTAGCCGTTCGATGCGTTGCACGAGGCTCGCATCGGCGTCTTCAGGGGCGACGGCGTAGGCGGCGCGGATGCCTGTCAGGCCCATGGCCTTGTTCGGTGTCCACAGCTGCCAGAGGCGGTCGCGCTGAGTGGCGTCGAGCGAAGCCTGGCCTTCGAGGCGCAACGGCTCATAGGCCAGGTCGAGCACACATGCGCCACCCGGGCTCGCAGCCAGCTGCGGCAGATCGGCTTGCGGCTGCCCCAGCGGGCTCGACGGTTCACAGCACCAGCGCAGCGCGGCGTCGCTGTACGCCTGAGGTGCACGAATCGTTTGCAAAACCCAGGCCTGCGCCGCACGCTCATAGTCGCCATAGCTGTGCGCCGGCAGCCAGACGCAACGACCACCGCCTTGTGCGACAGCGGCGCTGATGCGATGAATGAACTCGCTCGCGCTCGCCGCGATGACTATGCGTGCGGCCTTTACACCATGAAAGGCCGCAAGCCTGCTTCGAAGTGCCGTGTACTGCGGGTCCGGATAGCGAGCGGCGTCGACGACGCGCAACGCGGACAACACGGCCGGGCACGCGCCCACGGCATTGCCATTGGTCGAGAAGTCGTGCGGCGCGGCACCGGATGCATCGGGGCCGCCGTGCAGGACCGCGCTCATACCCACCTCCAGCCGGTCGTTGCCGCGATGGCCAGCGACGCGAACACGCCCAGCGCTGCGGCGGCGCGTCCGCCCAGTTGCGCAGTGCGTTGCATATCCGCCGCCGAAGGCGCACGCCCCTCGGCATTCAGCGCATACACGCCCGGCTTGGCCAGCCGCACACCGAGCAGCAGCGCCATCGTCGCCATCGGCCAGCCGCTGTTGGGCGACGGCGTGCGTCGCGCCTCGCCGGACAGCCCCGTGGGCCAGCGCCACGCCGCCAGCGCCAGCAGCCCCACGGTGATGCGCGCCGGAATCCACGAGAGCAGATCGTCCGCGCGCGCGGCCCATTTGCCGAACCATGTCCAGTCGCGGCCGTTGCGCTCGCCGCGGTAGCCCCACATCGCATCGGCCGTGTTGGCGAAACGGTAGAGCGCCGCGCCTGGGAGGCCGAACAGCACGAACCAGAACACCGGGGCCACGAGCGAGTCGTTGAGGTTTTCGGCGAGCGATTCGATGGCGCTTTCGCGCACTTCGCGCTCACTGAGCCGGGAGACATCGCGGCTCACCAGTCGCGCCAGTTGCTTGCGTCCGGCATCGATCGACACGCTCAACGCCGCCTCGACCGCGAGCACTTCGTCGCGCAGCATGCGCCAGGCGAAAAGCGGCTTGAGCAGCAGGCCGAGCAGCAACGCGCCGGCCCACGCGGGCAGCGACAGCGCGATGAATGCCTGCATGGCCATGGCGACACCCCACACGGCCGCCGCACCCACGCACCATGTCAGCGCGCCGATGAAGAACATCGGCAGATCCACCAGCTTCGCCTGGTACGCATGCGGTGCAACGCTCGAACCGACCCAGCCGAGGTAGCGCCCCATCCACACGACGGGATGCAGGCGTGCAGGCGGCTCGCCCAGCCAATGGTCGATGGCCAGCGCGAGCCACAGCGCGGCGGTGGCCACGATGGCGTGCTCGGGATTCAGATAGGGCATGAGAGCCGCCATTCTCGCGAATCAGGCAGGCGCCCTGCCCCGGCGCCACTGCATCAGCGCGCCGAGTGCGACAAGCAGTGCAGCGCCCAACGCGACCCAGAGCCGAAGGACGACTGTCTCGGCCTTGGGCGATGGCGCGTCGGCGGGCGTGGGGTCGAGCTTGAGGCCGCTGACGGGCTGGGGACTATCGGGTGCAGGCCCAGTCGCCGGTGTTTGCACCGGCGCCGACGCTGGTGCAGCCACGACCACGGGCTCGACCGGCGCGCTCGGCTTGTGCGAAGCCGCAGGCGGCGACAGCTCCGCCTGCGCGAACCGCTGCACACCCGCATTGCGCTCGCGCAGCCCGGTCGTGCGCACCGCCTCCTCATAGGCCCGCGCCAGCTCGCGCCGTGTGGCCGCATCCGGCTTCCAGTAATTCAGCCGCACCGCATCGAGCATGCGCTCCAGCGTCTGCGCGAAGGCTGCACGGTTGTCGCCTTCCAGCCATTCGCGCGTGCCCAGCTTGTATCTGTCGCGCACGTACACGTCGTGCAGCGACTGCCACTGGTCCTGCCGCACGGCCTGCGGCGCCGTGACCTGCCAGCCCCAGAGGAACTGCGCGGTCTTCAGCACCTGCAGCGTGCCGCTGTAGCCCTCGGCCTTCTGCGCCTCGACCCATTGCGGGTGCAGGTAGCGGGTCTGCATCTCGCGCGCGATGGCGCCTGCGGCCGTGTCGGTGCGCACCGCGCCGCTGTCGCGCAGGTTCTGCACGTACAGGGCCGGGTCCTTGCCGGTGAGCTGGCGCACCGCCTGCGCGATGCCGCCGAGGTACTGGAACGGATCGTCGTTGGTCAGCACGCCGTAGAGGTTGGAACTGCGCGCCATCAACGCCGCGTCGACCTGCATGAGATTGCCCGCATAGGCGCCAGGCCGCGCGGCGCCGTCGAGGCCCTTGCCGTAGGCGTGGCCCATGCGGTCCATGTAGAGCTGCGCCATCTGCGCGTCGCCGCCGCCGCGTTGCTGGCTCGCCCACACGTCGCTCGCAAGCGCGGCTTCCTCCAGCCCGGCGCCGTAGCTGCCCTGCTCGTTCGAGAACACGCGCGCCGTCGACCAGCGCTGCGCCTCTTGTGCTGTCGCGCCTTCCGCGCGGAGCTTGCGTGCCAGTGCCTCGCTGTGCTGCGCCACGGCGTTGCCCGATTCGTGCAGGGCCGCCACCTGCTGCACGGCCTCATCGAGCCAACGCATCGTGTTGGCAAACTGGTCGCGGTAGGAGCCGGTGACACTGATCAGCACATCGATGCGCGGCCGCTTCAGCACCGGCGCGGGAATCACCTCGATGCCCGCCATGCGCCCGCCCTCGTCCCAGCGCGGCTTCACGCCCATGGCGTAGAAGGCCTGGCTTTCCAGCACGCCCTGGTGGCGCGAGGCCTCGCCGGCCCAGAGCGTGAAGGCGATCTTTTCCGGCGGCTTGCCGGCATGGGACGTCGCGTGTTCGGCGATCCACGCGTCCATGGCGGCCACGCCCGTCTCCCACGCCGCGCGCGTCGGCATGCGGCTCGGGTCGAAGCCGTAGAGATTGCGGCCGGTCGGCAGGCTGTCCGGGTTGCGCACCGGGTCGCCGCCGTAGCTCGATTTCAGGTAGCGCCCATCGAGCGCGGTCAGCAGGCCTTCGATTTCCTCGTTGTGCGCGAGCACGGCGTCGAGCTTCTGCGCGCGTTCGGCCAGCAGCAGAAGACTTTGCTTCCCGGCGACGGTCTTTCCCATGGCGCTCGCAGTCTGCGCATCGACAAGCGCAAGCTCGACCCAGCGCGTGGGGCGCGAATCGGCAATGCGCTTCGCATCGATCAGGAAGGCCTCGTCGATGTCTTCGCCGAGCGCCTCGACCAGCGGCTTGCCGAGAATCTGCAGGATGGTCATGCGGCGGCGCTGCGCATCGGGCGCCTGACCGAAGGTCGCGAGGCCCAACGGCTGCGCGGTCTGCGCGAGTTCGTCGAGGTACGGATGCAGCACGGCGACGAAGCCCGCGAAGTCCGCGCGAATGCGCGCGGGCGTCCAGCCGAGGTCGCGGTCGTAGTGCTGTTCGACGAACTCGGCCGCCAGCTGCTTTTCCATCGCGGTCTTCACAGGGCCGGGCGACAGCGTTTCCCAGTCGTGCATACGCTCGTGCATTTCCTGCACGCCGGGCCGGAAGCCGGCGGGCGCGAACATCGGTGTCGAATGGCTCACCATCGTCGCGCGGCCGCGGCGCTTGGCGGTGGTGGCTTCGCCGAGGTTGTCCATGATGAACGGATAGACGTTCGGCAGATCGCCCAGCGCGAGCAGCGGATCGTCCTGCACCGACAGCCCGCGCTCCTTGCCCGCCGACCATTCGAGCGTGCCGTGCGTGCCCACGTGCACCACGGCGCCGGCGCCGAACTGCGTGCGCAGCCAGAGGTAGGTGGCGAGGTAGCTGTGGCTCAGCGGCACGGCCGAGCGGTGGTAGACCTGCTCGGCCTTGCCCGCCACCTGCGTGCCGGGCTCGAAGCGCGGCGGCTGGCGCAGCACGACGACGTTGCCGAACTGGACGCGTGGAATCACGAAGGCCGGCTCGCCGGCAACGGGGCGCAGCATAGTCGATTTTTCGGGCGGGCCCCAGTAGGTTTCGATGCGGCGCTGCGTCTCCACGGGCAGCGCGCGAAACCAGGCGAGGTAGCGCGACAGCGGCATCGCGTCGGCAAGGTTCCTGTCGAGCAGCGGCTGCAGTTCGTCACCCTGCCCCGTCGGGTAGTAGGCCTTCATCGCGGCCTGCACCTGCGCGATCAGCGCGTCGGCGCCCGGCTGCTCGGTGCGGTAGCCGGCCGACTTCATTGCCGCGAGCATGTTGCTCACGCTGCGCGGCACGTTGAGAAAGGACGCGCCGAAGTTCGCCTCGCCCGGCGGATAGTTGTAGACCAGCATCGCCACGTGGCGGTCCGCAGCCGGCGTGCGCTGCAGGCGCAGCAGCACGGCGGCCTTGTCGGCCACGGCGTCGATCTGCGCGGGCAGCGGCTGCAGCGTGCCGGCCGCGGCATCGCGGGCGCTGACGAGCATCGGGTCGGTCATGCCTGCCAGCTCGCTCGGGCTGTAGTACGCAGCGATGTCGGTTTGCGAGAGGCCGTCTTTGCTCTGCGCCCATTGCGCGGCATCCATCGCCAGCGAGGGCAACGTCTGCAGGACCGGCACGCCGATGCGCTCGAGCTCGGCCTTGCGCTCGTTGGGGCTGAACACCAGCGAGGCATTGACGATCGCATCGGCCACGCGCCGTTCACCGGCGTGCGTCATGCGGAAGAACAGGTCTTTCTGCTGGCGCGGGCCGTAGAAGGCATAGGCGCGCATGCCACGCCGTTCGAGCGAGGCGATCAGCGCGTCGAGCCAGCCGGTGTCGTCGCCCGTCACGGTGGCGCTGTTGACGGCGATGGCGACCGTGCCGCTGCCGGGCAGCCGTTCGATGGCGGCGATCTCGGTTTCGATACGGGGCCAGGCCGGGTGATAGAGGCCGGCCAGCGGCAGCGGCACGGCATCGGGCAGGCCAGCGAGATTGCCGGGCTGCGCCAGTGCCTTCATTGCCGCGTCGAGGTTGGCGGTACCGGCAAAGCGCCAGTACTCGCGCACCCGCTGCGCCCACGCCGCTTCGACACCGCGTTCGGCCAGCAGCGGCGCGGCGGCGGAGGTCTGCCCCTTGGCCACCAGCGCGAACTCGCCGATCAGCACATACGGCGCGGCGCTCTGCGCAATCGTGTCGCCGAAGCGTGCCGCCGCCGCCTGCGCGACGCTGATGTGCGGCGCATCGACGACGAGCAAACGCGCGCCTTCGAGCGCAGCGGCCAGCGTCCCGCGCGAATCTTGCGACGCCGACACCACCTGCAGCGGCAGCCCCGCCTCGCGCGCCGCGGCCTGCAACCGCACCACGCGCGCCGGGGACACCAGCGACGTGCTCAGCACCACGACGCGGGAAGGAGCCTGCTGCGCCTGGGCCGGCGAAAAGACGCCCAGCCCCACCATCAACAACCAGAAGAGGAATCGCGTCACTTCCCGTCCTGCGCCGGCACCGCATCGGCCGGCACATAAACCATCGTGCCGTCCTTCAGCCGCCATGCCGTGCCGGCCTTCTCGCCGTCGCCCTGCCCCGTCGCGCCGCTGGCCTTGAAGCGCGTGATCTTGCGGCCCTCGCGCGTGACGATCTCCATGTTCGGCTGGCCTTCGTTGCGGATGATCGTCACCTTGTCCTGCGCGAAAGGGTTCATCGGGTTGTTGATGACCGCGATCATCAGCATGCCGATCACCACCATGAACACGTCGATCAGGTTGATGGTCGAGAGCACCGGGTCGTCGTCGTCGCTGTCCAGGCTGCTCAGTATGGAAAACTGGCGACGACTGCTCATGACAGCCGGTCCCGCGCGTCGAGCACCGTCACCAGCTCGCGCATGAGCCAGCGGCGGCGCACGGTGTAGACCACGAAGGCGATCGAGGCCGAGGCCAGCGCCACGATCACGCTCGCGAACGCGGGCGCCAGGCTCTGCGCCACGCCCTGCGACTCGCCCGAGGCCACGGCCACGAGCGCGGGGCCCATCGGGATCATGGTGGCGATCAGCCCCAGCATCGGCGCCACGCGGCTGCACAGGCGCACGCCTTCGAGCTGCTTGAGCACGACCAGCTCCATCTGCTCCTGGCTGGCCTGCGCGTGGCGCTGCAGCACCAGCGCGCGCGATGGGTCGCGGCGCCGCTGCAGATACTCGATGCCGAACGCGCCGAGGCAGTACACGGCATAGACGAAAGACAGCAGCACGCCCAGCGTCACCGGCCAGAGGAACAGGCGCGCAAGCTCGAAGAGAACGGTATCGAAAGCCAGCATCAGATAGGCTCCACGGCAGGCGGTTGATCGAAAAGGTCCGAAGGCCGGCCCCAGCCTTCGTCGAACACCAGCGAAGCGAGCGGCTCGCGCTTCGCCCAGCGTTCGCGCTGCAGCATCGGCTCTTCGTAGAAGCCGTGCACGGGGCCCAGGCACAGCAGCGCAATGGGCTCGGCGCCTTCGGGCAGGCCGAGCAGCACCGACACCTCGGCCGGATCGAACAGCGACACCCAGCCCATGCCCAGCCCCTCGGCACGCGCCGCAAGCCAGAGGTTCTGGATGGCGCACGAGGCCGAAGCCAGGTCCATCTGCGGCAGCGTGCGGCGGCCGAACACATGCTTCTCGCGGCCGTCGGCCAGCGTCACCGCCAGCAGTTCGGCGGCGTCGAGCAGGCCCTGCACCTTGAGGCGCATGAATTCGTCTTCACGCTCACCGAGAGCACGGGCCGTGAGCACGCGTTCCTGTTCCACGACGCGGTGCAGTTCCTGCCGCAGCGCTTCGCCGCGAATGCGAATGAAACGCCAGGGCTGCATGAAGCCGACGCTGGGCGCGTGGTGTGCCGCATCGAGCAGCCGGCGCAGCACTTCGGGCTCGACCTGCCCGCCTGCGAAGTGGCGCATGTCGCGGCGTTCGTGGATGGCGCGGTAGACGGCCTGCGTCTCATCCTTTGGGAAGGCGTGATGCGTCATTCGGGGTGCGTGCACAGGCCACCGGGTACTCCCCTCCGCGAATGTCCCCCGGCTTCGCCTCCTCCTTTATTTCGCTGCGGGGAGCACCCGGCGCCCTG
>NZ_AKIW01000095.1 GCF_000282635.1 Variovorax sp. CF313
GGGGGCAAGCGGCGCATCCATCGCTCATGGCATGTTCGGCGCCGTCAGCCCCCATCCCAACCTTCCCCCAAAGGGGGAAGGGGCAAGAAGGGCTACTCGATCGTCGCGCCCGAGGCTTGCACGATCCCCTTCCACTTCTCGTAGTCGGTCTTCAGCAGCGCGCCGAACTGCTCCGGCGTCATGCTTTGCGGCTCAGCGCCCTGGGCAATGATGGCCGCCTTCATTTCGGGCGTGGCCAGCAGTTTGTTGATCGCCGCATTCAGCGTGGCGACGACGTCCTTGGGCGTGCCGGCCGGCACGAAGACGCCGTACCAGGTGCTCACGTCGAAGTCCTTGTAGCCCAGCTCGGACACGGTGGGCGTGTCGGGCAGCGAGGTGCTGCGCTTGGCAGAGGTCACGGCCAGCGGACGCAGCTTGCCCGCCTTGATCTGCGCCAGCGCCGAGGGCACGGACGACACCATCAGGTCGACGTTGCCCGCGAGCACGTCCATCATGGCCGCGTTGGAGCCCTTGTAGGGCACGTGGCGCATCTTGATCTTGGCGGCGCTGTTGAAGATCTCGCCGGCCAGGTGGATGGTGGTGCCGTTGCCTGGCGAGCCGTAGGTGATCGTGTCGGGCGCGGCGCGCGCAGCCGTGACCACGTCGTTCAGCGTCTTGAACTTCGAGTTGGCCTGCGTGACGATCACCACCGGCGTGTAGGCCACGTGGGCTACGGCGGTCAGGTCCTTCACCGGGTTGTAGCTCAGGTTCTTGTAGAGCCAGGGCGCGACGACCATGTTGTCCTTCTGGCCCATCACGATGTCGTAGCCCGTGGGCGCGGCGCGCGCGGCCTCGGCAATGCCGATGGTGCCGCCGGCACCTGCGCGGTTGTCAGGCACCACGGTCCAGTGGTTCGCCTCAGTGAGCTTCTGGGCCACGAGGCGCGCCAGGATGTCGGTGCCGCCTCCGGGCGGGAAGGGCACGATCATGCGGATGGGCTTGGCGGGGTAGGACTGCGCCTGTGCAGCCGTGGCAAAGGCCAGGGGAAGTGCCAGCGCGAGGGCCAGCGAGCGGATGAGTTTGCGGATCATGGGGTTGTCTCTGTATGGGGGCGAATCGGGTTGCAGACTTGAGGCCTCGTCGGGCACTGCACCGGGGTGCAGTGTGCCGGAAGCGGAGCCGCAGGGTTTTCGTGGTTCGCGAAGGGCCTCTTCTCGGGCTGCGGCGGCTCCGCAACGTGCATTGCTTCACGAATTGCGCACGTGCGCACGCGATGGCTACTTTGGGTTGCTTTCGGGGTGGCCAGAGCGGGTTACATAATCCAACAAAACGGCCCCCCAGACCCTGAGGGCGGCCAATCAGGGAGTCTCATGTTCATCTTCGATCGTGCGAGTGCGCGTGCTCGCCCGCGCCCGTGAAAAGGCGCGTCACCCTCCGCTCGCCCTTGGGCGACGCGTTGCAGTTCCATCGCCTGGCCGGGCGCGAAGCGCTGCACCAGCTCTTCGAATTCGACGTCGACTTGCTGGGCCACAGCAACGCCATCGACCCGAAAGCCCTGCTCGGCAAGACGGCCACCGTGGCGATGGAAACCGAGCGCGGCGACCTGCGTTATCTCGGCGGCATCGTCACCTGCTTCGGCCTGATCGAAGAAGACGCGCGCCAGTCCTTCTACGAGATGAAGCTGCGTCCATGGCTGTGGCTGGCAACACGTCGGAGCGACTTCCGGGTCTTCCAGGGCAAAACCGTCCCCGACATCCTCACCGAAGTGCTCGACAGCTACGGCTACCCCATCGAGAAGAGGCTCAGCCGCGAATACCGGTCGTGGGACTACTGCGTGCAGTATCACGAAAGCGATTTTTCGTACATCTCGCGCCTGTGCGAATTGGAAGGCATCTACTACTACTTCAGGCACGAAGCAGAGCGGCACGTGCTGATGTTCGCGGACGACATCGCCATCTCCCACGATCCGTTGCCCGGAGGCGATACCGTGCGCTTCCACCCGCTGGAGAAAGCGGGCATGACCGGAGGTGGCTCAAGTCCGAGCGAGCGCATCTATGAATGGCAGTCCGGCGAAGCAATCCGCCCGGGGTTTCATTTCACCAACGACTACGACCCCCTCAAGCCCAGGGCGGACCTTTCCAACCAACGTCAAATGCCCCCAGGCCATGCCCATGACTCCTTCGAACTGTACGAATGGCCTGGTGGCTACAAGCAGCACAACGACGGCGAAGCCTACGCGCGCATCCGTACTGAAGAACAGTTGAGCGAGCGCAGTGCTGCGAGCGGGCATTCCAACAGGCGCGATCTGGCGCCGGGCCACACCTTCCAGCTCGCCAGCCACCCGAGGGAAGACCAGAATCAGAAATACCTTCTGACCGGCGTCGAGTACGAGCTGCAGGAAAATCTTCAAGCCAGCGAAGGTGCCGACGCCTCCGAAGGCTCCGTTCAGCGTTTCGCCTTCAAGGCGCAGCCCGTGACTTACGCATGGCGACCGCCGCGCACCACGCCCAGGCCGCGCACACGTGGCCCGCAGACGGCCATCGTGGTCGGCCCGGAGAACGAAGAAATATGGGCCGATCGGTACGGCCGCGTCAAAATCCAGTTCTACTGGGATCGTCTGGGTCAGCGTAACGAGAACTCCAGTTGCTGGGTGCGCGTGGCCATGTCTTGGGCCGGCGCGACCTTCGGCACCGCGGCCTTGCCGCGCATCGGCCAGGAAGTCATCGTCGATTTCCTGAGCGGCGATCCGGACTACCCCATCATCACAGGGCGTGTGTTCAATGCCGAGAACATGCCCGCGTGGCACCTGCCCGATCAGAAGAACCTCTCGGGCATTCGCAGCCGCGAACTGAGCCCAGAAGGCAGTTCTGGCGGGACGCGCGGCAATCATCTGGCGCTGGACGACCATCCCGGAAAAATCCAGGCCCAGCTCAAGAGCGATCACCTCAGCAGCAGCCTGAGCCTGGGCCACATCGGCCGCATCGACGACACGGCAGGCCGCAAAGACGACCGAGGCCAGGGCGCCGAACTGCGCACCGATGGCCACGCCGCGGTGCGCGCAGCCAGGGGCCTGCTGCTCACCACCGAGACACGGCCCCATGCGCAGGGCCACATCACCGATCTGGGCGAAACGGTCGCGCGCCTGACGGCCGCGCGCGATCTGCATGAACGCCAGAGCCAGACCGCCCAACAGGCCAAGGCGCACGGGGCGGGCGATCAGGACGCCGTCACCCAAGCGCTGAAGGAACAGAACGACGCCATCAAGGGCAGGGGTGGCGACAGGCAGGATGGCCGGTTTCCGGAGCTCGACGAACCCCATCTGGTGATCGCCAGTGCGGCGGGCATCCAGAGCACGGCGGCAGGCGCCACGCACATCGCCAGCATCACCCACAACGCATTGAGCAGCGGCGGCCACACCAGCATCAGCGCGGGCAAGAGCTTCCTGGCCAGCGTGAAGGAAGCCGTGCGCCTGTTCGCCTACAAGTCCATCCGCCTGACTGCGGCGACCGCCGGCATCGACATCGTCGCCCTGCAAAACAGCATCAACCTCCTGGCGAAGCTCGACATCAAGCTGGAGGCCGAAAAGATCAGCATCACCGCCAAGGAAGAGATCCTGATCAACGGGGGCAGCAGCTTTACCAGGTGGAACGCCTCGGGGATCGTGCATGGCACCCGCGGGCTTTGGCGCGAGCATGCGGGGGTCCACAGCTTTGCGGGGCCTATGAGTATGGAAAAACTTCTGCGGATGCAAGGCGTCGGTCACGACGACAAATACAGCGTTCGCTTCGCCCCTCTTGGCAGCGACGAAGTCTTCAAGCATGTGGAAATGGCAGGGCTGCCTTACAAAATCCTTGACGAGCGGCAAGCCATCACGGCCGAAGGGATCATTCCGGACGACGGACGACTTCCAAGAATCACCTTCGAGACGCCCGACGAGGCGACGCTGATCGTGGGTGAAGAGACGTGGGACTGGAACCCAGTTCCCACGATTCGCACGCGGCAGAGCGATCCCAATACCGCCGAAATAGAAAGCCAGGAGGCCGTCGAGAGCGATGGCGTGGACGACGGCTTGGACACCATCGAAAACTCAAAGTACGCCCAATCAGGCGTCGGTTCTGGCCTCAACCATTTTCTTTCTGAATCGGCGGTGGAAGCCCATCTGAATGGACTGGCCTGAGTTCTTGGATATGACATGTCAAAGCTGATATCCGCTACCTATCACCCCAACATCGAAGTCGCAGAGTTCATCTGTGAGGATGGCCGCCATTTGCTGCGCTCCGGTGGAACACTGCCATGGCGAATCAACAACCCCGGCGACTTGACGGCTCGAATGGTAGGTGGCGCGCCCGCCCCCAGGAAGGCCAAAGGCTATGTCGGGTTTGCCACGACCAAATCCGGCAGAACCTTCCTGATCTTTCCCGATGAGGATTCCGGGCGGACAGAGCTGAAGGCAAACCTGAAACGCTTGCACGGCGATCGAACCATCCCCGAAGCCATTCCTGTCTATGCCCCCAAGGGGGAAAACAACACGGAAAAATACGCAAACGACCTGCTCCGCACGAGCGGCATTCCGGCCGACCGGAAGCTCAGCGAATGCACCGACGCCGAGCTCGAAAAGATAGTGGACAGCATCTCGGAAATCGAGGGCTACCACGCCAAGCCTGAAACCCGCAAGGAAACATGGGTGGTCGTGAGCACGATCAACGCCACCAATGGCAGCCAGCCCTTGCCCGACACGGAAATCATCCTGCAAAGAGGAAGCAGGGAGGAAAAGGTCAAATCCGATGCCACAGGCCGCTTCCCGTTGGTGATCCATCCTTCGGACAAGGCCGATGTGCACGTCAAGGTCACAGACCCGAAGACCAAGGAGCCCGTGAAGGTCGGGACGATTCAAGGCGACACCGGTCAGGACTTCAATCTTCTGGCGAAGTTCAGAAAATGGAAAGGTGTTGCGGGCTCGGAGAAGATCAACAGTTCGACGCCCGGCCAGAAGAAACCGATGAGCTACGTGGTGCAGCCCGGAGACAGCCTGGGAAAGATCGCGAAGCTGTATCGCACCAGTGTTGCCGCAATCAAGGATGCCAACGAGCTGAGCAGCGACCGGATCTATCCTGGCGAAGTGCTGCTGATTGGTGGGAGGGGCAAGGAGCCTGGCGCAGCACAGTCGGCTTCAATTTCCATCGCACCAAAAGCTGCATCAGCAAGCACGCCATCAATTCCGAAAGCCCGACCTCGTGCTGCTCCGCCAGCAGCGCCTATTCCGTCAAGCACGCAACCCTCGGATTCGGAACGATCCAAGGAGGGAACGGGAAAGGTCTTGGCACTGATCAATCCGTGGCCTGGGCGAGCGCCGTGGATGCCTATTGCGATTGTGGAGGCGAAGCTTAGAGCTGGTGAAACCGAATCTACTCTGCAAGACAAAATAAATTATCACGTCGAAATCAACGATGGCTTGAAATCTCTGAACGGGAACAGCAATGCGTGGTGCGCTGCCTTTGTCAATTGGTGTCTGTTGCAGGCAAAATATCCGATCGACAATATCGGTTTTCCCAATCACAAAGCTGCGAAGGCACGTGCGCACAGTTTTTATGAAGTAGACGGTCCCAAAGAGAAGTCAGAAAAAACAGCGCGCATGATCCGAAATCCCTTGTTTGTTGAGCTGGACAAGCCAATATATGGCGCCATTGCAATGGTTACATCAAAATCTGATCACGGGCATCATGTGGGATTTGTATATGCAAAAAACGGCTCCAATGGGTTGATATTGCTTGGCGGGAATCAAGATCAGCAAATAAATTTTTCGTACTTCAATATCGCGCCTGTTGCTGCGCGTACAACAAAAAATAAAGATGGGAAGAAGGTCGTGCATAAAGGTGACCCTAATCATTTGAGGTACTTCGTGCCAATTGCATATTATGAGCAGGCTAAGAAGGATATTTCTGATCCTGGACTGGAAGAGATGAAGGCGGTCGAAATAAATAAAATAATGGGAATCGAAGCTGGAAAATCTAATGCGAATAAAGAAACCCCAACACTCACTTGACATGGCTTATTTTTGGCGGTCATCACTGCAGCGATTGCTATGGAAGGCGACGACATTTTTTGCCTTGCTTTTTAAATCTACTTCCTTTGCTTTTGCAGGATATGCTGGTGGCCCTTATGTCGTATGGGTAAATCTTGATCATTCTCCCGATAAAAGGAGGATCGATGGGGTGATTGCTGATTACGCGACGAGTAAGGCAGTTAACTGCGATGGACAGTGGAAAATGGGGGATTCTTTACTGTATATGAAGAAGCGCCCTCCATTGATTGATAATGATTTGGTTGAGGGTGTTTTTTTGAGAAAAAACAGCGCTCAAAAAAAACGATTGAACTTCGCATTGAGGAATTATAGGGATATTGATTTTCATCACCACGACGGCCTTGATGGCATTATTGCGTATACGACTCAAGGCGACGCAAAAATGATGAGCTTGACGACGGGGAAAAATAAAATCGAATCCGTAACCATTGCGTCGCATGGTAATCGTCCTGCGAAGGAGGACATAGAAGATGCGTTCTGTGCACTCCTCCCTCCAATAACTCGCGCGCCGTAGGATTGGAAGGGAAGGGAAAGGAAAGGAAAGGAAGGGAAGGGAAGGGAAGGGAAGGGAAGGGAAGGGAAGGGAAGGGAAGGG
>NZ_AKIW01000096.1 GCF_000282635.1 Variovorax sp. CF313
CCGGCTTTGCCGGGCCGCTGGTGGTGCCCCCGGTAGGGGGAAGGCGTAGCGACACGAAGTGCGCGAAGCCTGGGGGCGAGCCTATTTCTCTGTATCAACAAGGCCCTTGACGAACCACTTTTGCATCAGCACAACCACCAGCGCGGGCGGCAGCATGGCGAGGATGGCGGTGGCCATCACGACGTTCCATTCGTTCTGGCCGTCACCACCGGCGATGAGCCGCTTGATGCCGACCACGATCGGGTACATGTCCTCGTTGGTGACCGCCAGCAGCGGCCACAGGTACTGGTTCCAGCCGTAGATGAACTGGATCACGAAGAGCGCGGCAATGCTGGTCTTCGACAGCGGCAGCAGCACGTCGAAGAAGAAGCGCATCGGGCTCGCGCCATCCATTCGCGATGCCTCGGTGAGTTCCTCGGGCACGGTCAGGAAGAATTGGCGGAACAGGAAGGTGGCCGTGGCCGACGCGATCAGCGGCACCGTGAGGCCCGCGTAGCTGTTCAGCATGCTCAGGTCCGACAGCACCTTGTAGGTGGGCAGGATGCGCACTTCCACCGGCAGCATCAGTGTCACGAAGATCGCCCAGAAGCAGATCTTCTTGAAGGGGAAGCGGAAGTAGACGATGGCGAAGGCTGACAGCAGCGAGATGGCGATCTTGCCGATGGCGATGACCAGTGCCGTCACCAGGCTGACCCACATCATGTGGGCCACCGGGGCGTTGGAGCCTGCGCTGCTCGCGCGGCCGAAGAGCGCGCCCTTGTAGCTGTCGAGCATGTTCGAGCCCGGCAGCAGCGGCATCGGCCGCTGCACGATTTCCTGTGCGGTGTGGGTGGACGCCACGAAGGCGAGGTAGATGGGGAAGGCGACGATCAGGACGCCGAGGATCATCACCACGTGGGCCAGGACGCCCTGAGTGCTTCTTCTTTCAACCATGTCAGTACTGCACCTTTTTCTCGACGTAGCGGAATTGCACGATGGTGAGCGCGATCACGATCACCATCAGCACGACCGACTGCGCGGCCGAGCCACCCAGGTCCAGCGCCTTGAAGCCGTCGTGATAGACCTTGTAGACGAGGATTTCCGTGTCCTTGCCCGGACCGCCTTCGGTGGCCGCGTGAACGATGGCGAAGGTGTCGAAGAACGCGTAGACCACGTTCATCACCAGCAGGAAGAAGGTGGTGGGAGACAGCAGCGGGAACTGCACCGTCCAGAAGCGGCGCCATGGGCGCGCGCCGTCGATGGCCGCCGCCTCGATCAGCGACTTGGGAATGGACTGCAGGCCAGCCAGGAAGAACAGGAAGTTGTACGAGATCTGCTTCCACACCGCGGCCATCACGATCAGCGTCATCGCGTGCTTTGAATTGAGCAGGTGGTTCCAGTCGATGCCGATCTTGCCGAGCGCATAGGCGACCACGCCCAGCGAAGGGGAGAACATGAAGACCCAGAGCACGGCTGCCACGGCGGGCGCCACGGCGTAGGGCAGGATCAGCATGGTCTTGTAGAACATGCCCCCGCTCACGATGCGATCGGCAAAGACGGCCAGCGTCAGCGACAGGCTCAGGCCGATGGTGGCCACCAGCACCGAGAAGACGGCGGTGGTCTTGAACGACTCGCCATAGGCCGGGTCGTGGAACAGGTCCTTGAAGTTCTGCAGCCCGACGAAGTCGACGGATGTGCCGAATGCGTCCTGCTGCTGCATCGATTGCAGGATGGCTTGTGCCGCCGGCCAGAAGAAAAACACGAGGATCACCGCCATCTGCGGTGCCAGCAGCAGCCAGGGCAACCAGCCCGAGCGAAAGAAAACGCGTTTTTCCATGAACCCTCTACATAAAAAATCCCGCCCGGCCCGCTCTTGCGCAAGAGCGGACGGGGGCGGGCGATGTTAGCCGGACACGCGAGGGGTCCGGTTGTCGATCGTCAGCTCTTGTTGGCCTTCTGGAAGCGTTCCAGCTGCTCGTTGCCGCGGGTCACGATGGCGTCGAGGGCTTCCTTGGCGGTTTTCTTGCCGTTCCAGACCTGTTCGAGCTCTTCGTCCTCGATGGCGCGGATCTGCACGTAGTTGCCCAGGCGGATGCCGCGGCTCTTGTCGGTGACCTTGCGGATCATCTGTGTCACGGCCACGTCGGTGCCGGGGTTCTGCTTGTAGAAGCCCGAGTCCTCGGTGAGCTTGTACGAGGCCATGGTCACGGGCAGGTAGCCCGTGCGCTTGTGGCTGGCGGACTGCACTTCAGGCGTCGAGATGAAGCTGAAGAACTTGGCCACGCCCTTGTACTCGGCCGGTTTCTTGCCCGACATGACCCACAGGCTGGCGCCGCCGATCACGGTGTTCTGCGGTGCGCCCGGCACGTCCGGGTAGTAGGGCAGGGGCGCCAGGCCGTAGGCGAACTTGGCGTTCTTCGCCACGTTGCCATAGAAGCCCGAGGACGTGTTGATCATGGCGCACTCGCCCGAGACGAACGAGGCTTCAGGCACGTTGCCGCGGCCCTTGTAGATGAACAGGCCCTGCTTGGCCATGCTGGCCAGGTTCTCGATGTGGCGCTGGTGCAGCGGCGAGTTCACCTTCAGGCGCGCGTCCAGGCCCTGCAGGCCGTTGGACTTGCTCGCGAACTCCACGTTGTGCCAGGCCGAGAAGCTCTCGACCTGCGTCCAGTTCTGCCAGGCCGTGGTGAACGGGCACTTGTGGCCGCTGGCCTTGAGCTTGGCGGCGGCGGCGACCACTTCGGGCCAGGTCGACGGCGCCTTGTCGGTGGGCAGGCCGGCGGCCTTGAAGGCGTCCTTGTTGAAATAGAAGATGGTGGTCGAGCTGTTGAAGGGGAAGCTCAGCATCTGGCCATTGGGGGCGGTGTAGTAGCCGGCCACGGCGGGGATGTAGGCGGCCGGGTCGAACTTCTCGCCCGCGTCCTTCATGACCTGGCCGACCGGCACGATCGCGCCCTTGCTGGCCATCATGGTGGCGGTGCCCACTTCGAAAACCTGCAGGATGTGCGGTGCGTTGCCGGCGCGGAAGGCCGCGATGGACGCCGTCATCGATTCGTCGTACGTGCCCTTGAAGGTCGGCACGACCTTGTATTCCTTCTGGCTCTCGTTGAACTGCTTGGCCAGGTCGTTGACCCATTCGTTGTTGACGGCGGTCATCGAGTGCCACCACTGGATCTCGGTCTGGGCCTGCGCCACGTTGAACAGCGTGGTGGCGGCCAACGCCGATGCCAGCGCGAGCGTCTTGAATCGCATGAAGACTCCTGAAGGGGAAAATGGAAAGCGCGGATGCTAGGGCATGTGCATGACACAGCCGCGTCACATTGGCGCACGGAGCGCTGCTTTCTTCCAATCAGGGAAACCCCTTTGGCCTCATGCCCGGCGCGGGCGACAACCCTGCATGCTGCGCTGCACCATGCTAGCATCGCCCTCCCTTTTTCTGGCCTAGCTTGTCGCCATGGCCGGGGCTTCCGCGAGACCGCCATGAGCAGCAAAACCTCCCTCGACAAAAGCAGGATCAAGTTCCTCTTGCTCGAAGGCATCCACCCCTCGGCCGTGGAGGTGCTGCGCGCCGCCGGCTACACCAACATCGAGTCGCTGCCGGGCGCACTGCCCGACGCCGAACTCAAGGCCAAGATCGCCGATGTCCACTTCCTGGGCATCCGTTCGCGCACCCAGCTGACGGCCGAGGTGTTCGCAGCCGCCCACAAGCTGGTGGCCGCCGGGTGCTTCTGCATCGGCACCAACCAGGTCGACCTCGAGGCGGCGCGCGAGCACGGCGTGGCCGTTTTCAATGCCCCTTACTCCAATACCCGCTCGGTGGCCGAGCTGGTGCTGGCCGAAGCCATCCTGCTGCTGCGCGGAGTGCCCGAAAAGAGCGCGGTGGCGCACCGCGGCGGCTGGCTCAAGTCGGCCGACAACGCGTTCGAGATCCGCGGCAAGACGCTGGGCATCGTGGGCTACGGCTCGATCGGCGCGCAGCTGTCGGTGCTGGCCGAGGCGCTGGGCATGCATGTGGCCTTCTTCGACGTGGTCACCAAGCTGCCGCTGGGCAATGCGCGCCAAGTGCGCGAGCTGCACCAGCTGCTGGCGCAGAGCGACATCGTGACGCTGCACGTGCCCGAGACCCAGGCCACGCAGTGGATGATCGGCGCGGCCGAGATCGCCGCGATGAAGCCGGGCGCCATCCTGCTGAACGCCTCGCGCGGCACGGTGGTCGAGATCGAGCCGCTGGCCGAGGCCCTGCAGAGCAAGAAGCTGCTGGGCGCCGCCATCGACGTGTTTCCGGTGGAGCCGCGCACCAACAAGGACGAGTTCCTGTCGCCGCTGCGGGGCCTGGACAACGTGATCCTGACGCCGCACATCGGCGGATCGACGATGGAGGCCCAGGCCAACATCGGGCTGGAAGTGGCCGAGAAGCTGGTCAAGTACAGCGACAACGGCACCTCGACTTCTTCGGTCAACTTTCCGGAGGTGGCGCTGCCGGCGCACCCGGGCAAGCACCGCCTGCTGCACGTCCACCGCAACGTGCCGGGCGTGCTGTCCGAGATCAACAAGATCTTCTCGGACAACAACATCAACATCTCCTCGCAGTTCCTGCAGACGAACGAGAAGATCGGCTACGTGGTGATGGACATCGACGCGGCTTCTTCCGACCTGGCGCTGGAGAAGCTGGCGAAGGTGAGCGGGACGATCCGCAGCCGCGTGCTGTTCTGATTTGGGTTTCCCCGGGTACGGCGCTGGGTGCTGTGCCCCTTTCCTTGGAGCCCGCTCCCGGTTTTGCTCCCTCTCCCTCCAGAGGAGGGTTGGGGTGAGGGCAGCGGCATCAAAGCCACGACAGGCGTCCGGTATGCGGTACGGCCCAGCCCGCGCGACGCCCCTGGCACAAGGACAACGCCGGGACCCCAAGGCAAGACCCCAAGCCCTGCCTTAAAATCATCCCCCCGGCTACATGGGCGCGCAGCGCCTGGCCAAGGGCCCCACCCGATGAATGCTCCGACCGCGTTGAATACGCTGTTGTCACAGGCCGCAGAGCCCGTACGACTGCGCGAGATCCCGTACAACTACACCAGCTTCTCCGACCGAGAGATCGTGATTCGCCTGCTGGGCGAGCGCGGCTGGGAACTGCTCCAGACCCTGCGCGCCGAGCGCCGCACCGGCCGATCGGCGCGCATGCTCTACGAAGTGCTCGGCGACATCTGGGTCGTCCAGCGCAACCCTTACCTCGTCGACGACCTGCTCGACAACCCGCGCCGCCGCGGCCAGCTGGTCGATGCCCTGCGGCACCGCCTGGCCGAGGTGCAGAAGCGCCGCACTCCCGACAGCGACCTGCCGCGCGACCAGCTCGTGGGCGAGCTCACCGGCCTCGTGGGCGAGGCGGTGGCCGCGTTCGACACCAAGTTCCGCGAGGTCGCCGCCCTGCGCCGCAAGGCCACGCGCGCGCTGCGCAGGCTCACGGCCAAGGACAACATCAAGTTCGACGGCCTGTCGCGCGTCTCGCACGTGACCGACGCCACCGACTGGCGCGTGGAGTACCCGTTCGTGGTGCTGTGCCCCGACACCGAGGCCGAGATGGCGCTGCTGGTGAAGGGCTGCATCGAGCTGGGCCTGACCATCATCCCGCGCGGCGGCGGCACCGGCTACACCGGCGGCGCCATCCCGCTGACATGGAAGAGCGTGGTCATCAACACCGAGAAGCTCGAGGCGATGACCGAGGTCGAACACGTCTCGCTGCCCGGCCTCGAAGCCCAGGTGCCCACCATCTGGACCGAAGCCGGTGTGGTCACCCAGCGGGTGGCCGATGCGGCCGAGCGCGCGGGCTTCGTGTTCGCCGTCGATCCGACCTCGGCCGAGGCCTCGTGCGTCGGTGGCAACGTCGCCATGAACGCCGGCGGCAAGAAGGCCGTGCTCTGGGGCACCGCGCTCGACAACCTCGCCTCGTGGCGCATGGTGACGCCGCAGGCCGAATGGCTCGAAGTCACTCGCATCGGCCACAACCTCGGCAAGATCCATGACGCCGAGAGCGCCGTGTTCGAGCTGCAGTACTACGCGGCCGACGGCAAGACGAAGCTGCGCACCGAGCGCCTCGACATTCCGGGGCGCACCTTCCGCAAGGAGGGCCTCGGCAAGGACGTGACCGACAAGTTCCTCTCGGGCCTGCCGGGCATCCAGAAGGAGGGCTGCGACGGCCTCATCACCAGCTGCCGCTGGGTGGTGCACAAGATGCCCGCGCACACGCGCACCGTGTGCCTGGAGTTCTTTGGCAATGCCAAGGACGCCGTGCCCAGCATCGTCGAGATCAAGGACTTCATGTTCGCCGAGCAGAAGCGCTCGGGCGTGCTGCTGGCCGGCCTCGAACACCTGGACGACCGCTACCTGAAGGCCGTGGGCTACGCCACTAAGTCGAAGAAGCACGGCGGCCTGCCGAAGATGGTGCTGTTCGGCGACATCGCCGGCGACGACGCCGATGACGTGGCCCGCGTCACCTCGGAAGTGGTGCGCATCGCCAACTCGCGCAGCGGCGAAGGCTTCATCGCCATCAGCCCCGAGGCGCGCAAGAAGTTCTGGCTCGACCGCAAGCGCACGGCCGCCATCAGCAAGCACACCAACGCCTTCAAGATCAACGAGGACGTGGTGATCCCGCTGCCGCGCATGGCCGAGTACAGCGACGGCATCGAGCGCATCAACATCGAGCTGTCGCTGCAGAACAAGCTCGCGCTCACCGACGCGCTCGAAGCCTTCCTGCTGCGCGGCAACCTGCCGCTGGGCAAGACCGACGACGCGCATGAAATCCCGGCGGCCGAGCTGCTCGAAGACCGTGTGGCGCAGGCCGTCGCGCTGGTGCAGGGCGTGCGCGCGCTCTGGGCCGAATGGCTGCGCGACGTCGACACGCTGTTCCCGCAGCTGCAGGACCACACCCTGCGCGCCAGCTGGAAGACCCAGCTGCGCCAGCCGCTGCAGGAAATCTTCAGCGGCGTGGAGTTCGCCCCCATCGTTGCCGAATGCGCGGCCATCCACAAGCAGGTGCTCAAGGGCCGCGTGTGGGTCGCGCTGCACATGCACGCGGGCGACGGCAACGTGCACACCAACATCCCCGTCAACAGCGACAACTACGACATGCTGCAGACCGCGCATGCCGCGGTGGTGCGCATCATGGCTCTGGCACGCAGCCTCGACGGCGTGATCTCGGGCGAGCACGGTATCGGCATCACCAAGCTCGAATTCCTGAGCGACGAGGAGCTGCGTCCGTTTACCGAGTACAAGGCCAAAGTCGACCCCGAAGGCCGCTTCAACAAGGGCAAGCTGCTGCGTGCGCCGGCAGGCCAGGCTCAGACGCTGCACGCAGACCTGACCAACGCCTACACGCCGAGCTTCGGCCTCATGGGGCACGAGTCGTTGATCATGCAGCAGAGCGACATCGGCGCCATTGCCGACAGCGTGAAGGACTGCCTGCGCTGCGGCAAGTGCAAGCCGGTGTGCGCCACGCACGTGCCGCGCGCCAACCTGCTCTACAGCCCGCGCAACAAGATCCTCGCGACCTCGCTGCTGGTGGAGGCCTTCCTCTACGAAGAGCAGACGCGGCGCGGCATCAGCATCAAGCACTGGGAGGAGTTCGAGGACGTGGCCGACCACTGCACCGTGTGCCACAAGTGCCTCACGCCGTGCCCGGTGAAGATCGATTTCGGCGACGTGTCGATGAACATGCGCAACCTGCTGCGCAAGATGGGGCAGAAGAGCTTCCGCCCAGGCAACGCGGCCGCGATGTTCTTCCTCAACGCGACCAATCCGCAGACCATCAAGGCGGTGCGCGCGGGCATGGTGGGCGTGGGCTTCAAGGCGCAGCGCCTGGCCAACGACCTGCTGCGCGGCCTCGCGAAGAAGCAGACCTCGGCGCCGCCGGCCACGCTCGGCCCGGCACCGGTCAAGGAGCAGGTGATCCACTTCATCAACAAGAAGATGCCGGGCAACCTGCCGAAGAAGACGGCGCGCGCGCTGCTCGACATCGAGGATGCGGACTACGTGCCGATCATCCGCAACCCGAAGGCGACCACGTCGGAAACCGAGGCGGTTTTCTACTTTCCGGGGTGCGGGTCGGAGCGCCTGTTCTCGCAGGTCGGCCTTGCCACGCAGGCGATGCTGTGGCACGCGGGTGTGCAGACGGTGCTGCCGCCGGGCTACCTGTGCTGCGGCTATCCGCAGCGCGGCAGCGGCCAGTACGACAAGGCGGAGAAGATGATCACGGACAACCGCGTGCTCTTCCACCGCGTGGCCAACACGCTCAACTACCTCGACATCAAGACGGTGGTGGTGAGCTGCGGCACCTGCTACGACCAGCTGCAGGGCTACCAGTTCGACAAGATCTTCCCGGGCTGCCGCATCATCGACATCCACGAGTACCTGCTGGAGAAGGGCATCACGCTGGCCGATGCCGGCGGTGGCGGCTATCTTTATCACGACCCGTGCCATTCGCCGATGAAGCAGCAGGACCCGATAAAGACCGTGAAGGCGCTGGTCGGCGACAACGTGCTCAAGAACGACCGCTGCTGCGGCGAGTCGGGCACGCTGGGCGTGTCGCGGCCCGACATCTCGACGCAGATCCGCTTCCGCAAGGAAGAAGAGCTGAAAAAGGGCGAGGCCGCGCTGCGCGACAGCGGCAAGGTCGGCGCGAAGGACAACGTGAAGATCCTCACCAGCTGCCCGAGCTGCCTGCAAGGCCTCTCGCGCTACGGCAACGACCTGAACAACGGACTGCTCGAGGCCGACTACATCGTGGTCGAGATGGCCAACAAGCTCCTCGGCAAGGACTGGATGCCCGAATACGTGGCCGCGGCCAACCAGGGCGGGATCGAGCGGGTGCTGGTATGACGGCGCAAGGCTGCCCGCTCTGCGAAGGCCCTGGCGGACGCGTCGTGTTCGAGGGTGCGAAGCTGCGCGTCGTCCACGCGGAAGAGGCAGGTTTCCCGGCCTTCTATCGCGTGATCTGGCGCGCGCATGCGCCGGAGTTCTCGGATCTCGACGCCGCCGGCCGCGCGCTGTGCATGGACGCGGTGGTGGCGGTGGAGCAGTGCCTGCGCGAGCACCTGCATCCCGCCAAGGTGAACATCGCCGCGCTCGGCAACATGGTGCCGCACCTGCATTGGCACGTGATTGCGCGTTTCGCCGACGACAGCCATTTCCCGGGCTCGGTATGGGCACCCGTGCAGCGCGCACGGAATACCGCGCACGAGGCGCATGTCGCCGCGCGCCTGCCGGCCGTCGAGGCTGCGATGATCGAACGCCTGGGTACAAGGAGCTTCTGATGGCAGGCTTGAAACAGGGCGCACCGACGCCGCAGTCGATCACCGTGCATGGCCAGTCGCGCGTGCTCGAAGTGGGCTTCTCGGATGGCACGACCTTCCGCATTCCCTTCGAGCTGATGCGCATCTACTCGCCGTCGGCCGAAGTGCAGGGCCACGGCCCGGGCCAGGAAATCCTGCAGACGGGCAAGCGCGACGTCGAACTCGTCGACCTCCAAGCGGTCGGCAACTACGCCGTGCAGCCGACCTTCAGCGACGGCCACAGCACCGGCATCTACTCGTGGGACCTGCTCTACGAACTGGGCGCGAAGCAGGCCGAGCTGTGGGCTGCCTACGAGCGCCGGCTGGCCGAAGCGGGCGTCGAGCGCGACACGCCGATGCTCGACAAGGGCGGCCACGCCTGCGGCAGCCACTGAGCCGCGAATCTGCGCGGTGCTCTCGAAAAGATAGCCCTGCGTCCAGGAAGGACGGGCGGAAAAAGCAACAAATGTCCGCCGTACGCGCGGGGTCGTCGGCTTGATGTGAGGGCTTCCGGCCTAACATCGGTTGCATGAGTACCACACACTTCGGCTTCGAAACGGTCGACGAAAGCGAGAAGGCACGCCGCGTGCGCGGCGTCTTCGATTCGGTCGCCTCGCGCTACGACGTCATGAACGACCTGATGTCGGCCGGCCTGCACCGCGCCTGGAAGGCATACACCGTGATGGTCGCGAACGTGGGCGAGGGCTCGCGCGTGCTCGACATCGCGGGCGGCACCGGCGACCTCGCGCTCGCCTTCGCGAAGAAGGTCGGCGCCACCGGCCAGGTGGTCCACACCGACATCAACGAAGCCATGCTGCGCACCGGCCGCGACCGTCTGCTCGACGCCGGCGTGTCGCTGCCCACCATGGTCTGCGACGCCGAGAAGCTGCCCTTTCCCGACGACCACTTCGACGTGGTGACGGTGGCCTTCGGCCTGCGCAACATGACGCACAAGGACATCGCGCTCAAGGAAATGAACCGCGTGCTCAAGCCTCGCGGCAAGCTGCTCGTGCTCGAGTTCTCGAAGGTCGCGAAGCCGCTCGCCAAGGCCTACGACTGGTACTCCTTCAACGTGCTGCCACGCCTGGGCAAGCTGGTGGCCGGCGACGACGCGAGCTATCGCTACCTCGCCGAATCGATCCGGATGCATCCCTCGCAAGAGGAGCTCAAGACCCTCATGAAAGAGGGCGGTTTCGGACATGTGGACTATCACAACATGACTGGGGGAATCGCCGCCCTCCATGTTGGAATCAAGTGTTGATGACGCGAATCTTTCGCTCAGAGGAGACGACATGAAGAGTTTGGGTTCTTTGTTTTTGGCAGCTGCATTGGTGCTGGTCAGTGTCCAGGCCGAGGCTGCGCGCATGGGCGGCGGCAAGTCGTTCGGACGCCAGTCGTCCAACGTGACGCAGCGCCAGGCCACGCCTCCCGCAGCGCCGGGCGCACCCACGCAGCAGAACGCGACCAATGCGGCGGCGGCGAAGCCCGCAACGCCCGCACCCGCGGCGGCCGCGCCGAAGCGTCCGTGGGGCGCCATGCTCGGCGGCCTGGCCGCCGGCCTGGGCCTCGCATGGCTCGCGCATTCGCTCGGCCTCGGCGCCGGCTTCGGCAACATCCTGCTGATCGGCCTGCTCGTGCTTGCCGCGGTGGTGGTGTGGCGCATGATCAAGTCGCGCTCGCAGCCTGCCGGCAACGGCCAGGGCGGCTTCGCCTTCCAGGGTGCGGGCGCCAGCCCGAGCAATGCCAGCGCGCCGGCGCAATACAGCCCGGCCAACGTGGGCAACGACGCATCGGCACGTCCATGGGAGCGCAATGCCGCCGCCTTCGACGCCACCCCGTCGAACGACGCGCCGCACGGCAGCAGCCTCTCGGCAGCGGGTGCCGCGGCCGGTGGCAGCATGATCGGCTCGGCGCTCGGCGGTTCGCAGTCCTGGGGCATCCCCGCGGGCTTCGACGTCGACGGCTTCCTCGGCGCCGCGAAGCGCAACTTCGTGACACTGCAGGATGCCTGGGACCGCGCCGACGTCTCGATGCTGCGTTCGATGATGACCGACGGCATGGTCGACGAGATCCGTACCCAGCTGGCCGACCGCGCCAGCCACACGGGCGGCGCCTCGAACAAGACCGAAGTCGTGATGCTCGACGCCAAGCTGCTCGGCATCGAGGAACTGCCCGACGCCTACATGGCCAGCGTGGAGTTCTCCGGCATGATCCGCGAAGACGCCTCGGCCGGCCCGGGTCCGTTCCGCGAAGTGTGGAACATGACGAAGCCGACCAGCGGCAACAGCGGCTGGCTCGTGGCTGGGGTGCAGGCACTGCAGTAAATAAAGGCTCGCCCCCCAAGGCTTCGCGCACTTCGTGTCGCTTCTCCTGCCCCCTGCCGGGGGCAACACCAGCAGCCCGGCAAAGCCGGTTCCGCGGTGTTTCTGGAAAAGGGCATGTGGTCCATGGGTCGCGGGGCGCTACAGTGACGGGATAATGGGGACATGGCCACACCATCGTCCCCATTTTCTTTTCTCGGCGACCTTTTCAATCGCATCGGCGAGCGTCTGCAGCCCCCGGACTGGGCGGTCCACGAGATCCAGCATCGCGCGGTCCTGTTCCTGAACCACGTGCTGCAGCAGGAGCCCGAGGCCCAGCAGCGGCTGCTGCGCCAGCAGGGGCGGGTGGTGCGTTTCCAGTGGCGCTTCGTGACGATGGAACTGGTGGCCACGCCGGCCGGCCTGCTCGACCTGGCACCTGAGGGCTCGGTGCCTGAACTGACGCTCACCGTCATCGACGAATCCCCCTTCGACATCGCCCGCGCCACGCTGCGGGGCGACAAGCCGGCCGTGCAGATCATCGGCGACGTGCAGCTGGCGGCCGAGGTCAACTGGCTGGTCGATCACGTGCGCTGGGACGTCGAGGACGACCTGGCCCGCCTGATCGGCGACGTGCCCGCTCACACGCTCGGCAACGGCGTGCGGCGCGTCGTGGGCGCGCTGCGCCAGTTCGTCGGCGATCGCTCGGCCAAGGCTGGCGGCTCGGCGAGCGCGGCCGAATGAGGCGCTTCTACCGCGGCCTGTTCATCGTCTGGGTCGCACTGCGCTACGGCCTCGACGAGCTCGTGCTCACGAGCTTCCAGAAGCCCTGGCTGCGCGTGGTGGCGCGCGTCGTCTCGTTCGGGCGCAACCTCGACGCGCCGCGCGGCCAGCGCCTGCGCGAGGCGCTCGAGCGGCTCGGCCCCATCTTCGTGAAGTTCGGCCAGGTGCTGTCGACCCGGCGCGACCTGCTGCCGCCCGACATCGCCGACGAACTGGCCTTCCTGCAGGACCGCGTGCCGCCGTTCCCGTCGGCGGTGGCCATCGCCACCATCGAGCGCGCGTTCCGCCGGCCGGTGGGCGACGTGTTCGTGCAGTTCGACGAAACGCCCATCGCCAGCGCGTCGATCGCGCAGGTGCACTTCGCGACCATCCGCACCAACCAGGGCGAGTTGCGTGAAGTGGCGGTGAAGGTGCTGCGTCCCAATATGCGCGGCGTGATCGAGAAAGACCTGGCGCTGATGGCCATGATGGCCGGCTGGATCGAGAACCTCTCGGCCGACGGCAAGCGCCTGAAGCCGCGCGAGGTGGTCGGCGAGTTCGACAAGTACCTGCACGACGAGCTCGACCTGGTGCGCGAGGCGGCCAACGCCGCCCAGCTGCGCCGCAACATGGCCGAACTCGACCTGGTGCTGATCCCCGAGATGTTCTGGGACTTCTGCCATCCCGAAGTCATCGTGATGGAGCGCATGAAGGGCGTGCCCATTGCGCAGATGGACCGCCTGCGCGCGGCCGGCGTCGACATTCCCAAGCTGGCGCGCGACGGCGTCACCATCTTCTTCACGCAAGTGTTCCGCGACGGCTTCTTCCACGCCGACATGCACCCCGGCAACATCCAGGTGAGCCTGGCGCCCGAGACCTTCGGGCGCTACATCTCGCTGGATTTCGGGATCATCGGCACGCTGACCGAGTCGGACAAGGAATACCTGGCGCAGAACTTCGTGGCCTTCTTCCGGCGCGACTACAAGCGCGTGGCCGAGCTGCACCTCGAGAGCGGCTGGGTGCCGGTGGGCACCCGCATCGACGAGCTGGAGGCGGCCATCCGCACCGTCTGCGAGCCGTACTTCGACCGGCCGCTGAAGGAAATCTCGCTGGGCATGGTGCTGATGCGCCTGTTCCAGACCTCGCGCCGCTTCCACGTCGAGATCCAGCCGCAGCTGGTGCTGCTGCAGAAGACGCTGCTCAACATCGAGGGCCTGGGCCGCAACATCGATCCCGAGCTCGACCTCTGGGCCACGGCCAAGCCCTTTCTCGAGAAATGGATGGTCGACCAGATCGGCCCCAAAAAGCTGTTCCAGCAGCTCAAGGCCGAGGCGCCGCGGTACGCCAAACTGCTGCCCCAATTGCCGCGCCTGCTGCACGATTTCCTCGAAAATCGGCCGGTCGACAACCGCCGCGAGCTGCTCGAACTGCTGGCCGAGCAGAAACGCACCAACCGTTTGCTGCAGGCCATCATTTACGCTGGCATGGGATTTGTATTCGCGGTGCTGATGCTGCTCGTCCTGCAGTACTTGCGCCTGCGCTATTTTCTGTAGTTGCCCGCCGTGGCTGGCACCCTGTTTTTATCTGGAGATATGTCCATCATGAAATCGATGTCGCTGCGCCCCGGCCAGGTTCTCGGTGCACTGGCCCTGATTGCCGCCGTGCTGGGCACGACTGCCGCGCGAGCTGAGGAAGAAAAGGTCCTCAACATCTACAACTGGGGCGACTACATCGCTGCCGACACGGTCGCGAACTTCGAAAAAGAAACGGGCATCAAGGTCCGCTACGACCTGTTCGACAGCAACGAGGCGTTGCACGCCAAGCTGGTTGCGGGCATGAGCGGCTACGACATCGTCGTGCCCGGCTCGCACTTCGCCAAGATGCAGATCCAGGCCGGCCTGCTGCAGAAGCTGGACAAATCGAAGATTCCCAATCTCGCCAACGTCGACCCGGCGATCCAGGCCCAGTTGGCCAAGATGGACCCGGGCAACGACTACATCGTCGACTGGCTCTGGGGCTACACCACGGTAGGCATCAATGCCGATAAGGTCAAGAAAGCGTTGGGCACCACGCCCATGCCCGACAACGCCTGGGACCTGGTGTTCAAGCCGGAGTACGCCTCCAAGCTCAAGGGCTGTGGCATCTCGTTCCTCGACACGGCCTCCGAGATCCTGCCGATCGCGCTGAAGTACATCGGCAAGGATCCGCGCAGCAAGAACCCTGACGACTACAAGGCTGCGGGCGAGATGCTCAAGGCCGTGCGGCCCAACGTGACGCGCTTTGCCGGCTCAGGCTCGGACTACATCGACCAGATGGCCAAGGGGCAGCTCTGCGCGGTGATCGGCTGGTCGGGCGACATCATGATCGCGAAGGACAAGTCGACCAAGGCCAAGACGCCGCAGAACCTCGAGGTGCTGCTGCCCAAGACGGGTGGCCTGCTGTTCTTCGACACCATGGCCATCCCGAAGGACGCCAAGCATCCCGAGAACGCGTACAAGTGGATCAACTACATCCTGCGGCCGGAAGTGCATGCATCGCTTACCAACAAGGTGTTCTATGCCAACCCCAACAAGGCAGCGATGAAGTTCGTCAATCCGGCGCTGGCCAAGGACAAGGCGGTGTTCCCGCCCGAAGCCGCGCTCGAGACCATGATCGCGCCGGATACGCCCGACCAGACCACGCTGCGGCTGGTTACGCGTACCTTCACCAATTTCAAGGCCAACCGCTGACCGCGCTGACAGAGTCGTTATGAGTGTTCCCAACGAGGCAGGTGCCTTCCTGCGCATCGAGGCCGTCACCAAGGACTTTGGCGACTTTCGCGCGGTGAACGAGGTCAGCCTCGACGTCGCTCGCGGCGAGATCTTCGCGCTGCTGGGCTCGTCGGGCTGCGGCAAAAGCACGTTGCTGCGCATGCTGGCGGGCTTCGAGCTGCCCTCGTCGGGTCGCGTCGTACTCGATGGCAACGACCTCGCGGGCCTGCCGCCGTACAAGCGGCCGGTGAACATGATGTTCCAGTCGTACGCGCTGTTTCCCCACCTAACGGTCTGGGACAACATCGCCTTCGGCCTGCGCCGCGACGGGTTGCCCAAGGCCGAGATCGCGGCGCGCGTCGACGAGATGCTGCGGCTTGTGCAGCTCACCACCTTTGCCAAGCGCAAGCCGCACCAGCTCTCGGGCGGGCAGCAGCAGCGCGTGGCATTGGCGCGCAGCCTGGCCAAGCGCCCCAAGCTGCTGCTGCTCGACGAGCCGCTCGGCGCGCTCGACAAGAAGCTGCGCGAGGCCACGCAGATTGAGCTGGTCAACATCATCCGGCAGGTCGGCGTGACCTGCGTGATGGTCACGCACGACCAGGAAGAGGCGATGACGATGGCCTCTCGCATTGCCGTGATGAGCGAAGGCCGCTTCCTGCAGGTCGGCGCACCGGCCGATGTGTATGAGACGCCCGCCACGCGCTTCGTTGCCGACTTCATCGGCAATGTCAACCTCATGGACGGCAGCGTGGTGGCCGACGAGGCGGACCACGTCGACATTCAGTGCGCCGATGTGCTGCACCGCATCGGCCACGGCATTACCGGCTACGAGGGGCAGACCGTTACGGTGGCGGTGCGCCCCGAGAAGATCCACCTGAGCCCCGACGAGCCGGTAGAGCCGCACAACAAGGTGCGCGGCATTGTCGAGGCCTCGGCCTATTTCGGCCTGTACACCGTCTATCACCTGCGGCTGGCGAGCGGTGCGCTGCTGAAGGTCAATGTCGAGAACGAGACCCGGCACCGCGAGGGCTTGCCCGCGCAGGGTGATGCCGTCTGGGCCCGGTGGTTGCCGACCTCCCAGGTCGTGCTGACGCAGTAGGGGGAGGGCAGGCATGGCTTCCACCGACGGCAAGAGAAAGAGCTGGCTGGGCCCCTTCCAGGGGCGCCGCCTGGTGATCGGCGCCCCCTATCTGTGGCTGCTGGTCTTCTTCCTGCTGCCTTTCCTGATCGTCCTGCGCATCAGTTTCTCGGAGATGGACGGCGCGAAGATCTCCGACCTGATCGGTTGGGCCGATCAGCAGCTGACGCTGACGCTCAAGCTGCAGAACTACGTCACGCTCTTCCAGGACGACCTGTACTTCGCGACATACGGGCACTCGCTGATGTACGCGGCGATCACCACGCTGATCTGCCTGTTCATCGGCTATCCCTTCGCTTACTTCATGGCCCGCGCCAGGGCCGGACTGCAGCCGCTGCTGCTGATGGGCGTGATGCTGCCGTTCTGGACCAGCTTCCTGCTGCGCGTCTATGCCTGGAAGGGCCTGCTGGATGCCCAGACCGGATGGGTTGGGCAGTTGCTGACCTTCGTGCATGCCGATCGGCTGCTGCTGCCGCTGGGCCTCATCTCCTCGGCCGGGCAGTTCATGTACAGCCCGTTCTCGCTCGTGCTGGGCATGGTCTACACCTACCTGCCGTTCATGGTACTGCCGCTGTACGCCACGCTCTCCAAGATGGATCTGCGGCTGCTCGAGGCCGCGCAAGACCTCGGAGCGACGCCCTGGCAGGCCTTCTGGCGCGTCACCGTGCCGCTGTCGCGCAGCGGCATCGTCGCTGGCGCCATGCTGGTATTCATTCCCTGCGTGGGCGAGTACGTCATTCCCGAGCTGCTGGGCGGCCCGCAGACGCTGATGATCGGCCGCGTGCTGTGGGACGAGTTCTTCTCCAATAACGACTGGCCGATGGCGTCGAGCGTGGCCGTGGTGATGGTGCTGCTCATCATCGTGCCGCTGGCGTTGCTCAACAGCAGCCAGGCAAAGGCCAAGGCGGCGCGTACATGATTGCCACTCCCGCCGGTCGCTGGACCAGCCGCATCTGGCTGCTGCTGGGCTTTGCGTTCCTCTACCTGCCGATCGTGGCGCTGATTGTCTTCAGCTTCACCGATTCCCCTGTGCCCAACGTCTGGGCCGGCTTCAGCCTGCGCTGGTACCACAAGCTGGTCGGCGACGATGAAATTCGCGAGGGCCTATTCGTGTCGCTGCGCATCGCGGCGGGCACTGCGACCGGTGCCGTGCTGCTGGGCACGCTGGCGGCCTTCGCGTTGGAACGATTTCCGCGGTTCCGAGGGCGCACCGCATTCGCGGGCATGGTCAGCGCACCGCTGGTGATGCCCGAGGTCATCGTCGGCCTGTCCCTGCTGCTGATGCTGGTGTCGGCCCAGCGCCTGTTCGGCTTCCCGGAGCGCGGGCTCACGACGATTTGGCTCGGGCACCTGCTGGTGGGCATGGCTTATGCCACGGTGGTGATCGGCGCCCGCCTGCGTGACCTCAATCCCCAGTACGAGGAGGCGGCGCAAGACCTGGGTGCACGCCCGCTGCAGGTCTTCTCCCTGGTGACGCTGCCGATGATCGCGGAGTCGCTGCTGGCGGCCTGGCTGCTGAGTTTCACGCTTTCGCTCGATGACGTGGTGATGTCGGCCTTCCTGTCGGGGCCGGGCTCGACCACCTTGCCGCTCGTCATCTTTTCGCGCGCCAGGCTGGGGCTCGACCCGACCGTCAATGCCCTGGCCACGGTGGTGATCGTGCTGGCAGCGATCTTCGTGGTGGCCTCCAGCTACCTGATCGCCGCACGGGAGCGGCGCCGGTACAGGGAGGGGCAGGCCGCTCTGGCCAGAGGGTAGCGCCTATAATCGAGGGCTTTGCGAGCGGCAGCTGCGCCGTTTTCTTTCTCATCCGATTTCCATGCCCATCTACGCCTACAAGTGCAGTGCCTGCGGCTTTGCCAAAGACGCTTTGCAGAAGATGTCCGACGCGCCCCTCACGGTGTGTCCGGCGTGCGGCGCGAGTGCGTTCGAAAAACAGGTCACGGCCGCCGGCTTCCAGCTCAAGGGCTCGGGCTGGTACGTGACCGATTTCCGTGAGGGCGGCGGCAAGAAGTCCGAGCCGTCCACGGCACCCGCGTCCAGCGACGGCGGCAAGTCCGCCGAGTCTTCCTCTTCCACAACCGTCGCCGCGCCAAGCCCCGCTCCGGCGCCCGCCGCACCGGCCCCCGCGCCGGCCGCGGCCAGCGGCGACTGATCGATCCCGACCGCCATGCTCGCCCTGCGCAAATGGTTGCTGTCCGGCCTGCTGGTCATCGTGCCGCTGGTCATCACGCTCGGCGTGCTGAACTGGATCATCGGCACGCTCGACCAGACGCTGTGGCTGCTGCCCGCGCAGTGGCAGACCTGGCTCAGCGACCACAAGGTGCGCGGCCTGGGCGTGCTGCTCACGCTGGCCATCCTGCTGGTGGTGGGCGCCACGGCCAGCAACTTCGTCGGCAAGCGCCTGCTCGGGTGGGGCGACGCCGTGGTGCGCCGCATTCCGGTGGTGCGCTCGATCTACTCCAGCGTCAAGCAGGTGTCGGATACGCTGTTCTCCGAGAACGGCAATGCCTTCCGCACGGCGGTGTTAGTGCAGTGGCCGCGCGAGGGCGTGTGGACCATCGCCTTCGTGACCGGCGCGCCCGGCAACGAAGTCGCCGAGCACCTCGGCGAGGGGGAATTCCTCAGCGTCTACGTGCCGACCACGCCCAACCCGACGGGCGGCTACTTCGTGATGCTCAAGCGCAGCGACTGCATCGAACTGAAGATGAGCGTGGACGAAGCGCTCAAGTACATCGTCTCGATGGGGGTGGTCGTTCCAGGCGGCCCCGCCACGGTGGCGGTGAAGTCTTCCAACTCATAAAAACGAACGCGCCCACAAGGCGCCGGAATGGATTCCTATGGCCATGCGTACTCACTATTGCGGTCTCGTGACCGAAGCCCTGCTGGGCCAGACCGTCACCCTGTGCGGCTGGGTCAACCGCCGCCGCGACCACGGCGGCGTGATCTTCATCGACGTGCGCGACCGCGAAGGCTATGTGCAGGTGGTGTGCGACCCCGACCGCGCCTCGACCTTCGCCGTCGCCGAGAACCTGCGCAACGAGTTCTGCGTGCAGATCACCGGCCTCGTGCGCGCACGCCCCGAAGGCACGACCAACGACCAGCTCAAGAGCGGCAAGATCGAAGTGCTGTGCCATGAGCTCAAGGTGCTGAACCCCTCGGTCACGCCGCCGTTCCTGCTGGACGACGACAACCTGTCGGAAACCACCCGCCTCACGCACCGCGTGCTCGACCTGCGCCGTCCGGCCATGCAGCGCAACATGATGCTGCGCTACAAGGTGACGATGGAAACGCGCAAGTTCCTCGATGCCAACGGCTTCATCGACATCGAGACGCCGATGCTCGGCAAGTCCACGCCCGAAGGCGCGCGCGACTACCTCGTGCCCAGCCGCGTGCACGACGGCAGCTTCTTCGCGTTGCCGCAGTCGCCCCAGCTGTTCAAGCAGCTCTTGATGGTGGCCGGCTATGACCGCTACTACCAGATCGTGAAGTGCTTCCGCGACGAAGACCTGCGCGCCGACCGCCAGCCCGAATTCACGCAGATCGACATCGAGACCTCGTTCCTCGCCGAAGAAGAAATCCGCGAGATGTTCGAAGGCATGATCCGCAACGTGTTCCGCAACGCCGCGGGCATCGACCTGCCGGTATTCCCGACCATGACGTACGGCGACGCGATGTTCAAGTACGGTTCGGACAAGCCCGACCTGCGCGTGAAGCTCGAGTTCACCGAGCTCACCGAACTGATGAAGCGCGTGGAATTCAAGGTGTTCTCGAATGCCGCCACCATGAAGGGCGGCCGCGTGGTCGCGCTGCGCGTGCCTGGCGGCGGTGCCGAAGGCGGCCTGTCGCGCGGGGAAATCGATGCGTACCAGGAGTTCGTCAAGATCTACGGTGCCAAGGGCCTGGCCTACATCAAGGTCAACGACGCGGCTGCTGGCCGCGAAGGCCTGCAGAGCCCGATCGTGAAGAACCTCGACGACAGTTCGCTGGCCGAGATCATCGCCCGCACGGGCGCGCGCAACGGCGACATCCTGTTCTTCGGTGCCGACAAGGAAAAGGTCGTCAACGACGCCATCGGCGCGCTGCGCGTGAAGATCGGCCACAGCGCCTTCGGCAAGAAGGCGGGCCTGTTCGACGACCGCTGGGCGCCGCTGTGGGTGGTCGACTTCCCGATGTTCGAGTTCGACGAGGAAGGCCAGCGCTGGAGCGCCGTGCACCATCCGTTCACCGCGCCGAAGGACGGCCATGAAGACCTCATGGACACCGCACCCGAGAAGTGCATCGCCAAGGCCTACGACATGGTGCTCAACGGCATCGAGATGGGTGGCGGCTCGGTGCGTATCCATCGCGAGGAAGTGCAGAGCAAGGTGTTCCGCGCGCTCAAGATCAGCGCCGAGGACGCGCAGCTCAAGTTCGGCTTCCTGCTCGACGCGCTGCAGTATGGCGCGCCGCCGCACGGTGGCATCGCCATCGGCCTGGACCGCCTCGTCATGCTCATGACCGGCGCCGAGTCGATCCGCGACGTGATCGCCTTCCCCAAGACCCAGCGCGCGCAAGACCTGCTGACGCAGGCGCCGAGCCCGGTCGATGAGAAGCAGTTGCGCGAGCTGCACATCAAGCTGCGCAACACGCCCCAGGCAGCCTGACACGGCCATGACGACCAGCCCCCGGCCCTGGAAGATCCCGGAGTCGGTGCTGGTCGTGATCCACACTCCGGCGCTCGATGTGCTGCTGATCCGGCGTGCGGATGCCGAGACCGATTTCTGGCAGTCGGTCACCGGCAGCAAGGATGCGATCGACGAGCCGCTCGCACTCACCGCGGCGCGAGAGGTGGCCGAGGAAACCGGCATCTCCTGCGGCGAGGGCACCGCGCTCGCCCCGCAGCTGGCCGACTGGCAGCTGCGCAATGTTTACGAAATTTATCCACGGTGGCGCGCCCGCTACGCGCCCGGCGTAACGCACAACACCGAGCACCTGTTCGGCCTCTGCGTACCCGATCGCCTGACGCCCACGCTCGATCCGCGCGAACACACCGGCTGGAAGTGGCTGCCGTACCGCGAAGCGGCGGACGCGTGCTTTTCCCCGTCGAACGCCGAAGCCATCCTGTTGCTGCCAGAATTTGCGCGATGAACCAGCCGGCAGCAACAGCAGCGCAGAACCTCCGGGTCGCGACCTATAACATCCACAAGGGTGTGCAGGGCATCGGGCCCGCGCGGCGGCTCGAGATCCACAACCTGGGCCACGCGATCGAGCAGCTCGACGCCGACATCGTCTGCCTGCAGGAGGTGCGCAAGATGAATCGGCAGGCCGCCACACGCTTCGCGCACTGGCCCGAACTGCCGCAGGCCGACTTCCTCGCGCCCGAGGGCTACACCGCGGTCTATGAGACCAATGCCGTTACGCGCCACGGCGAGCACGGCAATGCGCTGCTCACGCGCTGGCCGGTGCTGCGCACCAGCCACCAGGACATCTCCGACCACCGATTCGAGCAACGCGGGCTGCTGCACGTGGTGATCGACGTCGAGGGCCGCAGGGTGCACGCCATCGTGGTGCACCTGGGGCTCATCAGGGGCAGCCGGGTGCGGCAGGTCGCACGCCTGCGCGAGTTCATCGACCGCGAAGTGCCGCCCGACGAGGCCGTGGTGGTCGCGGGAGACTTCAACGATTGGGGCGCCCGCATGCGCTACGCCATGAACGCCATGGGACTGCGCGACACCAGCGACCTGCGTGGTGCGCGCACGCTCACTTACCCCTCGCGCCTGCCGGTGGCGCAACTCGACTTCGTCTACGGGCGCAGGCTGGAGCCGCAGGCCTGCACGGTGCCGCGCGGGCCGATCTGGGCCCGCATGTCCGACCACCTGCCGCTGGTGGCTGATTTCACGCTCCTCAATTGATAGCATTGCTCCAAGAAGGGACGGGCGTTGCGGGCCCGAATGTCTGGAGCCATTCACTGGTACGATCCCCGCCATGCTGAGGAAAACCGACGTCGACCCGCGCCCCGATCGAAACGACGATGACGAGGGCACGCCCGTCTCCGTGAAGATCCGCGAGCGCATCACCGCAGCGCGCAAGCGCTTCAACGCCAACGACAACATCGCCGAGTTCATCGAGCCCGGCGAGCTGGAGACCTTGCTCGACGAGGTCGAGGTCAAGATGAAGGGCGTGCTCGAAAGCCTGGTCATCGACGTCGAGAACGACCACAACACCGACAACACCGCGCGCCGCGTCGCCAAGATGTACCTCAATGAGGTGTTCAAGGGCCGCTACGTGGCGCCGCCCTCGCTCACCGAGTTTCCCAACGCCGAGCACCTGAACGAGCTGATGATCGTCGGCCCGATCACCGTGCGCAGCGCCTGCTCGCACCACTTCTGCCCGATCATCGGCAAGCTGTGGATCGGCGTGATGCCCAACGAGCACACCAACGTGATCGGCCTGTCGAAGTACGCGCGCCTGGCCGAGTGGGTCATGGGCCGTCCGCAGATCCAGGAAGAAGCCGTGGTGCAGCTGGCCGACCTGATCCAGGAAAAGACGCAGCCCGACGGCCTTGCCCTCGTCATGGAGGCCGAGCATTTCTGCATGGCCTGGCGCGGCGTGAAGGAAATGGACAGCAAGATGATCAACTCCGTGATGCGCGGCGTGTTCCTGAAAGATCCGAGCCTGCGCCGCGAATTCCTTTCCCTCCTTCCCCGAAAGGGCTGAGCCATGCTGGTCCGACTTCTCTACGCCAGCCGCGCCGTCGACACCAGCCCCGAGGCCATCGAGGCGATCCTTGCGCAATCGCGCTCGCACAACACGACCTGCGGCATCACCGGCATCCTCTGCTATGGCGCAGGCACCTTCCTGCAGGCCATCGAAGGTGGCCGCATGGCCATCAGCGAGCTGTACGGCCACATCCAGCGCGACGGGCGCCACAAGGACGTGGTGCTGCTGCACTACGAGGAGATTTCCGAACGCCGCTTCGGCGGCTGGACGATGGGGCAGGTCAACCTGTCGAAGCTCAATGCCTCGACGCTGCTGAAGTATTCCGAGAAACCCGAGCTCAACCCGTATGCGGTCTCGGGCAAGGTTTCGCTGGCGCTGCTCGAGGAACTGATGGCCACCGCGGCCATCGTCGGCCGACACTAGAACGTGGCCCCCGCGCTCTGCCTCGCATAGATCGAGGTGCCGCTCTCCGCATTCGCCCTGATCCTGCTCGCCGGGGTCATTCATGCCAGCTGGAACATCGCCGCCAAGAAGGCGAACGGCGATGCGCGCTTCGCCTTCCAGAGCGGCGTATTCATGGCCGTCGTGTGGGCGCCGGTGGGCATCGTGCTCGGCTGGCGCGTGGTGCCGGCCTGGGGCTTGCGCGAATGGGGCTTCGTCGCGTTGAGCGGCGTGCTGCACGTCTTCTACTATGTGATCCTGCTGCGGGGCTACCGCAAGTCCGACCTTACGGTGGTCTATCCGCTGGCGCGCGGTTCGGGCCCGCTGCTGTCGTCGCTGGTCGCGATCCTGTTCCTCGGCGAGACGATCAGCCTTGTCGGCGTGGCCGGCATCTTCGGCGTGGCGCTGGGCGTGTTCCTCGTGGCGGGTGGCCCGCGCCTGTGGCACGGCAAGCATGACCCGGCGCAGCGCGAGCGTGTGCACAAAGGCATCCGCTACGGCGTGCTGACCGGCGCCTTCATCGCGGCCTACACGGTGGCCGACAGCTATGCGGTCAAGTTCCTGGCGATGTCGCCGATCCTGCTCGACTACATGAGCAACTTCGTGCGGCTCGTGCTGCTGCTGCCCGCCGCACTGCAGGACCGCGCGACCACAGCGCGCATGTGGCGCGCGCAATGGAAGTACGCGCTGCTGGTGGCGGCAATCAGTCCCGTGTCTTATGTGCTGGTGCTGTACGCGGTGCAGCAGGCGCCGATCTCGCACGTCGCGCCGGCGCGCGAGGTGTCGATGCTGTTCGCCGCGCTGGTCGGCGGCCACCTGCTGCGCGAAGGCGACCGGCTCTTGCGGCTGCTGGGCGCGCTGTTCATCGCCGCCGGCGTCGTCGCGCTCGCGATGGGCTGAGGCCATGGTGCTGTTCGGCTGCGATTTTTCCAGCGCGCCGACGGCACGCAAGCCGATCGTGGTGGCTGCCGGTGAACTCGCCGATGGCAATCGCGTCGTGCTGACTGGCCTGCAGCGCTTCTCGACGCTCGAAGCATGGGGCGAATGGCTGTGCGCCACGCCCGCCTGGACCGGCGGTTTCGATTTTCCATTCAGCCTGCCGCGCGAACTCGTCGAGCATCTGGGATGGCCGGTGCAATGGGCGCCGTTGATGGCCCATTACGCCAGCCTGAGCCGCGCCGAGATCCGCGAGACCTTCGCCGCATTCTGTGCGGCGCGACCCCTCGGTGGCAAGTTCGCGCACCGTGCGACCGATGGGCCCGCAGGTTCCAGCCCGTCGATGAAGTGGGTCAATCCGCCGGTGGCCTACATGCTCCACGCAGGTGTGCCGCGCCTGCTGGCCGCCGGTGCACGCATTCCCGGCCTGCACGCCGGCCCTGGCGCGGACCGCATTGCGCTGGAGGCCTATCCCGGCCTGCTGGCGCGGGAGTTGATCGGGCGCCGCAGCTACAAGAGCGACGAGCTGCCGAAGCAGACGCCCGAACGGCTCGCCGCACGCACCGACCTGCTCGTCGCGCTCGAAGCGGGCACCACGCGCCTCGGCCTGCGGCTTGGCGTCACCGCGCCGCAGCGCGCCGAACTGCTGGCCGATGCCCGCGGCGACGACATCGACGCGGTGCTGTGCCTCGTGCAGGCGGCCTGGGCCCTGCAGCGCGCGCAAAGCCCCGGGCCCGGCCATGGCCTGCCGCGAAATTTCGATCCGCTTGAAGGATGGATCGTCACCGCCTGAGCCTCGTTGTCCTACACCGCTTCGGGCTTCCGTCGGCGTTCGCAGCCGTCGGCGAAAGCCTAGATTGAAATCGGCGGGCCGTTGCGGACCGCGCATTTCATCACCCGATCAGGAAGGACAACGACATGAACAAGGACCAATTGGCAGGCCGCATGGAAGAAGCCAAGGGCAAGCTGAAGGAAGTGGCCGGCAAGGCCGTCGGCAGCGAAAAGCTCGAAGGCAAGGGCATTGCCGAACAGGCCGCCGGCAAGGTTCAGAAGACCTACGGCGACGTCAAGGAGCGGGCCAAGGACGCTATCAAGTCGGGCGCCAACAAGCTGTGACGCCCATTTCCCGTGCGCAATCGAGCGACGGACAGGAGGATTTCCATATGAACGAACACATTACCCCCATCACCATGCCGCATTCGCGCGCGTGGCTCGCCGTGCTCGTGGCCGGCGTTGCGCTGACGCTGGCCGGCTGCGACAAGTCCGACAACCGCACGGCGGGCGAGAAGCTCGACAGTGCAGTAGCCAAGACCGAGAAGGCGGCCGATACCGCGGCGGCCAAGACCGGCGAGGCCCTCAGGGATGCCAAGGCCAAGGTCGAGTCGTCCAGCACCACGGCCGAGGTGAAGGAAGGCATGGCCCGTGCCAAGGACGCTGCCAAGGACGCCGGCGCCGCGATGAGCGCGACGATGGACGATGCCGCCATCACGGCCTCCGTATCCGCAGGCCTCGCCAAGGACCCGGACCTCAGCGCGATCAAGATCGACGTCGACACGAAGGGCGGCGCCGTGAGCCTGAAGGGACCCGCGCCCACCGCCGCCGCCAAGGCGCGCGCCGAGGAGATCGCCAAGGGCGTGCAGGGCGTGACATCGGTGAACAACCAGCTCGAAGTGAAGGGCTGATCGCCACCCTGCGCCAGGCGCACAAAATGAAGAAGCCCGGTCTCTGCCGGGCTTTTTTTGGCGAGAGCCCTCCGGGCCCTCGGCTCGATGGTCAATGGCCGAGCCAGTCCTTCAGTTCGTCGGCATGCTCTTCTTCCTCCGAGAGGATGTCCTCGAGCATGCGGCGCGTGGTCGGGTCCTTGTCGCCGATCAGGGTGATCATCTGGCGATACGCCTCCACCGCGATGCGTTCGGCGACGAGGTTGGCGCGCACCATCGATTGCAGGTCGGTCGACTCGTCGTAGGCCGCATGGCTACGGTCCAGCAGGTGGCTGGGTGCGAAGTCGGGCTCGCCGCCCAACTGCACGATGCGCTCGGCGATGCGGTCGGCGTGTGCCGACTCGGCGTTGGCATGCACGAGGAACTCGTCGGCAATGGCGGGCGAGTCCACGCCGTTGGCGGTGAAGTAATGGCGTTTGTAGCGCAGCACGCAGACCAGTTCGGTGGCGAGTGCGTCGTTCAGGAGCTTGACGACGTCGTCGCGCCAGGGGCCATAGCTGGGCGTGACGGCGCCTTCGTCGAGGCTGTTGCGCGCGGCGTCCAGGCCGCCCTGGTCCAGCACCAGGTGCTTGTGCTGAGCCGCCTTGGAGGATGAGGAAACATCGACTTTCATGGAGAGTCCTTTCGTGGGAGGCTTGTGGTCTTGCGCATCAACGTGTTGACGAGGTCGGCCACGTCGGATGTCTTCAGTACCGCCGCAAGCACGGCCGTGGCCGACAGCAGGCGCCACGGCCTCACGAGTACCAGCACCGCGCCTGTGGCCGCGGCCGCGGCCATCAGCTTGGCCGGCTCCTTGCGCGCATAGTGCTCGAGCAGCGGGCGGGCCAGTTGGCCGATCGCGTGTGCCGGATGCCGGCGCCACCAGCGTTCCACCACGCCGCGGCCCATCGAGAGCCACACGTTGTTTCGCCCCCGCCGCGGGTTTTGCAGGTGCCGGTTGCGGCGCGGCGCGGCGGCCGATGGGTCGTCGAACGCGTATTCCAGTTCGTCCTCGAGCTCGCGGTCGCGTTCCGCCCGGGGTTGTGCGTCGTCGTTCGCGGCGTCCGCATCGCCGTTCAGCTGCCGCACCAGCGCGCGGCGCGAGAGGGCCAGGCGCTGCTGCGGGGTGAGGGGGGAACGTTCATCGCTGTTCATGGGCAGCTCCGGCGTCGCGCAAGGCCTGCAGGTCGGCGCCCAGCTGCGAGCGCAGATCGTCGAAACCGTAGCTCGGAACGGACTTCGTCGCGTACCACGTACAGATGGCCGCTATCACCAGCGCCACGCCCGGCACGGCCACGAGCACCCAGTGAAAGCTGCCGTACATCACGCCCAGCAGCACTGCGACCCCCGTCAGTCCAAGGACCAGTGCGGCGCAGGCCGCAGCCAGCACGCCTGCGACGATGCGGGCGACGAGCCCGCGTCCCGCCTGCGCTGATTCCTGGCGCACGAGGGCGGCGTAGTTGGCAAGGTGTTCAGCGACCAGTTCCGGGTGCCCGAGCACCGTGGAGAAAATCGGATGAAGCATGGTGCCGGGATGGGTGGAGCGAAAAAAGTCGGCGGATCAGTAGTCGTCCCGGCTGCGGCGGCTGGCCAGCACGATGAGCGCCGTGATGGCAGCGCCGGCGGCCGCGGCCAGAAGCACCGAGCGCACCGGCTGGTCGGAGATGTAGCGGCCCGTGACGTCGGCAGCCTGTTCGAGTCGGCGCTGCGCACGTGCGCTGGTGGTGGACGCGGCGTCCAGCCCGCGCTGAACGGCCTGCTGCACGCGGGCAGCCAGCTGCTCGACAGCGGGTTCGGCATCGCGTTGCAGGTCGCGGACCTTTTCGCCCGCCGCATTCACCGCGTTCTGTGCATAGGCGCGGGTCGTTTCGACCGCTTCGCGCGCGGTCTGGCGGGCGTCGTCGGCGAGTTGCGAGGGAGTCTTGGTCGTCGTGTTCATGTGAAAGTCCTTTCCGGAAAAATGAAATGCGCAAGCCTGTTGATCGTAACGACGCTACTTGCGTCGTAGCAAGCCGGCAAGGAAGCTCGCAATCGCGAGGATCGCGAAGATCACGAAAAGGATCTTGGCAATGCCGACCGCGCTGGCGGCGATGCCACCGAACCCGAACAGGGCCGCGATCAACGCGATGACCAGAAACACCACGGCGTAATGCAACATGCGGAACTCCTTCGAGGCTGCCCTCGTTGTGTTGTAAGCGGCGCATGCCGGACTCCCGCAGAGGAAGGACCGGATGGCACAGGTGCAACCTTAAGTGGGGCACTGCCGCAGACCTGTCAGCGGCCGGGGGCGGGGTGCGTAGGAGATGGCCGAGTCGCCCTGCGCCGATGTGTGAAGGAGTACCGCCGTCCGGCGTCTCAAACGGGTTTGACGATGGGCAGCATGGCGCTCAGGCGCGTGCCCCTGCCCGGCGTCGACGACACCGTGAGCTTGCCGCGCGCCGCCTCCACCCGATGCCTCATGCCCGCGAGGCCGTGCGTCGATGGCCGCATGCGCTGCGTGTCGAAGCCCTTGCCGTTGTCCGCCACTTCCACGATCACGTGGTTTTCATAGTTCTTCAGCACGATGGTGGCTTCGCTGGCCTCGGCGTACTTGCCGATGTTGGTGAGGCTCTCCTGCACCATGCGGTAGATGGTGAGCTGGCGCGATTCATCCATGGTCACCGGCTCCAGCGCCATCTCGATCTGCAGGCCCGAGCGCTCCCCGAATTCGCGCCCCAGGATCTCCAGCGATGCGACCAGCCCCAGGTTTGAGAGCGACGACGGCCGCAGGTCTTCGATGATGCGGCGCTTGAGCGCGATGCCGCTGTTGAGCAGCTCGGTCAGATGCTGCAGCCGCTGGGTGGCGTCGGGTGCGTCCGTCAGCCGCGATTTCAGCCGCGCCACGTCCAGCTTGGCGGCGGTGAGCAGCGAGCCCAGTTCGTCGTGCAGCTCGCGCGCGAGGTAGCCGCGCTCGGTTTCGCGCACATCCTGCAGATGGGTTGCCAGTTCGGCCAGCGAGGCAGTGCGTTCGAGCACTTCGTCCTCCAGCGCATTGCGCTCGCGCTGCAGGGCCTCCTGCTGGCGCTCGCCGATGGAGCGCAGCGCATGCGTCTGGCGCAGGTACAGGAAAAAGGCGATCAGCGCCGCCAGCGCCACGATGGCGGTGCCGACGCGCGCCAGCTGCAGCGAGCGCAGCACCTGCTGCTGGCTTCGCTGCAGGGTGTTGTTGCTGGTCTTCACCAGTTCGCTCGCTGTCGTGCGGATGGCCTCCATCTCCTCGCGGCCGACATCGGTCGTGATGACGAATTTCCAGGCGTCGTCCTTGCCGTCCTGGCGCAGCCGCACGCTCATGTCCATCTCGGCCACCTTGCGCAGCACGTGCTTCGACAGTTCGGCCAGCTGGGTGAGTTCGGCCGGCCTGGCGGCGTACAGCCGGCGCAGCGTGGCGAGATGGCCGTCGACCTGCTTGACCGCGTCGTCGTAGGGCTTTCGGTAGCTCGCCTCGCCGGTCAGCAGGTACCCTCGCTGGCCGGTTTCGGCATCCAGCATGTTCTGCAGGATCTGGTTGAGCGTGCCGCGCACCTGCTGCGCCTCGTCGATGTCGGCCAGGGCGCGGCTCGACTGCCGGTAGCCGGCCTCGTTGATGCCGACGAGGGCCAGTGCAGCCAGCGCCGCGAGCAGCAGGCTCACGGCCATTCGTGGAGGGGCTAACCAGTGCATGAAACTTTCAAGGTCGCTTGACGCGCAAGTTCGTGAATAATTGATAACAATCAGGGACCGGTATGTTGCGACCCGCATGCCCGCAACACAACGACGAAAGTAACAGATGATCAAAATCGGAATTGTGGACGACCACGCCATCGTGCGATCGGGCCTCCGGCAGTTCTTCTCCGAGCACGTGGACCTGCGCGTGGCGGGTGAGGCAGCAAGCGGGCGCGAGGCCATCGAACTGGTGCGCACCACGGAACTCGACGTGCTGGTCATGGACCTTTCGATGCCGGGCCAAAGCGGCATCGACGCGCTCGCCATGATCCGCGCCAAGGCGCCGGACGTGGGCATCCTGATCCTCAGCGGCTATCCTGAAGAGCACTACGCGATGAACCTGATCCGGCAGGGCGCGAGCGGTTACCTGAACAAGGAATGCGATCCCATCGAGATCGTCAACGCCATCCGCACCATTTCGCTGGGCCGGCGCTACATCACGCCCGCCGTGGCCGAACTGCTGGCCCGCCAGCTCGACCGCAAGGACGACGCCGCGCCGCACGAGCAGCTCTCGGAGCGCGAGTTCCAGGTGTTCCTGAAGCTCGCCAAGGGCGAGACCGCAGGCGACATCGCCAAGACGCTGTCGCTGTCGGTGAAGACCGTGAGCACCTACCGCACGCGCCTGATGGAGAAGATGAACCTCTCCTCCAACAGCGACCTCACGTACTACGCACTGAAGAACAAGCTGATCGATTGAGATCGGCCTGCGAGCGGGAAGGGGCCCCATGCAGCGGCTCCTTCTTCAACCTGTTCCGGACGAGGAATGCAGCGCCTTGGCCTGCCCGATGCAGAAGTCGACCAGCGCGTCGATTTCGTTCGACTTGTCGAACACCGCATCGACCCCGAACTCGGCGCAACGCCGCCTGATGTCGGGCGTCGCATAGTTGCTGAGAACCACCACCTTCTGCACGGGCTTGCGCGACTGGCAGGCCTGGAGCACCCCCAGGCCGCTGCCTTGCTTGAGAAAGAGATCGACGATGACGAGGTCCCACTCGCCATCGTGGCCGAGCAGCCACGCGCGCGCGCCGCTCTCGGTTTCGGCGAAGCCAACCACCGTGGTGCAGGTAAGTTCTTCCAGCGTACCAATGAGGTTTTCACGGATCGTGAGGTTGTCTTCGACGACGTAGGTCTGCAATCTGGAATCCATGCCGAACCGCGCTTCCTCTGAGGTTGGCAGGCGCATTCGCGGCGCCTAGCTCCATGACCGCCTGCATATCGAGTGTGAGACGCTTCTGTCACACCATCATGCAAGCTTCAACGTGCGGCTGTTGTAGGCGGGTTCCGACGCGTATACCCGGCCCAGTCTGCAACGCACCTTCGTAGGCGGCGCCTCACGGTTTTTGCGGCCCGCCGCCGACCTGGACGACGCGAGGCCCGTAGTGACAATGACCCATGGCAACGATGATCCTTCGCAACCGGCCCCTCTGGCAGAAGCTGCTCGCATTCGTCGTGCTGCTGTTCGCGGCGCTGGTCATCGTGCTCGCCTTCTTCCCCTGGGACACGCTGCGCGGACCGGTCAACCGCTATGTCAGCGAGCAAACGGGGCGCAAGTTCGAGATCACGCGGCGGCTCGACGTGGGCCTTGGCTGGGGGCAGGCAACGGTCAAGCTGGACGGCATCGAGTTTGCCAATCCCTCTTGGGCGCGCGACCCGTACTTGGTCAAGGCGGACCGCGCCGAGTTCGACATCCGCGTCTGGCCGCTGATCACGAGCAAGGTCGTCATTCCCCGGTTGTTGCTTTTCTCGCCGACGCTCGGGTTGCAGATGGAGGCCGACGGGCGCCGAACCTGGGCGCTCGGCAAGGACACCTCCGACCCCGGCACGGTGCCCGACATCGGCCTCATCCAGGTCGATACCGGCGTGGTCGACTTCCTTGCCAAGCACCTCGGCGTCGACCTGCACGCCGACCTGAGCTACGACAGCAGCCGCGGCGAAATGCCGCTCAACTACCGCATCAAGGGCCGCTACAAGGGCCAACCGCTGACCGCCAGTGGCCGCACCGGCAACGTGCTGCAGATCAATGCCGCGGGTGCGCCGCCGTTCCCGATGGAAATCAACGCGGCCGCCGGCCAGACCCAGCTGAAGGCCGCCGGCACCGTGGCCGAGTTGTCGGGGCTCGACGGCATCGATGCCAAGTTCGAGATCAAGGGCCAGACGCTGGGCGCGCTATACCCGCTGCTCGGCATCGCGCTGCCACAGACTTCGCCCTATGTCCTGAGCGGCAAGCTGGGCAAGCGCGGCAAGCTGTGGCAGGCCACCGGCCTCAACGGCAGGCTGGGACTGTCCGACATCGCCGGCGACATGCGCTTTGACCAGGCCGGCCAGTTGCCGTACCTGGCGGGCGACCTGCGTTCGCGCGTGATGGACATGGACGACCTCGGCCCGTTGATCGGCCTGCAGCCCACGGCACGCACTGCCAACGCCGTAGAAGGCGTAGCCCCGCCCCCGACCATCACGCAGGTCAGGCGCCCGGGCGGCAAGGTGCTCCCCGCGACCCCGCTTGACTTCGAGCGCGTGCGCGCAATGAACGCCGACGTGAAGTACACGGCCGACCGCATCCGCAACGTGCGCGACATTCCACTCGAGCGCGGCAGCGTTCAGGTCAAGCTGGCCAACGGCGTGCTCACGCTAGATCCGCTCGACCTCGGCATGGCTGGCGGCAGGTTCGCCGGCGCGATCCGCATCGATGCCTCGAAGAACCCGGCGGATATCCGCGCCTCGCTCGACGTACGGGCGATGCAGCTGGCCCGCCTCTTTCCCAAGCTCGAAACGACGGGCAACAGTGTGGGGCGGCTGGACGGGCGCATCAACCTGTCGGGCTCCGGCACTACCGTGGCCAACTGGCTCGGGGGCGTGTCGGGCGACGTGGCGGTCATGTCGGGGCGTGGCCAGTTCGGCAACCTGCTGCCGGTGTTCGCGACGCTGGTGGGCGGCGACATCATCAAGTTCGTGCTGCGCGGCGACCGCAACGTCGAGCTGCGCTGCGCGGCGTTGGCCTTCGACGTAAACAAGGGGCTGATGACGGGGCGCACGATGATGGTGGACACGACCAACGCCGTGTTCATCGCCACCGGCCAGGCCAACCTGGCAACCGAGGGGCTCGACTTCGTGATCCACCCGGAGCCCAAGAGCAAGAACATCCTGTCGATCCGCACGCCGCTGGTATTGAATGGCACCTTTGGAGCGCCGAAGGGCGGCCTGCAGGCGGGGCCGCTGGCGGGACGCGGCCTGGCCGCACTGGCGCTGGGCGCCGTCAATCCGCTGCTGGCACTGGCCGCGACCGTCGAAACCGGGCCGGGTGCGGATTCCGATTGCAAGAGTGTGCTGGCTCAGGCAAACACCCCCGCGGCTGGGGCGCCCGCCAAGGGGGCAGCCCGCGCGAAGGGCGCAAAGCAGCCTTAAACGACGCCGTGGACGGGCAGGGCGGGGCGCTGCGCGCAGACGCTGCAGTGCGGGTCGCGCGCCACGCGCAGCGTGTCGAAAGATGTGCTGCGTCCGTCGAACATCAGCAGCCTGCCCGCCAGCGACGGCCCGATGCCGGCCAGCAGCTTTAGCGCTTCGCTGGCCTGCAGCGTGCCGATGGTCCCAACCACGGGACCGAACACACCCAGGACGGCGCAGCGCGTTTCCTCGAAGGCCGCATCGGGCGGGAACAGGCAGGCGTAGCAGGGCGAGGCGGCGTCACGGGTGTCGTAGACGCTCAACTGCCCGTCGAAGCGGATCGCCGCACCGGCCACCAGCGGCCTGCCATGGGCCACGCAGGCGCGGTTGACGGCATGCCGCGTGGCAAAGTTGTCGCAGCAGTCCACGACCACGTCAGCCTCGGCCACCAGGCGCGACAGCAGCGCCTCGTCGGCGCGCAGGGCGTGGGTTTCGATGGCGATGTCGGGGTTGATGTCGCGCATGGCCCGCGCGGCCGATTCGACCTTGGCGAGGCCCACCCGCGCGTGGGTGTGGGCAATCTGGCGCTGGAGATTGGTGAGATCGACTTCGTCGTCGTCGACCAGCGCGATGTGGCCGACGCCTGCTGCCGCAAGGTACAGGGCAACCGGCGAGCCCAGCCCGCCGGCACCTATGACAAGAACTCGCCCGGCCCTGACGCGCGTTTGCCCGTCGATGCCGAACTCCTCCAGAAGGATGTGGCGCGAGTAGCGCAGCAGATCGCTATCTTCCATGCGCCGCCCGGCTCAGTTTTCTTTCTTTTCTTCCTTGTTGTCGATGATGACCTGTGTCTTGCTCACGAGCACCGGCTGGCCCTTCAGGCGGTTGAGCGCCTGCACCAGCGGGAAGTCCTTGTCGGTGCCGAATTCGGGCACCTTGCGGTCCTGCGGCGGCTTCTTGGCTTCTTCCTCGAGGCGCTTGCGGGCTTCGTCGCGGGCCTTTTCGCGTTCCGGGTCCTTGACTTCGGGGCCCTGGCCGCTGGCCAGGTGCTTCTCGAGGTCGGCTTCGCGCATGCGCAGGGCGGCAAACGGGCTGCCTTCGGCGCTTTCGTCGATCAGCACGTTGGGCACGATGCCCTTGGCCTGGATCGAGGTGCCGCTGGGCGTGTAGTAGCGCGCCGTGGTGATCTTCAGGCCGGTATCGGGGCCGAGCGGGCGCACCGTCTGAACCGAGCCCTTGCCGAAGGTCTGGCTGCCCATGACGGTTGCGCGCTTATGGTCCTGCAGCGCGCCGGCCACGATTTCGCTGGCCGAGGCCGAGCCTTCGTTCACCAGCACCACCAGCGGCACGTTCTTCAGCGCGGCCGGCAGGCTGCGCAGCGGGTCGCTTCCGGAACGGCGCTGGTAGAACTCCGGCGCCGCCTTGTAGACGGACTTGCTTTCGGCCAGTTGGCCGTCGGTGGTGACCACCGTGACGTTCTCGGGCAGGAAGGCCGACGACACCGCCACCGCCGCGTCGAGCAAGCCGCCCGGGTCGTTGCGCAGGTCGAGCACCAGGCCCTTGAGGTTCGGATCTTCCTTGTACATCTCGTCGATCTTCTTCACGAAGTCGTCGACGGTGCGTTCCTGGAACTGCGACAGGCGGATCCAGCCGTAGCCGGGCTCCATGATCTTGCCGCGGACCGATTGCGTGCGGATTTCCTCGCGCGTGATCGTGACCGGGAAGGTGCGGCTCTCGTCCTTGCGGAAGATGGTCAGCAGCACCTTGGTGTTGGCTTCGCCGCGCATGCGCTTGACCGCCTCGTTCAGCGACAGGCCGCGCACGGCGGTGTCGTCGATCTTGGTGATCAGGTCGTTGGGCTTCAGTCCGGCGCGGAAGGCCGGGGAGCCTTCGATGGGCGAGACGACCTTGATCAGGCCGTCTTCCTGCGAAATCTCGATGCCCACGCCGACGAAGCGGCCGGTGGTGCCCTCGCGGAATTCCTTGAAGGACTTCTTGTCGAAGTACTGGGAATGCGGGTCGAGGCCCGCGACCATGCCCGAAATGGCGTCGGAGATGAGCTTTTTCTCGTCGACCGGCTCGACGTAGTCGCTCTTGACCATGCCGAAGACGGCAGCGAGCTGCTGCAATTCCTCGAGCGGCAGCGGCGCAAGCGATCCGCGTGCGACGGTCTGCAACGAGACGGTGGTCAGGACGCCGGCAACGGCGCCGGCGGCGACCCAGCCGGTGATCTTCAGTTTCTGGCCCATCATGAGTGGTTGTCCTTGTCGGCGGCTGTCAAACCAATATACACAGCTTGGAAGCAAATTGCCTGCCGGGGTTCCACGTAGGGCCCGGCAGAAAAGGGTTTCTTCAGCCTTTACCTTGCGAGGCCACCGCGGCGGCGGCCTTTTCGGCGGCCGCGGCATCGCCCAGGTAGTAGTGGCGCATGGGCTTGAGGTCGTCGTCGAGCTCGTAGACCAGCGGGATGCCGTTCGGGATGTTCAGGCCGACGATGGCGTCGTCGGAGATGCCGTCGAGGTATTTCACCAGCGCCCGGATCGAGTTGCCGTGGGCCGCGACGACCAGGCGGCGCCCCGTGCGGATGGCTGGCGCCATCGATTCGTTCCAGAACGGCAGCACGCGCGCCACCGTGTCCTTCAGGCACTCGGTCAGCGGGATCTGCTCGGGCGACAGCTTGGCATAGCGCACGTCGCTGCGCTCGCTGCGCGGGTCGTCGGCTTCCAGCGGCGGGGGCGGGGTGTTGTAGCTGCGGCGCCAGACCAGCACCTGCTCGTCGCCGTACTTCTTGGCGGTTTCGGCCTTGTTCAGGCCCTGCAGGCCGCCATAGTGGCGCTCGTTCAGGCGCCAGGAATGGACCACCGGCAGCCATGTGCGGTCGAGCTCGTCGAGCGTGTGCCACAGGGTGCGGGTGGCGCGCTTCAGGACGCTGGTGTAGGCGACGTCGAAGTCGTAACCTTCTGCCTTGAGCAGCCGGCCGGCCTGCTTGGCCTGCTCGACGCCGGTTTCCGTGAGGTCGACGTCGGTCCATCCGGTGAAGCGGTTTTCGAGATTCCAGGTCGATTCGCCGTGACGGATCAATACCAGTTTGTGCATGTGGGAGGCCTTTGGCTGCGCTTGCGAAACCTCGCATTCTAAAATCCCCGGTTTGCCATTCAAGGAACCCCCGTGAAATTGATCGAATTCGTCACCGCGAACTGGATGCTGATCCTGATCGCGCTCAGCTCCGGCGCCATGCTGGCCTGGCCGCTGGTACGGGGTGCGGGCGGCGGAACGCTCACGGCCCAGGGCGCCGTGCAGCTCATCAACCGCGAGCGCGCGGTGCTGGTCGACGTGCGCGAGCCGGAAGAATTCGCCACCGGCCACATGATCGGCGCCAAGAACGTGCCCCTGAACCAGCTCGAGGAAAAGCTGACGGGCGCGGTCAAGAACAAGACCGTGCCGCTGCTGCTGGTATGCGCCACCGGCACCCGCGCCCAGCGTGCCGTGGCCATGGCCAGGAAGCTGGGCTACGAGCAGGCCCAAGCCGTGGCCGGCGGACTCAAAGCCTGGAAAGACGCTAACCTGCCGGTTGAAAAAGCCTGAGTCTTCCCAAGGTAGAGAGCATGCAAGCCGTCAAGATGTACACCACCGCCGTCTGCCCTTACTGCATTCGTGCGAAGCAGATCCTGAAGTCCAAGGGGGTCGAGCAGATCGAGGAGATCCGCATCGACACCGACCCGCAGGCCCGCAACACCATGATGGAGATCACCCAGCGCCGCACGGTGCCGCAGATCTTCATCGGCGAGACGCACGTGGGCGGCTGCGACGACCTGATGGCTCTCGACGGCCGCGGCGGCCTCGTGCCCCTGCTGCAGGGTGCGTAAATAGGCTCTCCCCCAGGCTTCGCGCACTTCGTGTCGCTTCTCCAACCC
>NZ_AKIW01000097.1 GCF_000282635.1 Variovorax sp. CF313
GGCCATCGGCCGCGCGATCGTGCGCGAGCCCCGGGTGTTCCTGTTCGACGAGCCGCTGTCGAACCTCGACGCCAAGCTGCGCGGCCACATGCGCGCCGAGCTTGCGCTGCTGCACGAGCGGCTGGCCAAGACCACTGTGTACGTCACGCACGACCAGATCGAGGCGATGACGCTGGCGGACCGCATCGTGATCTTCGACAAGGGCCGCATCCAGCAAGTCGGCACGCCCGGCGAGGTGTTCAACCGGCCGGCCACGCTGTTCGTTGCGGCCTTCATCGGCATGCCGGGCATGAACCTGCTGTCGGTGCGCTTCATCGGTCACGAGGGCAGCGGCGGGCTGCTGCGCGGCAATGGCTTCGAGTTGCCGGCGCCGGGGTGGCTGCGCGACCGCGTCACGTCGCCAGGCCAGCCGCTGACGGTCGGCATTCGCCCGCAGGCGCTGCGCATCGCGAGCGAGCGCGCGCCGCTGAACCTCCGGGTCGACGTGGTCGAGTACCTGGGCACAGAGAGCCAGGTGGTCGGCCACCTCGCGACGGCGGGCGGCGCGCGCATCACGGCCACGGTGCAGGGAGACGCGCACGGCCTGCTGCACACCACGGTCGGACTCACGGCCGGCACCGAGGACATGCATGTGTTCGACACGGCCAGCGGCCAGTCGCTGCGCCCCTGACAGCTTTCGTTTTTTCCAAGGAGAGGTTTATGCAACGCAGAGACGTTATCAAGAGCGCGGCCATCACGGTGTTCGGCGCGGGCCTGCCATTCAGTGGCGCGAACGCGCAGAACCGCCACGCGAAGTACTCGGGCCAGACCGTGACCCTCAACGTGCCATCGCATCCGCACTACGACGCGATGGCGAAGATCCTGCCGGAATTCACGCGAGAGACCGGCATCAAGGTCGAGGTCGACAAGCTTGCGATGGCGCGACTGAAGGACAAACAGCTGCTTGAAATGGCCAAGCCGCAGGGCGACTACGACCTCGCGAGCTACGTCGTGATGTGGAAGGGCGAGTACGTCGCGAAGAATCTCATCCGTCCGCTCGATCCGTACCTGGCGAATGCGGCGCTGGCCGATCCGGCCTACGATATCAAGGACATCATCCCGGTCTACCTGGAGAACCTCGGCCTCGTCGGCGGGCCGAAGGGCTACCTGCCGGGGCCGGGCGCCAAGCTCTATGGACTGCCCTATGGTGCCGAGACCTCGGTGCTCGCGTACCGGCGCGACATCTTCGCCAAGCACAACCTCCAGCCGCCGGAAAATTACGAGCAGTTCGGCAGGCTGCTGCGCCTCATCAAGGACAAGGAGGGCATTGGCGCGCTGGCCTCGCGCGGGCAGGCCGGCCACCAGTGCGTGCATGCGTGGTTGCTGCACCTGAACCCGATGGGCGGCGCGATCTTCGATGACAAGTGGAAGCCGCGCTTCAACGATCCCGTCGGCGTGGCCGCGCTCAAGTTCCTGCAGGAGGTGGTCGCTACCGGTCCCGCAGGCATTTCCGGCTACGGGCAGGGCGAGAGCAACACCGCGTTCCTGCAGGGCCAGGCCTCGATGTACCTCGACTCGACCTTGCTTGCGGGCCTTGTCAACGACCCGGCCAAGAGCCGCGTCGCGGGCAAGGTCAGCTGGGCGCTGCATCCGGCGGGCACGCGGCGCGCGTCGCAATCGGGCGGGCTGGGCCTCGCGATTCCGAAGAACGCGAAGAACGGCGACGCCGGCTTCCTGCTGATGCAGTGGCTCACGGCGAAGGCGCAGGACAAGGCGGTCGCGCGCGTGGGCGGCGTGCCGATCCGCCACTCAACCATGGCCGATGCCGACCTTGTGCGCCAATACCCCGAGTACATCGTGTTCCGCGAGGCGCTCAAGTACTCCAATCCCGACTGGCGTCCGATCATCCCCGCCTGGGACAAGATCAACGTGCAGGCGCTCGGCGTGGGCATCTCCGAGGCGCTGATCGGCAAGAAGACAGCCGAGACCGCGCTCAATGAGCTGGTTCCGGCGGTGACGAAGATCATGCGCGAAGCCGGCTACGCGGCCTGACGCTGAACGGACGCTTCGTCATGCGCAGACCCGGCTGGCTCCCAGCCTTCTACGTCGGCCCCGCCGTGCTCGTCATGGCGGCGGCCTGCCTCTACCCCGTGATCTCCGCGATCCAGCTGGGCTTCTTCGACTGGAGCCTGGGCACTCCCTGGTCGGAGGCGCGTTGGGTGGGCATGGGCAACTTCCTCGCGGCCTTCTCGAACCCGCGCGTGTGGTCGTCGCTGTGGACCACGCTGATGTTCGCCGCCGTCTGCGTGAGCGCGGAGATGGTGCTGGGCATTGCGCTGGCGCTCGCGCTCGAACACCCGGTGCGCGGCACGGCGTTCTTCCGCACGCTGTTCATCCTGCCGATGATGATTGCACCCATCGCCGTGGGGCTGGCGTGGCGCTACATCTTCGATGCGCAGTTCGGCTTGCTCAATGCGTTGCTGGGCCTGTTCGGCGTGGCGCCCATGGGTTGGCTGGCGGACCCGACGCTGGCCTTCATCGCCATCGTGATCGCCGACATCTGGCAGTGGACGCCCTTCGTCTTCATCATGATGGCGGCGGCGCTGGCGAACGTCGACGGCGCGGTCATCGAGGCCTCGCGCATCGACGGCGCGCGCTGGTGGCAGATGACCTTCAAGGTCAAGCTGCCGATGGTGATGAACGTGATCGCCATCACGCTGATGATGCGGCTCATCGACGCTTTCCGCGTGCTGGAGGTGATCTACGTGCTGACCTTCGGCGGGCCCGGCGACAGCACCGAAATCCTGTCGCTGCACATCTACAAGACGGCCTTCGTCGGGCAGCAGCTCGGCGTGGCGGCGGCCGTGTCGGTGCTGCTGCTGGCGGTGGTGGCGGTGCTGTCGTGGGGCGCGCTGCGGCTGTCCAACCCGATGAAGGAGTCGCCATGAAGCGGCCGTTTTCCCTGGTGGTCGCGCACTACACGATGCTGGCTGCGCTCGGCCTGCTGTGCGTGGCGCCCATTGCGCTGATCTTCGCGACCAGCCTGCGCCAGCAGGTGCAGATCTTCGCGCAGCCGCTGAACTTCATCTTCATGCCCACGCTGGAGAACTACCGCGCAGTGCTCACCGAGGACAACCTGGGCCGCTACCTGGGCAACAGCCTGTTCGTCGGTGTGATCGCGACCGCCATCACGCTGGTGTTCGGCTGCATGGCGGCCTATGGATTGGCGCGCTTTCGCTTTCCGGGGCGCACGGCGGTGGGCTATGCCACGCTGCTGCTGCGCACAGTGCCGCTGGCGGTGCTCGCGATTCCGGTGTTCATGATCTGGAGCCAGTGGCAGCTGGTGAACAGCCTCTGGGGGCTGATCCTGCTGTACGTGGCGGTGAACCTGCCGTTCACCATCTGGCTGCTCTATGGCTTCGTGCTGCAGGTGCCGGTGGAACTCGAAGAGGCAGCGGCCATCGACGGCTGTGGGCCGGTGCGCGTGTTCACCAAGGTGCTGCTGCCGCTGATGGGGCCGGGGCTCGCGGCGGCGTCGATCTTCACCTTCCGCATCGCGTGGAACGAGTTCATCCTCGCGCTGGTGCTGACCGACCGGCAGACGCGCACGCTGCCGGTGGCAGCGTCGCTGTTCGTCACCGACATGGGCGTGGATTGGGGCAAGGTGATGGCCATGGGCAGCCTCATCGCCATCCCGCCGCTGATCTTTACCTTCGTGGCCGCGCGGCAGATCATCACGGGGTTGACCGCGGGCGCGGTGAAGGGCTGAAAGTCCGGGGACAGAAGGTGGAGGCGCTCAGAGCCAGTTGCCGCTCTGCGGCATCTGCACCTTCTCGGCCGGGTCGCTGCCCGTGACGAGCGAGCCGATGAAGATGCTCAGCAGCGAGATGAAGATGCTCGCGAACAGCGCGGTCCAGAAGCCCGACACCCGGAAGCCTTTCACCAGCGCGGCCACCAGCAGGATCATCAGCGCGTTGATGACCAGCAGGAAGAGCCCGAAGGTCACCAGCGTCAGCGGCAGCGTGAGCACGATCAGCAGCGGCTTGACGATCGCGTTGGCCAGGCCCAGCAGCAGCGCCGAGACCACCAGCGCGCCGGTGCTGTCGAACTTGAGCCCGCGAAAGAGGTGGCTGGCCACCCACAGAGAGAGGGCGGTGATGGCCCAGTGGATGAGGAAGGGGGTCAGGTTGTTCAGCATGGGGTTCGGGTTGCACGAGCAGATGCCATGTTAGCCGGGGTGCCTGTGCCCACCCCGCCCGCCGGCAGGGCATGAATCCTTCCTGCTTAAGGTCCGGATCGGCGGGCGCCGTTTTCGAAGGTTACCTGGTGAAACGATGTTGGGCGGCCCGTTAAGATCCCCGGTCTTATGGCCAATGCGTCGATCGCCAGCATGACCCCCGCCCCGGCTTCGGCCGACGAAGCCGAATCATGGGTGCGCGGCGAACTCATTCGCAGCCTCATGCGCTCTGCGAAGGGCTCGTATTTCGTTTCGGGTGCGCTGATGCCGGCAATGGTCGGCCTGAGCTGGGCCTACGTGCCCCGCTGGGAACTGCTGACCTGGCTGGTGGCAGGCTTGCTCGCCACCGCTTGCCGCGCCTGGGGCGCACAGGTCTACGCGGTGCGCTATGCCGGGCGCAGTGCGGCGGCACAGCAGCAGTTCACGGAACGCTATGGCTTCGTCTGGAGCACCAGCGCGGTGGTGTGGGGCCTCTCGGTGCTGCTGTTCTTCGAGCGCACGCCGCAAGTCAACCAGTTCATGAGCTGGCTCATCGTGGCCGGCGTGGGCACCTTTCCGCTCAACGGGCTGGCGCTGCATCCGCCGCTGCTCAAGCGCTACGTCAACACGCTGTTCATCACGATGCTGGGTGCGGTGTTGCTGCGCCTGGCCTCGATCACCCTGCAGCATCCGCAGTTCCAGTTCGGCTACCTGATGCCGGTGCTGCCGGTGCTGCACTGGTTCCTGCTGCTGCGGGCGGGGCGGCACATTCACGAGACGGCGCGCAACAGCCTGGAGCTGCTGTTCCATAACCATATCCTGATCAAGTCGCTGACCCAGCAGCGGCAGGCGGCGGTATCGGCCGTGGCCATGAAGAACCGCTTCCTGGCCAGCGCTGCGCACGACATGCGCCAGCCGGTGCTGGCACTTTCGTTGTACGCAGATTGGCTGCGCAACGAGCCTGAACTGGTGCTGGAGCTCGCGCCCAAGATCGTGCGCGCCACGCACGCAGTGAATGCACTGTTCGACTCGATGTTCGACCTGGCGCGCATCGATTCGGGCCAGGTGCGCCTGCACGTCGAGCGGGTCGACATGTCCGAGCTGCTGCACGACCTCGAACTGCAATACCGCCCGGTAGCCGAGAGCCGCGGACTGGACTTCCGCGTGCACGCATGCGAGGGCTCGTTCCTGACCGACCCGATCCGCGTGCGCCGCATGATCGGCAACCTGCTGGCCAACGCGATCAAGTACACGACGGAAGGCGGCGTGCTGCTGGCCGCGCGGCAGACGCGCGACGGCCTGCGCGTGGAGGTGTGGGACACCGGCATCGGCATCGCGCCCGAGCATCTGCGCGACGTGTTCCTTGAGTTCTACAAGGTGGCGGACCATGCCGGCACCTCCGACGGCTTCGGCCTCGGGCTGGCCATCGTTGCGCGGCTGTCGCACGTGCTGGGCCACCCTGTCAGCGTGCGTTCGCGCCTGGGCCGCGGCAGCGTGTTCCGGGTGGCGCTGCACGACGCCGACGAGGCGGTGGCGCAGGCGCGGGTGAGTGCGTCGGGTGGTTGAGCAATCGTCCTCCGGTGCTCTTGCGCCGCCCATAAAAAAACCGCGCTGATGCGCGGTTTTTCATTTCCAGAAACCCCGAGGGGGGTTAACCAGATAGCAAACCGTTCGTGCGCGCGTAGTGCAGCGCCTGCGTACGGCTCTTCACGCCCAGCCTGCGGAACAGGCGCCACAGGTGCACCTTCACCGTGTGCTCGCTGATCTCCAGGTCGGTGGCGATGTCGCGGTTGCTCATGCCCTTGTCGAGCATGGCGATCAGCTGCGTCTGCCGCTTCGAGAGCTTGCCGCTGTTGGCGGCCGGCATCTCGTCGGCTTCGTCTTCCGAGCCTGCCATCAGCAGGCCGCGCAACGCCGCGGCCAGCTCGTTGGAGCTGGCCGACTTCTCGATGTAGGTGTCGGCGCCGGCCTCGATGCAGGCGTCCTCCATGTCCGCGGACGGCGCTGCCGAATACACGGCGATCGGCACGTTCGGATAGACCTGCTTGACCGCGATCACGCCCGACACGCCATTGGTGTCCGGGAGCTTCAGGTCCAGGCAGAAGAGGGTCGGCGCGCCACGCTGCTGCACAGAGCCCGCGAGCTTGTCGAGGCGCTCGAGCTCGACGATGTTCTCGGCCGGGCGCAAGCGCCGCAAGACCATCACGATCGCGTCGCGCATCAGGGGGTGGTCGTCGATGACATAAATGCTCATGTTTTCTTCCTTTGTGATCGCACCGTCTTCTCTCGTCCTGCTCACCGGCAGGTAAGCCGATGGGTTTGCCGGATCAACTCCCGCTGGTCGTGGGTGTTGCCTCCGCCAATGCCTCAAGCGCCTCGGTGACGGCGCGTGTTTCTTCTGTTCCGATGGGTTCCAGCTGGCCGGCCAGCGCGGCCAGCGCTTCGCCGCGCTGCGTCTGCAAGAGCGCGATGGTACGGCCCGCTTCCTGCGGCGATGCGAATCCACGGCTCTGCAGCAGGGTTTCGCCGCGCGCATCCAACAGCTTGAAATAGAACAGCCCGTCCGCCTTCTCGCGGTACTGCTTGAAACTGGGCTTCGCGACCTTGGCCGCCCGGGCTTGCCCGGCGTCCTTGCCGGCCGCGAGATTGCGCAGGCCGACCGCATGGCGCAGGCTGGCCATGAAGGGCTTCGACAGGGCCTGCGCCTTCGCGGCGCCGGAGAGCAGGATGCGCTCGATTTGGGCCGGGTCGTTCATGAGCGCGTCGTAGCGTGCGCGCAGCGGCGCCACTTCCTGGTCGATGCGCTCGAACAGCAACTGCTTGGCGTCGCCCCAGCCGATGCCGCCGGCGTACGCCTTGCGCAGCGTCTCGGTTTCCTCGGCGCTGGCGAAGGCCTGGTAGATCTGGAACAGTGCCGAGCCTTCGGTGTCCTTGGGCTCGCCGGGCGCGCGCGAGTCGGTCACGATGCCGGCAATCTGCTTTTGCAGCTGTGCACGCGGTGCGAACAGCGGGATCGTGTTGCCGTAGCTCTTGCTCATCTTGCGGCCGTCGAGGCCGGGCAGGGTGGCGACGGCGTCGTCGATCTCGGCTTCGGGCAGCGTGAAGTGCTCGCCGTACTGGTGGTTGAAGCGCTGCGCCATGTCGCGCGCCATCTCGATGTGCTGCACCTGGTCGCGGCCCACGGGCACCTTGTGGGCGTTGAACATCAGGATGTCGGCGCCCATGAGCACCGGGTACATGAAGAGGCCGGCCGTCACGTCGGCGTCGGGGTCCTCGCCCTTGGCCACGTTCTTGTCGAGCTGCGCCTTGTAGGCATGCGCGCGGTTGAGCACGCCCTTGCCGGTCACGCAGGTGAGGAACCAGGTCAGCTCGGGGATCTCGACGATGTCCGACTGGCGGTAGAAGGTGACGCGCTCGGGGTCGAGCCCGCAGGCCAGCCAGCTGGCGGCAATCTCGAGGGTGGAGCGCTGGATCAGCGCCGGCTCCTGTACCTTGATGAGCGCGTGGTAGTCGGCCAGGAAGAAGAAGCTCTGCACGCCGGGCGCGACGCTTTGCCGCACCGAGTGGCGGATCGAGCCGACGTAGTTGCCGAGGTGCGGCGTGCCCGAGGGCGTGATGCCGGTCAGGACGCGCAAGGAAGCTTTGGAAGACGAGGCCATTTGACGAAGAACTTAACGCAGCGGAGAAAGAAGGAGATTGATGAAGTCGTAGCCAAGGGTCATCAATGGCCGCATCCAGAAGGTGTCCAGGATTCTTGCAATGATCAATCCCATCACAATAAAGAAGCCAAAAGGTTCAATGCGGGCCAGGAAATTCTGTGCGGGCCCATTTGGCAGCAAGCCGGCGAGCACGCGCCCACCATCGAGCGGCGGTAGCGGGAACAGGTTCAAGGCGCACATGACGAGATTGACCCGGATGCCGGCTTCCGCCATCTCGCGAAAGAATTCCTCATCGATATCGAGAAGCTTGAGCGACGCCCAAACCAGCGTCCAAAGCAAGGCCTGAATGAAGTTCGACATCGGCCCGGCCAGCGCCACCCAGATCATGTCGCGCTTCGGATGGTGCAGCCGCCCGAAGTTGACCGGCACCGGCTTGGCATAGCCGAACAGGAAGGCGCCCGAGGTCGCGAAGTACAGCATCAACGGCATCAGGATGGTCCCGATGGGATCGATGTGCTTCATCGGGTTGAGGGTGACCCGTCCCATGACCTCGGCCGTGTTGTCGCCGAAATGGCGTGCCACATACCCGTGTGCCGCCTCGTGCACTGTGATCGCGAAGATCACCGGCAGCGCGTAGATCAGGATGGTCTGTATCAGGTTGGAATCCACTGGGCGATTGTGTCAGATGGGAGTGGTTATCAGCCCGATTTCAGAGGCCGAGCACGGCCAATGCACCGCGTCCCTGACGCACCACGACCGGGTCGTCGCCCGTGCCCATGGGCGTGAGGTCGACCACGGTGGTCGGCTGCGAAGAGCAGGCGCCGGCATCGATGACCGCGGCGATCTGCTTCTCGAAGCGCTCGCGGATGGTCTGCGCGTCGTTCAGCGCATCGGTCTCGCCGGGAGCGATCAGCGTGGTGGCCAGCAGCGGCGCGCCGTGCAGCGACAGCAGCTCCAGCAGCACCTTGTGGTCGGGCACGCGCAGGCCGATGGTCTTGCGCTGCGGATGGCTCACGCGGCGCGGCACTTCCTTGGTCGCTTCGAGCAGGAAGGTGTAGGGGCCGGGCGTGGCCGCCTTCAGCAGGCGGTACTGCTTGTTGTCGACGCGTGCGTAGTTGGCCAGCTCGCTCAGGTCGCGGCACAGCAGCGTGAGGTGGTGCTTCTCGTCGACCTGGCGGATGCGGCGCAGCTGGTCGACCGCGTCCTTGTCGTCGAGGTGGCAGGCCAGCGCGTAGCTGGAGTCGGTGGGCACGGCCACGATCTCGCCGCGTGCCAGCAGCGTGGCGGCCTGCTTCAGCAGCCGCTGCTGCGGGTTCTCGGGGTGGACTTCGAAGTACTGGGCCATGAGGGAAAGATCTCCTGATCAGGATTCGGCGGGTTCGATGGGCACGCGGCGCTCGCGCACCGTGAGCCACGCACCGGCCGCGCCGCAGACCGCGATCAGCGCCATGCCGATGAGCGAATAGCGGTCGGGCATCTGTGAAAAAACGAGCCAGCCGCCCAGCATGGCAAAGGCGATCTGGGCATAGAGGTACGGCGTGAGCGTGGACGCCGGCGCGCGCTGGTAAGCCAGGATCAGGATGAAGTGGCCCACCGTGCCCATGAAGCCCATCAGGCACAGCAGCGCCCACCATTGCCAGGAAGGCAGGGCGGCCCATACGAAAGGCAGCGCGAACGACGCGAGCAGCGTGCCGACCCAGCCCGTGTAGAAGTGCATGGTGAGCGGGTTCTCGGTCTGCGCCAGTTTGCTCGTGAGCACCTGGAACCACGCGTTGGTCAGCACCAGCCCGATGGGCAGCAGGACCGCCCAGCCAAAGGCCTCGCCGCCCGGGCGCAGGATGACGAGCGTGCCGATGAAGCCGCCCGCCACCAGCATCCAGCGCAGCGGCGAGACCTGCTCCTTGAGCACGGTGGCCGCCAACAGCGTGATCACCAGCGGCGCGATCAGCACGATCGAAGTGAACTCGGCCAGCGGCATGTAGCGCAGGCTCAGGAAGGCCAGCGTGCTCGACACCAGCAGCAATGCGCCGCGCAGCAACTGGTAGCGCGGGTGCCGCGTGCGCAGCAGCGCCGTGCCGTGCAGCGGGAGCAGCACCGCCGTGGTTGCCGCGGCCTGGAAGGCATAGCGAAACCAGACGGCCATCAAGATGGGCACGCCGATGGTCGAGAACTTGGTGGCGGTGTCGAGCGTGGCGAAGCAGGCACTCGCGACCAGCACCATGCCGATGCCCGCGAGGATGCGTTCCGATTCCTTGCTGCGGCTGCGCTGCTGCGCCACGCGCGCATTCGCCAGCGCAACGGTAGCCGCGTTGTCGATACCGGGCCCGGAACTCTGCCTCACTGCTGGATGCGATCGCCGAGCAGTTCCCACACAGGAGTGAGCGCACCGGGCAACGGCGGCAGCTTGCCGAGGTCGCAGTGGCTCTCGTCGGGGCTGTGGAAATCGCTGCCGCGCGAGGCGGCGAAATCGAATTCGAGCGCCTTGTCGGCGTACTCGACGAACTCGGCCGGCGTGTGGCTGCCGGTGACGACCTCGATCGCCTTGCCACCGTGCGCCTTGAATTCGAGGAACAGCGCGTACTCCTCGTTGGCCGTGAACTTGTAGCGGCCCGGGTGCGCGATCACGGCCATGCCCTTGGCGCCGGTGATCCATTGCACCGCGTCCTTCAGCGTGGCCCAGCGGTGCGGCACGTAGCCGGGCTTGCCTTCGGTGAGGAACTTGCGGAACACCTCGGGCGTGTCGCGGCAGTGGCCCTTCTCGACGAGGAAGCGCGCGAAGTGCGTGCGCGAAATGAGTTCGGGGTTGCCGACGAACTTGAGCGCACCTTCGTACGCGCCGTGGATGCCGACCTTGGCCAGCCCCTCGGACATTTCCTGTGCGCGCTTGCCGCGGCCCCCGCGCGTGTCGTAGAGGCCTTGCAACATGGCCGCGTCGTCGGCATCGAAGCCCAGGCCGACGATGTGCACCGTTTCGCCCGCGAAGGTCACGGAGATCTCGGTGCCGGTGAGGTAGCGCATGCCGTTGGCACGGGCCGCGGCGGCGGCGCGATGCTGGCCGCCGACCTCGTCGTGGTCGGTGAGGGCCCAGAGTTCGACCCCGTTGGCGGCTGCGCGCGCGGCCAGTTCTTCGGGCGTCAGCGTGCCGTCGGAGACCACGGAGTGGCAGTGAAGATCGGCATTGAGGATGGAGGACACCCCGCCATTCTAGGGGGTCTGGAACATCGATGCGGGCGCATGGATGCTGCGCGAGACGCTACTAAATAAATAGCATTACTGCGCCGTGGCATGGGGCTCAGCGCTTCTTGCGGAAAGCCGCCCAGGCCGCCACCGCGGTGAAGCTCGCGACGATCGCCACCACGATCCAGAAGCCGTGCTTGTGGTCCGCCAGCGGAATGCCGCCCACGTTCATGCCGAACAGGCCCGCCAGTATGTTGATCGGCAGCGCCAGCACCGTGACCACCGTCAGCACGAACAGGCTGCGGTTGTTGTCCTCGTTGACGTTGGCGGCGATCTCTTCCTGCAGCAGCTTGATGCGCTCCTGCAGCGCCTGCATGTCGCGCAGCACTACCGAGAACTCCTCGGTCGAGCCGCGCAGCGCCTGCGCGTCGGGCTCGGACATCCAGCCCGGAGGCCCCTGCAGCAGGCGGAACAGCGCGGCCGGCTCCGGCGCCAGCAGCCGCTGCAGCCGCACCAGCAGCCGGCGCAGCACGCCGAGCCGCGCGCGCTTGTGGTCGAGGCGGCCGGCGAGCAACTCGTCCTCGATGCGGTCGATGCGCGAGGTGACGCCGCGCACGATCTTCACCAGCACATCGGCCTGCGCACGCAGCAGGTGCTCGAGCAGCTCGGTGCTCGAGCGCGGCGCGTCGCCCGCCTTCACGGCCGTGCGCAGCGTGTCGACCGAGCGCAGCGGCTTGGTGCGCGCCGTGACCACGAGGCGCGGGCCCACGCTGATCCACAGCGTGGAGATGTCCGAGGGCTCGAAGCTGAACTCGAAATGCACGTCGTTGATGACGGCGATCAGCGAATCGTCGTCGCGCTCGATGCGCGTGGAGGGCAGGCCTTCGTGCAGCGTCTCGTAGAAAGTGTCGGAGAGGTTCGCGTGCCGCAACAGCCAGCGCTCCGCATGCGCGTGGCTCAGGTTGAAATGGAGCCAGACGTACGCGGGGTTTTCCTCGGTGCATTCACGGTCGCGCTCTTCGGCCAGCCATGCGGCGGCTTGCGCCGAGTCGATGGCCCGCGCGGGCTCCGCTGCCGAGGCGTCGAAGAGGTAACCGGAGATCAGCCCGGCTTCGTCGCCGCCATAGGACTGGGCGGCGAGGTCATGGAGTGCCGACAAGATGCGTGGTCAGAAGATGCGGGTGAACAGCCAGTAGAGCGACCCCGACAGCAGCATCGCCACCGGCAGCGTCAGCACCCAGGCCAGCGCGAGGTTGCGCAGCGTGGACATCTGCAGGCCCGAGCCGCTTGCCGTCATGGTGCCGGCCACGCCGGAGGACAGCACGTGCGTGGTCGACACCGGCAGCCCGTACATGTCGGCCGCACCGATGGTGATCATCGCCACCACTTCGGCCGAGGCGCCTTGCGCGTAGCTCAGGTGCGTCTTGCCGATCTTCTCGCCCACCGTGACGACGATGCGCTTCCAGCCGATCATCGTGCCCAGCCCCAATGCGATGGCGACCGCAACCTTGACCCACAGCGGGATGAAGCGCGTCGCATCGTCCAGCTCCTGGCGGAACGCGCCCACGCGCAGCTTCGTCTCGCCGTCGAACCTGGCGGCGCCGCTCTTGTCGAGGTGGCGGATGGCTTCGGAGGCCAGGTACATGTCGTTGCGCACGTTGGCGACGGCCTCTGACGGCACCGCGGCCAGCGAGCCGTGCCTGCGCACCTGCTCGCCGATGCTGCCCGCGGTCGCGGCCAGCGCGGGCACCACCGCGGGGCCGAACTCGCGCGTGCGCACGTAAGTGGAAAGCGTCTCGCGCGCAGCGGCGGGTTGCGGCGCCGCCTGCTGCGCGGGCTGAGAACCGGACACGCTGCGGTTCAGCGCGTTCTGCGCCATCTCGGCCACGGCCACGAACTTCACGGTCTCGTTGGCGGGCATCGCGCGGTTCAGCGCATAGGCCATCGGCACCGTGCCCACGAGGATCAGCATGATCAGTCCCATGCCCTTCTGGCCGTCATTGGAGCCGTGCGCGAACGACACGCCCGTGCAGGTCAGGATCAGCAGGCCGCGGATCCACCACGGCGGCGGCTCGCTGCCCTTGGGCTCTTCATACAGTGCGCGGTTCTTCACGAAGGCGCGCAGCGCCAGCAGAAGCAGGGCGGCGCAGCCGAAGCCGACCATCGGCGACAGCAGCAGCGAATAGCCCACCTTGGTGGCCTGCGCCCAGTCGACACCGCTGGTGCCGTCGCGGCCATGCATCAGCGCATTGGCCACGCCCACGCCGATGATCGAGCCGATCAGCGTGTGCGAGGAAGAAGCCGGCAGCCCGAGCCACCATGTGCCCAGGTTCCAGATGATGGCGGCGATCAGCAGCGCGAACACCATCGCGAAGCCCGCGCCCGAACCCACCTGCAGGATCAGTTCCACCGGCAGCAGCGCGATGATGCCGAAGGCCACTGCGCCGCTGGACACCAGCACGCCCAGGAAGTTGAAGAAGCCCGACCACACCACCGCGAAGTTGGGCGGCAGCGAGTGCGTGTAGATCACCGTGGCCACCGCGTTGGCCGTGTCGTGGAAGCCGTTGACGAACTCGAAGCCCAGTGCAATCAGCAAGGCCACGCCCAGCAGGATGTAGGGCACCCAGGTGGTGACCGGCGCACCCGAGGCCGCGACGTCGCCGACCAGGCTCCAGGCCGTGAAGAGCAGGCCGGCGGCCAGCAGGCCCACGAAGGTGATGAGCGTGAGCGGGCCGGGCTTGGCGTCGAGCCTGGGCCGGTGCGCCGAGGACGCGGACGGCAACTCGGCATGCAGGGCTGCGAGCGTGTTCATGGGCGATTCTGGGGTGTTGGAATGGCTTCGGATGGTGTTCGCGCCGTGTGACAACGGCGTGTCAATCGGCTTCGGGCCGTCACGCAGCCGTCATATGGGGCGAGCAGCATGCTTTTTTCGACCCTTTCACTTCTTCTTGCCCACCATGCTGACGAGCGCACTTCCCGACCACGAAGACCTGATGCAACGCATCGCCCGCGACCTGATCGACAGCTACGACGAAGAGCTCGAACTGGAGATCGAGGACCGCAACATCGACGGCCTCGATCCGTCAGCCACCGTGTCCGCCGACAAGGCTGCCCGCCAGGCCTACTTCAAGGAGCTGTTCCGCCTGCAGGGCGAACTGGTCAAGCTGCAGGACTGGGTGCAGCACAGCAAGCAGAAGGTCGTCATCCTGTTCGAAGGCCGCGATGCGGCGGGCAAGGGCGGCGTCATCAAGCGCATCACGCAGCGCCTGAATCCGCGCGTGGCCCGTGTCGCCGCATTGCCCGCGCCCAACGACCGCGAACGCACGCAGTGGTACTTCCAGCGCTACGCCGCGCACCTGCCCGCCGCGGGCGAGATGGTGCTGTTCGACCGCAGTTGGTACAACCGCGCCGGCGTCGAGCGCGTGATGGGCTTCTGCACGGACGACGAGTACGAGGAGTTCTTCCGCACCGTGCCCGAGTTCGAGAAGATGCTGGTGCGCTCGGGCATCAAGCTCATCAAGTACTGGTTCTCCATCACCGACGACGAGCAGCACATGCGCTTTCTCGGCCGCATCCACGATCCGCTCAAGCAATGGAAGCTGAGCCCGATGGACCTCGAGAGCCGCCGCCGCTGGGAGGAATACACCAAGGCGAAGGAAATCATGCTGGAGCGCACCCACATCCCCGAGGCGCCGTGGTGGGTGGTGCAGGCGGTCGACAAGAAGAAGGCGCGGCTGAACTGCATCAGCCACCTGCTGGGCCAGCTGCCCTACAACGAGGTGCCGCATCCGCCGGTGGAGCTGCCGGAGCGCGTACGCCATGCGGACTACCTGCGCCAGCCCGTGCCGGCCAACATGATCGTGCCGGAGATCTACTGAGGCGCCGGATGGCGGGGGGCCGCCGTTTGGCCGCCCGGCGCTTTGCCTTCACACTGCGCGCCATGGCCCGTCGTTCCACCGCTTCCGTCTTCGCCCGCGCCTACGAGCGCAACCTCAAGGCACTCACCAAGCTCACGTTGAGCAACAGCAAGCGCGTGGCGGGGCAGGTGCAGCGCGCCACCGCCAAGCGGCTCAAGCCGCCGCCAGGCCGTGGCGACTGGCTCAGCGGCATGGCGATGGGGCCGGGCGGCGCGCGCGGCTATCACCTGTTCCGTCCGGCCGACCTGCAACTGCAGCCCGGCGAGAAACTGCCGCTCATGGTCATGCTGCACGGCTGTGGCCAGACCGGGCGCGACTTTGCCGCGAGCACGCGCATGAACGCGCTGGCCGTGCGCCAGCGCTTCCTGGTGCTCTATCCCGAGCAGGACCGGATCGCCCACCCGCAGGGCTGCTGGAACTGGTACGAGCGCCGCTCCGGCAAGGCCGACGCCGAAGCCGCGACGCTGATGGCCGCCATCGACCAGGCCTGCATGCTGTATCCCGTGGACCGCGACCGCGTGGCGCTTGCCGGTCTCTCGGCCGGCGCGAGCATGGCGGCCCTGCTTGCGACGCGCTATCCGAACCGCTTCCGCGCCGTCGTCATGCACTCGGGTGTGGCGCCCGGCGCAGCGAAGTCGTCGGCCACCGCCCTCGGCGCCATGCGTGGACAGAATGTGCCGCCGATGCCTGCCACGGCGGTCGGCAAGGCGATGGGCGCTGCGGCCGTCTTCACCACCTTGCCGCCGATGCTGGTGTTGCACGGCGATGCCGACGCGGTGGTCGCGCCGAGCAATGCCGTCAGCAGCGCCGCGGTGTGGGCCACGGCCGTGGGCGCGCGGCCCGGACTGCCGCGCGACATGCAGCGCGGCAAGCGCCGCGCAATGCGCGTGACCGACTTCAGGCGCAAGGGCCGCGCGCTCGTCACGCTGTGCGAGATCGCGGGGCTGGGCCATTCGTGGAGCGGCGGCGCGCCGAAGCTGCTGTTCAGCGACCCCGAGGGGCCCGATGCCACGCGCATGGCCTGGGCGTTCGCGGCGGCGCAGTTCAAGGCCGCAGTGCCGTAGCGAAGGCCTGAAGAGAGGAGGCGCTATGCCGTGGCGCCTTCGCGCGCGGCCGCCCGCCACGCACCGGGCGCAATGCCCTTCTCGCGCTTGAAGGCCTTGCTGAATGCGGCCTCCGATTCGTAGCCCACCGCGCTTGCGATCGCGCCCACCGCGGCATCGCCCTGGCCGAGCATGTTGCCGGCCTTGAACATGCGCCATTGCGTGAGGTACTCCAGCGGCGACTGCCCCACACGCTCGCGAAAGCGCTGCGCGAAGGCGGAGCGCGACAGGCTCGCGGCACCGGCCAGCGCCTCCACCGTCCAGCCGTGTGCGATGTCCTTGTGCATGGCGCGCAGGGCCGGGCCGATGCGCGCGTCGGCCAGCGCGGCCAGCCAGCCGGTCTGCGATTCGCCATTCGCCGCGACGTGCGCGCGCACCGCCTGCACGAACACGATGTCGGCCAGCCGGCTCACGAGCAGGCTGGAGCCGAGACCCGGCTCGCCGGTTTCCATGGCCAGCAGCTGCAGCGTGCCCTGCAGCGCCAGGGCGCGTGCCTGCTCCATCTTCACGTGCAGCAGCACTGGCAACAGCGCCAGCAGCGGCTGCGCGGCGCGCTGGTCGAAGTGAAACCAGCCGCAGATCACCGAGGCCGCGGTGCCCGTGCCGCCCAGTTCCACCAGTCCGCCGATGCGGTCGCGCACGACGGAGGTGCAGCTCACCGTGGGCGTGTTCGGATGGTCGCGCAGCACGTAGGGCGTGCCGTGCGCCAGCACATAGCAGTCGCCCGCCGCCAGCGCCACCTGCTGCGCCACGCCCTCGACCTCGAGCAGGCAGCCGCCGCGCACCACGAGCCCGAAGCGCGCGCTCTCGCCGCCGGCCAGGCTCAGGCCCCAGGGTGCGCGGGCCTCGAGGCGGGCATACAAGGCGCTGCGCACGCGCATCGCGGCAAAGACATCGTCGAGCGGGTCCATGGGCGGCTCCTGTGGTGTTGGACGAATGGACAAGAAGGGTGGATTTTCGGGCATTCACTGTCCAGCAGTCGAGGCCGAAACTGCGGCTTCACTCTTGCAGCACACCGGAGCAGACCATGAATGAACGCAATGAATCCGCCGAACTCGCCGAGCGCTACGTCGCAGCCTGGAACGAGCCCGATGCCACCGCGCGCCGCACCGCGATCGCCGGCCTCTGGGTGCCCGAGGGCGAGCACTACGTGCGCACGCTGCAGGCCAAAGGCTACGAGGCGCTGCATCGGCGGGTCACCGGCTCGCACGAGAAGAACGTGCGCGATGCGGGCTTTCGCTTCGTCTGCGCGGGCGATGCCCAGTTCCTGCACGACGCGGTGATGTTCCATTGGCACATGGTCCCGGCCGCGGGCGGCCCGGTGGCCGCGCTGGGGCTGCAGTTCCTGGTGCTGGCCGGGGACGGCCGCATTGCCGTCGATTACCAATTCATCCTGCCGACGCCTTCCGTCTGAGCGGCCGGCGCATCGGCCATGACCTCGCAGGTCATTGTCGTCGCGCCCCTTTCTCCCAACACTGGTTACCACCATGACTCAGTCGAACATCGCTGCCTCGGCAGCATCGCTTTCTCCATCGGGCGGCCAGCAGAGCGCAGGCGCGACCGGGCCCGGCCGGCTCGGCTTGTGGGTCATGCTCAGCGGCACTTTCCTGGTGGTGCTGGATTTCTTCATCGTCAACGTCGCGCTGCCGTCGATGCAGCGCGAACTGCTGGCGAGCGCCGGCACCCTGCAGCTGGTGGTGGCGGGCTACGGACTGGCCACCGCGGCGGGACTGATCACCGGCGGCCGGCTCGGCGACCTGTTCGGCAGGCGCCGCATGTTCATGCTGGGCCTGCTGCTGTTCACGCTGGCCTCCGCGGCCTGCGGCTTCGCGCCGAATGCCGAGATGCTGGTGGCCGCGCGCGTGCTGCAGGGCCTGGCCGGGGCGCTGCTGCAGCCGCAGGTGCTGGCGATGATCGGGCTGGCCTACATCGGCGAAGGCCGGGCGCGCGCCTTCGCGGCCTACGGGCTCACGCTGGGGCTCGGTGCCACGCTCGGGCAACTGGTCGGCGGCCTGCTGATCCACGCCGATCCGGCGGGGCTCGGCTGGCGCAGCTGTTTCCTCATCAACGTGCCCATCGGGCTGCTGGCATGGGTGCTCGCGCCGCGCGTCATTCCGCCGCTGGCGAACAGCGGCAACAGCAGGCTCGACCTCGCCGGCATGCTGCTGGCGGCCGCGGGATCGGTGGCCGTGGTGCTGCCGCTGGTGGAAGGGCGCGAGCAAGGCTGGCCGCTGTGGAGCTGGCTGTGCCTTGCGGCCGCGCTGCCCTTGCTGGCCGCATTCGCTTTTCAGCAGCGCCGGCTCGCCCTGCGCGGCGGTGCGCCGCTGGTGGCGCCGGCGCTGCTGGCCAACGGCCGCTTTGTCACGGGCCTGCTCACCACGCTGGCCTTCTACGTGGGCAACGCCTCGCTGTACTTCGTGCTGGCGCTGTACCTGCAGCAGGGCCTGGCGCTGGGCCCGTTGGCGTCGGGCATGGTCTTCACTTCGCTGGCGGTCGGTTTCTTCGCGACGTCGATGGCCGGTGCGCGCCTCGCACGGCGTTTCGGCGGCAAGCCGCCCATCGCGCTCGGCGCCCTCGTGCTGGCGGCGGGGCATGCGCTGCAGTTCGTCAACGTGGCGGGATGGGCGGGCCACTCGCATGTGGTCGCCTGGATGGTCCCGCTGCTGCTGGTGCAGGGCGCAGGCCTCGGCATGGTGATGGCGCCGCTGGTGTCCACCGTGCTGGCCGGCCTGCCGCCGCAGCATGCGGGCGTGGCCTCGGGCGTGCTGTCGATGGTGCAGCAGGCGAGCAATGCGCTGGGGGTGGCGTTGATCGGGATCCTGTTCTATGGGAGGCTGGAGAATGCGACGGACACCGCTGCGTATTCGGGCGCGTTCGGGGTGGCGCTGGTGTACCTGATGGTGTCGGCTCTTCTCGTCGCGATGTTCCACTGGCGAGGCACCCGGCCCTCGGCGCCCCGGTTGTGACGCCTTGCCCAATCCGGGTATGTGCATGCCCGGATTGGGCTTCTTCCCTGGAGCGTGCCACACTCGCCGCCCGACGACTGGTGTGCCATGGAATCCGATCTGACCTCAATCACCCAAGCCTTGCGCGACTTCGCCCAGGCCCGCAACTGGGAGCAGTTCCACTCCCCCAAGAACCTCGCGTCGGCGCTCTCGGTCGAAGCCGCCGAGCTGCTCGAACATTTCCAGTGGCTCACCGAAGCGCAGAGCCGCTCGCTGCCGGCCGACAAGCGCGCCGAGATCGGCACGGAGATTGCCGACGTCTTCCTCTACCTGCTCCAGCTTGCCGACAAGCTCGGCATCGACCTGGTGGAAGCGGCAAGAAGCAAGATGCTGGTCAACGCCCGGAAGTACCCGGCACCGCCGCCGTCCGCCTGAGTACCTCCGTGTACGCCACCCGGCGTATTTCCCCGTCCTGGTGCATTCCGCAAACTCCCTCCCACGCCAGCACAGCGCTGGCGCCAAGGTCAACCAACCCCGGAGCAGGAGTCCACATGCAACGTCGTTTCACACTCAAGGCGCTCACCGCCGCCGTCGCGCTGGCCAGCATTTCTGCTGCGCCCGCATTTGCCGCCGACACCATCAAGGTCGGCGTGCTGCACTCGCTGTCGGGCACGATGGCCATCTCGGAAACCGTGTTGAAGGACACCGTTCTGATGGCCATCGACGACATCAACAAGAAGGGCGGCGTGCTGGGCAAGCAGCTCGAACCCGTGGTGGTCGACCCGGCCTCCAACTGGCCCCTGTTCGCCGAAAAGACCAAGCAGCTGCTCGGCCAGGACAAGGTCTCGGTGATCTTCGGCTGCTGGACCTCGGTGTCGCGCAAGTCGGTGCTGCCGGTGGTCGAGGAAATGAACGGCCTGCTGTTCTACCCCGTGCAGTACGAGGGTGAAGAGCTCTCGAAGAACGTGTTCTACACGGGCGCAGCGCCCAACCAGCAAGCCATCCCGGCCGTCGACTACCTGATGAGCAAGGAAGGCGGCGGCGCCAAGCGCTGGGTGCTGCTGGGCACCGACTACGTGTACCCCCGCACCACCAACAAGATCCTGCGCGCCTACCTGAAGAGCAAGGGCGTGAAGGACACCGACATCGACGAGAAGTACACGCCGTTCGGCCACAGCGACTACCAGACCATCGTTGCCGACATCAAGAAGTTCTCGGCCGGCGGCAAGACGGCGGTGGTCTCGACCATCAACGGCGACTCCAACGTGCCCTTCTACAAGGAACTCGGCAACGCCGGCCTGAAGGCCAAGGACGTGCCCGTGGTTGCCTTCTCGGTGGGTGAAGAAGAGCTGCGCGGCGTGGACACCAAGCCGCTGGTGGGCCACCTTGCCGCATGGAACTACTTCATGTCGATCAAGAACCCGACCAACACGGCTTTCATCAAGCAGTGGAGCGAGTACGCCAAGGCCAAGAACATCGCCGGCCACAAGGACAAGCCGCTCACCAACGACCCGATGGAAGCCACCTGGATCGGCATCCACATGTGGAAGCAGGCGGTCGAGAAGGCCAAGTCGACCGACACCGACAAGGTGATCGCCGCCATGGCCGGCCAGACCTTCACGGCCCCCTCGGGCATCGTGTCGAAGATGGACGAGAAGAACCACCACCTGCACAAGAGCGTGTTCATCGGCGAGATCAAGGCCGATGGCCAGTTCAACGTGGTGTGGAAGACGCCGGGCCCGGTCAAGGCCAAGCCGTGGAGTCCGTACATCGAAGGCAACGACAAGAAGCCGGACCAGCCGGCTGGCAAGTCGCTGTAAGTGTGCTTTTCTCCCTCCCCCGCTGGGGGAGGGCAGGGGTGGGGGCTGGCGGCGGTCGATTCGAGCGCTGCGCTTGTGCAGGTGCCGCGTGCCCCCACCCCAACCCTCCCCCGGAAGGGGAGGGAGCCAACCCCAATCCCACTTTCAAGATGCTTCGACGAACCCTTCACTGCGCCTTTGCCGCCATGCTCCTCATGGCATCGGCCGCCCACGCGCTGACCGCCGACGAAGCCCGGGCCATCGCCTCCGGCGAATCCGAAGCCCGCATCGCCGCGCTCAACAAGGCCGTGCTCACGGCCGACGAGAAGACTGCCGCCTTCATCCAGGCGATGTCCGACGACGCAGTCAAGTACTCCGAAGACAAGGTCTTCGTGATGAAGGACGACAAAGGCTTCGACCCCGTCACCGGCGCCGAGCTGAAAGTGCCCGACACCGCCGAAGACGTCGTCAACAACAACCTCATGCGCGGCGCGCTCGATGCCGCGCAGGCCGCGCTCAAGCTCACGAGCAAGGACGACGCGGTGCGCGCCGAAGCCGCACAGGCCCTGTTCAAGGAGCCCGACGAATCACGCATCCCGATGGTCGAGAAGGCGCTGGCCGCCGAGACCAACCCGAAGATCAAGGCGCAACTCGAACTGGTGCGCGCCGCCAGCATGCTCACCAGCGCCGACAAGGCCAAGCGCCTCGTGGCCGCGAAGGAACTGGGCAGCAACCGCAACCCCGACACCAAGCTGCTGCTCAACCAGCGCCTGGCCGACGAAACCGAAGCGGACGTCAAGGCCGCCATCGTCGCGTCCATCGCCAGCATCGACGGCTCGCTGGTCTGGGGCGACCGCATCAACGCCGTGTTCAGCGGCATCAGCCTGGGCTCGGTGCTGCTGCTCGCCGCGCTGGGCCTCGCCATCACCTACGGGCTGATGGGCGTCATCAACATGGCGCATGGCGAGCTGATGATGATCGGCGCCTACGCCACCTACGTGATGCAGGGCATCTTCCAGAAGTACCTGCCCGAGTCGACGTTCGGGCTGTACCTCGTCGCTGCGATCCCGGTGTCGTTCCTCGCATCGGCGCTGGTCGGCGCGGTGCTCGAACGCGGCGTGATCCGCTTCCTCTACGGCCGCCCGCTCGAGACGCTGCTCGCCACCTGGGGCATCAGCCTGATGCTGCAGCAACTCGTGCGCACGCTGTTCGGCGCGCAGAACGTCGGTGTGGAAAACCCCGGCTGGATGAGCGGCGGCTTCTCGATGCTGAGCAACGTCACGTTGCCGTGGAACCGCATCTGCATCATTATTTTTGCGGCGCTGGTGTTGCTCGCGATGGGATGGCTCATCGGCAAGACGCGGCTGGGCCTGTTCGTGCGCGGCGTCACGCAGAACCGTCCGATCGCCTCGTGCATGGGCGTGAACACCGCGCGCATCGACACCTACGCCTTCGCGCTCGGCTCCGGCATCGCGGGCCTTGCCGGCTGCGCGCTGAGCCAGATCGGCAACGTCGGCCCCGACCTGGGCCAGAGCTACATCGTCGACAGCTTCATGGTGGTCGTGATGGGCGGTGTCGGCCAGCTCGCGGGCACCGTGTATGCGGCGCTGGGGCTGGGCATTCTCAACAAGTTCATCGAAGGCTGGGCGGGCGCGGTGCTCGCGAAGATCGCGGTGCTTGTCTTCATCATCATCTTCATCCAGAAGCGGCCGCAGGGCATCTTCGCAATGAAAGGCCGGAGCGCTGAGGCATGAGCAAGGTCGTACTTCCAACCAAGGGGCCGCTGCTGAGCGGCAAGGGCTGGACGGCCTTCTTCGTCGCGCTCATCGTGGTTTGCGCGGTCGCGCCGGCGCTCAACATGTGGGTGCCCGCAGACAGCCCGCTGCACATGAGCGACTACGCCGTGGCACTGGTCGGCAAGATCATGTGCTACGCGATCTGCGCGCTGGCCATGGACCTGATCTGGGGCTACACCGGCATCCTCTCGCTGGGCCACGGCCTCTTCTTCGCGCTGGGCGGCTACATGATGGGCATGTACCTCATGCGCCAGATCGGCCGCGACGGCAACTACAAGAGCGACCTGCCCGACTTCATGGTGTTCCTCGACTGGAAGACGCTGCCCTGGCACTGGACCTTCAGCGACAGCTTCATCGCCACGCTGATTCTGGTCGTCGCGGTGCCGGGCCTCATCGCCTTCGTGTTCGGCTTCTTCGCCTTCCGTTCGCGCATCAAGGGCGTGTACTTCTCGATCATCACGCAGGCGATGACTTTCGCGGCCATGCTGCTGTTCTTCCGCAACGAGACGGGTTTCGGCGGCAACAACGGCTTCACCGACTTCAAGCGCATCCTGAATATTCCGATCGCCACGCAGGAGATGCGCATGACGCTGTTCGCGCTCACCGGCGCCACGCTGCTGGGCTTCTTCCTCTTTGCGAAGTGGCTCATCGGCAGCAAGTTTGGCCGCGTGCTGCAGGCCATTCGCGACGCCGAGACCCGCGTGATGTTCTCGGGCTACAACCCGCTGCCGTACAAGCTCACGATCTGGGTCATTTCCGCGATCATGTGCGGCGTGGCCGGCGCGCTGTACGTGCCGCAGGTCGGCATCATCAACCCCGGCGAGATGAGCGCGGCCAACTCCATCGAGATCGCGATCTGGGCCGCGGTAGGCGGGCGCGCGACGTTGATCGGGCCGATCATCGGCGCCTTCATCGTCAACGGCGCGAAGAGCTGGCTCACGGTGGCGTACCCCGAGTACTGGCTGTACTTCCTGGGCGCGCTGTTCATTGCCGTCACGCTGTTCCTGCCGAACGGCATCGTGGGGCTGGTGCGCAAGTGGTTGTCGAGGGAGAAGGCACCGGCGGCCGGCGCCACGGCGGCGGTGAGCGACGGCCGCGAAGAAGCGCAACGCGCACTCGCCGCCTCGCAGGGCATGGAGCCGGAATCGCTGCACGCGCCGCTGGGCGCCGAACCGAAGGGAGCACGCGCATGACCCCCGACCTGATGGAAGCCGGCGCCGAGCGCGCCGCACGCGCCCGCGGCATGCCCTACGACAGCGGCAGCACCGAATCGGGTGGCCGCGCCGCCGACTTCGGCCGCCACGTCACGCCGGGCGAGGTCGACGTCACCCATGGCCGCATCCTCTACCTCGAGGACGTGAGCGTGAGCTTCGACGGCTTCAAGGCCATCAACAAGCTGTCGCTCGACATCGCGCCGGGCGAACTGCGCTGCATCATCGGCCCCAACGGAGCGGGCAAGACCACGATGATGGACATCATCACCGGCAAGACCCGGCCCGACGAGGGCACCGTGTTCTTCGGCAGCACCATCGACCTGCTGCGTCATCGCGAAGCGGACATCGCGCAACTGGGCATCGGCCGCAAGTTCCAGAAGCCGACCGTGTTCGAGCACCTGACCGTGTTCGAGAACCTCGAGCTCGCGCTGAAGACCGACAAGGGCGTGCGCGCGTCGATGCTGTTCAGGCTCGACTCGGCGCAGAGCGACCGGCTGGCCGAAGTGCTGCAGACCATCCATCTCGCCGACAGCGTGTCGCGCCTCGCGGGCAACCTGAGCCACGGCCAGAAGCAGTGGCTCGAAATCGGCATGCTGCTGATGCAGGACCCGAAGCTGCTGCTGCTCGACGAGCCTGTGGCCGGCATGACCGACGAGGAAACGGCGCGCACGGCGGAGCTGTTCCTCACGCTCAAGGGCAAGCACTCGCTGATGGTGGTGGAGCACGACATGAGCTTCATCCGCACCATCTCCGAAATCGTCACCGTGCTGTGCGACGGCTCCGTGCTTGCGCAGGGCACGCTGGACGAAGTGCAGGCCGACGAGCGCGTGATCGAGGTCTATCTCGGCCGCTGAGGAACCGAACCCATGCTCACAGTCAAGAACATCCACCAGTACTACGGCGGCTCCCACATCCTGCGCGACGTGAGCTTCGAGGCCACGCTCGGCAAGGTCACCGTGCTGCTCGGCCGCAACGGCGTAGGCAAGACCACGCTGCTCAAGTCGCTGATGGGCCTCGTCCCCATCAAGAGCGGCAGCATCGAACTCGAAGGCAAGCCGATCCAAAAGGCCACGCCCTACGACAGGGCCAGGGCCGGCATCGGCTTCGTCCCTCAAGGCCGCGAAATCTTCGCCAGGCTCACGGTGGAAGAAAACCTGCGCATGGGCCTCGCCTACAAGAGCGGCAGCACGCCCATCCCGCAGGAACTGTTCGAGCTGTTCCCCGTGCTCAAGCAGATGATCAACAGACGAGGCGGCGACCTCTCCGGCGGCCAGCAGCAGCAGCTCGCCATCGCGCGCGCCCTGGCCCCCAAGCCCAGGCTGCTGATCCTCGACGAGCCCACCGAAGGCATCCAGCCGAGCATCATCAAGGACATCGGCCGCGTCATCCGCATGCTGGCCGACCGCGGCGACATGGCCATCGTGCTGTGCGAGCAGTACTACGACTTCGCCCAGGAACTGGCCGACGACTATCTCGTGATGGAGCGCGGTGAAGTCATCGCGCGCGGGCTCGGCAAGGACATGGAAGCGCAGGGCGTGCGGCAGCTGGTGGCGATCTGAGCCCACTGACCAGGCCCTCGCGGCCCTGCCAGTACAAGGTCTTCGGCAATTGCGTACCGGCGCGATTTCAGGGTTTACCCTAAAATCGCGCCTTGCCCGCGGCCGCCGGGCACCCCTCCCAGGAGCCTGGCCTTGAACGCCTCCCCACCCGCGCTGGACAGCGCGGTCACCGACATTTCTTCCTTTTCCCTGCCTTCGGGCAAGCCCGCCAACTTCCTGCGCGCGGTGCTCGCGCTTGGCGTCGGCGGCTTCGCCATCGGCACCGGCGAGTTCGTCATCATGGGCCTGCTGCCCGAGGTCGCGAAAGACATCGGCGTGAGCATTCCCCAGGCCGGCCACGTCATCAGCGCCTATGCGCTCGGCGTGGTGATCGGCGCGCCGGTGCTCGCGGTGCTGGCCGCCGGCTGGCGCCGCCGCGCGCTGCTGATCGCGCTCATGGCCGTGTTCGCGGCCGGCAACTTCGCCAGCGCCGCGGCTCCCAACTACCTGCTGCTGAACCTGCTGCGCTTCGCCGCCGGACTGCCGCACGGCACCTACTTCGGCGTGGCCGCGCTGGTGGCCGCCACGCTCGCTCCGCCGGGGCGCCGCGCGCGGGCCGTGGGGCTCGTAATGCTCGGGCTCACCGGTGCCACGCTGGTGGGCGTGCCCATCGCGGCATGGCTGGGCCAGTTCTTCGGCTGGCGCGCGGCCTTCGTGTTCGTGGGCCTCATCGCGCTGGTGGCCATCGCGCTGCTTCGCCGCGACATTCCCGACATGGCGCCCGCCGCCGGCGCCAGCCCCTGGCGCGAACTCGGCGCGCTCAGGCGCAAGCAGGTGTGGTTCACGCTGGGCATCGCCGCCATCGGCTTCGGCGGCATGTTCTCGGTGTTCAGCTACATCAAGCCCACGCTGATCGAGGTGGCCGGCATGCCGGTGGGCGGCGTGCCCATCGTGCTCGCGCTCTTCGGCCTCGGCATGGTGGTGGGCAACCTCGTGGGCTCGCGGCTGGCCGACAAGTCGCTGATGCGCACCATCGGCGGTGTCCTGGCCTATGCGGCGCTGGTGCTCGCGGTGTTCACCTTCGCGGCGCACCACGTCGTGGCTGCAGCATTCACCGTGTTCCTTATCGGCTCGACCGTGGCCATCGGCCCGGCCCTGCAGATCCGCCTGATGGACGTGGCCGGCGACGCGCAGACGCTCGCCGCCGCGCTCAACCACTCGGCCTTCAACATGGCCAACGCGCTCGGCGCATGGCTTGGCGGCGTGGCGATTTCCGCCGGGCTGGGCTGGACTTCGACCGGCTGGGTCGGCGCACTGCTCGCTTTGGCGGGCCTGGGCATCTTCGGCTGGGCGATCGCAAGCGCCCGTGCCGCCGCACGCCGGCCGGCCGCCGTCGCCTTCTGAGCCGGCTGCCGGCTACTTCGCAGCGGGCGTCGCGGCGCGCTCGCGCAGCAGCGCCGCGAAGTTCTGCAGTTCGACTGCATTGAGATCCGACACGGCCCAGGCCTGCATGCCGCCCTGGGCCCAGTGCACGAGCTGGTAGCCCTGCCGCGCGGAGAGCACCGGCGCCTGCGCCTTTGCATCCGCAGCCGGCCACACGAACAGGTTGATGACGTGCGGCCCCGAGCGGTAGACCAGCGCCGCCACCGTGCGCCCGTCCAGGTAGTCGAGCCGCCCGCCCGCGAGCGGAAAGCCCTCCGCGGCAAGGTCGACCACCGGCGGTGAAAAGTCGAGCTTGCCGGCGAACCACGGCTTGACCGCGTGATGGTCGGACGAGGCCACATCGGCCAGATGCGATGCCATCAGCGAGCGCACATGGTTGGCGGTGACGCCCTCGGCGAGAGCGTCCGAAGGCGGCACCGGCGTTGCCAGAAGCACGAGCGCCAGGCCCCAGGCCGTGGCCGCGCCGGTGCCGAACCATGCCAGCCCTTGCCACAGGCCCCGGTTTCGCCGCACCGGAGCGGGCGTGGGCGAGGCGGCAACAACAACTTCTTCCGCACGCACCGCCTGCCCGATGCGCGCGGCCAGCCCCTCGGGCGGCATGTGCCGCGTGGCATGGCGCCGGATCAGCGTACCCAGTTCCTCGTCAGACATTGACATGGCGTGTCCTTCCTCCCGCGTCGCCGGGACGTTCGTCGCGCAGGCTCTCGCGCAGCATCGCCCGCGCGCGCGACAGCCGCGACATGACGGTGCCCAGCGGCACGCCCGCGATGCGCGCGATGTCCTCGTAGCGCATCTCCTCCAGCTCGCGCAGCACGATCACCTCGCGGTACACCGGCGGCAGCGCATCGATGGCGGCGTTGATTCGCTCGCCCTGCGCGCGCTGCTCCCACTGCCGCGCCGGATCGCCGGCTTCGGGCGAGGAGGGTGCTGAAACCGCCTCGCTGTCGCGCAGCTCGTCGAACTCCACCTGGTCGGCGAGTTGCCGGTTCTGCCGCATCCAGTCGTAGCAGGCGTTGCGCACGATGCCCAGCAGCCACGGCCGGGCGCTCTCGCCGCGCAGCCCATCGAAGAACCGGAACGCGCGCAGATAAGCCTCCTGCACCGCGTCGTCGGCCAGCTGGTCGTCGCGCAGCAGCCAGCGCGCAAGGTTCCATGCCGCATCGAGATGCGGCAGCGCGGCGGCTTCGAACTGGCGTGTGCGGTCGGTCGACAGGCTCAAGGGCTCCTTCTTCCTGCATGACGTGGCAGCCCGGTTTTTTATTCCAGTTTTTTTCGGCCCCCGCTGGAATAAGCAGGGCATGCCATGCGTCATGCCCTCTGCGGATTCTGCTTCTTCTTTCTTCTTCCAGGAGGTCTTCACCATGATCGCCATGCCCGGCTTCGCGCGAATCCTCGTCATCTTTGCGGCCCTGGCGGCTTCGGCCGGCGCCGCGCTTGCAGCAGGCCCCAAGGCCTATGTCGGCAACTTCAAGGACAGCACCGTCAGCGTGATCGACACCGGCACCGAGCGCGTCGTCGCCACGCTGCCTGTGGCGGCGGGGCCCGACGGCATCATCGTCGCACCCAACGGGCGCAGCGTGTTCGTGAGCGGCTCGGGCGCCGCTGCCGTGAGCGAGATCGACGCCGCGAGCGACCGTGTCACGCGCGCCATCGACGTGGGCAAGGGGCCGCAGGGCCTGGCCATGACCACCGACGGCAAGTGGCTGCTGGTGGCCGTCAACGGCGACGACCGCGTGGCTTTCGTCGACACATCGGCCCACGGCGTGAGCGCCACCGTGCCGGTGCCCAAGCCGCACACCATCGCCATCCGGCCCGACGGGCGGCAGGCCTACGTCGCTTCGCAGGAGCCGGGGCACTTCGCGCTGGTGGTCATCGACATGGCGACGCGCGCCGTGGTCACGCAGATCCCGCTCGACAAGCCGCCGCGCGACCTCGAGTTCAGCCATGACGGCAAGGCGCTGTACCTCACGCTGGCCGGCGTGGCCGCCGTGCAGGTGCTCGACCCCGCCACCAACCAGTGGGGCGTGCCGATTCCCACGGGCGTGTCGCCGCACATCGCGCAGCACTTCATGGGCATGGCGAGCGGTGTGGTGGTGGTGCAGGGGCCAGGCGAGGTCATGTTGTTCGATCCGGCCACGCACGCGGCGGTGCGCAGCATCCCTGTGGGCAAGCAGCCGCACTGGCTCGACCTGTCGGCGGACGGCAAGAAGCTGTGGGTGAGCAACGAGGGCTCGAACGACGTCAGCGTGGTCGACCTTGCGGGCGGGCCCATGCACACGGTGGCGGTGGGCAACGCGCCGCGCAAGATCGCGGTGCAGCGCACGGCAGCTTCCGAAGGCGCGCACGCCGGCGGCTCGGCGCACGTGGCCATCCGCAACTTCGCCTTCGAGCCCGCGCAGATCACCGTCAAGGCCGGCCAGCGCGTGAGCTGGCAGAACGACGACGGCGCGCCGCACGGCCTGGTCTTCAAGGACGGCTCGACGGGCATCGACCTGCTGCTGCCCGGCAAGGCCTTCGCCCGCGTCTTCGACAAGCCGGGCGTGTACGACTATGTCTGCTCGGTGCATCCGTACATGACGGCGCGGGTCACGGTAGTGGGCTCGCAGCCAGGGTCCTGACTGTCGGCTTTCTTCCGGCCCGATTGACAGGGGCGAGCGAACCGGGGGACATTGCCCCGGATGAAGGAAGAAAGACTCTCGCGCCGACGCCTGCTGTGCGGCGGGCTGGCCGCCGCTTCGCTGGGCCATCCGTTCCTGCGGCTGAATGCGCAGCCGGCCACGGCGTCGCGCGATCCGTTCACGCTGGGCGTGGCCTCGGGCGTGCCGCGCGCCGACGGCTTCGTGCTCTGGACACGCCTGGCGCCAGAGCCGCTGCAGGGCGGCGGCATGGGCGATGCGCCCGTCGAAGTGCGATGGGAAGTCGCCGACGACGAGGGCTTCAGGCGCGTCGTGGCGAAGGGCTCGGCCATCGCTACGGCCGAGCTTGCGCACTCGGTGCATGTCGAAGTGCAGGGGCTGTCGCCGGGCCGCCCTTACTGGTATCGCTTCACGGCCGGCGGCGTACGCAGCTCGATTGGACGCACGCGCACCACGCCCGCCGAGGACGGCGGGACGCAGCAGCCGCTGCGCTTCGCCTTCGCCTCCTGCCAGCAGTACGAGCAGGGCTACTACGCCGCCTACCGCGACATGGCCGCGCAGCCGCTGGACTTCGTGGTGCATCTGGGCGACTACATCTATGAAAGCTCCTGGGGCTCGCGCCACGTGCGGCGCCACGAGGGCGGCATTCCCACGCAGCTGGCCGAGTTCCGCAACCGCTACGCGCTCTACAAGACCGATCCGCACCTGCAGGCCGCGCACGCCGTCTTTCCCTGGCTCGTGACCTGGGACGACCACGAGGTGGCCAACGACTACGCGAACGATTTATCGCCGCGCACCGTCGACCCCGCGCAATTCCTCGCGATTCGCGCGGCCGCCTACCAGGCCTGGTACGAGCACATGCCGGTGCCCGCCAGCATGCGCCCGCGCGGGCCCGACGCCACCATCTACGGCCGCCATCGCTTCGGCCGCATGCTCGACGTGCTGCTGACCGACGGACGCCAGTACCGCTCGCACCACGCCTGCCTCGCGGGCCGCAGCGCATCGCCGCTGGCCGACTGCCCCGACCGGCTCGCGCCCGAACGCAGCTTCTTCGGCGCGGCGCAAGAGGCGTGGCTCGCGCGCGAACTCGCGGCGCCACCCGCGCAGTGGACCGTGCTCGCCCAGCCCACCCTGCTCGCCGAGGCCGATCGCAAGCGCGGCCCCGAGCATGGCTACTGGATGGACGGCTGGGACGGCTACGCCGCCGCCCGCGCGCGCCTGCTCGACGGGCTGGCCGCACACAAGGCGCGCGGCGGCAACGCGCTGGTCGCGAGCGGCGACGTGCACGCCTTCTGGGCCGCCGACCTGCAGCGCGAGGCGCAAGGACAGGCGGTGGCGACCGAATTCGTCGGCGGCGCCATCACCTCCGAAGGGCCGAGCGCCGCCAACGTGGCGAACATGCTCGCTAAGAACGAGCACCTGCGCTACGGCCGCGGCGACAAGCGCGGCTACGCGCTCGTGACGCTCGATGCCCGCGGCTGCGAGGTCGAGTTCCGCGCGGTGGAGGACGAGAAGAACGCCGATTCGGCCGTGGCGCCCATGGCCCGCTTCTCGGTGGCCCGGGGCGCGCCCGGCGTGCATCTCGAAACCACCTGAATCTCCGCCGCCTGCAGGATCGCGCGGCCGTGCCTATGATGGCCGCGCCATTCTTCATCCCTCTCTTTCCTCGGAGCGAGACCCCATGAGCATTCCCACCATCCGTCTCGGCCGCACAGGCCTCACCGTGTCGCGGCTCGCCCTCGGCACCATGACTTTCGGCCTGCAGACCGACGAGACGGTGTCGCACCAGATCCTCGACAAGGCGGCCGAAGGCGGCATCAACTTCCTCGACACTGCCGACGTGTACCCTCTCGGCGGCACGGTCGAGACCACCGGCCGCACCGAGGAAATCATCGGCCGCTGGCTGCAAAAGCAGGGCCCCGCGGGCCGCCGCCGCTTCGTCGTCGCCACCAAGGCGGTCGGCAAGGTCGGCCTGAACAGCTGGGACCAGGGCGCGTCGCGCAAGCACCTGCTGGACGCCATCGACGCTTCGCTCAAGCGGCTGCAGACCGACCACGTCGACCTGTACCAGCTGCACAGCGACGACCGCGAGACACCGCTCGAAGAGAGCCTGGAGGCGCTCGACACCATCGTGAAGTCGGGGCGGGCGCGCTACATCGGCGTGTCGAACTTCCTGGCCTACCGGCTGGCGCGCGCGCTGGGCAAGGCCGAGCTGCACAAGCTCACGCGCTACGTGTCGGTGCAGCCGCGCTACAGCCTGCTGTTCCGCGAGATCGAGCGCGAGCTGCTGCCGCTGGCCAGCGAGGAAGGCCTGGGCGTGATTCCCTACAACCCGCTGGCCGGCGGATTGCTGACCGGCAAGTACAAGCCCGGAGCGAAGCCGGAGGAGAACACGCGCTTCACGCTCGGCACCGCCGGTGGCATGTACCAGGACCGCTACTGGAACGAGCGCAGCTTCAACACCGTGGCCCAGCTGCACAGGCTGGCGGACGAGGCCGGCGTGCCGCTGGCCACGTTGGCGGTGGCGTGGGTCATGGCGAATCCGCTGATCACCGCGCCTCTGTTGGGTGCGAGCCGGCCCGATCAGCTGGATGCGACGCTGGCCGCCGCCGAATACAAGCTTGATCCGGCGCTGAAGCAGAAGCTCGACGAACTGACTGCCGAATACCGAAAGGGCGACGCCCCGCGCTGAGTTCGTCTTGCTCCTTCCCCCTCTGGGGGAAGGCTGGGATGGGGGCAGGCCTTCGCACAGGCGCCGCTTTTTCCATCGCCGTCGTGCCCCCACCCCAACCCTCCCCCAGGAGGGGAGGGAGCAAAACCGAAAACCATTCGGCAATGGCCCGCGCACGGTACGTTCTTGGGCCATGCCTGAGAATCGCTGCCGGCATGAACCGCACGCAATCCCCGCAACTTCGACCGGCATCCGGGCCACAAAGGCAGCCATGGCGCAGCTGATGTCCCTGCTCGTGCAGAACGCGATCCTGGTGGTGTTTGCCGCCAGCTTCGCCGCGCGGCTTGGGCTGCCCGTGCCGGCGGCCGCGGTGCTCGTGCTGACGGGCGCGCTGCTGGCAGCCGGCGATGTCTCGGTGCCCGGCGTGGTGATGGCCGCCGTCATCGCCAACCTGCTGGGCGACGGTGCGTGGTTCTATGCCGGGCGGCGCTTCGGCTACCGCTTCATGCGCATGCTGTGCCGCATCTCGCTGTCGCCCGACACCTGCGTGCGGCGCGGCGAATCGCTCATCACCGATTGGGGCGGCCTCTCGCTTGTGGCTGCCAAGTTCGTGCCGGGCGTGTCGGTGGTGGCGCCGCCGATGGCCGGGGCGCTGGGCATGTCGGTGCGGCGCTTCATCGGCTTCGACGTGGGCGCGGCGCTGGTCTGGACGGGGCTGTTCCTCGGGCTGGGCTGGGTGTTTCGCAACCAGATCCAGGAAGTGCTGGCCGTGCTGGCGCAGGCCGGCGGCATCGCCACCGCGGCAGTGGCCCTTGTGCTGGTGGTGATCCTCGCGGTGCGCTACTGGCGCCGGCGCGCTTTCATGCGGCTCACGGGCATGCCGCGCATCTCGGTGGAAGAGCTGCACGAACTGCTGAACGGCGAGGAGCCGCCGCTGGTGATCGACGTGCGCGGGCAGGCCGGCGTGCAGGTCGATCCGCGCCGCATTCCGGGAGCGCAGTCGTACACGCTCAAGGCGCTGCAGCAGCGCAGCCTCGACCTGTCGCACGCGGCAGGGCGCGACGTGGTGCTGTACTGCAATTGCCCCAACGAGGTGTCGGCCGCGCAGGCCGCGCGCGTGCTGCTGGCACGCGGGGCGCGGCGGGCCCTGCCGCTGACGGGCGGGCTCGATGCGTGGGTGGCCTCGGGCAGGCCCACGAGCGTGGATTGACCGCAAGGCCTGAGCGCTGCAGGAATCGGCCTCCCGTGCTATGGTCCTCCGGCTTCGGGTTAACCCCTAAGGTTGCCCTCTCGAACCGGGACTCCTCATGTCTTCTTCCGCCTCCAGAGCTTCTGTTTCTCCGGCCGGTCTTACGCCCGCTCTCACGCTGGTCTTCGCCATCGCCTGCGGCCTGTGCGTGGCCAACATCTACTACGCCCAGCCGCTGATCGGCCCCATCTCCGACACGCTGCAACTGCATGCCGGGCTGGCCGGCCTGATCATGACGTTGACGCAACTCGGCTACGGCGCCGGCCTGCTGCTGCTGGTGCCGCTGGCCGACGTGGTCGAGAACCGCAAGCTCATCGTGGGCGCGCTGTTCGGCGCGGTGATCGGGCTGGTGGGCATCGCGCTTTCGAACTCCGCCATCACCTTCCTAGTGGCCTCGTTCGTGGTGGGCGCATGCGCGGTCGCGGCGCAGGTGCTGCTGCCCTTCGCCTCGCACCTCGCGCCCGAGGCCACGCGCGGCAAGGTGGTCGGCAACATCATGGCCGGCCTGCTGGGCGGGATCATGCTGGCGCGGCCCTTTGCCAGCGTGGTGGCTTCCGCGCTGGGCTGGCGCGCGGTGTTCTGGCTCTCGGCCGCGCTGATGGCCACGCTCATTGCCGTGCTGTGGCGCGTGCTGCCGCAGCGCCGGCCGCATGCCTCGGTGGGCTATGCGCGCACCATGGCCTCGCTGCCCGGCATCGTGCTGAACACGCCGCTGCTGCGCCGGCGCGGCTTCTACCAGGGGATGATGTTCTCCGCCTTCCAGGCCTTCTGGACTGCCGTGCCGCTGGCGCTGGTGCACGAGTTCGGCATGGGACAGCGCGGCATTGCGCTGTTCGCGCTGGCCGGCGCCGCTGGCGCCTTGCTCGCGCCGGTGGCGGGCCGGCTGGCCGACCAGGGGTGGACGCGGCCTGCGACCGGCGCAGCCATCGTGGTCGCGCTGCTGTCCTTCTTGCTCGGCGCGGTCGCCATGCACTACCGCTCGGTGGCCGGGCTGGTCGCGGCGGGCATCCTGCTCGACGGGGCGGTGCAGCTGTGCCAGGTGCTCAACTTCCGCAGCCTGTTCATGCTGGCGCCGGAGCTGCGCGGCCGGCTCAACGGGCTGTTCATGACCTTCATCTTCATCTGCGCGGCGGTGGCCTCGGGCATCGCCGCGGCCGTGTATGCCTTCCACGGATGGAGCGGTTTGTGCCTGCTGGGCGGCGGGTATGTGCTGCTGGCGCTGCTGTACTACGCGACCGAGTTCCGCCCGCGGGCCGTGGGCATCGCCGTTGGACGGTAGCCGCGGCATTCAATGAGCCCTCCGGTTTTTTCGCGGCGCATCCAGGTCACCCAGCACGACGCCGCCCTGATCTGGCCCATCCTGTTGCTCTGTACGGCCTACACATTGTTGATGGGCGTTGCAGGTGTATGGGTCATCGACCTGGAGGCGACGGGTTGGTACATCGCATTGGGCATGGTGGCCTGGCTTGCCCTCTTCGCGCTGTGGCTGGTGGGTTTGGTGGTCGTCGTGCGCGCGTGGCTCTGGCTCGAGGCGCGCTGGCTGAAACCCGGCGAGCGCCGGCCCAAGCCCTTCAACGAAAGCGTGCAGGTCGACGTCGACGAAAGCGGCCTCTCGGTGCAAGGGCTCGGCCACGTCGACTGGATCGACGTGCTGACCTTCGAGAGCATTCCCGACAGCGACAACTACCTGATCGTTCATACCCGGCCCTTCAAGAAGCTGATGCTGGCGGTGCCCGTCGATGACCTGGTGCCGGCCCTCAATCACTACCTCTCGCTTCGAGCCTGCCCCACGCCGACGGCCACAGGCGTGCTGCAAAGCCGCGCCATGGTTTTCTGCTGGCGTTGTTTCCTGGCCTGGATTGCGGCGGGCTACGCGCTGGCGGGTGCGGCGGCCATTGCGCTGCTGCTCAATGCTTCCGACGCGGGCTTTCTGAAGACCATGGTGGGGCTGTGCGTGGTCGTGCCGCTGGCTGCATGGCTCGTGTGGTTCATTCCCTTCTCGCAGGTCAGCACTTTCGCGCCCTCGCGGGTGCGCGCCTTCGAACTCGACGGTGTGCAGTTGCGCAGCACCGACGGCAGCTGGCAAGCCGACCTGCGGCAGGCCCGTATCAGCCGCCGTCGTGCAAGCGGCCTCGGCTACGAGTTCAGCTTTCTTGCCATTCGGCCGCTGACGGGAAAGAACCTGGACCTGATGCTCGAAGGCGGCGCCGATCAAGATGCACTGCTGGACGCCCTGAACGACCGCGCCTTGCTGCCACTGACGAACCCCGAGCTCTGAAAGGCCGGCCAGGCGGCGGTGGTAGCCTTGCCCCCCGATGAACCTCCGCACCAAGATCGTTGCGCTCGCTGTGGCACCCTTGCTCATCGCACTGGTGCTCGTGGCCCTCGCGGTGCGCCACCAGGAGCATGACCTCGCCCAGCGCGAGCGCGCCCTCATCGAGCGCAGCTACATGGACCAGCGCCGCAGCGAACTGCGCAGCTACGTGGACCTGGCCGTGAGCAACCTGCTTCCGCTGTACGAATCCGGCCAGGACGACGAAGCCACCCGCAACGAGGCTCTGCGCCGCCTCGCCGCGCTCAACTACGGCGACGACGGCTACTTCTTCGTCTACGACCTCGAGGGCAACTCGCTCATGCACTCGCGCCAGCCCGAACTGGTCGGCAAGAACCTCTGGGAGCTGCGCGATTCGCGCGGCCGCTACACCATCCAGGAACTGATCAAGGGCGCGAAGGAAAACGGCGGCGGCTACATCGAATACGAGTGGCGCAAGCCGTCGAGCGCGCAGATGGCGCCCAAGCTCGGCTACGTCACGGCGCTGCCGCGCTGGAACTGGATGGTCGGCACCGGCCTGTACCTCGACGACATCCAGTCGACCATGGACACCCTCGATCGGCAGATGAACGCCAACGTCACCGCCACGCTGCTGTGGATTGCCGGCATCGCCGCACTGTGCCTTGGCGTGGTCAGCGCCGCCGGCCTGCTGCTGAACCTCAGCGAGCACCGCACGGCAGAGGCCAAGCTGCGCCTGCTCGCGCGGCGCGTGGTGCAGTCGCAGGAAGAAGAGCGCGGCCACCTCGCGCGCGAGCTGCACGACGGCACCAGCCAGACGCTGGTGTCGGCCAAGCTGCTGATCGAGTCCGCCGTGGAATCGCTCGACCGCCAGCAGCACACCACCACGCCGCCCGCGCTGGCCAAGGCGCTGCAGCGGCTCAACGATTCGCTGATCGAGGTGCGCCGCATCTCGCACCGCCTGCGCCCCGCCTTGCTCGACACACTGGGCCTGCCCGCCGCGCTGGAGCGGCTGGTCGACGAGTTCAGGGAGGAGGGCGGAGTCGATGCGTCGATGATGATGGGCGGCGAATCCTTCGAGCTGCAGCCCGAAGTGAAGACAGCGCTCTTCCGCCTGACGCAGGAAGCATTGACCAACGTGCGCAAGCACGCGCACGCACAGCACGTGCACATTGCGCTGAACTTCGACGACGAAGAGGGCGTGCGTCTGGAAGTGAGCGACGATGGCACCGGCTTCGACATTCAGGCCGTGCAGCTCGACCCGCGGCGCGGCATCGGCCTGCGCAACATGCGCGAGCGCATGGAGGCCATCGGCGGGCGGCTCACCATGAACTCCAACGCGGGGCGCACCTCCATCGAGGCCGAGGTGCCGGCCCGCAGCGCGAAGGCACAGGCCGCATGACCACGACACAACAAGCCAAGGACATGCCTACTGCGGCCGTGCGCCTGTTCCTGGTGGACGATCACCCGCTGGTGCGCGACGGCCTGCGCGCCCGGCTCGGCTCCATGCCCAACCTGCAGATCGTCGGCGAGGCCGGCAGCGCCGCCGAAGCGCTTGCGCTGGTGGAGAGCCTGCGGCCCGACCTCATGCTGATGGACGTCGGCATGAAGGACATGAACGGCATCGAGCTCGCGGCGCTGCTGCTGCAACGCCAGGGCGCGCCGCACATCGTGATGCTCAGCATGTACGACAACCCCGAGTACGTGCAGAAGGCTCTGCAGGCGGGCGCACGCGGCTACGTGCTGAAAGACGCGCCCGCGGCGGAGATCGTCGCGGCCATCGAGGCTGTGTCGGCGGGCGGTACCTTCCTGAGCCCAGCCGTGTCGAAGAAGCTGTTTCGCACGCAGGAGCCGAGGCCGCTGCTCACCCCGCGCGAGAGCGAGATTCTTTCTGCGCTGGGGCGAGGGGAGTCGAGCAAGCAGATCGCGCGTGACCTGGGCCTGAGCGTGCGCACTGTGGAGGCGCATCGGCAGAGCATCAAGCGGCGGCTGGGGATCGAGGGGCAGGCGGAGCTCATCAAGTACGCGGTGGAGCATGCGCGGGAGTTCGGGCAGGGCTCCTGAATCGCTTGCCTGCTTCGTTGACTGCCAGCGCTTTGTGTACCGGCGCTGCCGATTGACGATTGCGCCAAGGAATCGAGGAATCTTCAACAGAAGTTCTTTCTGCGCGAGACAGGCCTTCTAAAGTGAAGATGGCAGTTATGGGCTCTGAGCATTCCATTTGAATCAGCTTCGGGGCGAACTGATCGTGTTCCCCAAGCGTCTGCGTGTGGCCGACTGTAGCCGCAGGAGAAGTTGGCGCGAAGGCCTCTGAGCTGCCGGCTCTCGCCCTCCAGAGCGGTCATCGGAAACTTCGCACTTGGGTCGCTTGTTGCGGAGCGTCGGATATACCATTCACTCGTCTATGGACCCGCTCTACAAGAAAGCCATCGCGCAAGGGGTTGCGGGGATGGCCGTATTCGTTGCCTTCATTTTCTTGCCCGCGGGCACGTGGAAATACTGGCAAGGCTGGCTCTTTATCGCAGTCTTTTCCGTCTCGACCATCGGCTTCACCGTCTATCTCGCCCTTCACGACAGGCCGCTTCTCGAACGCCGTATGAATGCCGGACCGCAGCATGAGAAAGAGTGGTCGCAGAAGATCATCGTGTCGCTCATCATCCTCGCGTTTTTTATTTTTATCATCCTGCCTTCACTCGACTACCGATTTGGCGTCTCGCTGGTGCCCGCGTACCTGTCCTTTGTCGGGAACATCGTGATCGTCTTGTCGTTCCTCTTTATTTTCTGGGTGCTGAAGGTCAATAGTTATGCAGCAGCCAACATCAGTGTCGCGGATGATCAAAAAGTGATCGACAGCGGCCCCTACGCTTATGTGCGTCATCCTATGTACGCTGGCGCACTCTGGCTTTTCATTGGCATGCCGCTTGCACTTGGCTCGTGGCTCACGATCTGTCTCGTCCCGCTCATCCTGCCGGTGCTCTTCTGGCGGCTTCTCGATGAGGAAAAAATCTTGCGCCGCGATCTTCCCGGGTACAACGAATACGCAAGCCGTGTACGTCATCGTCTCATTCCGCACCTCTGGTAGGAAGTGGGATGGCCGCCTACAAGAAGTCGGTGCGCTGGAGGCGGTCGGCTGGCGGTGAGCGTCGGGGATGCCTATCGAACAGCCAGAACCCTAGATGGCGGGCCGCGGATCCTTGTCTGCGATGGAGAGATCGATCGGAACCCGGATCTTGCGCGTGACGTTCCCGGGCATCTCGAACATCAGCGTGATGTGCCCTTTTAGAAAGGTGCGCAGCATCGAACCCTCACTGAGACGGGAGGCTGCAAGAGGTGTTTCTGACTTCGCAGTTCACATCGCCTGCTTGCTTGCACATGGCCAACGCTTTGCTTGAAACCAGCTTCAAGCCGGCCGTTTTCGGGTCGGGCCCAACCATGTCGACCTCCGTACCAAAATAAAACGTGCTCCTTTTTCCATAAGCCACCGCCCAACATCCATTGCGCATCTCAATTCTGATCTGGCAATCCTGCTTGCCACAATCGCGCAATGCTTCCTTTCTTGCAGCTTGGGCGCTTGTGCTGTCCTCCGACCTGCCACCAGAGCCCTTTACGCCTCTCCCATCGTCGGCAAACGCTCCGAAGCTCTCCGTCCACTTGCCAGTTTCATAGCGAAGCCAGCCATCCCCGTGGTTGGCTGCGCCGTCCGGCCTGGCGCTGCGTTGCCGTTGTTCGTTTGGACCATACAGATCCGGATCGCTAGGTGAATAGCATTTTCCGTAACCGGGGATCATTCCAGGCGGGCAGGGTGATCCGCTGTTAGGTGGCTGCTGGGCGTATGCCAAGACTGGGCCCCACATCAACATCGAAACCAGGAAGAGTCGTTTCATATCGAATTTCCATCTGATTGACGTCCTCCCAGCCCGCGATGGTCGCAGGAGTAGCACGGGGACGATCATCTATCCAGCTTACTGAGGATCGCCAACTGCCAGAAGGAAGGAATGCGCATTTCGGACCTCGCGTTAGAGGTGCAATGCCCAAGAGAGATTTAACGTCGTGCTAGATCGATTGATCGTCGATAGCCGTCAGCTTCCAGCACATTCCCGATCGCTTGAAGAGATAGCGGACCTTCTCTCCGGAGTTCGATCCGGCAATTTCGATCTGACCTCCCGAGTCCTCGTCCTTTGCGATCCGAATGATCTTGCCTTCGCGTTTGGCGCGATCTAGCGCCGTCATCAGCGGATAAGTCACTTGCCGCTGCGTGAGTTGTTTCGTCACGGGCTTCGGTTCTGGCTCCGCCTTGGCATCGATGGCAGTGGATTGCAGCGGCCAGCGCGTGAACTTCGCCTGGAGGGAGATGCTGTTTGCGAATTTCTCCACGAAGGTTTCGAAGGTTTTGCCGGGGCAATCCAGCGCCTCTGCACGTGCTTGCCCGTTCACAGCAGCATCATCCTTTTGTGCATGGAGAGCACCCGCGGGTTGCCGGACGCCATTGATGGAAAGCACCTGTTCAATGATGCGCTTGTCTCCGTCGATGCGGGTCATGGCGACGACTTCGCACGGCTGGTTCTGCCTGCAGATCTTTTGCGCCCGTTGTTCGGCGTAGGTGTCGGCCTCAAAGAAGCAGGTCGCCCGACCGCTCTTTTCCAGCGATGAACCCGCCATGCCAGAGCCAGAGCTCAATGTGCCGGTACAGACGAATTGCTCCGGGTGAGTTCTTGCCGAAGCCGCTGCAAAAAAGAGCGGCAAGAGCAAAGCCAGACGAGCGAGAACGATCGTTCGTTGCATGGAGGCCTCCTTGATTTTCCTGGTTTGGCAAAGATGGTGTGCGATTTTGGATCTTAGTGTTGGGGCCGAGGCGAAACGAATCAGTTGTGCACGGCTTCGTCCTTGCCGCCATCGGGCGACCGTTCAAAGGCGGTGATGGTGATGGTCATCGGAGATCCAGACTCATTGCCAAAATCACATTGTCAGAATCCCGTTCTTCCTGTGCGCTTAGTGCTTAAGCCATGGGCAAACTCAGCTCGACGATGGTGCCATGCGGCTGCGCATGCTGGACGACAAGGGCCGCGCCGATGGACTGCGCCCGTGCCCGCATGTTGCCCAGGCCGTGGCCGGACACGCGGCCCTGCTCCGCGGAAATACCGGCTCCGTCGTCCTGCACGCGCAGCTCGAGCCGGTCGGGGCCTTCGACCCGCCTTGCCGTCACGCGCACGGTGGTGGCCGCTGCGTGCTTCAGCACGTTGGTGAAGGCTTCGAGCAGGATGCGCTGGACGTTGAGCACCGTGGTCGGCGTCAGGCTGCGCATCTCGGGCAGCGCCGCCACCTCCCATTCGACCCGCAGCCCCGCGGCCTCCAGCCGCGGCTGCAACCGATAGCGCAGCGTGGCGAGGACCGTGGCGAGGTCGCCGTTCACCGGCTGCAGCGAATCGACCGCCATGCGCAGTTCGTCGAGCGCCGCGTGAGCCTGTTCCTGCAGCGCCTCGGCCGCGGCGCCGCCTTTCTTCATCATGCTGAGCAGTCCCACCAGATGTGCGCCCACGCCATCATGGATGTCGCGCATGATGCGTTGGCGCTCCTGCAGCGCGGCCTGCTCCTCGCTCTGACGCTGCTGCAGCCGATGGGACTCGCCGAGCTCGGCTTCCCGCTCGGCGATGCGCCGCGCCAGAGAGGCATTGAGCTCCCTGTATGCGGCCACCTGGCGAACGTAGTGCCCCACGACCGTCCCGCCCATCGCCAGCACCAGGAAGAACACGGCCAGCGGCAGCATGGCGTAGGACATCGAACCCGACTCGGGAATGCGGACCACCATGAAGTCGCGCGCACCGGCGACGATCGCCGTGACGCCTGCCAGGCACATCAGCGTCGACTCCCACGTGGGCGCCATCCACATCTTTCGCACGATGCTGTACATCATCACCATCGCCGGCAGTAGCAGGCTGCCGAGCACCAAGGTGTAGATCAACGGCTGGTGCCACAGAAAGCTGGCCGTGACGGCGCATACGCACAGCCCCAGGTACACCCAGAAGGCAACCCGCATCCAGGGGCGCAGCTCGGCGATCGCCACCATGACGAAGCGCGCCATCAGCAGCAGGAGCACGCATAGCGCGATGCCGCCGACCGCGCCCCAGGCCGGCCACGGCAGCGGCGGCGTGATCAGCAGCCGGCCGGAGATGGTCGTCACCCCGAACAGCGAGATCAGCGCGAAGATGCCATACAGGCCCTCCCGGTGCTGCCACCACAGGCCGCCCGCAATCAGCCCCATGAACACGAGTGCCCAGGTGATTGCGGTGGGAGCGGACTGGCGCCAGAGTTCATTGGTGCGATACATCGGAACGACCACCGACTGGACGCCGAAGATGACCGCGCTGAGTCCGCCCCAGCGGCCGGGCTGCACCGCCGCATCCACCTGCAGTTCGGTGGGGGCGTCATGCGAGAGCAGGGCGGCCGGCACGGTCATCAGGACCGGTAGCTTGGCCATGTCCGTCGATTCATCGCCCAGCTCGCCCAGCTTGGTCACCAGATGGCCGCCGACGCGCACCTCGACCTGGTTGCCGATGCGCGGAAAAAAAAGCGCGTATGGCTCCGCACCGCGGACCGGCGGCAGCATGAGCTGATAGCGGGCCCTGCCGCCGCTGTGCGGGTGGTCGATGTCCCACCGATGTGGCAGGGCGCGCTCGACGGGCGCCTCGGCCGGGCTTCCATCGGGCCAGAGCGTGACGAGCGCACGGTCGATCTGCACGAAGCCCGCGTCGGCCCCACCGCCCGCATCGCCGGCATTGCCCGCTTCGGCGCGCGGAGCGGCCAACAGCAGCGCGAGCGCCAGGCTAGCGATCCAGCAAGCCCAGTTGACGGGCCTCGAAGACCGCCTCGGTTTTCGAATGCACGGCAAGTTTGCTGTAGATGCTCTTGACATGGGTCTGGATGGTACTGAGCGAAACGCCGAGCAGGCTCGTCAGTTCGGGGTAGGTATAGCCGCGGGAGACTAGGGCGAGGACTTCGGTCTCGCGCGGCGACAGCGAGGCGACGGCGGGCGCGGCCGCAGCGATCGGCGCGGCCGTGCCGGGCGCCATGCGAGTCAGGAGCTGACGCGCAATGATCGGCGACATGGGCGAGCCGCCGGCGTGCAGCTGCAGTACGTGGCGCGACAGATCGTCCTCGGTGCCGTCCTTGAGCAGGTAGCCGCGCGCGCCGGCCTCGAAGGCCCGGATCATGTTGGCCTCGTCTCCGAACATCGTGATCACCATCGTCTCGGCCTTCGGCGCGAGCTGGCGGCACCACTCGATGACCTCGAAGCCCGAGCCGTCGGGCAGGCCGAGATCGACCAGCAGCACGTCGGGCCGTCCCTCGCGCAGCCAGGCATGGATCTCGCCGGCCGTGGCTGCCGTGAACACCAGTTCCAGCGCCGGGCTCTGGGCCACCGCGCTGCACAGGCGCGCGCGCGTGCCGGCCTCGTCCTCGACCAGCGCGACGCGGACGCGGTCAATGGCGGTCATTGCACAGCGCGGCCGCAGGGGGTGTCGCGAGCACAGTTTTCATTCAGGTCTCTTTCCTGGGAACCGGTGAGTGACAGGCCCGCACGCAGGCGCGCGTGGGCTTCCGATGCGCGAGCTTTGCCTGCTTTGCACAGGCCGCGTATCCCGCGATCAGGGGAGGCGGCCTTCAGCCATCTTTCGCACACTGCGCTCCACATTTTGTGACATCCGGCTCTGTTTTTTTACGAGGACCTCCCGACATGACATCTTTCAAGAAAACGCTGTGTGCGACTGCGGCAAGTACCAGCCTGGTGTTGTTGGCCGCCTGTGGTGGCGGCGGCGGCGGGGGCAGCGGCGCCGCCCTGTTCCCCGTTGCCGGGTCGCCGCCAGCGGCCCCGCCGTCGACGCCGCCATCGGCGCCGCCAGCCTCGAACCCGCCGCAGACCTCATCGCAGCTGTCCGGCGTGGCCGCCACCGGCGCGCCCTTCGCGGGCGCCAGCATCGTCGTCGTCGACCAGACCGGCGCCACCGTGTGCACGACGCAGACCGACATCGCAGGGGCCTACGCCTGTCCTCTGCCCGCCAGCGCCAAGGCCCCGCTGGTGATCACGGCCCAGCGCGACGACCTGACGCTCTACAGCACGACCGCCAGCACCACGGGGGGCACGGCCAACGTCTCGCCATTGACCACCATCATCGTTTCCCGGCTGTCGCCGGACGGCAACCCCGCCAGCCTGGCCGGTGCCATCCAGGCGAACCCCGGCGCCCTGACCGAAGCCTCGATCCAGCAGCAGGTGACGAGCCTGGTGGCCGCCCTCCAGCCGCTGCTGAGCACGCTGGGCCAGGGGACCCTCGATCCGGTCTCCGGCGTCTTCGTGGCCGACGGCACCGGCCCGGACAAGGTGCTCGACGCCATCTCGGTGAGCGTACGCCCCGACGGCACCGCCGCCAACATCGAGATCACGGTCAAGACCGTCCCCGCGACCGAAGGCAGCGCGCCCGTTTCGATCACTTTCCGTTCCAGCGACAGCACCACGCCGACGCTGCCTCCGATCGCGGCCGGCGATCTGGCGCAGGTCCCGTCGCCCGCGGCGGTCGCGGCGCTGTTCGACAAAGTCACGGCATGCTTTGCACTGCCGCTGTCGCAGCGCGTCAACGCGCCGAACGACACGTCGGCCGTGACGGGCACCGCCACCGACGTGATCGCGCCCGCCTGCCGCACGATGTTCGTCGGCGACGACCCCGGCACCTACTACCAGAACGGCTCGTACGTGGGGCGCGACGGCAGCAACGCCGGCGCCTTCGCGGGCCTGTTCAGGCCCGGCACCACCGGACTCAAGTGGGACCGCGGCAACTTCGAGCACGTTCGCGCGAACGGCGACCTGCTCCTGAGCTACCGCACGACGGACGTGTCCGGCAACGTCGACTACGACACCATCGTTGCGCGCAACGTGAATGGCACGCTCAAGCTGTCGGGCAACGGCTACACCTATGCCGCCCGCGTGCGGCCTTATTCCGAACATCGCGAGCTGATCAACACGCCGGACTTCAGCTACTACACGACGGGCTACAACGTCAACATCGACAACAAGACGGACGGCAACGGCAATTCGATCTTCAGCCAGGTGGTGCTGACGACCCCCACCGGCTCGACGCGGGTCTACCTGCCGACCGCGGGGCTGTCCTATCTCGTCGCCGCGAAGGACGATGGCGTGACGCCGACATCCGGCAGCGTCTTCCGCCTGCGCGGCGAGTACCAGAACACCGCGACGGCGGGCAACCCGAGCGACAGGGAGAGCAGCCTGTTCTTCCTGAACCCGCAGTACAGCGACGCGCAGATCAGCGCGCTGAACGACCAGAGCGTCTGGAAGCTCGAGTTCGTGCCGGTGGGCGGCGCTGTCGGCAATCCCGGCAATGTGACGCAGTCCTACCGCACGCTGTCGCGGGCGCAGAGCATCGGGGAGATCCGTCAGGTCGCCTTCGTCGGCCTGACGGCGGCAATGCGCTCGCAGCTGATCTCGGCAAGCTCGGCCACGGGCAACCTCGTCTTCGGTGCGCCAAGCCAGAACGATCCGAACCTCATCGACTTCAGCGCCGACGGCAACCTGGACGCGTGGACCGTGCCGCAAGGCGCGCTTCCCCCCACGTCGTTCACGGCGTACGGGCGCGCACCGAGCCCCGGCCCGGGCCAGCAGGGCGCGCGCTTCAACGACAGCACGGGCGTTGCGAGCCAGGCACGCTCGGTGGTCCTGCGCTGCTCGACGCAGACCGTGAACGATCTGCACTGCGACAGCAGCCTCGGACTGCAGTACGCCGCGGGCACGTCGGTCAACAACTTCGAGCTCTGGGCACGCACGTCCCGCCAATTGGAGATGAGCAAGAAAGTGGCGCTCTACGAGTTCCACTGAATCGGCATCGAGCCCGTTGCACGGCCCCGCCTCGGCGGGGCTTTTTCATTTGCGGGTTGGCGCTCGATGCACGGTAGCCAGGCCTTCATGGCAACATCGAAATACCCTTGCCCCGATGTCCTTCAAACAACCTCATCAAAATCCCCTCGAATGCCCGACCTTCCCCATAGCCCCGCCGCCGACCGCAACAAGCAGCCCATTCTGGACGCGCTGATCCACCTCCTCGGCGAGCGTGGCACTGTGTTGGAGATTGCGTCCGGTACGGGGCAGCACGCCGCCTGGTTCGCGGCAACCATGACTCAATGGGTATGGCAACCCACCGACGCAGATGCCCGCATGCTCCCCGCGATTGCAAGCCGAGTCGCGGAAGCCGCGCGACCGAATCTCCGCCCGCCGCTCCTGCTCGACGTGATGGCCCCTCGATGGCCATTGCAGGGTTCCGCACCCGCTGAAGAAGAAAAGAAGTTCGACGCGATCTACTGCGCCAACATGCTGCACATCGCGCCCTGGACCACATGCGCTGCCTTGATGCAGGGGGCCGCGCGGCATCTGCTTCCTGGCGGCGTGTTGATCACGTACGGGCCGTATCTGGAAGATGAAGTTCCAACGGCGCCGGGCAACCTCGCGTTCGACGAAGATCTGCGCGCCCGAAATTCCGCATGGGGCATTCGCCGCGTGGAAGACGTGACGGCAGAGGCGCACCGAGCAGGCCTCGTGTTGCGCGAGCGGCACGCGATGCCCGCGAACAACCTGCTGCTGGTCTTCGGCTTCCGGTGAATGCGTGGGTGCAGTCCGTTGCGCTGCAGATTCTTCCCGCGCCAGCGTGCATCGATCACGATGTTTCACTTTTGAAACGCGCGCATGTCCCGCTCCCTCGGCGGGGCGTTTAAAGTTCGAGCCCGGTGCGCTCCGCGCCACTCATTTCCCTTCAACCGTCCGATCGAAGAAAGAACCTCATCTTGAACAAGACCGACCTCATCACGGCCATTGCCGCCGACACCAACCTCAGCAAGGCCGACGCCGCCCGCGCGCTCGACGCCACCATCGAAAACCTGTCGCGCGCCCTGGCCGGCGGCGACACGGTGCAACTGATCGGCTTCGGCACCTTCGCCGTGGCGAGCCGCCCCGAGCGCACGGGCCGCAATCCGTCGACCGGCGAGCCGATGACCATCAAGGCCAGCAAAGCGCCCAAGTTCACCGCCGGCAAGGCGCTGAAGGACGCGGTCAACGCGCCCGCCGCAGGCCAGTAAGAGCTTCTTTCCTTCCTCCGTGGCGCCGGCGCAGCAGCGCACGGCCTGCGGAGGGGCCGTCTTCAGGTAGCCGTCGCGTTCCGCGCTAGAGTCCGTGCACGTTCACAAGCTCAGCCATCAGACATGCCCGACGCACCTGTGCCAACGCAACGTTCCCACGCGCTCTTGCTGCCGCTGTCGCAGTGGCTGCTTCGACTCCTTCCGATAGGGGCCTGTCTTCTGGTTCTGGGCTGCGCAGGCCCCACCGGGCCACGGCCGGGAGCCGCCGTCACCAGCACGCTGACGGCCGAACAAACCAACAGCATCGCGATCCATGCACTGGGGCTGGTCGGCACGCCGTACCGCTATGGGGGCAACACGCCGGATGGCGGCTTCGACTGCAGCGGCCTCATCGGCTACGTCTATCTCAACAGCGTGGGGCAGTCGCCGCCGCGCACGGTGGCGCGGATGGCGTCCTTCGGCAGTCCGGTGGCGATGTCCGACGTTCGCACCGGCGACCTCGTGCTCTTCGGTTCGTTCGCACCGACGCATGCCGGCATCTACGTGGGCGGAGGCCGCTTCGTGCATGCGCCGTCGACCGGCGGCGAAGTGCGGCTCGACAGGCTCGACGGCGTGTATTGGTCGCGCCAGCCGACGCAGGCTCGGCGGCCCTGAGGGTTCAGGCGGACTTGCCGCGACCGCTCTTCCTGGCAGGGCCCTCGGTGCGCGGGCTCGCCGCGCCCGCCGCGGCGCTGCTGCCGTTCAACTGATCGACCCACGACAACGCATCGACATACGACATGAACCGGTTGAGGTATTCCGGCGACAGGTCGCGCATCAGCGTGAGCGAACGGTGCACGAGGTGATGCGAGTTGAGGGGGCCCGCGTTCTCCGGCACCTTCGCCAGTGATTGCGTCAAGCGCCGATCCGCGCTGAGCCTGGACCATGTGCTCTTGAAGTAGCGGATCGACTTCAGTTCGGTGGAAGGCGAAAAGGCGGGGAGGCCGCGTGCCGCATTGCCCGCCGCGGGCGGCGAGCTGTCGCCAGGCACCGGTGCATGCCGGGCAATGTGATCGACGAGGCCGGCGAGCGCCCCGCGCTCTGGTGCGGCTTCCTGCTTCGCAACATCCGCTGGCTGTGCCTTTCCAAGATCCTCGCCGTACACGGCAAGCAGCGTGGCGACCTTGTCGTCGAGGATGCGCCGGGCCTCGCCGCTGTACGCGGCCGCGCGCCTGGCCATCGCTTCGATGACACGAAAGCGTACGGGATCGAAACGATGATCGCCGCGCTTGATCGATGCGGCGACCATCGCGGCGGTGTCGAGGCACGTCTCGTGATCAGTCACGGGGCTTTGCGCTGGCATTGTTGGAGGGCCTCGGCGTGGGCGCCATTTCCACGCGCCTGTTCTTCGAGCGCCCATCGGCATCTGCATTCGAGGCCACTGCCTGCTCAGATCCGAACGCCGCCGCGAAGATCGACGACGACGGTATGCCCGATTCGATCAGCGCCCGCGTCACCGTCAAGGCACGCTGCGCCGAGAGCTCCCAGTTGTCTGCAAACTGGCGCGCGTTGTCGCGCATCTGCCGGTCGTCGGTGAAGCCGCTCACCATCAGGATCTCGTCGCGCGACTTGAGGTACGCGCTCAGCGGCGCGGCCAGGCTCTTGAGCAGTTGCCGGCCCTCGGGCTGAAGCTCCGCGGAATTGAAGGCAAACAGCACGCTGCCGCTGATGCCGATGCGGCCGTTGTTCAGCGTCACGCGGCCGGCTGCGAGCGGCCCCGCGAGAGCTTGCTCCAGCGTTTGCCGGCGCTTGGCCTCGGCCTGCCGCTGCTTGACCTCGGTCTCCAGCCTGGACGCGAGCTCCAGCTGCATGCCGATCGCGCACACCAGGATCAGCACGAAGGCACCGAGCAGGCCCGCCATCAGGTCGCCGAACACCGCCCACACCGGCACGCCCGGTTCGTCGAAGCCGGCATCGAGGTCTTCGCGCATCATGCTTCGCTGTCCACCGGTGCCTGCTGTTGCTGCCGGCTGGCGATCTGCTGCATGTCTTCGACAATCTGCTTTTGCGACATGATGCTCAGGTCGATGACTTCGCGCGCCTGCGCAACGTAGTAGGCCAATTGCTCGTCGCTGCGCGTGATGGACTTGCCCAGCGCGCCTTCGATGCGCTGCAGGTGGCCCACGAGCTTGTCGTTCGACTGGCTGAACAGCTGCACGGCAAGGCCGAAGGCTTCACCGAGGCTCGCAACTTCGACGGCACTGCCGGTGATCTGCGCGGCAACGGCGGCCATCTTCTCGGACTCCGCATCGGCCTTTTCGGTGAAGCGGCTGCCCACGCGCTCCAGCAGGTCGGCCGATGCGGACACCAGCGTGTCGATGGCCGTGCGCTGTTCGGTGGAGGCATGGTTCACGGCATCGAGCAGGGTGGCCAGCGTTTCGAGGATGCGGCTGCGCTCTTCCAGCATCGCGTTGTCGCGGGTCATGCTGTCGGCGAGTTTCTGGCGCAGCTCGGTGACAACCTCGGCTGCGGCGCGCGGTGCTTCCGCTGCGGCTTGCAGCAGCTGCGCGATCTCGGCGACGGTGTTCTTCGCATGCGCCTCGGTCTGGGCCGACATGTCCCGCGCGGTTTGCGCCATGGCGTCGATCAGTTGCTGCTGCTGGCTCGCGTTGTGTGCGCCGGCCTGCTGCCATTCCTGCTGCAGCGATGCGGCCATGGTGGCCAGCGATTGCGTCCACGCCAAGAGGCGCTGTTCGTCGCGCGATGCCATCTCGGACACGATCTCCGCCGCGGCCCGTGGAGCTTCCGAAGCCGCCTGCAGCAACTGGGCGATCTCGGCGACGGTGCTCTTCGCGTGCGCTTCGGTCTGGGCCGACATGTCGCGCGCGGCCTGCGCCATGGTGCCGAGGAGTTGTTGCTGCTGGCCCGCGTTGTGTGCGCTGGCTTGCTGCCATTCCTTTTGCAGCGAGGCGGCCATGGCCGTGAGCGATTGTGTCCAGGCCGCGAGGCGTTGCTCGTCGCGCGATGCCATGTCGGTCTGCAGCCTCGCGTGTGCGCCATCGACCGTGTCCAGCAGCGACGCGGAGTGCTGTGCAAAGGCGGCGGCGGCCGACGACAGGGCCTGGCGCGCATCGCCCGAGAGTTTTTCGCTCACGCGCTGATGCTGCGCAAGCGCGCTGCCCCAGGTGTCCGACACGTTGCCCACGGCGCTCTCGAGGCGGGCGGAGACGGTGTCGACCAGCGCAGCCGAGCGTTGCTCGAAGGTCTGCGCGAATTGGTCGTGCGAGCTGCGCATGTCCTTCGACAAGGCTTCGCTCGTGCGCTGGTGTTCAGCGAGCGCTGTTTTCCAGGTATCGGCCACGCGGGTGGTGGTGGCCTCGAAGCGGGTCGACAGGCCGTCGAGCTGCTGCTGCACGGTCTGCGAGATGGTGTCGTGCAGCGTGGCCGTTTCGCGCGCGATGCCGGCCATGGTGGCTTCGACGACCGGCTGGATTGCCGCGCCGGCGACGCGTGCGCTCTCGGTCAGGCTCTGCTTCAGCGACTGGTCGACGGAAGCGGCGAGGCTGCCGTACACGGCCTCGGCCTTGCTGTGGAAGAGGTCCTGGCTGGTGGCGAGGCGTTCGTTCAGCGCGTGGCTCTGGCGTTCCATCGCCAGCATCATGGCCTGCAGTTGGCCGACCAGCTCGGGCATGGCGTGGGCCTGCTGCTGCAGCAGCTTGAACGATTCCTCACGCTGATGCGTGAGCGAGAAGACGCGCAGGGTGGTCGCGATCTGGGTGTCGAGCAATTGCCCGGCCTGCAGCCGCTCGCGCCGGCTCAGCGCCGAGGCCAGGCCCAGCATCGCCGACGCGGCCACGCCTGCCACGGAGGTGCCGAAGGCCAGTCCGAGGCCTTTCACGGGAGCGGACAGCGAGTCGCGGATGGTCTGCAGGTCGGTCGAGCTTTCCAGCGCGAGGCCGGTGCCCTTGAGCGTGACCACCATGCCGACGAAGGTGCCGAGCATGCCCAGCAGCACGAGAAAGCCGGCGAGGTACGGCGTCATCGCCGGGCCGGGCAGGCCGACGCGTTCGCCCTCTATGCGCAGGCGCACCGCGTTGCGCAGCGAAGGATGCAGCCGGCCGAGCCATGCGCCGAGGTTCTCTGGCGGGGTGGAGAGGTCCGCCACGGCCTGCGTCAATGTGGAGGTGGCCTGCTGGAAGCGATGAAGTTCCAGTGCGCCCATGAGGTAGGACGCGCCGATGATCGCGGTGACGGCCAGCGCCAGCGGGTTCGTGCCGATGTATCCGGCGCCCACCCAGCCGACGACGGCCAGGCCTGCGACAAAGACGGCGTATTGAAGGAAGCGGGTCATGGGGTCCTGGTGGCCTGGGTGCGAAGTGCTTCGAGCAGCCCTTCGACCGGTTGAAATCGAAAGTCCAGTTCGGCGAGCAGCACGTCCTGGGCGTCTTTGCGGAACACGTCCAGCCACGCATCGGGGGGCTGGGTGCCGCTGTCTGTCTCTGCTTCGTCAGGCGTCCCGGCGGCCTTGCGCAAGCGCTCGAAGTGCTTTTCGAGCATCCCGGGCACGGCCGACAGCAGGCTGTGCTCGCGCGCCTCCAGCACCTGCGCCATGACCACGTCCACCGATGCCAGCCGGGCCATGGCCGGCGATCTGGCTGCCAGCGCCGAGCGCAGCCGGCTGCGCAGCGAACCGACACCGGCCTCCATCGCCTGTTGCCGGGCAAGGTAGCGCCGGCGGTACGGGGTGAACTCGGGCGTCGCGTCCTTGCCGGTGCCGAAGGTGCTGTCTTCGGCGATGGCATTCGCCAGGGCGGTGCGCACGCGTTGGCATTCGCCTTCTTCGGTGTTGCGGGGAGCGCGGGTGCCGGGCTGTGCCATCGTTGCCGGTGCGCCATCGAGCGCCGCGGACAGCGAGATGGCATCGGTCCAGCCGAACCACTGGCTCAGTCGGTCGGCGGTGGGTTGTGCGGGTTCGCGAGCATCGATGTCAGCCAGTCGGGAAAGCAAGCGAATGAGCGCCGAGCCGTTGAAACTTGTGCGCCTGAAAACTTGCCCCATACCGCTTGAACGCGCCTGATCGAAAAACCTGGCAGTCTACAACAGCGACCTCTCGCAGAGGCCTGCCCGGCGGCCTCCCCAGGCCCCGGCTGTGTAACGAAATGCCAGTTCCATCACGCCCGCGGCGACTTCACGTGCTCGGGCCGCACGCCCATGCCCACGGTCCGCGCCGGCAGCCTGCGCAGCAGCGGCCAGCGCGCCAGCAGCCGCAGCGGCCAGGGCAGGTGCCCGGAGCCGGACGCCAGCTCGCCGCCGAGCACGGGCACCAGCACGCGGTCCTGTATCAGGCGCTGCGCCGCCTGCGTCACGCGCACCGGCCATTCCCGGCGGCGCTGGAGCTGGGGCAGCAGGGCGTCGATTTCCTTCTCGCTCGCGGCGCCGGCCAAGGCCTGGGCCAGCAGGTTCGCGGCGGCCACGGCGTCCTGTACGGCGAGATTGATGCCGACGCCGCCCACCGGCGACATCGCATGGGCCGCGTCGCCGATGCACAGCAGCCCGCGGCACGACCAGGCCTCGAGGCGGTCGACCGTCACCTCGAGCAGCTTCACCGCGTCCCAGCCGGGCAGGGCCGATGGCAGCCGGGCGGCGAGAAAGGGAGCGACCTTTCCGATCTCTTCATGGAACGCACCGATGCCCCGGGCCTGCAGCGCAGCGTGGCCGCCCTTGGGAATCACGAAGGCGCATTGCCAGTAGTCGCCGCGGTTCAGCATCGCCAGGAAGCGCCCGCGCGCGATGTAGCCCCCGGTGGTGGAGGGGTCGCCGGCCTGCTTGGGAATGGCCATCCACAGCGCGTCGATGGGTGCGCCGTAGCTGATGTGCGGCAGCGCCGCGGCATCGCGCAGCGCGGAATGCCGGCCATCGGCCGCCACCACCAGCGAGGCGTGCAGCTCGACATCCTGCGGCTGGCCCGCGCGGGCGCCGCGCCGCACCTTCACGCCGTTGACGCGTCCCTTGTCCTGCAGCAGGCCGATGACCTCGGCATCGGTCCACAGCTCGAAGCCCGGATAGCGCCGGGCCTCGTCGCACATGAAATCGAGGAACTCCCATTGCGGCATCAACACCAGGAACTTGCTGTGCGAGGGCAGGTGCGTGAAATCGGCCACCGGGATGCAGCGGCCTTCGAAGGTGACGCGCAGTTCCTCGATGCGGTCGTGCGGGCGCTGCAGGAAGACGTCGAGCAGGCCCAGCTCGTGCAGGATCTCGAGCGTCGACGGGTGCACGGTGTCGCCGCGAAAGTCGCGCAGGAAGTCGAGATGCTTTTCCAGCACGACGACGGGCACGCCGGCCCGGGCCAGCAGAAGGCCCAGCACCATGCCGGCAGGACCGCCACCTGCGATGCAGCAGCGTGGTTGTGTGTCCATGGCTTCGATTCTTTCGCCCCCTGATCGCGTCCTGATGAGGGCTCACATGTTCGCGCCTGGTCCGGTTCCTGCGTGTAGGCCCGCAGGCATTGCACTGCGGGACGGCGCCTGCCGTACCCGGGTTTTCCATTACGCAAAGCCACGCATGCACTCCGCGCAGTCCGACGGATGCGCCCGCGCCGAAGCCCGGCAAAACTCCTCGGGTTCAATATAGAGGAGACATCCGCATGCACAGCATCCGACGCCATCTGGTGTGGCTGGTCGTGGCCGTGGTCGGCGCATTCGCGCTCGGCACCGTGGCCCTGACCCGAGGCGAAAGCGTCAACGCCCTCTGGGTGGTGGCCGCCGCGATCTGCACCTACCTGATCGCCTACCGCTACTACAGCCTGTTCATCGCCGACAAGGTGCTGGGCCTGGACGGCAACCGCAAGACGCCGGCACACCGCCACAACGACGGCCTGGACTATGTGCCGACCGACAAGAACGTGCTGTTCGGCCACCACTTCGCGGCCATCGCTGGTGCGGGCCCGCTGGTGGGTCCGGTGCTGGCGGCGCAAATGGGCTACCTGCCCGGGCTGCTGTGGATCCTGGCCGGCGTGGTGTTCGCCGGCGCGGTGCAGGACTTCATCGTGCTGTTCATCTCCACGCGGCGCGACGGCCGCTCGCTCGGCGACCTCGTCAAGCAGGAGATGGGCGTGGTGCCCGGCATGATCGCGCTGTTCGGCACCTTCATGATCATGATCATCATCCTCGCGGTGCTGGCGCTGATCGTGGTGAAGGCGCTGGCCGAATCGCCGTGGGGCACCTTCACGGTGGCAGCGACGATTCCGGTGGCATTGTTCATGGGCGTGTACCTGCGCTACATCCGCCCGGGGCGCATCGGCGAGGTGTCGCTGATCGGCTTCGTGCTGCTGATGCTGGCCATCTTCGGCGGCCAGGCCGTGAGCCAGAACCCCGAGTGGGCCCCGCTCTTCACCTTCGACGGCAAGGCGCTCACGTGGATGCTGGTGGGCTACGGCTTCATTGCCGCGAGCCTGCCGGTGTGGCTGCTGCTGGCGCCGCGCGACTACCTGTCGACCTTCCTGAAGATCGGCACCATCATCGCGCTGGCCATCGGCATCGTGTTCGTGATGCCTACGCTGCAGATGCCGTCCGTCACGCAGTTCGCGCAGGGCAACGGCCCGGTGTGGGCGGGCAGCCTGTTCCCGTTCCTGTTCATCACCATCGCCTGCGGCGCCGTCTCGGGCTTTCATGCGCTGATCTCCTCGGGCACCACGCCCAAGATGCTCGACAACGAGCGCCATGCGCGCTTCATCGGCTACGGCGGGATGCTGGCCGAGTCCTTCGTCGCGGTGATGGCGCTGGTCGCGGCCTCGTGCATCGAGCCCGGCATCTACTTCGCGATGAACAGCCCCGGCGCGCTGGTCGGCACGACCGCGCAGCAGGTGGCGGCCACGGTGTCGAGCTGGGGCTTCGTGATCACGCCCGAGATGCTGCTGCAGACCGCCAAGGACGTGGGCGAGACGACGATCCTCGGCCGCGCAGGCGGTGCGCCGACGCTGGCTGTGGGCATGGCCCACATCCTTCATCAGGTGATCGGCGGGCAGGCCATGATGGCCTTCTGGTACCACTTCGCGATCCTGTTCGAGGCGCTGTTCATCCTCACGGCTGTGGATGCCGGCACGCGCGCCGGCCGCTTCATGCTGCAGGACCTGCTGGGCAGCTTCGTGCCCGCGCTCAAGCGCACCGATTCGCTGCCGGCCAACCTCGTCGCCACGGCGCTGTGCGTCGCGGCCTGGGGCTACTTCCTGTACCAGGGCGTGGTCGATCCGCTGGGCGGCATCAACACGCTGTGGCCGCTGTTCGGCATCTCCAACCAGATGCTGGCCGCGGTGGCGCTGATGCTGGGCGTGGTCGTGCTGTTCCGCATGAAGCGCGAGCGCTATGCGTGGGTGGCGATTGCGCCTGCCGTGTGGCTGCTGGCGTGCACGCTCACGGCGGGCTGGCAGAAGATCTTCTCGGCCGACCCGAAGATCGGCTTCCTCTCGCATGCGGCCAAGTACACCGACGGCATCGCCAGCGGCGTGCTGGTGGCTCCGGCCAAGACGCCCGAGGCCATGTCGCGCATCGTGTTCAACGACCGCCTCGACGCGGCGCTGTGCGCGCTCTTCATCTTCGTGGTGCTGAGCGTGCTGGTCTACAGCATCAAGGCCTGCCTGGCAGCGCGTGCGGCCAACCGGCCGACCACCAAGGAGACGCCGTTCGAGCCAGTGGCCGCTGCCGCTGCCACGGCCGCGCACTGACGCCATGGGCCTCGCATTGCCGGAAGCCGGGCGCTACTTTGCGCGCTCGCTCAAGCAGTCTCTGCGGCTCATGGTCGGGCTGCCCGACTACGACGCCTACCTGACGCACATGGCGGCCACCCACCCGGACCGCGCGCCGATGAGCTACGAGGCCTTCTTCCGCGAACGGCTGGAGGCGCGCTACGGGGCAGGCAAGGGGCGTTGCTGCTGACGCGCCGCTGCATCTAGAATGCTGCGGTCGCGCGACGCGATCCCTTCGCCCAAAGCCCCGGCCATCGAGCCGGTGCGGGCCGGCGAAGGCACCCAACCCAGATTTCCTCCAGGCAGGGCGTACACGGTTTCTCCATCCGAGCGATGGGGAGCCGGTGTGGCGCTTCGCGATTTCAAAAACAAATCGCCCTGAGGGAATTTCGCCATGTCCGTCCGTTCTCGCGCGCCGCGTTTTCGCCTGCGCCATCCGTCCCTGTTCGTTGCCGCCCTGGCCGCCGCGCACTGCGCGGCACAGGCCCAGAGCGCTGATGCGACGCTCAAGGAAGTGACCGTCAGCTCCGAGCAGGACGTCGGCTATGCGCCGTCCATCGGCAGCACTGCCACCAAGGGCTCCGCGCCCCTGCGGGACATTCCGCAGGCGGTCAACGTGGTGCCGGCGCAGCTGCTGCGCGACCAGGGCGCGACTTCGATGCAGGACGCGCTGCGCAACGCGCCCGGCGTGTCGTTCAACGCGGGCGACGGCCAGCGCGACCAGGTGGTGATCCGCGGCTTCACCGCCATCGCCGACTGGTTCGTCGACGGCGTGCGCGACGACGCGCTCTACTTCCGCGATCTCTCGGACACCGAACGCATCGAGGTGCTGAAAGGCCCGGCCGCAGTGTTGTACGGCCGCGGTTCCTCGGGCGGCCTGATCAACCGCGTGACCAAGAAGCCGGCCTTCGACCGCGCCTTCGGCGAAGTCTCGCTCGGCCTCGGCACGCACGACTTCAAGCGGCTCACCACCGACCTCAACACGCCCATCGGCGAGAACATGGCGTTTCGCCTCAACGTCGCGCGCGAGAAGTCGGGCAGCTACCGCGACCAGCAGTTCATCGACCGCTACAACGTCGCGCCGTCGCTGGCCATCAAGTTCAGTCCGCAGACCGATCTGCTGCTGCAGTACACCAACGCCTACGACCAGCGGCTCACCGACTTCGGCATTCCGGCGCTCAACGGCCGCCCGGTGAACGTGCCCATCGGCACCTACTACGGCTCGGCCTTCGGCAAGCGCGACGACACCACCACGACGAAGGTGCAGTCGTTCACCGCCACGCTGAACCACCGCTTCAGCGACACGCTGAGCCTGCGCAACACCACGCGCTATTCCAGCTACGGACTCGACCGCTACAACACGCTGCCCAGCGGCACCACCGACCCCGTTCGCCTGACCGTGGGCCGCACGCGCGGCTTCATCCTGCGCGACGAGAGCGGCTGGTTCAACCAGACCGACCTGACATGGCGCAACGAGCTCGGCGGCTTCAGGCAGGAATGGCTGCTGGGTGCGGAGTTCGGCCAGCAGGAGAAGCGGGCGTACTCCGTGTCGTCGGCCACCGGCTTCGAACGCGTGAGCATCCTGAATCCGGTGGCCGCGCCCGCGCCGATTCCGCTCGCGAGCTACACGGCCAGCAGCGCGATCCCGAGCAACACGCGCTTCAAGACCGCCGCGCTCTACGCGCAGGACCAGATCACCCTGGCACCGCAGTGGAAGGCGCTGGTCGGCGGGCGCTACGACGTTTTCGGGCAGGACACCTCGTTCGAACGCACGCTGGCGCCGTTGTCGCGCACCGATCGCAAGTTCAGCCCGCGCGCGGGCGTGGTCTGGCAGCCGAGCGAAACGCAGTCGTACTACGTGTCGTACAGCCGCTCGTTCCAGCCTTCGGCCGAGACCTTCGCGCTGTCGGCCAGCAACACCGCCAACGACCCCGAGATCACGGTGAACAAGGAGATCGGCGCCAAGCTCGACTTCCTGGATGGCGCGCTCAACCTCACTGCGGCGGTGTTCAACCTGGAGCGCTCGGGCATCAAGAACACCGACCCGACCAACCCCGCGCGGCAGATCAACGTGGGCACGCAGCGCACCAACGGCATGGAGCTGGCGCTGGCCGGCAAGCTGCCGGGCCGCTGGGACATCAGCGCGGGCTATGCGTACCTCGACGGCCGCATGACCAAGTCGCTGGCCACGGTGAGTTCGCTGCAGTTGCCGGTTGGAGCGGCGATGCCGGTGCAGGGCAAGATCGCGCCCCTCACACCGCGGCACTCGGCTTTCGTGTGGCTCATGAAGGACCTGGGCAACGGCCTGAGCGCGGGCGGCGGCGTCAACTACGTGGCCGCGCGCTATGCGTCGCTGAGCAACCTCGTCACGCTGCCTTCCTATGTCACGGCAGACCTGGCCGCGAGCTACAAGACCGGGCGCTACGAGATTTCGGCGAACCTGAAGAACATCACGAACCGCAAGTACTACGTGTCGGGGCATGGCAGCGTGGACAACCTGATCACGCCGGGGCCCGGGCGCGAATTGCAGGTGATGCTGACCGCGAAGTTCTGAGGCACGGGCGCGGGCTCAGTCTCCGGCTGAGGCGGCCTGTGCGAAATCCGGCTTCTCCATTCGGCGCGGCCGCGCGACGATGCCTGCACGACAACACTATTCGTGGAGAACATCGATGCCATCCGAACTCAACCAGATGACCGGCCTGTCGCTGCGCTTTCGCGTGCTGCTGTCGGGTGCGTTGTTGCTGGTGGCCGCGCTCAGCGCCGCGCATCCTTCGGATGCGGGCGTCGAGCTGCAGGCGGAACAGCGCTTCCAGCTGGCCCTCGAAGCACAGGCCGACCGCGACTACCGCGCGATGCTCGTACAGCTGCGGCAGGCCGCCACCGAAGGCCACGCCGAGGCGCAGGAGATGCTCGGCATGGTGCTGCTGACCGGCCCGACGCTGTACGGCACGGCCGTGAAGGCCGACCGCTGCGAGGCTGGGGCGTGGATGCGCCGCGCGGCAATGCAGGGCAGCGAGACGGCGAAGGTGCAGCTGACCTTCCTGAACCGGCTGCGTGCCTCGCCTGCGGGGAAGAGCGCCTGCGAATGAACGAATCCGCCCTGCATCGCCGGGCTCGCGAAGATTTCGCCGCCGCAGGCGGGAAGTTGGCCTACTCGCAGCGTCTGCGCCCGCGCATGGGCGAAGGCCGCGGGGCAGCGCAAGCTCGGGGCTCGATCATTCCGCTACGAGGATCTTGACCATGCGCAAGCCGACGACTCTCCCACGCCATCCCGAGGACGTCACGCAACTCGATGTGTCCCAGGCCGTTCTCGAGGACGAGGAGAACCCCAGCGCCCTGCGCGCACTCACGCCGCATGAACGCGCCTTGCTGTTTCCCGCGCGCGAGGGCTGGGGCGCCGTGTGCGGTCGAGCCGTGCGCAGCCTGACTAGCAGTCCCGTGAAACTGCTGGGCGCCGCGGCGGTGGTGGGGCTCGCGCTGGCCCTGGCCTACGCGAGGCGCCCGGACCGGGCTTGAGCGTCCGCGCCGTGCTGCTGCCGGGTTTGCATTGCAGCAAACCCGCGCTCCAGATCGGCCATCAGATCCGAGGGCGCCTCCAATCCGATGTGCAACCGCACCACCGCCCCGCGCCCGCTCCAATCCGTCACGCTGCGCGCCGCACGCATGTTGGTCCACGCCACCAGGCTTTCATAGCCGCCCCATGACGAGCCACGCCCGAACAGCGTGAGTGCATCGACGAAGCGCTCGACCGCCGCGCTTTCGATGCCTGGCTGCAGCTCGATGGACAGCAGCCCGTTCGTGCCCTTGCAATCGCGTTTCCAGAGGTCGTGCCCCGGGTGTCGCGGCAGTGCCGGGCAGAACACGGCCGCCACCTCGGGCCGCTCCTGCAGCCAGTGCGCCACCTCCAGCGCATGCCGCTCGTGCATCTGCAGCCGCGCCGACAGCGTGCGCATGCCGCGCAGCACCAGCCACGCGTCGTCGGGGCTTACGGTCATGCCGAACGCATCGCAGCGTTCGTTGAGCGGTCGCCATGCGGCTTCGGTCGTGGCGACGGTGCCCATCATCACGTCCGAGTGGCCCGAGAGGTACTTGGTCGCGGCCATCGTCGAGATGTCCGCGCCCAGCGCGAGCGGGCGGTATTGGACGCCCGATCCCCAGGTGTTGTCCGCCGCGAGCAGCGCGCCGCGCGCATGCGCCAGTGCCGCGAGCTTGGGCAGGTCGCACATCTCGTAGACCAGCGAGCCGGGGCACTCCGCATACACGAGCCGCGTGTTCGGCTCGAACAGTTCCCCGATGCCGCTGCCATCCGCTGCAAAGAACGAGCTGCGGATACCGTACGGCTCGAGGAAGGAATGCACGAGATTGCGCGTGGGCTCGTACACGCTGTCCGACATCAGCACGTGGTCACCCGGCTTCAGGTACGACAGCAGCACCATGCCGATGGCGGCAAGGCCGGTCGGAAAGAGCCGTGTGCGATAGGCGCCTTCGAGTTCGCTCACCGCATCCTCGAGCGCGAAGGTGGTCGGCGTGCCGCGTGCGCCATAGCTGAAGATGCGCTCCTCGTCGCGCCTAGCCCGCGCGTCGCGCATCGCGCCCACGCTGTCGAACAGCACGGTGCTCGCGCGCACCAGGGGCGTGTTGACGGGCGATCCGCCGGCGTATGACGGCGTCTTGCCGGTGCGTGTGAGCCGGGTATTGAGCGCCAGGCCGGCGGGGACGGAGTGCGAATCGGACATGGTTGGGGAGGGGCGAAGGGAGGTTGGGCCGCCATGTTGCGTCAATCAGTCGGCGCGTGCACCCGAAAGCTTGACGATGCGCGACCAGCGGTCGATGTCCTGGCGCAACTGCGCCGCGAAGGCGTCCGGCGAATTGGCCACCACCTCGCTGCCGCCGTCGGTCACGAGCTTGCTCACCTCGGGCAGATGCAGCGTGCGCACGATGGCTTCGTTCAGGTAGGCCACGCGTTCCGGCGGCGTGCCGGCGGGCGCGAAGAAGCCGTACCAGTCTTCGAAGCGTGCACCGGCATAGCCCAGCTCTTCCAGTGTCGGCACCTTCGAGAACACGCCGATGCGGCGCGGGCTGGTCACGGCGAGCACGCGCAGCTTGCCGTTCTGCACGAAGCCTGCGACCGAAGCGGTGGACGTGACCAGCACGTCGACCTGTCCGCCGAGCAGGTCGGTCAGTGCCGGCCCGGCGCCCTTGTAGGGCACGTGCGTCATCTCCACGCCGTTGTCCTTGGCCAGCACCACGCCGACGAGGTGCGACAGCGTGCCGTTGCCGGGCGTCGCATAGGTCACCTTGCCGGGGCTGGCCTTGGCCTTCGTCGCGAGGTCGGCGAAGCTCTTGAGGGGCGAGCTGGCGTCCACCACCAGCGCGAGCGGTGCGGCGTTGATCTGCGTGATGGGAATGAAGTTCTTGATCGGGTCGAAGCCCGGCGCCGCGTACAGCGTGGGGTTCACGGCCATGATCGACACCTGCGAGGTGAGCACGGTGTAGCCGTCGGGCCTGGCGTCGGCCACGGCCTTGGCGCCGATGTTGCCGCCCGCGCCGCCGCGGTTGTCGACCACTGCCGCCTGCCCCATGATTTCCGGCAGGCGTGTGGTGACGAGGCGCGCCGTCGCGTCGTTGCCGCCGCCGGGGGGGAAGGGCGAGATGAACTTCACCGTCTGCGAGGGGAAGCCGTTGCGTGGCGCCAGCGGTTCGGCGGCGGCTGGCTGCAGGGCGAGCGCCGCGAGCCATGCGGCGGCGACGGCATAACGGGCGATGTGCAGGATGCGGCTGGCGAACGGCATGGCGGAACTCCTGGAATAGGAACGGACAAGGACGAACGGAAAGCGGAACCGGGGATGTCAGCCGTGCGATGCGGCGGCGGGCAGGCGGAAGGCGGCGCGCTCCTGCGCGTCGAGCTGCGCGACGAGGCCTGTCTCCCATGCGAGGTAGCGGCGCGCGGCTTCCTTGTTGCCGTCGTGCCGGTCGTGCACGAAGAACAGGTAGTCGATGCAGTCGCCGTCGGCGGGGAGCGCGGGCGTGGCCTCGACGGGCAGGCCGGCGGCGCGCCATGCGGCCATGCCGCCTGCCAGCAGCAGCGGTGCGCTCGGCAGGCCCGCGAGCTCGGAGGCCGCGGCCCATGCCGCGAGCGCGGCGTCGTCGGCAACCAGCACGAACTGGCGCGTCTCGGTGTTCGCCACGTCGCGGGCGAGGCGGGGGCGGATCGACCAGCGGGCCTGCGCGATGCGGCCGGCGCGAAACTGCATGCTGGCGCGCAGGTCGACTACCGCCACCTCGTTGCGCTCGATGCGCGCGGCGAGCGCCTGTGCATCGATGGTGGCCAGTGCGGGCGCACGGGGCGCGGCGGCAGGCGCGAGCGACAGCCCGCTCGCCAGCCCGCCTTCGAGCACGCTCGCGTCGTGCCCCATCTGCCGCAGCCAGCTCGCGATGGTCGGCGCACGCACGCCGTCGTTGTCGAACAGTACAAGCCGTGCGCCGCGCACGCCGAAGTACTGGTCACCCGCCTGCATCAGCTGTCCGCCCGGCGTGTGCTGCGCACCGGGCAGGCTGCCGGCCGCGAATTCTTCCGGCGTGCGCACGTCGCACAGGAACAGGGTGCGCTCTGCGTCGTCGGCCCACTGCCGCACGGCCTGCGCGTTCACCATCGGCACGTCGAAGCGGGCGGCCAGCGCCCTGGCGGCGGAGCGCAGGTCGGTGTTGCCGCTGTCGTCGGCGTAGCGCCGCGTGCCGCCGTGCTCCAGCGTGTGATCGGCAAGGTACCAGCCCTGCGTGCCGTTCTCCAGCGCATAGACGGGGTTGGGCAGCCCCAGGTTGATGAGCGTCTGCGCGCCGATGATGCTGCGCGTGCGGCCCGCGCAGTTGATGACGATGGGCGTGGTGGTGTCGGGCACCAGCCGGCGCACGCGATAGGCCAGCTCGCCGTTGGGGCAGCAGGTGGCGCCCGGGATGTTCATCTTGTGGAACTCGCTGGCGGGGCGGCCGTCGAGCACAACCACCTTGTCTTTGCGAGCGAGCATCTCCGCGAGCTGGCCGGCGCTGACGCGGGGTGTGTGATAGACCTCCTCGGCCAGTTCGCCGAAGGTCTTCGAGGGCAGGTTGACGCCCGCGAAGAGCACGTAGCCCGCGGCCTTCCAGGCACGAGTGCCCCCTTGCAGCACATGCACGCTGCCGTAGCCCAGCACGGCGAGGCGCGCGGCGGCGCGCTCGGCCACGTCGGCGTCGCCCTCGTCGTACACCACCACGCGCACGCCGCGGCGCGGCACGAGGCGCGGCGCATCGATCTCCAGCCGGCTGAAGGGCAGGGGAATGCCGTAGAACAGATGGGCCTCGCCGTACTGGCCGTGCTCGCGCACGTCGAGCAGCGCGATCTCGCCGCCGTCGTGCAGCCAGGATTTGAGGGTCTTCGGGTCGATGGAGGAAGTCATGAGGCGAGTCGTCGGGACGAATGAAATCCTGCGAGGCCACGCTGCGCGGCCCGCATGAAAGCGAAGCGGAAAAAAAATGCGGCTAGCGGCGCGTCTGCACGCCGATGCCCATGGTCTGGTACGTGCCCGCGTCGAGGTCGTAGGCGGTGCGCTGGTTCAGCGTTTCGAGCGCGCGGCCGTACATGTGCAGGTGGCGGATGACCTGCTCGCCCTGGATCTCGACCGAGTGGATGTCCTCGGGCATCAGCGCGATGCCCTTGCCCGGCGCGACGACGACCAGAGCCGTCTGCTTCAGCTTGCCCACGCCCGGCACGCTGCCGTCGTCGGTGCGCTCGTACACGCGGTTGTGCTCGGTGCCTTCCACGGCCGCGATGCAGGCCCAGGTCGTGTGGTTGTGCGGCACGATTTTCTTGCCCGGGCGCATCACGTTCAGGTACAGCGCGTAGCTCTGGTCCGGGTCTTCGGCGATCAGGTAGCGGGCCTGGTGCTCGCCCGCCTCGGGCGGCGGGAAGTCGGCGGCGCCCCAGTATTCGGTGTGCGCGGCCAGGCCTTGAAGCGAATCGAGCACCGCGTCGAGCTTTTCCCGGGTGGCTTCAGCGCCGCCTATGGCCTTCTTCATGTCGGCGATGGACGCCTCGACGGCCCGGCTGCGTTGCTCGGATGGGGTGCTCATGCGGTTTTCTCCAGTGGGGTTGCCTGTTCGGTGTGCATCCACTGTAGTGACGGGGGCGTGACGCAACAATCCAGCTGGCGCAGGAAACACTTCAATAAAATTAATACATGCCCACGCTCGATCTCGAACTGCTGCGTTCCTTCGCGGCCGTCGTCAGCCACCAGAGCTTTGCCGCCGCCGCTGTGCACCTCGGGCGCACGCAGTCGGCCATCACGCAGCAGATGCAGCGGCTGGAGGAGCAGATCGGCCCCCCGCTGTTCGCCAAGCAGGGCCGGCAGAAGCGGCTCACGCAGCACGGCGAGAGGCTGCTCACCTACGCGCACCACATGCTCGCGGTGAACGACGAAGCGCTGCGCAGCCTGCGGCAGGGGCAGCTCGAAGGCAACCTGCGCATCGGCGCGCCGCACGACGTGGCCGAGACCATGCTGCCGCTGCTGCTGACCGAGGTGGCGCGCACCTCGCCGCTGCTGCAGCTGGACATCCACATCGGCCGCAGTCCCTACCTGATGACCTCGCTCAAGAGCGGCGAGGTCGACATGATCATCTCCAACCGCGCCGACGCGCAGTTCGACGGCGTGGTGCTGCGCAACTCGCCCACCGTGTGGCTGTGCGCCGCGGGCTACGTGCACGACCCGGCCAAGCCGGTGCCGCTCATCATGGCGGACGGGCCCAGCATCTTCCGCCGCATCGGCCACGAGGCGCTCGACGCGGCGGGCGTGGCCTGGACGCCGCGCTACACCTCGTCGAGCCTGATCGGCATCAAGGCTGCGCTGCGTGCGGGGCTGGGCGTGACGGCCCGCGGCGTGGAACAGCTCGACGCGGGCCTGCGCGTGCTCGGCGCGGGCGACGGCATGCCGCGGCTGCCCGACCTGGCGTACTACCTCTACGTGCGCAGCCACGTGGTGAATCCGGTCACGCGGCAGGTGTTCGAGACGCTGAAGAAGCACCTTCGGCTGCCGCGGACCGACATGCCGGCGTAGGGGCCGCGGCAGCGGATGATGCCGCGCTCAGTGCGGCGTCGGCGTCACTGCATAGTTGCCGCGTCCGCTCTGCTTGGCCCGGTACATGGCCGCGTCGGCCGTGGCGAGCAGGTCTTGCGGCGTTTCGTTGCCGTTGCCCAGGGCGATGCCGATCGATACGCCGATGACCGTGTCGCAATGCCCCGTCTCCAGTTGCAGCGGCCGGGCGATCGCGTCGATGCAGCGCTGGGCCAGGGTCGTCGCACCCTGTTCCGCGGAGCTTTCGAAGTCGGCGGCCAGCAGCACGAATTCGTCGCCCCCGATGCGCGCCACCGTGTCGGTCTGCCGCACCAGGCCCTGCAGCCGTTGCGCGATTTCCAGCAACGCCTTGTCGCCCGCCTCGTGGCCGAGCGTGTCGTTGAGTTTCTTGAATCCGTCGAGGTCGAGGTAGAGCACGGCCATCTGGCGCGCATGCCGCTTGGCCCGTAGCAGCGCCTGCTGGAGCCGTTCGTCGAGCAGCTTGCGGTTGGGCAGGCCGGTCAGGCTGTCGTGGTGGGCCAGGCGCGCCAAGGCCTCCTGGTTGTCCAGCAGCTTGGCCAGCAGCCGGTTGAAGGCCTGCGTCAGGTACCCGATCTCGTCGTCGCGCACCACCCGCAGCGGCGTCAGCGCGAGTTCGCCGCGGGTCATCCGGTCGGCCTGGTCGGCGGCGCGCAGCAGCGGCCGCAGCAGCCACGCCATGATCAGCCCGATCACGATGAGTACCGCTGCCACGGCGGGTGCGCGTTGCTGCAGGATGAAGGTCTGCATGCGCCCCACCGGGGCCAGCGCTTCCGAAACGGGCAGCCGGGCCACCACGAACCAGCCGCTGTTCGGCACCGAGGCGATGGCGGAGATTTCGTCGATGCCCTTGGCATTGCGCGTCGTCCCGCTGCCGCGATAGCCCGCCATGGCGCGGTCGTGCAGCGGGTTCACGCCGTCGGGCGGGGTGGGTGTGAGGGACATCGAGACGTCCGTCGAGGCCACGAAGATGCGGTCGCGCGGCGACACCACCAGGATGCCGCCTGCTTCGCCCACGCGCCCCTGTTGCAAATGGTCGAGCAGGCCGTCGGCCGAGAGGTCCGCCGTGCCGAGCAACACGGCGGCCACCTGCCCGGCGGCGTCGCGCACGGGCACGGCCATGGGCAAGACCGAGTGCCGGGAGGCTGTGGCCCGCGGACGGCCCGGCGCGGACTGCCCTGCGCGCGCGGACGCGAATTCCGAACCGTCCGTTGCGAGCTGCCCCGTACCGTCGAGCCGCTTGCCGGTGGCGTCCGCGACCATCAGGCCGAGCGGGAAGACCGGGCTCAGCGTGCTGCGCTCCGCCAGCCATCCCCGCAGCCGGTCGGGCTGCGTCAGGAGTTCCGGCGGCAGGGTGGCCGCCAGGCGTTCGAGGAACGACAACCGCTCGCCCAGGTAGTTGTCGACGTTGCGCGCCACGTAGGCGGCCAGCGCCGTTTGCTGCACCGCCACCGATCGGGTCAGCTCCTCCCGCAGGAAGCGGCTGAGCTGGATGTAGCTGCCGGCGGTTCCCACCACCGCCATCAAAAGGCCCATCATGAGCAGGCGAACAACAAGGCTGTTGGCGGATTTTCTGAAGTTCACTCTGGCGGTGGGGCGTGAGGGCGTGAGGTGCGGGACTGTATCCCAAGCGCCCGGGCGCGCCGTGATCGCGCCCGCAACGTCACGCGGCGACGCCGAAGAAATGCTGGCGGTAGCGCGGCGACACGTCGTCCACGCGCAGCATCATCGGCAGGTCGGCGGTGTTGAACGCGACATCGAGCGCGGGCGGGCCGAGCAGGCGCGCGCCGCAGCGCAAGTAACCCTTGATGAGCGGCGGCGCGGCGGGAGGCGCCGTGTCGCTGTCGGCATCGGCTTCTGCATCGGTGTCCAGCGGCAGTGCGATGCGTGGCTCCACGCGCCAGCGCTGCTCGACCAGGTGCGTGCGGCACAGCTGGTGCCACAGCCGCGCGGCAGTCAGGCCCTGGTCGTCGAGCCCGATGCTGGCGCAGCCGATCATGGTGTCGAGTGCGTGGTCGACCATGTACTGCCCCAGCGCGGCCCACAGCGCCATGATCACGCTGCCCGAGCGCCAATCCGCATCCACGCACGAGCGGCCCAGCTCAAGCGCCCGCGCACGCAGCGGCGCGAGCGGCGCCAGGTCGAACTCGGTGTCGGTGTAGAAGCCGCCCGCGCGGCGCGCTGCTTCCGGAGTCAACACGCGGTAGGTGCCGATGAGCGGGCCGCGGCCGTGCACGGGGTCCACCGCATGCACCAGCAGGTGGTCGCAGAAGGGGTCGAAGCGGTCGGCATCGAGTCCGGGCGGCGTGCCTTCGGGTGGCGCGAGACGGGCGCCCATTTCCTGCGCGAACACGCGAAAGCGCAGGCGCTGGGCGTCGCGCACGTCCTCTTCGCAATCGGCCCAGCGGGTTTCCAGCAGGGGCGCCGCGGCAGCGAGCGGCGCGAGCGAACGGCGGGGCAGGGCGTGCGAAGCGGTGATGTCCATGTGCATGCGGCAATTCAGTTGGATGGCGGATAGCGGTCGACCAGGCGGTTCTGCCGCCGGTTGAGCCGTGCGAGGGCGAGCAGGCCGATGGGCCGTACGCCGGCCTTGCGCTGCGCTGCGCCGATGGCGAACAGCAGCCGCTGCTTGGCGAAGACCATGCGAAAGCCCTGCAGCACGCCGATGTCGGGGTCCCAGGCCTCGATGGCTTCGGAGCCCGCGCCGTTGATCTCCATGATGGTGAAGCCGCGCCCGGCGCCGAGTTCGCGCAGGTTCTCGCAGCGCACGTCGAAGCGCCCGAAATGGAAGTCGGGCATGTCGCGCGCGATGGCGTCGATGGCACGCACCAGCTCGGGCGTGATGAGCGCCGCGCCGTCGCGGTACAGCCCGCCCACGCGGGTCGAGCCGATGGTGGCCAGCCGAACCTGCTGGCCGGCGGCCGGCACGCTCTCGGATGGCACGCTGCATTCGTGGCGCGGCGAGCGCGCGATGCGGCGCGCGCGCACGTCGGCCGCCACGAGCTGCGCCACGGTGCTGCGGCCGTCGCCCGTCACGCGCGGGAAGTAGCGCAGCGCGAGGCCGATGATGCGGCCCTCGCCGGTGACGGGATCGCGTGCGTAGAAGATGCCTGCCTCGCCTTCCTGCGGCAGGTAGCGTTGCAGCACGACCGTTTCGCCGGAAGGAAAGGCGGCCAGGTACGCCCGCAGCGCAGCCATGTCGGGCAGCAAGCGAACGCCGTAGCCGCACAGGCCCAGGTCGGGCTTGGCGACGATGGGGAATGCGAGGCCGTTCTCAGCCATGATTCGCCGCAACGAGTCTTCGTTCGCCGTGCCATCGTTGAACACCGCGCAGTAGTCGGCCGTGAGCGAGCGCGCCAGCGGCCCCATGCCGCGGAAGTATTCGAGCTTGCCTTCGCCCACCAGTCCGCCCGAGGTGAGATGCGGGTTGGCCGCCGACGGCAAGGTGGCACCGCCGTAGCGCAGCGACAGCCACAGCCACTGCACCACCAGCGGCACGCAGATGAGCCACTTGGGCATGCGCTCCAGCACGCTGCATTCGCGCACCACGGCGAGCCGCGCGGTGTCGGCGCCGAGGTCGAGTCCGGCGGCCATCACGCGGCCTCCGCTGTGCGCGTGGCAACGAGCCCGACGGCGGCGATGCGGTCGATGTGCGCATACACCGGGCGTTCCAGTTCCTCGCCGAACACGTCGGGATCGATCTCGGCATACGACCACTCGAAACCCGGCGCGGTGAGCAGCGGCCGTATCTCGGCAAGGAACGGGTCTTCGCCATCGACCATCGCCACGCCGGTGTAGAGCAGCAGCTGCCCGCCCGGCGCCAGCCGCTTCAGCGACTCGGCCGCGATGCGCACGCCGAGCGCCCGCCCGAGCCGCGCGCCGCCGTGGCGGTAGGCGCGCTGCGCGGCATCGTCGAGGTAGGGCGGATTCGACACGATGAGGTCGAAGTCGCCTTCGACCGCCGACAGCGCATCGCCCTGCGCGAGCGTCACAGGGATGCCGGCGGCCTCCGCATTGACGGCCGTGTACTCCAGCGCCAGCGGATTGATGTCGTTCATCACGATCGTGCAGGGCGTGTCCATCGCCGCCAGCGCACGCGCCATCGCAATGCCGCCCGCGCCGCTGCCGCAGCCCACGTCGAGCACGCGCAGCGGCTGCTTTGTCTTGCGCGGGTTCAGCGCATAGCGGATGAAACGCCCGAAGCGATGCGTGTCGGGCCCGAAGAACACGGCGTTCTCCTCGACCGTCGGGTAGGCCGAGTGAAAGAACAGGTCGTCGCCGAGGCTGGCTATGCGCACCGTGCTGCGCAGCAGCGACCCTGTGCGGCGCACGATGCCGGCCTGCTCCATGCCGGCCAGCAGTTCCGGCGGCACGGTGCCCGCTTCGAACGGCAGGTTCCAGCCGAAGATATCGCGCAGCGTCGCTCCCGGCTCGCGCCCGCGCCGCGCGAGCACGCGCTGGTGGGTCAAGGGCGTGACGGTCGTGAAGCGATAGCCCGTGGCCGCCACCTGGCGCAGCACGCCGGCTGCGTTCATCATGCGGCGACCTCCTCGGCTTGTTGCAGTTCGGCGGTGTAGCGCGCGAAGCAGCGCTCTCCGCAAACGAGCCGCATCAGCGCGCCCTCGGCGATGAACTGCCCGCAGGACGGATCGGCCTCGACCAGCGGCCGGATCACCTCGCGTATCCACGCGCGCGAGTGCGACACGTCGAGCGCCGCATGCAGGTCGAAGTAGGCGCGCGCACGGCCGCTCAGGCCCAGGCGGCGCATGCCGGCCGCCACCTGCTTCACCCGCCCGGGGGCCGTGAGCTCGATGACGCCGAGCGCGCCGATGGCGTGGTACGCGTAGCGCCGCGTGGTCGCCAGCCCGACCATGGTGTTGGCCAGCGCGAGCGACTCCCATACGGTGGTGTCGATGGCCGGATGCAGGTCGAGTTCGCGCACCATGTGCTCCAGCATCTGGCCGTGCATGGCGCTGCGCTTGCCATGGCCCATCTCGTCCCAGAAGTTGCGCGCGCATTCGAGCTTGGGCTGCGGCGGCAGCTTGACCTGGGCGCAGGCCAGCAGGTCTTCGAAGCCCGCTTCGCCCGCGGCCTCCTGCGTGAGGAACCAGCGCATCTGCGGCAGGGTGGCTTCCTGAGCCAGCCAGTCGAACAGCGGGTGATGCTGGCCGGGGCCCGTGCGCGCGAGCGACGCGAACCAGCTGGTGAAATGGTCCGCATTGCCGGCCGAGGCCGATGCCGCCACCTGCACCGTGGTGCGCAGGGCTTCGAGGTACCTGCCTTCGATCAGGCGGCATTCATGCTCTCGGGCGAGCTCATCCTGCCAGTGGGGCGACGGGCTGCCGAACTTCAGCCGTGCGGCGTTGAAGTGCGCCAGATGCCGATGAAGCTGCGTTTCCGCATGGGTGTGGGCGTTCGGGGCGTTGTCTGGAGACATGGCCGATCCTCGTCATCCGCTGGGCAAAAGAGGCAGCGTGCGCCTTTGCAAAGCGGCTGTCCGTCAGACGGCGCCTACAGATTGGCCCCAGGGGCGAAGATCGGGCTCAGGTCGCCCAGATGCGCGGCGTGGCCGCGGGCAGCTGCCACAGCTCGCCGCGCCATGCCTGCCAGACTTGCCGCAGCAACTGCATCGCGGGCTCGACCACGGGCGCGAGCACGCGCAGCACGACCACTTCGGCATGCGGGCTGGTGGCACCTGCGCTGCCGAACAGCGGGCTCGCTTCGAGCAGTGAGCGTGCGTGCGCCAGCAGGGCCTCGCGCCGGGCGCGCGCTACCGGCGAGCCCGCCACGAAGAACAGCGAAGCCAGGCAGCGGTGGCCGTTGAGGCCAATGGGGCTTTGCAGCAGCCGATGGTCGGCCGCGTCGATGCGCCCGCGCTCCAGCCACACGCCGGGCACCTCGATGTGCTGCAGGTAGCTGCCGCGCTCGAAGGGCTGGTTGGCATTCGGCAGGCCGAGCGCGGTGATGTCCCAGCCGATCAGCTCGGCGCCGGGCTCGATCTCGATGGAAAGCCGGTTCTCTGCCTGGCAGCCGCTGTAGCAGATGGCTTCGAGCGGCAGCCATTCGAGCCGCGCGCCGGCCGCGAGGCGGATGCGCGTGCGCTGCAGCGCCAGCTCGCCTTCGGAGCGGTAGAAGCGCGAGGCGCCGGGCGTGGTGATCAGGCCATGGCTGCCGTCGGCGGCCTCGATGCCGAGGTCGAGCGTGTCTCCACCCACCAGACCGCCCGGCGGATGCACGAGCACGTTGTGGCAGACGGCGTCGCCCTCGGGGTACAGACTCTGCAGGATGCGCAGCGGGCCGTCATGGCGGAAGCGGGCGACGGTGCGGGCGGATTCCCGCTGGTAGGAGAGATGGAGACGGGCGTGCCAGGGCATTCGCGGAGTCTAGTCGGGGTGTTTTCGTGGAACACCGCGGAACCGGCTTCGCCGGGCCGCCGGTGTTGCCCCCGGTAGGGGGTT
>NZ_AKIW01000098.1 GCF_000282635.1 Variovorax sp. CF313
GTCTCGCGCCTGTGCGAGCACGAAGGCATCTATTTCTTCTTCCGGCATGAAGCCGAGCAGCACGTGCTGGTCTTCGCCGACGACATCGCCAGTTCGCATGGCCCCCTTCAAGGGCATCAAAGGCGCCAACGTATACAAAGAGAAGGTCTTGGAGATCGGTTTGGACACGTTGAATGTCGCGCAGCTGAGGAATCTGCAAAAAATGGCATTCAAGTTCTTGCTGCCCGCGGCGATGGGCTCTGTTTGGTTTGATGGCGTCGATGCACGAATTTCTGATCGACGGGGACAGGGAGGGTTAAGAAATGCGCAGATTGCGAGCGTCTTGGGAACGGCATTCACTATTGCGAGCACCGCAGTGGTTGCCTTTGATATCTCGATCATGGGGCTGGCGGCGGCAAGTCTCGGAGCAGTGCTAGGTCTGATTGGTGCTGCGTTGGTTGTCGCTTCTGTCGTTGCAATTTCTCTTCTCAAGGAAGATGAATGGGTCAACTGGTTGACGGATTGCCCATTGAACAAGAAGAAAATCCCGATTCACACCAATCTACAAGAAACACTACAGAAACTCTCCAACGTGCAAGCTGAATTGCAATCGGTCCACTAGGAATTCCAGGATGTTCCCAAATGAGCATGTCTATCAGCGTGCGCGCCAACGCTCAATCGATGAGGGCCGCAGGTGCGTGCAGGCCGACGGTAGCAAGAGACTGTTGAAGCCCGTTGAGCGTGTCGAACGCAGTGGTGCGACCCTACCAGCAGGACGAAGCATCTATGCGCAGAACGAAACTTACCTAGAGTTGTGCAACTCAGGGTGGGAGCGGCAATGGAAAGCAGGCATCGGAACGGTATTTGTTCTGCTCCCGTGCCTGTTGATTTTCTGGGGGTTCTATGGCTTTTCCCTTCATCCCATCGCTTTTGATCATGTGCTGCTGTTTTGGGGTGCCAGCGAAAATACGGCCACTTCAGCCGACCTATGGTTCGGCTGGCTGCTGCTTTTCCCCTTGTCCCTCGGCTGCTGCATCCTGTTGTGGCTGTGGTTCGACGTCATGGGCGTGCGCACGTGCTTCTTCACCTATGCACGAGGCCGCATTCGCTTCAATCGAGTGACGCGCAAGGTCTATCTGCTGAGGCCACGAGGTTGTGGTGGCAACGCCGTGTTCGACTGGGACCGCCTGCGCGCCATCGTCGACATGGACGGCTATGACCTGCTGGCCAGAAAGAATGGTGCGCCCAGCAAGGCTGCTTACTACTCGCTCATCCTCTACCACCCACCGCTTGATGCAGCCGACCCGCTTGCCAAGGGCGAAGACGCCATCTTCGTTGGCCCGACATTGCCCATGCAGCAGGACGCGACCCCGTTATGGGAGTACATCCGCCGCTACATGGAATGCGGTCCTGGCCAGGAAGGCATCCCCGAACGAATAGAGCAGCAACACACTACCTATTGCGGCAAGCCCAGTCCCAGCCAGTACAGACTGGAACAACGTCCCGGGGTGATGGAAACCATGTATCACATGCTCAGTCAGGTGACCTGCTCGTGGCCCAGATTTCCGAAGGAATGGGAAAGCGACAGTGGAATGGGAGAACCTGAAGAGAAGCCCGTGCAAACGGGCGCCGTGATGACGGCGCTCGTCCATCGAGCACAAGGCAAGTTGAGCAAAGCCGATGAGATCGAGTTCTTGCAGCGATGGGGAGCAGCCGAAGCGGTACAGGAAGCAATGCCAAACAGGAAGTGAAGCAACTGCGAGCAGTTGCACATAGGCACGTCCTCGGTGCGAATCACCCTCGCTTGCTCACCACATGCTCCCGCCGAAAGTTGCGCGGCGTACTCCCCACCCACTGACGAAAGCGCCGGTTGAAATACGCCTCGTCGGTAAACCCGCACTGGTGCGCAATCTCCCGCACCAGCAGCGAGGTGGAGGACAGCAATTCTTTCGCCCGCTCGATGCGCCGCTCGGTAACCAGGTCGGTGAATGTGCGATCGGTTTCCTTGCGCAGCAGGTTGGCGAGGTAGTTGGGCGAGAGAAACGCAGCGGCCGCGGCATCGGTCAGCGACAGTGGCTTGTCGAGGTTGTCGCGCACGTAGCGCACCACGCGTTGCAACGCGTCCCGCTGCGAGGTTTTCCCGTTGTGCTGCAGCGAAAGGCGCATCAGCGCCTGCTCCTGCCGCATGCAGGCCAGGGCGATGATCTGCTGCACGATGCCACGCATCGCGATCTTGGCACCGAAGCTGCGGCCCGCGTTCAGCGCGTGCAGCTCGTCGAGCCAGCCGCGCACGCGGGCGAAGTCGGCCTCGTCGAAGGCGAAGTCGACGTACTCCTGGAACAGGAAGGGCGCGAGGTCGGGGTAGCGCGCGAGCGACACGTCGTCGAGGTCGAGCGCGTCGACCTCGAGTTCGGGCCACAGGAAGCGCTGGTCGAAGTTGACGATGCAGTACAGCGCATCGGGCGGATGCGGAATCACGTGCACCCGGTACGGCAGCACGAAGCTCAGGTGGCGCGGGCCGAAGGGGCGCACCTCGCCGCCGATGGCCTGCTGCGAGCTGCCCTCGATGCCGATCTGGATCTGGAAGTACGCGTGCCGGTGCGGCAGCGTGAGCTCGTTGCGCGCACCCTGGAAGCGGATGTCGAAGTCGAGGTGGTCGGCACGCTCGTGCATGCCGTAGGTGCGGACGGACGTGGGGGGAGGAGAGGTGCGCATCGGAGAACGGGCGGGTCGGCAGGCGTCTGCCCGCGAGGGTACGCCAACTCGCGGCCCGGAAGGCCGGCCCGGCTCGATGCGCGGGCCGTCCTCAAGCTCAGACGACCGCGACTTCCAGCGCGCCCACGCCCGCCACCGTGCCGCGCATGCGGTCGCCCCGCTGCACGGCGGCGACGCCGGCCGGGGTGCCCGTGAAGATCAGGTCTCCGGGCTGCAGCGTGAACAGTGTCGACAGGTAGGCGATGGTGTCGGGCACGTTCCAGATCATGTCGGCAAGGTCGCCGGCCTGGCGTTGCGTGCCGTTGACTTCGAGGCGGATCTCGCCCGTCGCGGGGTGGCCGGCATTGGCCACGGGCACGAGTTCGCCGCAGGGCGCGGAGCCGTCGAAGGCCTTGCCGGTGTCCCAGGGGCGGCCCATTTTCTTGGCCTCGCCCTGCAGGTCGCGGCGGGTCATGTCGAGGCCGACGGCGTAGCCATATACATGGCCGAGTGCGGCCGAGGCGGCGATGTTCGACCCGCCGGTCTTGAGCGCGACCACGAGTTCGATCTCGTGGTGCACGTCGTTGGACAGCGGCGGATAGGCGAACTCGCCGCCGTCGGCCACGATGGCGCTGGCCGGCTTCATGAAAAAGAACGGCGGTTCGCGGTCGGGGTTGTGGCCCATCTCGCGGGCGTGCTCGGAGTAGTTGCGGCCCACGCAGAAGATGCGGTTGACCGGGAAGCGCGCGCGTTCGCCCTGGATGGGCAGCGAATGAACGGGCGCGGGGGGAATGGCGTAAAGAGTGTCGGTAGTCATTCGACGACTCTAGCCATCACCGCCCTGCGCCTTGGGGACGTATCTATGCGAGTCTTGGACTCAGCTACGGTTTCATCTCGGTTTTTTCCGGGGTGCGTGCACAGGCCACCGGGTGCTCCCCGCAGCGAAATAAAGGAGGAGGCCGCAGGCCGGGGGACACTCGCGGAGCAAGGTGCCCCGTCGGCGGGACCGCGCCCTGAACAGCTACTGCACGAATTGCTACCCAGCCGCACCGAACCCCGTATCGAAGGTCCCCTTCACGTCGAGCGGCTGCTTGATAAGCCCGACCTGCCAGTAAATGTCCGCCGTGCCCTGCTGGTCGGCGATGACCTGCGCGTCGATGGCCACCCACTTCTGCTGGCGGCGTTCGAACTGCAGCTTCGCCGCCTCGGGCGGAATGCCGATGATGCGCGCCAGCGCGGCCGAGTAGGCGTCGACGTTGCGGTACGACCAGAGCTGCGCCTTCACCACGCGCTGCAGAAAGTCCTGCAGCACGGGCCGCTTCGACGCGATGGCGCTGTCGGTGGCCGCGAGATAGCTGAGCCCCGGCAGCAGGCCGCGCCCGCTGACGAGCACGCGCGCATGATGGCTGACCTCGGCCAATGCGGTGTACGGCTCCCACGTGGCCCAGGCGTCGACCGAGCCCTGCGTCAGTGCGAGCTTGGCGTCGGCGGGCGCGAGGAACCGGATGTTCACGTCCTCGGGCTTGAGGCCGGCCGAGGTGATGGCCTTCAGCGTGACGTAGTGGCCGATGGAGCCGCGGTTCGTCGCGATGCTCTTGCCCTTGAGGTCGGCGGCGGTCTTCAGCGGTGAGTCGGGCCGCACCAGCACGGCCGTGCCGTAGGAGTCGGAGCGGTTCGCGCCTATGGCCTTGACGCGCGTGCCCGCCGCCAGCGCGAAGATCAGCGGCGCGTCGCCGATGGGGCCCGAATCGACCGCAGCGGCATTGAGTGCTTCGGCCAACGGCGCCGCGGCCGGGAACTCCGACCACTGGATGTCGTAACCGAGGCCTTCGAGCCCGCCCGCCGCTTCGAGCAGTGCGCGCAGGCCGCCCTTCTGGTCGCCGGCCTTGAGCACCGGACGACCCTGTGCGGCAACCGCTCCCGGCAGAGCGACAGCGGCGGCAATCGATGCCCCCTGGACGAGAAACCGGCGGCGGGAACCGCGGACAATGGATGTGCTGAAGTTCATGGCATTGCCCGTCGTCACAGCAGGAGTTCGGGCTCGGCTTCGAGCAGGCCTTCGTAAAGGCTGTCGAAGGAATGGATCGCACCGTCGGGTCCGCCGATCTGGCTGTGCGTGTGGCGCGCGGTTTCTTCGTCGATGGGCTGCGGCTTGCCGGCGGCTTCGGCGAGCAGTTGCGTGTGGCAGGCGTTGTCGAGCGCGATGTACCACCACGCAGCGGCTTCCACCGTAGGCCCGGCCGTCAGGATGCCGTGGTTCCTGAGGATGGCCCCCTTGCGGTCGCCCAGCGCCTGGGCGATGCGGTCGCCCTCGCTGGTGTCGACCACCATGCCGGTGAAATCGTCGAACAGCGCCACGTCATCGTGGAACACGCAGCTGTCCTGCGTGAGGGTGTCGAGCTTGCGGCCCAGCGTGGACCAGGCCTTGCCGTAGGTCGAATGCGTGTGGGCAGCCGCAACGATCTTCGGGTTGTGCTCGTGGATCGCGGCGTGGATGGCAAAGGCGGCCTTGTTGAGCGGCCTGTCGCCAATGACGGTCTCGCCCTTCGAATTGACGAGCAGCAGGTCGGACACCTTGATGCGCGAGAAATGAACGCCGAGCGGGTTGACCCAGAAGTGGTCGCTCAGCTCGGGGTCGCGCGCGGTGATGTGGCCGGCCAGGCCCTGCGCAAAGCCGAAGCGCGCGAACAGGCGGAAGGCGCCGGCCAGGCGCTCCTGCCGATGGCGGCGCTCGGCCTGGACGGTGGGGCGCGCAGGGATGGGGTCGAACCAGTATTTCTGCTGCGGGTTCGGGTTGAGCTTCAGCGACGCGTGGCGGTCGATGGAAAGAACGGCACTCATGGGAGATTCCTTGGTGTTCGGTTTTGCTCCTTCCCCCTCTGGGGGAAGGTTGGGATGGGGGCTCGACGGCTTCGAAGCCATGACGGTGTTGAACGCCGCTTGCCCCCACCCCTGCCCTCCCCCAGGGGGGCGGGAGAAAGAAGAGTCAGGCGGCCTTGCGGGCGGAAGCCGAGCGCTGCGCCACCAACTCCCGCGTGCGCGGAATCAGCTCGCGCCCATAGTCCAGCGCATCCTCCAGCGGATCGAAGCCGCGGATCAGGAAGGTCGTCACGCCCAGGTCGTAGTAGTCGAGCAGCGCATCAGCCACCTGCTCCGGCGTGCCGACCAGCGCGGTGCTGTTCGAGCGGCCGCCGATCTCCTGTGCCACTGCGGTCCATAGCCGCTTGTCGAGCCGCGAGCCTTTCTCGGCCGCGGCCAGCAGGCGCTTCGCGCCTTCGCTCTGCTGCGGACCGCCTCGGTTGTAGCCCTGCACCACGCGCAGGCGCTTGGTCTCCGCCAGGATGTTCTCCGCGCGCGCCCACGCGGCCTCTTCGGTCTGCGCCAGGATCGGACGGAACGACACCGAAAAGCGCACGCCGCGCCCATGCTTCGCCGCCTCGGCGCGCACGCGCGTGGTGAGCTCGCGCGCCTGGTCGAGCGACTCGCCCCACAGCGCGTACACGTCGGCGTACTTGCCCGCGACCGGAATCGCGGCCTCGGAAGCCCCGCCGAAATACACCGGCACATGCGGCTTGCCGCTGCGCGTCTGCACCGGCTTGACTTCGGAGAAGGCGTTCTGGAAGCGGTAGTGCGCGCCCTCGTGATCGAAGGGCTTGTCGGCCGTCCATACCTTGTGCAGCACCTCGAGGTATTCGTCGGTGCGGGCGTAGCGCTGGTCGTGATCGAGCCAGTCGCCGTCGCGGCGCTGTTCCTCATCGGAGCCGCCCGAGATGTAGTGCACGCCAAGCCGGCCGCCGCTGAACTGGTCGAGCGAGGCAAACTGCCGCGCGGCCAGCGTGGGCGCGACGAAGCCGGGGCGGTGCGCGAGCATGAAGTGGATGCGCTCCGTGACCGAGGCGGCGTAAGCCACCGTGAGCGTGGCGTCGGGGCTGGTCGAGTGGTGCGGCACGAGCACGCGGTCGAAGCCGGCCTTCTCGTGGGCCTGCGCGAAGGCGCGCACGTAGTCGCGGTCGAGCGACGGTCCGTTGGCGGCGTGGATCTCCGAGACCTTCTGTCCCTGGATCATGCCGATGAATTCGACGCCGTCCTGGTGTTGCTGGCTCATGGTTCTTGTCCTCGTGAATGGAAAGTGGATGTCAGGCGGCGGGCAGGCGCAGCACGTTCTCGAAGCTGCGGTCCCACAGCGGTCTGACGTCGGCCGGACCGTCGAGCACGCCGATCTTCAGGAAGGTGTCGGCCACGTCCTGGTGGCTGCGCACGACCGCATCGCTGACGGGGCCGAGGCTGTACTCACCGCTGCGGCGGTTGAAGAGCTCGACGATGTCGCCCACGGGCACGCGCGTTTCGGCCGACTGCGCGCGGGCGTAGGCCAGGAAGTTGCCGTTGATCCACGCGAACGAGCGTTGCAGTCGCTGCAGCAGGTCGCCCAGCGCGGCACGGCGCAATGCATCGTCGAGCGCGCGCGGATTGGCGTAGATGGGGAAGTTGCCCGAGAGATACCCCACGCCGGTCTTGATGACCCGCGCGCCGTACTGCGTGCGTGCCAACTGGCCGTTGTAGCCATAGATGGCCCAGGCATCGAGGTCACCGCGCGCGAAGGCCGAGAGGCCGTCCGACGGCGTGAGACTCACGGCCTGGATGTCGCTGAACGACAGGCCCGCTTCGGCCAGTTGCCTGGCGAGGTAGTAGTGCGAAGTGGTGGCGCGCACGTAGCCTACGCGCTTGCCCTTGAAGTCGGCGATGCTGCGGATGGGTGCATCCTTGCGCGCCAGCGTGGCCTGGTTGTTCAGGTCTTCGTGCGTCACGGCCACCAGCTTCACGCTGGACTTCTGCCGCGCCGCGAACACCGGCGGAATCTCGCTGCCCGAGCCCAGGTCGAGTGCATCGCCGTTGATGGCCTCGATGTGCAGCACGCCGTTGTTGAGCTCGCGCCAATCGATCTTGTAGGGCGTGTCGGCCTGGCCCGAAGCGGTGAGCAGCGGCCGCCAGAGGCCCTTGTAGGTGCCCACGCGCAGCGTGACGCCCGACAGGTCGCGCGACGGCGACGCAGCCTGGGCCAGGCCCGCTGCTCCGGCGGTTGCAGCCGTGCCCAACGCGGCGGCGGCTTGCAGCAGGCGGCGCCGGTCGAAAAGGAAGTCTGTTTTCATCCACCGAACCGTAACCAGGCGGGCAGCGGAAGCGAACGCAGAAAAACGAGTTTGCATATGCGGGATGCGTCGTTTCCCGGCGGCAGGCGGCCCGCTAACGTCTGGGCACCATGAGTGCACTCCCCTTGCGCCGCGCGCCGGCCACGCCTGAAGAACCATCGCCTCCCCCACCCGCCACCGTCGATGCCGCGGTCCTGGCGCGGCTGTCGGCGCAGTTCGCCGCCACCGCGGCCGACCATGATCGCAGTGGCGCCTTTCCGCGCGAGAACTGCGCGGCGCTGCAGGCGCAGGGGCTCATCGGGCTCGTCGCCCCCGCCGAACACGGCGGCGGTGGCGCCACGCTGGCAACGGCACGGCGGGTGATCGCGGCCGTGGCGCGCGGCGAGCCAGCCACGGCGCTGATCCTCACGATGACCTATCTGCAGCACCACGCGCTGACGCGCACCGACAGCCGTTGGCCGCCGCAGCTGCGCGAACGCGTGGCGCGCGATGCGGTGGCGCACGGCGCGCTGATCAATGCGCTGCGGGTTGAGCCCGTACTGGGTTCGCCCGCCCGCGGCGGCTTGCCGGCCACGGTCGCGCGGCGCGAGGGCAGCGGCTGGAAAATCGATGGCCACAAGCTCTATACGACAGGCATCGAGGGCCTGAGCTGGCTCGCGGTGTGGGCCCGCACCGACGAGGCCACGCCGCGCACCGGCGTGTTCCTGGTGCCGCGCGAAGCACCCGGCGTGCGCGTGATTCCCAGCTGGGACCACCTGGGCCTGCGCGCCTCGGGCAGCCACGAGGTGGTGTTCGAGAACGTCGCCATCGGCCTCGACCATGCAGCAGACCTGCGCGCGCCGGCCGACTGGGCGCCTGACGCGGGCAGCCAGACCGACATCGACGCCCATGCCACGCAACAGGCATGGATGACGGTGCTGCTCGGCAGCCTCTACGACGCGGTAGCGACAGCCGCGCGCGACTGGCTGGTGGGCTTCCTGAACCAGCGCGCGCCCGGCAGCCTCGGCGCGCCGCTGGCGAGCCTGCCGCACGTGCAGGAGCACGTGGGCGAAATCGAGGCGCTGCTGCGAACCAACCGCGTGCTGCTCGACGACGCGGCCGCCGCTGTCGATCATGGCCATCCACCGCCGGCCGCCGACAGCGGCCTGCTCAAGTACACGGTGACGGGCAACGCGGTCCGCGCGGTCGAGCTGGCCCTGCAGCTCAGCGGCAACCACGGCCTCACGCGGCAGAACCCGCTGGAGCGGCACTACCGCGACGTGCTGTGCAGCCGCATCCACACGCCGCAGAACGACGCAATCCTGGTCGCGGCGGGCAAGCGTGCGCTGCTGTCGCCGGGAGTCGCCGCATGACATCCCTGCCCTTCCCGAAAGCTTCGCGCCGCGATTGGTTCAAGCAAGGCGCCGCCCTCTCATTGGCTGCAGCCGGTTCGCTGCGCGCCCTCGCACAACCACAGACCACGCTGGTGCTCGGCGACCAGGCCGGCGGCCTGCGCTCGCTGTTCGAGGCCTCGCGCACGCTCGAAGGCGCACCCTTCGCCTACCGCTGGGCCAACTTCCAGGGCGCGGCGCCGCTGTTCGAGGCGCAGCGCAGCGCGGCGGTCGACACGGCCATGGCCGGCGACCTGCCCGTGCTGGCCGCGGCCGTCGGAAAGACGCCGCTGAAGATCGTCGCCACGCGCGTCGGCAAGGCCGACTCGCTGGGCATCGTGGTGCAGCCTGATTCGCCGCTGCGCAGCGTGGCCGACTTGCGCGGCAAGACGGTGATCGTCTCCTCGGCGCGCGGCAGCATCTCGCAGTACCAGCTGTACGGTGCGCTCGAAGAAGCCGGCGTGCCGCGCAGCGAGGTGACGGTGAAGTTCGTGCTGCCGACCGATGCGGCATCCGCCTTCGCGTCGAAGCAGATCGATGCGTGGGCCATCTTCGATCCGTACTACACGATCGCCTTGCAGCCGGGCGGGCGCATCCTGCGCGACGGGCGCGGCATCAATACCGCCCTGGGCTTCATCACCGCGAGCGAACATTCGCTGGCAGACCCCGCCCGGCGCGCGGCCATCGTGCAGTTTCTGGACCGGCTGGCCCGCGCGGGCGACTGGGCGCTGGCCAACCCCGAGGCCTACGCGCAGGCCTACAGCCAGCTCACGCGGCTTCCGATCGAGTCCTCTCGCATCATCACGGCGCGGGCGTCCGTGGCGGGCCGGCCGGTGAGCGAGGCAGACATCGTCGCGCTACAGGCTGTGGCCGACCGCTCGGCGCGCGACGGCATCCTGCCGGTGCGCGTCGACGTTCGCGCGATCACGGACACCAGCGTCTGGAAGCGCACGGCGTGATCGCGCCGCTGCGCGAATTCGTCGGTGCCTTCGGCCGGCTGCTCGACAGCGCGCCCAACGAGCCCCGCATTCTTTCGGAAGGCGGCGCGCTGCTGCGCACGCTGGTGGCGCGCGACGACTGGCTGCCCGAGGCCTTTGCACAACCTGACCCGCTGCGCTACCGGCAATTCCTGCTGCACGCGGACAGCACCGAGCGCTTCTCGGTCGTGAGTTTCGTGTGGGGACCAGGGCAGGCCACGCCGGTGCACGACCACACGGTGTGGGGACTGATCGGCATGCTGCGCGGCGCGGAGTACAGCCAGGGCCATGTGCTCGACGCGCAGGGCCGTGCGCAGCCGCAAGGCGAAGCGGTGCGGCTCGATGCCGGTGACGTGGAAGCCGTGTCGCCCACCGTCGGCGACCTGCACCGCGTTCACAACGCGCATGCGGACCGCGTATCGATCAGCATCCACGTCTACGGCGCGAACATCGGCGCCGTGCGGCGGCATACTTACCCGGCGCAGGGCGGCCGCAACCCCTTCGTCTCCGGATACTCCAATGCGCTGCTGCCCAACCTGTGGGACCGCTGCGCCGAACTCGGATCTTCTTCGACAACCGCATGACGACTGCCTCCTTTCCCACCCTTCCCTTCGCCGCCGTGCGCGCGCGGCTCATCGCACGCGAAGAAACCGCCCTGCTCGACGTGCGCGAGGAAGATCCGTTCGCACAGGAACACCCGCTATGGGCTGCGAACCTGCCGCTCTCGCGCGTCGAGATAGAGGCCTGGCGGCGCATTCCGCGGCTCGACACGCTGATCGTGCTGTACGGCGAGCACGGCGGCGCCGACCTTGCCCCGCCGGCCGCGAACACGCTGGCCGCGCTGGGCTACACGAACGTGCACCTGCTCGAAGGCGGCCTCGAAGGCTGGCGCAAGGCGGGCGGCGAGCTGTTTCGCGACGTGAACGTGCCGAGCAAGTCATTCGGCGAGCTGGTCGAGCACGAGCGGCACACGCCCTCGCTCTCTGCGCCCGAGGTGAAAGCGCTGGTCGATGCGAAGGCCAACGTGGTGGTGCTCGACGCGCGCCGCTTCGACGAATACCGGACGATGAGCATTCCCTCGGCCACCAGCGTGCCGGGCGCGGAGCTGGTGCTGCGCGTGCGCGAGCTGGCACCCGATCCGGCCACACAGGTGATCGTGAATTGCGCGGGGCGCACGCGCAGCATCATCGGCACGCAGTCGCTGGTGAATGCGGGCATTCCGAACCCGGTGGCGGCGCTTCGCAATGGCACGATCGGATGGAAGCTCGCGGGACAGGTGCTGGACCATGGCGCGGACCGGCAGGCGCCCGTTGCGGTGTCGCCGGCGCATCGCGCGCAGGCGCAGGCCGATGCAAGGCGCGTGGCCGATCTGGCCGGCGTGCGCCGCATTGCACTCGACGCCCTGCAAACGCTCGAAGCGCCCGGACGCACCGTGTACCGCTTCGACGTGCGCACGCCTGAGGAATATGCGGCGGGCCACCTGCCCGGCTTTGCCAGCGCACCCGGCGGACAACTGGTGCAGGAAACGGATCACCAGGTGCCGGTGCGCGGCGCGCGCATCGTGCTGGCGGACGACGATGGCGTGCGCGCTTCGATGAGCGCCTCATGGCTCGCGCAGATGGGGTGGGAGGCCTACGTGCCGGAAGTGGTGCCGACGGCTGCGGCGTTCACCGAAACGGCGGCACCGGCGAGCGCCTATCCAGCTGTAGCCGCTGCCGTGGGCGAGATCGCACCGAAGGAACTCGCGGTGTTGCTGCAGCAGCAAACCGGCACGGCGGTGATCGACGTGACCACCAGCGCGAACTACGCGAAGCGCCACATTCCGGGCGCCTGGTACGCGATCCGCGCACAACTCGCGCAGGCGCTCGACGCCGTCATTCCACCCGCCCAGCGCTACGTGCTGACCTGCGGCAGCAGCCTGCTCGCCCGCTATGCCGCAGCCGACCTGCGCGCCCTGCTCGACGCGCGCGGCGAGGGCGACGTCGAGGTGCGTGTGTTGGAGGGTGGCAACGCGGCCTGGTTCGCAGCAGGCCTCGAAGCGGAGACCGGCGAGACGCGCCTCGCGACCGCACGCACCGACCGCTACCGCCGCCCCTACGAGGGCACTGACGCCTCCGCCGAAGCGATGCAGGCCTACCTCGATTGGGAGTACGGCCTGGTCGCACAGCTGGGACGCGATGGCTCGCATCACTTCAACGTGATCTGACGCGCGAAAGAAAGCATTTTGAAAGGATTTCGACACGCCGGTGACACTGTGTCGCCAGGGTAAAGGCCGTCATCCGGCTAAGCGGCAAGGCGTTGGAGATTCATATCGACAACAACTCGTCCCAGGAGCTTTGCCATGAGATTTCCTGTTCTTGCCCTGTCCGCTGCCGCGCTGGCAGCCACCCTGACCGGCTGCGTGGTTGCGCCGGCTCAACCCGTCTATGCGGCGCCTCCGGGCGTGGCCTACGTCGCTCCGACGTACGTGTCGCCCGGCGTCGGGTTCACATGGGCCTACCACCCGCGCTACGGCTGGGGCTGGCGCCACCCGCAATACGGCTGGCACCGCGGATGGCGCTGAGCTGCGGCGGCTGACGCCGCTGCGCAGCCAGGCCAGCTAGCTCGGCTCGGCGCTCTTGAACAGCGCCGCGACCTTGCGCTTGGACTTGATGTTGCTGGAGATGCCGCGCGCGGGCGTGGCTGCCTTGGCGGCAGCTTCCCAGGCGGGCGTGGCGTCCGGCTCGCCGGGCTCGTAGGGCTTGTCGAAGAACGGATCGCGCGGCGCCGACGGCGCGCGGTGCGGGCGTCCACCGCCGCGGCGGGCTTCGGCTTCGCGGCGTTCGCGCGGCTGGTCGAGCACATCTCGTGCGTCGCCGGCTTCGCCTTCTTCGCGCCAGTGGCGGCGTCCGTCGTTGATGCGGCCGCGCGGGCGGTCTTCCTCGAATTCGACCGGCTCGAGTTCGATCTTCTTCTTGATCAGTTTCTCGATGTCGGCCACCAGGCGCGCATCGTTGCCACCGCTGGCAAAGCTCACGGCGAGGCCCGAAGCGCCGGCACGGCCGGTGCGGCCGATGCGGTGCACGTAGTCTTCGGCGTTGAACGGCACGTCGAAGTTGAAGACCGCCGGCACGTCCTTGATGTCGAGGCCGCGCGCCGCGACGTCGGTGCACACCAGCAGATCGACTTCGCCGGCCTTGAACGCGGCGAGGGCCTTCAGGCGTTCGTCCTGGCTCTTGTCGCCGTGCAGTGCGGTGGTGCGCAGGCCATCGCGCTCCAGCGAGCGTGCGAGGCGCGCGCAGCCGAGCTTGCTGTTGACGAACACGAAGGCCTGCGTGATGCCGCGCTGCTTCACGATCTGCTTGAGCGCACGGCGCTTGTCGTCGTCGCCCACGCTGTAGAAATGCTGCTCGACAGTGGAAGCCGTTTCGTTCGGCCGAGCCACTTCGATGGTGACGGGGTTCTGCAGGTAGCTGCTGGCGAGGCGCTTGATTTCAGGCGAGAACGTCGCCGAGAACAGCAGTGTGGTGCGCTGCTTGGGCAGGTAGCTCAGGATGCGCTGCAGGTCGGGCAGGAAGCCGATGTCGAGCATGCGGTCGGCTTCGTCGAGCACGACGTATTCGACCTGGTTGAGCACCGCGTTCTTGGCTTCGATGTGATCGAGCAGCCGGCCCGGCGTGGCCACCAGCACTTCGACGCCCTTCTTCAGTTCCAGCGTCTGCGGCTTCATGTCGATGCCGCCGAACACGACCGTGCTGCGCAGGTTGGTGTACTTGGCGTACAGCTTGACCTGTTGCGCGACCTGGTCCGCCAGCTCGCGCGTGGGCAGCAGCACGAGGGCCCGGACCGGGTGCCGCGCCGGAGAGGTCGAGGCGTTTTCATGCTTGAGCATGCGCTGCAGCAGCGGGAGCGAAAACGCCGCCGTCTTGCCGGTGCCTGTCTGGGCGGCGCCCATCACATCCTGGCCCGAGAGCACGACCGGAATGGCCTGCTCCTGGATCGGTGTCATGGTCTCGTAGCCCATTTCGGCCACGGCGCGCGCCAGCGGTTCCGCCAGCATCAAATTGGAGAAGGAGCTTGTCATTGAGCCCGCTATTGTCGCATTGCCGCAAAAAACGGCAGTGACTTCGGCATGACAACGCCCGCGCCCATGGAGTTGCTATTTATTCAATAGCAATCCAGCCAGCATCGACGGGGCATTCGGGGGCATGCAGCTCAAAGGCTGCGTGCATTGAAAGTGTCGCAGGCCTTGATGTCGCCGCTTTGATAGCCCGAGCCGAACCACCGTTGGCGCTGCGCGCTCGATCCGTGGGTGAAGCTGTCGGGCACCACCGCACGGCCCGCGGAACGCTGCAAAGCGTCGTCGCCGATCTTCTGCGCAGCATTCATCGCGGCCTCGATGTCGCCCGGGTCGAGCCATTTCTTCGACTCCTGCGAATGGTGGGCCCACACGCCCGCGAAGCAGTCGGCCTGCAGCTCGACGCGCACGCTCATCGCGTTGTTCTGCGTCTGGCTGAGTCGGCCGCGCATGCCGTCGACCTTGGCGGTGATGCCGAGCTCGTCCTGCACGTGATGGCCGACCTCGTGCGCAATGACGTACGCCTGCGCGAACTCGCCCGGCGCGCCGAGCTGGTTCTTCAGCGTGTCGTAGAAGCCGAGGTCGATGTAGACCTTCTGGTCGCCCGGGCAGTAGAACGGCCCCATCGCCGACTGCCCCGTGCCGCAGGCCGTGGGCGTGGCATCGCGGAACAGCACGAGGCGCGGTGCGTGGTACGTGCCGCCGTTCTGCCTGAATACGGCCGTCCACACGACCTCGGTGTTCTTGAGCACCGTCGAGACGAACGCCGCTTCGCGGTCGCCGGACGGCGGCTTGGGCGCGGGTCCCTGCTGTTGTTGCTGCACCTGGGCCGGACCGCCACCGCCGCTGAGCAGGCTCAGTACCGTGAGCGGGTTGATGCCGAAGACCCAGCCCGCGATCAGCGCGACCGCGATGGTCCCGATGCCGATGCTGCGCCCGCCGATGAAGCCGCCCCCACCGCCGCCACCTTCACCGCGGCGGTCTTCGACGTTGTCCGATTGTTCGTTGCCTTCCCATCTCATCGCAGTCTCCTTGCCGGCCATTGCAGGAGGATTTGCCGGCGTTCGCAGGATGGTACTTGTCCCGGCGACCCCCAGGGTAACCGGCCGTCAGCGGCCGGCCGGCAATACGTCAGGTTTTTGGCAGAGTGACGCCGCGCTGGCCCTGGTACTTGCCGCCACGGTCCTTGTAGCTGGTCTCGCAGACCTCGTCGCTCTCGAAGAACAGCACCTGCGCGCAGCCCTCGCCCGCGTAGATCTTGGCGGGCAGCGGCGTGGTGTTGCTGAATTCGAGCGTCACGTAGCCTTCCCATTCGGGCTCGAACGGCGTGACGTTGACGATGATCCCGCAGCGCGCGTACGTGCTTTTGCCCAGGCAGATGGTCAGCACGTTGCGCGGGATGCGGAAGTACTCGACCGTGCGCGCCAGCGCGAAGCTGTTGGGCGGGATGATGCAGTAGTCGCCGTGCATGTCGACGAAGCTCTTCTCGTCGAAGTTCTTCGGGTCTACCACGGTGCTGTGGATGTTGGTGAAGACCTTGAATTCAGGCGCGCACCGGATGTCGTAGCCATAGCTCGAGGTGCCGTAGCTGATGATCTTGTGGCCTGCGGCCTCGCGCACCTGGCCGGGCTCGAAGGGCTCGATCATGCCGTTCTGCTCGGCCATGCGCCGGATCCATTTGTCGCTCTTAATAGACATTGAAAACACCCCAGTCTTCGCGCACTTCGTGTCGCTACGCCAACCCCTCAAGGGGCAACACCAGCGGCCCGGCAAAGCCGGTTCCGCGG
>NZ_AKIW01000099.1 GCF_000282635.1 Variovorax sp. CF313
CCTGCGGCCCGGCAAAGCCGGTTCCGCGGTGTTCCACGAAAAATGCCTGCGACGAGCAGCGGGCATTTTTGGTTCGGCGCTCGTTCTTCAGCGGATCGGCGACGTCGTCGCGCCGCTTGCGGGCAGCGGCTCCATCGGCGGCAGCGGCACGCGCGAGCTGGAGGAAGAAGGCGCTGGCGACGGCGAAGGCGCGGACGGCGTTGCCGAGGTCACCGGCGCCGGACCCGTGCCGCCGCGCTGCGCCGCAGCCTGGTTTGCCGCCTGGCTGGCCGCCAGATCCGCCTCGCTCACGACCTCGACCACGCGCACGACCTTCACCACGCCCGACACACCGCGCGTGATGTCGGTGGCGCGGTCGGTTTCGCGCCGCGTCGCGATGCCCATCAGGTAGACCACGCCGCGCTCGGTCACCACCTTGAAGGAATTGGCGAAGATGTCCTTGGCGTCGAGCAGCGAGGCCTTCACCTTGCCGGTGATGTAGAGGTCGTTCGAGCGGTCCTGGAAGGTGCTCGAGGAGCCGACGGTCAGCTCGTTCACCACCGAGCGCACGTTCACGATGCGGCTCACTTCCTCCTCGACGCGGCGGCGGTCGGCTTCGCTGCCCACGGCGCCCGTCAGCAGCACCTGGCGGTTGTAGCTGGTGACGCTCACGTACATCTGGTCGTTGGCGATGTCGCGCACGCGGGCCGCGGCGCGCAACTCGATGCCCTGGTCGTCCAGCTGCGCGCCGGAGCTGCGGCGGTCGGTGGCCACCATGCCCACGCCCATCACGGCCGCACCGCCCACGACGAGCGGCACGCAGGCGGAAAGGCCGGCGACCAGCGCGGCACCCAGGGTGAGGGCCAGGGCGAAACGCCGGGTCGATGATGTCATCGTCATGGTCGTCATGGTCATGAGGAAGCTTCCTGTTCTCCGAGTAACTGGGCATCCACGCCGTCGCACAGGCAATGCAGCGCGATCTGGTGGATTTCGTGGATGCGCGCCGCACGCTCGTGCGGCACGCTGATCTGGACATCGGTCTCGCGCAGCGCACGGCCGATGGCGCCGCCCGAACCGCTGCTGCCCGCAGCCGGCGCCGAGGGCGCCCCCGAGACGGCGTTGCCGAGCAGCGCGACCACGGTCATGTCGCGTTCGTGCGCGGCTGCCACCGCGGCAAGCACCGACGCCGACTGTCCGCTGGCGCTCAACGCCAGCAGCACGTCGCCGGCCTGGCCGAGCGCGCGCACCTGGCGGGCGAAGCGGTCGACGTCCGTCGCGCTCGCGCTGTCGGCCTCGGGGTCGGTGGTGTCCCCGGGCAGCGCGATGGCGCCGAGCTCGGGCCGCTCGCGTTCGAAGCGGCCCACGAACTGCGCGGCGAACTGGGCCGCCAGCAGCCCCGACACGCCAGCACCGCAGGCGAGCACCTTGCCGCCGCTGGTCACGCACGCCAGGATGGCCTGCATCGCTTGAGAGATGGGTTTGCTGAGGACCGGTCCGGTCTGGTACTTGAGGTCGGCACTGTCGATGAAGTGCTGCTGAATCCGTTGCTCGAGCATGAGGCGGGATGATAACTGGGGGTTGTGAAACAAGACGTTTTGAAATGCCCCATCCCGAATCTCCGCGCACTTCGTGTCACTTGCGGGTGCCCGGCATGGGATGGGTTGCTCCACGGGTGTTCGATTGGATCAACTCGCGTCGAAGGCGCCCGGGAGCCAGGTGATTGTCTCTTCGACCAGCACCACGTCGAAACGGCATGGCGGTACCGTGCGCAGCCGGCTCAGGTAATGCTGCGCGGCGAACACGATGCGTCGCTGCTTCAGTCCGGTGATGCTGCCGCCCGCGCCGCCGTGCGTGCCGGTGCTGCGCTGGCGGACCTCGACGAACACCAGGGTGCCCTGCGGCGAATGGCGCGGATCGCGCATGATCAGGTCGATCTCGCCGCCGCCGCGCCCGGGCGTCCGATAATTGCGCGCGACCAGCACGAGGCCGGCGTCCTGCAGATGGTCGAGCGCGGCGTCTTCCGCCGCATCGCCGCGATGCTTCGTTGTGGTGTCTGTCTTCATGGCTCCCTGCCTGCAATCTTCTTGTTCGTTCTGACGGAGAAACCCCTTGGCTTCACTCGCCCCTGCTTCATTCGGCGCCGCCCTCGCGGCCGCGCGCGACGCCGCGGGTGCGCAGCATTATCCACAGGGCACGCTCTACGTGGTCGCCACGCCCATCGGCAACCTGGCCGACATCACGCTGCGCGCGCTGCATGTGCTGCAGCTGGTGGACGCCATCGCCTGCGAGGACACGCGCCACACGCAAAGCCTGCTGCGCGCCTACGGCATCGACCGCCCCGGCGCACAACTGCTGGCGGTGCACCAGCACAACGAGGCCGAGGCCGCACAGGCCGTGGTCGCGCGGCTCGCGCAGGGCGAGCGCATCGCCTACGTCAGCGACGCCGGCACGCCCGGCGTGAGCGACCCCGGCGCGCGGCTCGCTGCGGCCGTGCGCGCGGCCGGGCAGCGCGTGCTGCCGCTGCCCGGTGCGAGCAGCGTGACCACCCTGGTGGGCGCGGCGGGCCTGGTGGCCGAAGGCGGCGACGCCAACGCCAGCAGCAGTGCCTTCGTCTTCGCGGGCTTCCTGCCGAGCAAGGCCGGCGAGCGCGACACGGCCGTGCAGGCGCTGTCGCAGGAGCCGCGCGCCGTGGTACTGCTCGAAGCACCGCACCGCATCGAGAACCTCGCGCGCGCACTGGCCACGCTGGGCGAGCGCCGCATCACCGTGGGCCGCGAGCTCACCAAGCAGTTCGAGGAAATCGCGACGGTGGCGGCCAGCGCCCTGCCCGACTGGTTCGGCGCCGACCGCGACCGCATTCGCGGCGAGTTCGCGCTGGTGCTGCACCCGGTGGCGGTGAGCGGCGACGGCGGCGCGGAAGGCGAACGCGTGCTGCGCCTGTTGATGGCGGAACTGCCGGTGAAAACGGCGGTGAAGCTGGCTGCAGAGATCAGCGGCGCGCCGCGCAACACGCTGTATGAATTGGCGCTGCGCATACGCAACGAGGCCGGGGAAGGCTAGCCGTCCAATTCAGCGTAGCGCCTGAAGATGCCGTCCTCGTTGAACGCGACGCGGCGCGGGCTCTGCAGGTAGTCGTGCACGCGCTGCCGCCGCCTGACGTTGGCATGCAGCTTCTCGACCGCGGGCGTTGCAGCCAGCGCCCGCGCCGTGGCCTTCGGGAACGCGTAGTGCAGACCGTCCACCAGCTGGAACAGCGACAGGTCTGCATAGGTCAGCACGTCGCCCACCAGGTGCAGGCTGCCCGCCGGGTTGCGCTGCAGCACGCGCTCGAACCAGTTCAGGAACTTGGGGATGCGCTCGTTGCGAAAGGCCTGTGCGCGCAGCACGGCCGCGTCGCGCTGGTCTTCGTAGTAGGCGCCGGTCGAGATCGGATGGTGCGTGTCGTGCGCCTCGGCGACCACGTCGGCAATGGTGAGCTGCAGCTGGTGCGTCCACAGTCCGTCTGATTCGCCCACGCCCGACAGCCCGAGCCGGGGCCCGAGGTAGAGCAGGATCGCGGCCGTCTGTCCGACCACGATGTCGCCGTCGACGAGGAAGGGCGGCGCGAACGCGGGCCGCGCGCTGTCGGGGTCGCCCAGCCGCCGGCCCAGCGCGGACTCGCCGCCGCCCTCGGCTTCAGGCAGGCGCGCCACGTCGACGTAGTCGGCACCGGCCGCCTCGAGCGCGAGCCGCACGAATTCGCCGCGGCCCTGGATGGTGGGCCAGTAATGCAGTTGGTAGGGCATGCGGGCATGGTGTCATGAGGCCGGGGCGGTTGCAATCGCGCCCGCCGGCAGCGCCGGATTATTCGGCCCGCATCTCTTCGGCCTCAGTTCACCTTGACCGTGAAAAGCACAGCCCCCGAAGCACCCGGGTCCAGCGGTCCCGTGAATTGCCAGCTCAGCGCCCCCGTGCCTCCCGCGGTCTGCGCCGTTGCGCAAGCCTCCGTGGCCGCCGGAATCGGATTGGCGGGCGTGCGCTTCTGGCAGTTCGCGAGTGTCGCCGGCGTCGTGCCCGCCTGCGCCGTGACGAAGGCGGTGAACTGCGGCGTCGTGTCGTTGACCGTCATGCCGCTGATCGGGCTGGAGCCGTTGTTGGTGTAGGTGATGCGGTACTCCAGCACCTCTCCAGGCTTCGCCTGGTTGTTGATGCCGAAGCTGCCACCCTGCGTCACGTTGCGCACTTCCTTCTTGAGCTCCAGCGCGCTGGTCGAGACGGTCGTGGTGTCGGTCACCGTGTAGGTGGCGCTCAGGGCCGGGCCGGCATTGGTGAACACGAAGCTGGCCTGCACGACGCTGGCGTTGCCGTTGCCGGTCGCCGCGTTGGCGGGAATGAACTCCTGCATCAGGATGCAGACGCTCTGCCCGGCCACGACGTTCACCGGCGCGGCCGGCGGGTACAGCAGTGCGGCGCCCGCCTGCAGCGAACCGGTGCAGCCCACGTCGGCAAAGATCTTCCCGCTCCAGCCGCTGACGGCAGGCGTGTCGATCGAGCTCGGGATGTCGAAACTCACGGCACCCGCGGTCCGGGCCATGAAGGTGTGCGGATAGCTCACCGTGCTGCCGGGCTGGCCGGTCTTCGCGCCGTCGGCCGCGAGCGTGTTGCGGTCCACGTCGCCGAAGTTGAGCCCCGCGTGGCCGGTGCCGTTCCAGGTGAAGGCGATGCGATCCGGCGTGCCGCTGCGGGTGTAGGTGTAGCTGATGCCGGCGATGGCGACGGCCTGGCCGGAGCGCAGCGGGACGCTGCCCAGCGAGGCGCCCGTGGAGATGCGCGAAGCGGCGTTGGTCTCTTCCACGCACACCGGATCGTTCAAGCCGAGACCGAGGGGCGCTCCCAGCGCGTACTGCCCGCTGCCGTTCGTGATCGTCGTTGCGAGCGTGGTGGCGCCGCAATCGGTCAAGCGCACGGTGATGCCAGGGATGCCGGCCTCGCCGCCGTTGATCAGGCCGTCGTTGGCGATTCCGGCGCCCACGCCGTTGTCCAGGAACACCCGGCCGGTCACGCTCCTGGGGTAGCCATTGACGAAGGTGCAGGTGATGGCCGCCCCGGCCACCATGTTGGCAGCAGGAATGCTCAGCTGGTTGCCCGTGAGCGTGCCGAACTTGGCGGTCGGCGTGCCGCTGTTCGCGTCCACGCAGCTGGCGCTCATCGGATTGGCGGGCCAGCCGTCCGGCGAGCTTTCCCGGATGGTGACGCCGGTTCCTGCGGTGCCCGTGATGTTGGCGGCGCCGTTCGCGCTGCCTTCGCCCGTCACGGTGATGCTGTCGGTCGCCGTTGAAAGGCCGCTGAGCGCAAAGCCGAAGAGATTGGCGCCGACGCCGCCGACGGTGGTCTTGACGATCTGGACCCGGGGAAACGGCGGCGAATAGGTGTTGGTGAAGGTACACGCGATGTTGCTGCCCGGTGCCGTGGCGGCGGCGTTCAGCGTCACCTTGCGGTTCGGCAGATCGGGCGTGGCGGCTCCGCCGGCACCCAGGCCGGTACAGCTGATGGCCGTCAGCACGTAGTCGGCCGGCAGCGGATCTTCCGTGATGGTCGTCGCCACGCCGGGCGTGGTCAGGGTCTGGGCCGCGCCCGCGGCGGGCGTGCCGGCGGCCGTGGTGGTGATGCTCTGCGCCGCCAGGCCGTTGTCGCCCGTGAAGCCGAAGGTGCCGGTGGTGCCCACGGAAACCTTGCGGATGGTCACGCTCGCAGATGCGGCATTCGTGAACACGCATTGCAGCGACTTGCCCAGCTGCACGCTGGCCGCCGGGATCGTGTAGGTCCGGCCGCTCGCCCCGGTGCCCAGGCTGCCCACCGGCGTGCCCGCGTCGGTACAGGTTGCACCGGCCAGGTTCCAGCCGGGCACCGCGGCTTCGGTGATGCTGATGACCGCGCCGTTCGAGCTGGCGGTGAAGGCCTGCGTGCCCGCGGCTGCCGTGTTGCCGTCCACCTGCGCCGGCGTGCCGGCGGCCACGGTGCTGACGCTGCCGGCTGCCTGGGTGGTGTTGGTCAACGTGAAGTTGAAGGGGCCGCCGGTGCCGCCGGTCGTGGTCTTCTGCAAGGTGACCGTGGCCGGCGAACAGAGCGCGCTGGTGGTCGCCTGGGCGAGAAAGCCCTGGTAGGGGGCGCCGCTCTTGATGTGGACGACCACCGTGTTCGACCCGGACTGCCAGTTGCTCGCCAGCGTCGCGCTGGCCGCGGCACCCGGGTCGAAGCCGCGGAAGGTGTACGGGGTCGCCCCGCCCTGCGGCACGCCTCCAACGCTCTGCAGCACGCCGTTGACGTAGATCTCGGCGACCGAATTGTCGGAATAGAAGTCCAGCTTCAAAGAAAAGCTCGCCGGGTTGACCGACGCCGCCATGTTGAAGGTGAAGCGGTGGTAGATGTCGACATTGCCGGCGTGCGTGGTCTGGTACTGCGAGATCCAGTTGGCATTGCCGAAGGGCGAGGCGATCCAGGCCGTCGGCGCCTTGTTGCCGACGTAGGAGCGCGCCCAGGTGGCGACGGTGCCGGGCCCGCCCGTCGCCGCGCCGATACCCGACTCCCACACCGGATCGCGGCCCGTCGTCAGCGGTGGTCCGACCGGGCCGTCGAAGCCCGTGTTGAAGATCGCCGCATTGGTCGAGCACATCACCGTCGGCGCGATGGGCGGCGAAGGCGGATTGGTGTCGGCGGTGTTGGTGAAGGTACAGACGATGTTGCTGCCGGGCGCGGTCGCGGCTGCGTCCAGGGTGAGCACGCGTCCGTTGCGCGAGGCCGTCCCGCCGGCGCCCATGCCGGTGCAGGAGGCATCGACCAGCGCATAGGTCCCCGGCGGCACGCCCTCGGTGATGGTCGTGGCGGTGTTGGCTGCCGCGAGCGAACGCGTCGCCGCGCTGGCCGGCGTACCGTCCACCGTGGTCGTGATGTTCTGGGTCGCCGCCAGGCCGTTGGTGCCCGTGAAGCTGAAGGTGCCGGTGCCGCCGAGCGAGGTCTTGCGGATGGTCACCGTCGGCATGGTTCCGAACCTGTAGGGCTGCGGGCTGGGCAGGTAGCTGTTGGCGCCGACGCTGAAGCTGCCGCTCAGGACCGCGCCGCCCACCGTCACCTGTGTCGTGCTGTAGACGGCGGCCACGGTGGAGGTGGCCGTCACCTGACAGGTCGCGGCCGCCGTGGTCGTGCAGCTGCCGGCGGCGCCCACCGCGCCGCCGTTGAAGGCGACGTTCGGCGTCGCGCCGAAGCTCACCACCGTGCCGGCCTGAACCGGGTTGCCGGCCGCGTCGCGGATGAAGACCTCGAGCACGTCCTGTGCCGCGCCGTTGGCAAGCTGGTTGTCGGTGACGATGCGCAGGCCCGATTGGCTGGCGGTGCCGGAGCCGACGACGATGCTCGTCTGGGCGCTGTCACAGCTCACGCCGTTGCCGGACACGCAGCCCGCGCCGGCTGCCGTGGCTGGCGCACCAACGCCGCTCGTGCTGGTACTGGCGTAGTTGGTGAGCACCGTGCCGGTTGCCGCGATCGGCGCGGTCGCGTTCAGCGTGAAGCCGCGCACACCGGTGGAGGCCGGAATGCCGCCGGCAGGCAGCGTCATCGTGCAGCTGAGCAGTGCACCGGCGGCGCTGGGCAGCGTGCCGCAGTTCACCGAGGTGACGCCGGTGCCGGCCACGGCCGACGTGGCCACCACGCCCGGCGGCAACTGCTCGCTCACGACGAGCGAGGTGCCCGAGTCCACCGCGCCCGTGTTGGCCAGGTTCAGGCCGTAGGCGATGTTGCCGCCGGCTGCCACGGTCGCGGGCGCGGTCTTGTCCACGGCAATCACCGGGGCCGCGGTGTTGGTGAAGGTACAGGTGATGGCCGCGCCGGACCGCATCGCGCTCGCGGGCAGGGTCGCGGTGTTGCCGGCGAACGTCGCCAGCTCGGTCGCGGGATTGCCGCTGGTCGCGGCCGCCGAGTCCAGGCAGGACGCCGAGACCGGATTGGCCGGCCAGCCCGCGGGCACGCTCGACTCCTGCACCGTCGCCGCGATTCCGGCCGTGCCCAGATGGACCGTGGCCGAGGCCTGCGGCGTGAACAGCGCCGTCACGTCGATGCTGTCCGCCGGATTGGTGACACCCGTGAGCGTGTAGCCGAAGGTCTGGGTGCCCGTCACGTTGGTCTTGGTCTTGCGCACCGTGATGCGGGGCTGCGCGAGCACCGGGGTCGTCACGCTGCTCGTGCAGTTGCCCGCGGCGTTGCAGGCCGGATCGCCGCCGCCGCTGGCGGTCGCGGTGTTGTCCACGCTCGGCACCGCGCCGGCCAGCGGCGTGACCGGAATGACGAAAGAGACGCTGCCAGTGGTGGCCGCGAGCCCCGCGGGCACCGTGCAGCTCACGGCCTGTCCGGTGGCAGTGCAGCCGGCGGGCATGGTGCCGAGCGTCAGCGTCGCAGGCACCGTATCGCTGATGGTGGTCACGGCGGTCGTGGCGACCGGGCCGGTATTGGCGAGTGTCAGCGTGTAGCTGGCCGGCGTGCCGACTGCGAAGCTCGGCGCGCTGGCGGTCTTGGTCAGATTGAGCTGCGGCTCGATCGAGTTGGTGAAGGTACAGGCAATGTTGCTGCCCGCCGCAGTGGCAGCGGCATTCAGCGCAACGGACCTCGTTGCGAGGTCCGGCGTGGCCGTGCCGCCGGCGCCCATGCCGGTGCAGACGATGCTCTTGAGCCTCCAGCCGGCGGGCGGCGCGTCTTCCGTGATGGTGGTGGCAGCCCCCACGGTGGTGAGGCCCGATTGCGCACCGGCCACGGGCGTGCCGGCCGCTGTGGTCGCAATGCCCTGCGCGGTGAAGCCATTGGTGCCGCTGAAGCCGAAGCTGCCCGTGCCGCCTTCGGTGACCTTGCTGACGGTCACGGCCACGCGGGTGTAGGTGAAGGTGCAGAAGATGGTGGCGCCGTAGTCGGTGGCGGCCGCATCGAAGGTCACTCTTCGGGTCGAGAGATCGTAGGTCGCGGTGCCGCCCGGCGCCATGCCGGTACAGCTGATGCCGGTCAGCACGAAGCCGGCTGGCGCGGAGCTCTGCAGGATGAACGTCGAGATTGCGGGCGTGGTCAGAAACTTGGCGGGTCCGGAGGCCCCGACCCCTGGCGAAGTCGTGACGATGGGGCTGGCGGCCGCGCCGTTGTTGCCGAGGTAGCTGAACGACCCCACGCCGCCGTTCGAGACCACGGTGGTCGTGATGCTGGGCGCCACCTTGGGCGGCGTGTTGTAGGCGAGCACGAGGGTCGCCGTTTCATTGACGTTCACGCCATCGTCGTTGTTCGGATCCGCGTCGTTGGGCACCGTGCAGAAGTGCGTGGCGCCAGGCGTCGCGGCCTGCACGCACACCTTGGCGCCGTTGGGAACCGAGTAGCTGCCGGTCGCCACGCTGGGCTGCGGGAACACGGGAATGTCGAAGCCGACCTCGCCGCCGTCCGTCAGGTTCGGGCCGCTGGAAGCAGCCAGCGGCGTGGGGTTGACCTGGCAGGTCACCACCACGGGCGAACCGGCCTTCGCGCAGTTGGCGGGCAAGGTGCCCGTGTCCCATCCGGCCGGAAGGGTCAGCACCGCGGTCGAATTGTCCGAGCCCGTGGTCGGCGCAGGGCCGAAGTTCTTGGCGATGAGCCTGACGTTGCGCTGCTGGCCGTAGCTGGTCCAGCCATCGCTCGGCACGACCACCTGTACCTGCAGGTCCGGACGGCCGGTGATGATGTTCGAGCAGGTGTAGTCCTCGTTGGTGCCGAGCGCGTGCGCGGTAGCGCAGGTGCCGGTCTTCGAGTAGCTGTTGCTGTTGGTCCCGGTCGGCGCCAGGGCGTTGCCGCTGTAGTTGGTGCCCGCGGAGGTGTAGGTCTCGTAGGTCTGCTGGTAGCGCGCCGTGTTGTTGGAAACGCCCGGCGGATAAAAGACCACGCCGGCAACGCTCGGGCGCCAGGCGGCCGTGTTCGTGCTGCTGCCGAGCGTCTGGTCCCACGCGTAGTTGACGAAACTGATGCGCTGCGAAACGCGCGCATCGGGAAACTTGCCGCTCACGCCGGAGAAGCCGTCGATCAGTTCACCGCCGCCGGTATCGACCAGGCCGCTGCAGGTGCCCGTCGCGGAAAACGGGCAGACCGTCTTTTCGGCGTTCACGGGCCCGGGCACCGCGGAGCCCGGCCCCGTGCCGCCGTCGTCCGCGGTGAGGCCCAGCGTAAAGTTCGCGCCGCCGCTGGACGCCGCCTGGAACCAGTCGCCCGCGGTGACCATGACCGGGCGGCAGACGAAGGTGATCTGCGTCGGATAGATGTTGCCCGAGGCGCCGTTGAACATGCGGTCGAAGCCGCCGAGCACGGCAATCACGGTACCGGCCGGACAGACCTGGGGACCGCGCTGCGTCATGCCGTTGATCGGTCGGCCCCACCATCCCGCCGAGGCCGACGAGCCGAACGCGATGGTCGCCGCGCCCGCGCCTTCGCTCACGGTGAATGGCGTGCAGCCGAATTCGACCGCGCGCAACCCGCCGGTCAGGTTGGCGAAGGTGCCGCTGACCTCGGGGCCGTTGATGCGCTCCCACATGGTCAGTCCTGTGGGGAAGCCGTTGGCGCAAACCGTCTGCACGACCTGGCCGGCGTTGGTGCCCACCACGGTGCCGTTGAGCCTTACCGCCCCCTGCGGCACGAGCACCTGCTGCGCATGCCCGAGAAGCGGAAAGGACAGCAGCCAGGCTGCGAGCAACAGCCATCGCCGCGCGGCGGCCGCATGCGAGCGCAGCCTAATCTTGAGTCTTTGCATGTTCGCTTGCCTGATCCGTGTTTTTTCGAGAGGCCGATGCGGCGGGGGCGCTGGCCGACGCGAAGCCCAACCCCGTCTCGTCGAACTTGAAGCGCAGCCGGATGTAGGCACCCTTGCTGGTGTATTCGTTGGCCGTCAGCTCGCGGTCGCGCAGGCCGACGAAGTTGTAGCCGGCCGAGACCCACAGGTCCTTGGCCACCTGGTAGCCGAGTTCGACGCCCGCGGTCTTCTGCAGCGCGCCGCCCTTGCCGTAGAGCACGCCGGCCTGCATGCCGAAGTCCCAGTCCTTGTTGATGTCGCGCGTGTAGCGCGCATGCAGCAGATGGGCCCAGTAGCGGCTCGCCAGGAAACCGTCGTCGGCGCGCGAGATCTTGCCCGCGTAGCGCGCACTGAGAACGCTGCCGCGCTGCGGGTTGTAGTTCAGGTGGGCCGAGACGATGTCGGCGCTGGTGCTGCCCGGCAGGCTCCTGTTGCCGGAATCGCTGCCGAAGGCGCTGCCGCCGTTCAACGCGCCAGCCGCATTGCCGCCCCCCACGATGCGCTCGGAGCGGCGCTCGTAGCGCAGCAGCGCGTTCCAGCTGTCGGTGTCCACCGGGCGGTAGGCCATGCCGATCTGGTGGCGCTGAAGGTGGCGCTCGTTGCCTGCATTGGTGCCCTGCCCTTCGCTGTCGCTCACCACGCTGCGCGCCAGCAGGCTCCAGGCGGGGCTGATCTTGTAGCCGAAGCCGGCGCTGAAGAGCCGGGTGTCGGCATCGTCACCCTTGCGTCCTTCGAGGATGCCGCTGAGCTTGTAGGTGTCGGTGAGGTACTCGACCCCGGCGGTGATGGCGGTGGACTGGCCGAGACCGCCCGCATAGCCGGTGCCGCTGTTCGCGCTGTTGGCGTAGCCGCCCAGCTGGCGGGTGTGCTCGAGGCCGCCCGTCACGCTGAAGCGGTCGGTGAGCTTCACGGTGTTGCGCACGCCGGTCGCCGCCTGCGCGGCCCGGCCGTCGATGCTGTCGGCGAGCCGGAACTCGTTGTAGACGCGGCCGCCCTCCATGTAGTTGCTCTCGATGCCCAGGATGCCGACGTTGTTGGATTGCGTCGCGCTCAGCCCGTCGGTGCCGTAGAGGCTGGAGACGAGTTCATAGCGGCCGTAGACGCGGGTTTTGTCGGTGATGGCGTAGTTGCCGCCAACGGCCAGCGTGCGGCGAGCGGAATCGTGCAGGTCCTGCTCGCCTTCGACGAAGACCTGGGCCAGCGGCACGCCGGGCACCTGCGCCGACAGGCGTGCGCGCACGGTGGTCAGGCTCTCGCTGTCGGCATTGGCGGTGGCCGCCGCACCGAGTGCGGTCACGTTGTTGGCACCCACGCGGCTGCCGAGGCTTGCGTTGGAGGTGGAGACCTCGCCGTAGTCGAATCCGGAGCCGGAGGCGAGGCCGCTGCTGCGCTGGCCTTGGCGCAGGCCCACTTCGGCGACCAGGGTGTCGCCGAACTTCTTCTGCACGCTCGCGGTAGCGCCCTTGCGGTCGCCTTCGAGCAGGGCGTCCTTGCTGTAGATCATCTCGGCGCGCACCGCAGTGCTTGCGTCGATCTTGTATTCGGCGCGTACGGAGGCTTCGGTGCGGCCTGCGGAAAAGCTGGCGCCGGGGTTGTCGAAGCCCGCGCTGGTCTTGCCGGCCAGCGCCACGACCGCGAGCTTCTCGTCCTGGTGACGCACTTCGAGGCGCGTGCCCTCGCCCTTGCCCTTCGCATCGGAATCGGTGCGAACCAGCTCGGCCGCGGCCGTGGTGTTGTCGCCGATGCGGGCCACCGCCGTCAGGGCGCGCAGGTTGCGGTGGTTCTCGGGATTCTGGTCGGTGCTGGCGACCACGCCCAGCTGCAGGCGCTCCGCCACCTTGACCTGCACGTCGGTACCGGCCACCGTGAACTTGGGGCCTCCGCTGTCGACTTCGTACGTGACGCGGATCGACTGCGGGTTGAGGTTGGCATCGGCCGACGCGATCGCATGGGTGAACAGGATGCGGCGCGTAAGCGGCTCGACCGTGTAGTCGACGAAGCGCGTGACCGGCGTGCGCTGCAGCACGACGTCGGGCTGGTTGCGGTCGCGCACCACGACCTCGACCTGCTCGCTGTTGTCGACGAACTCGCCGCCGGTGGCGCTCAGGTAGTAGGGGCCGGAAGTGCCGACGGCGCGGAATTCCTCCACCTGCTGGGTCTGCGCGGTGCGCGAGACATAGCTGGTCGCGCGCACATTGCGGTCTTCGTACACGTGCTTGAGGCCGGTCAGCGAGCGGTTGTTCTGGCTCAGGTTGCGCACCTCGGTGCTGCTCGCGGTGGTGAAGTCGCCGTACAGCAGGAAGGAGCGGTTCTTGTCGATGCGCACGTAGAGCTTTTGCGTGCTCTGCGCGTCGAAGCCCTTGACCGACGAGTCGCCGTACACCGGGTAGAACTCGTCGGGCCGGATGTCGCGGAACAGCCGGTCGTCGCGCGTCTTGTCGGAATCGAAGGCGGCGGTGAGCAGGTAGTCGCCCTTGACGGCACCCTTGAAGAAGAAGGCGGCGCGGGCGCCGGCGCGGCGGTCCTTGCGCTCGTCGGCAAGGCCCGTCAACTCTGCCTCGAACGCGGCGCCGGCAGGCATGGCGCCGAGCGGTACGCTGCCGCGCCTGGTGAAGTCCAGCACGCCTTCGACAATGCCCACGCCGAGCATCGGCCGCATCTCGGGCAGCAACGCCAACCGCACTTCCTTCACAAAGCTGCCGGCGCTCACGCGCAGGCGCACATCGCCCGGCTCGCCGGGCGGCAGCAGGCGGAACTCCGCCGCGCCGCCGTCCATGAAGACCTGCGTGCCCGGTTCGGCGGGGTTCAGGTCCTCGTCGAGCCAGCGGCCGCGGTCCGTCTCCAGGGTGAGTTGGGTGCGCGCGGTCACCGGCACGCCGGCCGCGTCGACCAGCCGCACCTTGACAGCCACGGGGGTGCGCAGGTCGGCATATGCAAGCTCGGGCAAGTCGACCTGGATGGCGCCGAGCTTGTCCGGCGCGACGATGCCGATCCGCTGCGTGGCGCGCACGTTGCCGAAATCGTCCACCGCGTCGAGCTGCAGGCGGTTGGCCCCGGGCTGCAGCACCACGCCGACGTATTCCCAGGCGCCGATGCTCTTCGACGGCAGCTGCGTCTTCTTGCCGACGCGTCGTTCGTCGATCGCCTGGCCGTTGACCGAGAGGCGCAGCGCCACGCCGGACTCGCCCTTGACGCGCACGTTGATCGACTGGCCGGGAACGGTGTCGCCTTCCTTCAGGCCGAGGAAGCCGAGGGCGTTGCCGTCGAGCTCGGGCAGCAGCACTTCCAGCTCGATCGGGCTGGGCGCGGCCTGCGGCAGCAGCGGCGCGCTGCGCGGCGCCAGCATGGCGGCGGAGGTGTTGACGGGCCGGCTGGCGAAGGCGCCGATGCCGGCCGCCGCGCCACCCGCGGCCGAAGCGCCCTGCGCAGCGGCCGGCAGGCCGTTGAGCGCGGCGAACAGGCTTCCTGCCGGGGTCGCGGCCGCCGGCGCGGTGGCGCCCAGCGTGCCGCTCATGCTGCCCGACGCGGCACCGACGAAGCTGCTGGCGTTGGCCGGCGCATCGGGCATCGCGATCAGCGGCGCCGACGACGCCATGGTCGAGCCGCTGCTGCCGCTCGCAAGCGCCTGGCCGCTGGCCGGCAGCGAGCGGAGATCGCCCACTGCAACGATCTGTCCTTCCGGATTCAGGCGCAGCCGCACCTGGGCCTCGGCCTCGGTGTCCGGGATCGCGGCAATGGCGGCGCGGCGCGCCACCACGTCGGCCACCACGGCCTGGTCGCCGCAATTGCCGATGATGAAGTTGGCCTTGTGGAACTCCCCCTTCTTCAGGTCGACGAATCGGCTCTCGGGGCGGCCGGCATTGCGGTTGTCCAGCAGCTCCAGGCGGGCGCCGGGCGGCAGCGTGGTCTGGTCCAGGCGCAGCACGTGGGTGAGCGGCTTGAGGCCGTAGAGGCTCCACTTGCCCTCCACGTCGGTGACGACGTTGGTGCCGTCCTCCATGAACAGGCGCACGCCGGGCACGCCGATCTCGTCGGCGCCTTCCTGCCTGCCGTCCGCCTTGCAGTCCATGTAGACCTTGCCGAACAGGAAGGCGTCGTCGGAAAACACGCCGCCCGTGACGCGTACCGTCCAGTTCGCGAGGTTGGACTGCAGCGGCCCCGAATAGGCGCGCGCACGATTGACGGCGTCGCCATTGGTGGGCGCACCCACGCCGATGCGCACGCGGTAGCGCACCACGGCCGCCTGGTCGATACCGAGGGTGAGCGTCGGGTAGTCGAAGACCAGTTGCGGGCCCGCGCCGCCCGCCGGGTTGCCGGCCGCGGCGGTGTTGAGGCGCGCACTGTTGGCCACATAGGCGAAGCCCGGCGGCAGGCTGTCGCTGAAGCGCACGCCGGTGACCGGGAATCCGGTCTTGTTGGTCACGGTCAGTGCGTAGTCGATGAAGTCGCCGAACTCCACCTGGCGCTTGCTGCCGTCCTTGCGCAGCACCAGCCCGAGCACGTTGCCCGGGTCGAGCGGGATGTGGTTGTGCACGATGTCGCAAGCCGCGCCCGAGGCATTGAAGCCGGCGTTGACGGAGAAGTAGTGGGTCGTCGGATCGGCACCCTTGGGCGGCGTGGCGTTGGGCGCGATCTGGCCGCAGCCCGAGAAAGTGCCGGCCGTGACCGGGATCAGCTGCGACGGGTAGACATAGCCGGTGCCCGCCGGCGGCACCACGCCGAGCGAGTAGGTGCACATGCCGGTGACCGGCGGCGACTGCAGGAAGAACTGGTAGCTGCCGTCGGCGCCCGTGGTCATCGAGACGCTGCCGTTCGTATTGAATGTATAGGCGCCCGACGAGCCGCCGAAGATCTCCCCCGCCGTGATCGGCGTCGCGGCCCCGCTGCTGCAGGACTGCCGCGTGAAGGTGACCAGCGCGCCGGCAACGGGCTCGCGCGTCACCGCGTTGTAGACCGTGCCTGCCGGATCGGCCAGCAGCGACTGCACCGAGCTCGCGCTGGCCGCCACCAGCATGGCGGGCGTGACGTTGATGGTGTTCTGGTCGAAGGCCGCGGCCCAGGCCTTGTTGGTGACCGCCACGCGGCTGCCCACCGCACCGGCCTTCTCGGTGATGCGCACCGTGAAGCCGATCTGCTCGCTCTGGCCGGGCGCCAGGCCGCGGTTGCCGTCGCTCAGGCTGAGCACCGCCTCGGTCGGCAGCTGGAAGGGATCGCTGCTGGCGAGCGCGCCGCGGTTGCAGGTAGCACGGCCGGTGAAGCTTCCCGCGACGTCGAGCAGTCCGCTGCGCGCCTTGGGCGCACCGACCAGCTCCCAGGACGCGACCGAGCCGTCCGGCTTGTCCATGTCGAAGGTGCAGTTCAGGTTGTCGATCACGCGCACGTGCGGTGCCGGGGCGATACCGGTGTTGGTGACCAGCAGCCGGTAGTCGAGTTCGTACACGCCCTGCCCGATGCGCCGCGGCAGCGAGACACTCTTCACGAGCGTGAGCGAGGGAAGCTCCATGGACACTGGCGTCGGCGAGCTGTTGTTGTTCGGGTTGCCGTCGCCGTCCGGGTCCGGGTCGGCGCCATCGACCGAATCGTCGAAAGCCACGGGCGCGCCGCCGGGCGTGAGCGCGCCCTGTGCGCGCACGCTGTTCAGCAGCGTGCCGGTGCGGCCGCTGAGGTTGATGCGCAGATCGAACTGCACCGTGAACCGCGCCCCGACCGGCAGCACGGCCCCGGGTGCCAGCAGGTTCTGCGCGGCCGGCGTGCCGGTGAAGGCAGCGTTGGCCGCAGCCACGGTGCCGCTCACGCCATTGCCCTGGTTGCCCGCGATGCCGATCGAGCCGGCCACCACCGTGTACTGGTTCGGCCCCGGTACCGCCGCGGTCGTGTAGCTGCCGAACTGAGTGGCACCGCTGCCTTCGAGCAGGTCGGCCGCCTGCACGCCGTAGAGCCACACGGCGCCGTAGTTGCGGATGTCCACGCTGAAGCGAACCGTGGCGGTTCCGTCGAGCAGGCCATCGGCGCCGCGGTTCGGGCGCGGCGCCGACGCGGCCTTGGCAACGCCGATGCGGCTCTGGCTCGTGGTGATGAGCACCGTGTTGGACGGCGACACCGCCAGCGCGACGCCGTCGTTGTAGTAGCTCTGCGCGGTGTTGCGGATGTCGCCGGTCTGGTCCGGCCTGACCCGCACGGCGAACTGCATCGCGATCGATGCATTGCGCGACACGGGAGTGGGCACGCCGATCGCCACCTCGATCGCGGCGGCATCGTCCGCGGTGCGGTAGCTGAAGGCCGGATCGCCCGGCAGGCGGAACAGGCGCACCGCGCCCGCGGCAGTGCTCTGCAGCGTGCCGGCGATGTACTGCGTGCCGGCTGGCACCAGGTCGCGCACCAGCACGAGGCTGGCCGGCGCGCCGTTCACCAGCACCGGCGTGCCGCCCGGCGCGGCGCTGTTGGCGGGCTGCGCATCGCGGGCGCCGATGTTGGTGCCGGAAACGGTGAAGTCGATGCGCGTCTGCCCCGGCACGACGATGCCGGGATAGCTCGCGGCCTTGGTGATGGAGATCACCGCGACGTCGCCGACGGTCACGACGTCGCGGTTGGTGGCGCTCAGGTTCTGCAGCGCGGTGGTGGCCGTCAATGCGGCGCAGGCGACACCGTTCGCGCTCGCCGGGATCGTTCCCTGCACCAGCAGCGCGGCCGTCTCGCCGGGCTGCAGCGCCAGCGCACCGCCGGCGCCGAGCGGAAGCACCGGATCGGCGGGGTCCACCACGCCGTTGTTGTTGGTGTCGCGCACCACCCGCAGGGCCGAAAGGTCCAGCGTGTCGGCCGCGCAGCCGCCGGCGTTGTTGGCAAAGCCCAGCATGTAGCTCGACGGCACGTTGCCGGTGTTGGTGAGCAGGTGGCTCAGCGTGACGACGGTGGCGGGCGGACGCGTGACGGTCTGGTCCTGCGTCAGCACCAGCGCCTCGACCGGCAGCACGTTCGCCACCACGCTGTTGGAGCTGGAAGTTTCGGTCTGGGCAAATCCGGCCGGCACGTAGGTGGCCGTTGCCACGTTGCGGATCACGGTGCCGCCGGGGGCGGGGGCGGCCAGCACCGCAGCCGGAGCAAGGATGAATGCCAGCCCGATCGCGAGCGTGGCGCGGGCGCGGCGCCATCGATGCGAGCTGCCGCTCACGCTCATTGAATCAGACAAGAATTGCACTCCGCGAAACCTTCCGTCGGCCCCTCCGGGCCGTGAATGACTGGATCTTTTTCCGCTGCCGCTTCCGCGCCGATGCGCATGCACGGCGCACGAAAGCGGCAGGGGAAAAAGGCGAAGCGCGGCCGACAGGGCGGCGCTTCGCTCAAAGCCGGCGGACCCCGAGGCCCGCCGGCGACTCAATCGCGCATCACTGGTTGATCCGTACGGCGAAGGTCAGGGTGGCCGTGCCGCTCGGGGCCACGGTGTTGGCCGCGCTGCCGCAGCTCACCGCGGTGGCGGTCTGCGCGTAGGCCAGGGCCGTTCCGCTCACACCCGTGGAGACGCACCGCGTGGCCACCGGGGGCTGCGTGGGGCTCATCGTGGTGTACGCGGGCGCCGCATCGTTGATCGCGATGTTGGTGACCGGCGCGCTGCCTTCGTTGGTGGCAACGATCTGGTAGACGATGCACTGGCCGGGCTTCAGCGACAGGGGCGTCGCGGCGAAGGCGGCGTCCGCCGTGCCGTCGCAGGCGACGTCGGGGGCCTGCGCCTTGACGACGCGCAGCTGGCCCGTGATCACGGTGCTGACGTCGGTGGCCGACGGCGCGCCGCAGTTCGGGGCCGGGTCCGTGAACGTCGCCGTCACGGTCGCGGTGTCGGTCGCGCCCGCGCTGGCACCGCCCGGAGCGAACACGCGCACCAGCAGCTTCTGCGTTGCACCGGCCGCGAGCGGCCCTGCGATCGGGCCGGTGACCAGGGTGTCGCCCGCATTGATCTGGCCGTCGCCATTGACGTCGAGGTAGATCGCGGTGGTCCAGCCCAGCGTGGCATCGCCCGCCGGCACGGTGGCCGTGAGCTGGTACGCGCCGCAGCTCTGGTTGCCGGTGTTGGTCAGCGTGTGCGCATAGACGACCGTGCCGCCGGGAGCGACCTGGCCGACGTTGTTCGGCGTGAGCGTTGCGCCCAGCGTCTGTGCGGTGGTCACGGTCACGGCGTCGAGCTTGACGTCGGACACGAGCACGCCGGTCGATGCCACGGCAGTGGATTGCACGCGGAAGTAGATCGCCTGGGCGGTCACCGGCGTCTGCGTTGCAGGCGGCGTCACGCAGGCGTCGACCTGCTGCTGCGCGCCGGCAGCCACGGACACACTGGTGATCGCTGCAGCGGTACAGGTACCGCCCGCGGCCACGAACTTCACGCTCCAGCCCGCCGGCAGCGTGCCCGGGAAGCTGGTCGACTGGCTGGCTGCCAGGCTGTAGGTTTGCGTTGCAGGGCCGGTTCCATCGTTGTTCTTGACGAACAGCGTGAAGATCGTGCCGGTGCCCGCTGGCGTGGTGTTGGTCGTGGTCGGCTGCGGGCTCGGGCCCGGGCCAAGGTCACCGCCGCCGACCGAACCGGAACCAGTACCGGCAGCGCTGTTGGTCAGGTCGACGAGTGAACCGACAACCACCGTGACGCGGTCGAGCGTCGCATCGAGCTTGGTCGCATCGCCCGCGGAGCGGCCGGTGACGACCGCGTCGAACGGACCGGAACCTACCGTGGCGCTGGCCGGCACATTGGCCTGCACGACGACGTTGACGCTGCCGCCGACCGGAATCGGGCCGGTGTCGGGAACGCCGTCGCCCGTGGTATCGAGCAGCGGCGTCACGCCGTCGGCCGCGAACAGCAGGAAGGTCGTGCCTGCCGGGAAAGTCCCGTTCGCGATGCTCAGGTTGACGCTGTCCACGCCGCTGCCGGCGTTGAACACGGTCTGCGCGAACTTGACGCTGCCGCCGGCAACGACCGAAGGCCGCGTGGTGGTGTCCGCCGCGGTGCCGTTGGGCGTGCCAGCCACCGTGTCGACCGCCGTCGCAGCCGTCGAGGGGTTGGTACCCAGCACGATGCCGTAGCTGGCCGTGACCGTGTAGGCCGCCGGATTGGTGCTCGAACCCAGGGTGCCGATGGCCGCGGCCGTGGCGGCCGGGGAATCGGTCGGGTTGTACTGGCCCACGTTGGTGGTGGTCGAGGTGCCGACCACCGCCGTGTTGTTCACCAGCACCACGAAGCTGATCGTCTGCGTGACGTTCTGGCCCAGCGAAGCGACCACGGCGTTCAGCGTGTTGCCGGTCACCTGGAAGTCGATGCCGGCCGGATCGCCGGCGGCACCGTCACCCAGCGCGACGCCTGGTGCACTGCTCCAGACGGCGGAGCCCGCAACGTACGTGAGGCCCGATGGCAGCGTGTCCGACAGGGCGAACTTGCCGGGCGCTCCGCCGGTGTTGTTGAAACTGAGCGTGTAGACCGTGTACTTGCAGGTGGCGCTCGAAGCCAGGCCGGCCGCCCACGTCGTCGAGCAGGTAGCCGACGAGGAACGCGGACCGCCGGTGCTCGCGAGCGGCCAGGCCGCGCCGCCGGGACCGGCGACAGCCGGAGCACCGATCGACTTGGTGGCATTGAACGCAGCCACGGTGGTCAGGTTCACCTGGTCCTTGTCCGCCGCCGAGGTGTTCGGCGCCGTGTACAAGGCCGGCGTGCCGGGAACGGCAGTGATGGTGGCCGTGTCGAAAGGCGTCGTCGGCGTGGTGGCCGTGCCAGGAATGGTGTACGCCACCACGAACTGGAAGGTGCCGTTGTTGCCCGGCACGTTCTGCGCGGGCACGTTGCAGACCGCGGCGGAGGTGGCGGTACACAGCGGCGTGGTGCCGTCGGGTACGCCGTCGCCGTTGGTGTCGGGGTAGACCTCGACCTTCGAGAAAGCGTTGGTATCGGCGTCCACCGTGATGGTGAAGCTGTCCGTGCCGTTGCCGGTGTTGGTCAGGGTGTGTGGCGCGTAGACCACCGAGCCCGCGGCACCCAGCTTGGTGTTGACGACCGTGGTCGTGACCTGGTTGACCGTGTCCAGCGTGAAGGAGCCCACCTGCTGCACCGTGGTCTGCACCAGGTTGGAGGTTGCCAGCTGCGTTGTCCCGGCGGAATCCGAATAGGTGGCCGAAGCCTGGTTACCGATGACGGTGTTGGCGGGCGGCGGCGCGGCAAGGACGCTCGAGCTTCCGAACAGGAAGCCCAGCGACAAAACTGCGGCGCCCGCCCAGGTGGCGTTCGGCCTGAAGCCGACGCCCTTGGCTGGCAAGATGGGACTCACGTGGTTTCTCCTCGGTTGTTGTCAAAAAAAGGGACAAAAAAATCCCGGCCCCGTCCGCGAACGGAACATCAGCCGGGTTGCGTGTGATCAGCGGAATGAACCCAAGAAAGAGACCGCTGTCCGGGTGATCAGCGCGCGGGAGCGGGCTGCACCGTGACGGCGGGTGCCTGCACTGCCGCGGCGGCGGCCTTGGGAGCAGGCGGCACGACGACCTCGACCTTGGCGCGCGCGCTCACGGCAGTCACGCCGTTGGCGGGCAGCTGGCCGAGCGTCCAGCGCAGCGCGCGGTAGTCGCTGTAGGGCACCGGTTCGGTCTTGTTGCCGTCGGCCTTGCGCATCAACGGCTCGGCCCCGTAGACGCCATCCTTGGCGGCCGCCTTGACCAGCGCCGCGCCGGGCTTGGCACTGCGGGGCAGGTATTCGAGCCCCTCGGGAATCGGCAGGTCGGCAACCAGGCCGGAAACCGCCTTGCCGGTGTTGTTGGTGTACGTGGCGCGGTATTCGAGGATGTCGCCCGGCTTCACCGAGGAGGCTTCCAGCAGTTGCTCCTTGCCGTCGGCGGTTTTCACGACCTTGTGCTGCGTGAGCGCTACGGCAACGGTCTTGCTGCCGGCACCAGCCTCCGGCGAGGCGACGCGCTGCGCCGCCGCAGGCGCCATCAGGCAGGCCGCCATGAGCACGCCGGCCGCCATGCGGACCGCAAGTCCCGGGAAACCGCCCGTGCGGGGGCGGAAAAAGGATTGAGTAGATTTTTCAGTGGGCACGAATGCTTGCTCCGGGTTCGAAAGTCACAGGCATGCCGGTCCATCGCCGGCGAGGGAAACAGCAGCTCGGGCTGCAAGGGACAGGAATTTCTTTGCGATTCAGGGGCAGGAAGGGCTCGCCTTCGGCCCAGTTGATACATTTATTTCCAACCGTTAATTATGTAAGTGATCTACCATTTTTCTACTAGAAAAGTTCCACTTTTGGATCGGGACCCATGGTTCCAGCCAGAACAACCAAGCACGGGCCTCTAGAAAATCGGGCTAAATTCCCTCAATTCCCTCACTTTTGCCTCCAAATTTCGTCATCGAGAGAGGTCGGTCACGGCATCGCTGGTTGACGCAAACGCACAACAGCGCGCGCGGAATAGCAGTCAACGACTTTGCGGAAAAAATGTGAAAAAAGCGCATTTCCTTCAAGCACCCGACGACGGGCGACCGGCCGGCTGCTTCAGGGCGCCAAGCAGGTAATCGGCAAAAGCCCTAACCTTCCGGGAATTTCGCTTGCCCGGGAGATACATGAGATCGAATTCCATCGGCCTCAATTCGAGCGTCGGAAATGCAACCTGAAGCGATCCGTCTTCTATATTGGGTTTTGCCAGAATCAGGGGAATCAAGGCAATGCCCTTGCCCGCGCAGGCAAGCCTCAAAAGCAATTCCGGATCGTTGGAGCGGAACAGGCCGATGGGCTGCACGCTGTGCTCTCGGGAAACAATCGGAATGATCATTTCCTGGCCGGCGCGCTCGGTGTCGCACGTCAGGAAAGTGTGCTGCGCCAGGTCTTCCAGATCCTTGATTTGGGGACGCCGTTCGAGGTAGGACGGCGCTGCGCATAGCACGAGCGGCTCGCTCGCGACGCGGCGCGCCACGAGGTCTTCGCACCCTTCGCGGCTCGCCCGGATGAGCACGTCGGCCTCCTCGCGGGAAAGATCCACCTTGTGGGATCCCAGGCGCACCGTGATTTCGAGCCGGGGATGCGCGGCCATGAAAGCGGGAAGATGCGGCGCCAGCAGAGCCCGGCCGAAATAGCTGGAGGCCGAGACGCGAAGCCGCCCCCTGAGGTCGTCGCTCGTGCTCGCGCGCTGCGCCATTGCATCGTCGACCGCGATAAGAATGTCACGCGCAGCCGATAAAAAAGAGCGCCCTTCGTCGGTCAATCCAAATCGATGCGCACTGCGGTGCATCAATAAATGCCCGAGCGTCGATTCAAGTCTTTTGAGCTGCCTGGATGCGGTGGCTTTGGGAATTCCCAGCGCCCCGGCTGCGTGCGTCAAGCCCCCGGCCTCAACCGCTTTCACGAAAAGGCGGACATCCGGCAATATCAAATCCTGCGCGCTCGACTTCGAATTCGGATTTTCGGCTCGAACGTCAACATCATTTAAAGACATCTTCATCATCTCTCAGTGATCCAATGGCTTCCCATGCCTGGATGGTCTCAAGAGCGATTTGGTTCGTCTTACAAATGTGAGATTTGGTGATAAACTATTAACAGTTGTTACCACTCACTTCATTTGCCTGGTCACCGCCAGTCTTCGTGGGCGCCAAGGCTGCAGCCGCTCGCAGTCGAGGCTCCGCATTCGGTACCGGACACCGACAACCGAACTCATGCGTATCGCCGTACTCGAAGACGAGCCCGACCAGTTGGCTCAATTGGTCCGCGTGCTGCAAGAGCAGTTCACGCAGGGAGACGTCACCAGCACCTGCGTTGCGTTCGCCGACGGGCTTTCGCTGCAGAGAACGCTGCGCCGCGAAACCTTCGACCTGATCGTGCTGGACTGGAACGTGCCGGGGCTTGACGGCGCCGAGCTGCTGCAGTGGCTGCGCACCTGGCAGAAGAGCCCGGTGCCCGTCCTGATGCTGAGCTCGCGGTCTTCGGAGCGCGACGTGGCAAAAGCCCTGGGCCTCGGCGCCGACGACTACATGGTCAAGCCTGTGCGCCTGCTGGAACTGCGGGCGCGCCTGCAGCGCCTGCTGAAGAGAAGCCACTCGCTCGAGCCGTCCGACCGGAGACATTTCGGGCGCTGGGAGTTCGACCAGGTTTCGCACAGCGTTCTGATCCATCCGGAGCACGACGACGGCGCACCGCCGCGGCGCCAGGAACTTTCGAGCCGCGAGTTCAAGCTCGCGCTGATGCTGTTCCAGAACATCGGCCACGTGGTTTCGCGCGCGCACCTGCTCGAAAGCGCAGGCTACGACGGAGACCTGCCCTCGCGCACGCTGGACATGCACATCTACCGGCTGCGCAACAAGCTCGAGCTCGAAGCCGCGCAGGGGCTCACCTTGCGCACGGTCTATGGGCGAGGCTATTGCCTCGACGCCACGCTGGAAGCGGCCGCCTGAACCGTGGACCCGCGAAACTCGATGCAGCGATCGAGTGATCGCGAGCGCCTCCCCACCCGAACGCGCGCACGTGCAATGGTCGCGCGGCTGCTGATTGCGCTGCTGCTGCCCGCCGCCATGCTGTGGCTCGTCGATCGGCCCGGCTGGCTGCAAATGCTCGACACGATGGTCTACGACTCCGTGCTGCCGCTCGCCGCGCCCCCGCCGTCGCCGGACATCCTGATCATTGCGATCGACGAGCGAAGCTTGCGCGAGTTGGGACGCTGGCCCTGGCGGCGCGAAACCTATGCACGGCTTCTGGAGCAACTCGCACCGGCAGCACCCCGAGCAGTGCTGCTCAATCTGTTCCTGACAGAACCCAGCCCCGATGCCGGAGACGACGAGCAATTGGCCCGGGCCATGGATCGCTTGCCCGTCTACCTGCCGATGCTGCGCGACAGCGGCACTGCGCCTTCGCCGGGCCGCTGGTCGGGCTTCCTGCCGCCCTTGCCGGTGTTCGCCGCCCATGCGCGCGGTGTCGGCCATGCGGAGCTGGCGCTCGATGGGGACGGCGTGTCGCGCACGCTGTATCTGCGCGAAGGTCCGGCTGGCCGTGGTCAATATTACGTGGGCGCGCTGATGGCCGGGTACGGGTCGGCGGCCGAGCTCGAAGCCGAGCCTGCAGCGATCGCGCCTGGCGCCTGGAAGCACGAGCAACCCGTGCGCATGTTCTTCGCCGGGGCCCGGGGCAGCTACCGCACGGTGTCCTATGCGAGCGTTCTGCGCGGCGAGGTGCCGGCCGCGCTGCTGCAGGGCAAGCTGCTGCTGGTCGGCGCCACGGCGCACGGCCTGGGCGGCCAGGTGCCGACGCCGAACGCGGGCGTCGCCGCACTGCCGGGCATCGAGGTGCATGCCAACCTGATCGACGGACTGCTGCACGGCCGCAACGTGCGCATGCCGGCACCGCTGGCATATGCCGCCTGGACCACCTTGCCGATCTGGCTGGTGCTGTTGCTCCTGGTGCATGCCAGGCGCCATGCGCTGGTATTCATTTCCGGCCTCGCGCTCTCGTGGCTGCTGCTCTGCGTGCTGGCCATGCCGTTGCTGCACTGGTGGCTGCCGCCGGCGGCCCCCATCCTCGGCATGCTGGCGCTCTACCTGCTGTGGAGTTGGCGCCGGCTCGAATCGCAGTTCGTCTACTTCCGCCAGCGCGCGAGAACACTCGACAGCCTGCCAGCGAGCGCTTTCCAGGCGCTGGCGGCCCTGGCCCTCCCGATGCAGGCTCCGCCGGCAAATCCGCAGCAGGCGCTCGACCGCGCGATTGCGCGAATCGGCCGCATGCAGACGCTGATGGACGAGGCGCTCCAGATCATGCCGGCAGCCGTGCTGATCTGCGATGACACCGGCTGCATCGGCTCGAGCAATGCCGCGGCGCAGCGACTGCTCGACGAAACCTTGCGCGCCACCATGCACGCCCCGGCACGGCCGCCCCACGGCATGCACCTGCCGACCCTGCTCGGCAGCCTTGGCGGCGTTGCGAGCGAGGGCATCGAAGCCGTCGGCGCCCACTGGAGCGAGGATCTGCGGCGCGAGTACCGGACATCCGACGGCCGCATCTTTCAGCTCGAAGCCGAAGCCTTCGGCACCACCGAAGCCGGCGATCGCAACTGGATCGTCGTGCTGCCCGAAATGACCGCCGAGCGCGAGGCGCAGAACCAGCGGGAAGAATGGCGCCGCCTGCTGTCGCACGATCTGCGCAGCCCCCAGATGACGATCCTCAGCCTGCTGTCGATGCACAGGCCCACGGAAAGCATCGACGTGCTGCTGCACGCGGTGCGCCGCGAAGCCGAGCGCACCGTGAGCCTGGCGGAAGGATTCATGGACTTCGTGGAAGCAGGCTCCGACGACTACAGCATGGAAGACACCCACCTCGGCACCGTGCTGCTCGACGCGCGCGACCAGGTCTGGCCGTATGCGCGCGCCAGCCAGGTGCAGATCGAGACCCGCATCAGCGACGCCGATGAACTCGCCATGCATGCCGACGGTGTGCTGCTCACTCGCGCGATCGTGAACCTGCTGAACAACGCCATTCGCCACAGCGCCGCGGGCGGGCGCATCACGCTGTGCCTCGCGGCCGAGCCCGGCGCCGGGGCAGAGGAAGATGCGCGGGCCTTCATCGCGGTCAGCGACGACGGCGAGGGCATGTCCCATGCGCAACTGAACGGCCTCCTGAACGGAACGCGGCCGCCGCGCAGCAACGACGAGGTGACGCATGGTTCGGCCGACGAACCCCATGCACCCATCAGGCGCCGGGGCATGGGACTGGGCTTTGCGGTGGTGCGCACGGTGCTGCGGCGCCATGGCGGGCACATCGAGGCCGCGAGTGCGGCCGGCGCGGGCACGACCTTCTGGATCAGCCTTCCGCTTCGCGGCAGCTTGCCCTGAAATCGTGCGGCGGCCTCACTCCGGCTGGATCCCCGCCTCCTTGACGACCTTGCCCCACTTGGCGAGGTCTGACTTGATCAAGGCGGCGTATGCCTGTGGCGTTCCGCCCTGGATCTCGACGCCGACAGCCTCCAGCTTGGCCCGGACATCGGGCAGCTTCAGCGCCGCGTTGATTTCGGCATTGAGCCTCGCGACGATCGCCTGAGGCGTGCCGGCAGGAGCCAGGAACCCGCCGTTCGTGTTCGCGTCGTAGCCCTTGAGCCCCTGTTCGTCCGCGGTCGGCACGCCGGGCAGGGACACTGTTCGCTTGCGGGTCGACACCGCGATCGCCAGCGCGTTGCCGGCCTTCACCTGCGACTGGATGGCGCTGATCGTGTCGATGAACAGCGCAGTGCGTCCGGCCAGCAGATCGGGGTGGGCGGCGGAAGAGCCCTTGTACGGGACCAGCAGCATCTGCACGCCGCTGGCCATGCGGAACATCTCGGCGGCCATTTCCTGTGCACTGCCGCGACCGGAGGTGGCGACCTTGGCCTGGTCGGGGTTGGCCTTCATCCAAGCCACGAACTCGGGCAATGTCCTGGCCGGGATTCGCGGGTAGATGGCAAACACCAACGGAACCTCGTGGGTGTAGATGATCGGCTCGAAGCTCTTCTCCGGATCCCAGCTCAGGTTCTTGAACAGGAACTTGTTGATGTTGTGGCTGCCGCCCACGATGCCGATCGTGTAGCCGTCGGGCGCCGATTTGGCGAGGACGTCGGTGCCGAGATTGTTGGATGCGCCGGGCCGGTTGTCGACGATCACCGGCTGCCCCATCGACGCCGCCAGCTTGTCTCCGACGACACGCGCAATGGTGTCGATCGCGCCGCCCGGCGGGGCGGGCACAATGATCTTGATGGCACGGCTCGGATAGGCCTGGGCCGACGACAGGGATGGCACCACGGCCAGGGACGCCGAGACGGCGAGGATCTTGAACAGGGCTGCGAGTTGCATTGGTGTGTCTCTCTCTCTCTTTTGTTGATAGGTAAATCGTCATGAAGCCCCGGCGAACTCACCGATGGCCAGGGCTGCGCGTTCGCCCTGGCCTCAGGTGGTCAGGCTCATCGCCGGACGTTCTCCTGCCAAGGCCTGGGCGATGCTTTCGAGCACCATCTCGGCCATTGCGGTCCGGGTTTCCCAGGTGGCGCTGGCGCGGTGGGCCTGCAGGGTCACGCGGTCGGACTGGCGAAGCGCAAGGGGAACGCGGGGTTCGTCGACGAACACGTCCAGGCCCGCGCCGGCAATCCGCCCTGCGGCCAGCGCCCTTGTCAGGTCGTCCTCGTTGACCAGTCGGCCGCGCGCAACGTTGACCAGGAAGCCGCGTGGGCCCAGGGCGTCCAGCACGGCCGCGTTGACGATGCCTTCGGCCTTGTCCGCCGCCGCGCAGAGCACCAGCGCATCGGAATTCCGCGCAAGTTCCACCAGGTCCGCGACAAAGCCGTGGGCAACATCGTTCATGGGGCGCAGGTCGGTGTAGGCGATCGGACAGCCGAAGGCCGCTGCCCGAGCCGCGACGGCGCGCCCCACGCGCCCCATGCCGACGATGCCCACGCGCATGCCGCTGAACCGCCGCGCAAGCGGGATGGCGCTCGGCTGGGGGAAGCGCTCCCACTGGCCGTCGCGCACGAAGCGGTCCCCGGCGCACAGCCCTCGGCAGGCGGCGATCAGCAATCCGATCGCGAGATCGGCCACGTCCTCGGTCAGCGCGCCCAGGGTTGCCGTAACGGGCAGACCGCGGCCGCGGCAGTACTCCAGGTCCACGGCATCGGTGCCGACGCCATTGATGGCCACGACCTTGAGGCCGGGCAACTGTTCCAGCATGCCGCGCGAAATACCGGTGTGCCCTCCGGTGATCACTGCGTCGATGGATGCGCCATGTTCGCGCAGCCAGGCTTCCTGGCCTGCGGTCTCGAAGTATTTGTGAACGGTGTAGCGCGCCGCGAGCTTGTCGTTGACCGAGGGGATCAGGATCGGATTGAGTTGCAGGACCTGGGGATTCATATCGAATTCGTTCAATGGATGCGGTGTTTTCAAGGCTGGAGGCATGCTAGTTATTGATTGATGAAGTCGTCAATATTGATATATAAAATCAACATATTTGGACTCACGCACCCGACCATGGCTTCCTGGATTTCGATGGACGAGGCCTGCCGCCTCCTCGGGGTGCAGCCCCAGACGGTTTACGCCTACGTCAGCCGCGGCAAGCTGGAAGTCGCGCCCGACCCGGCTGACGCACGCCGCAGCCTGTATCGCGCCGAGGACGTTGCCGGCCTGGCCAGACGCAAGCAGGCCGGCCGCAAGCACGAGACGCTGGCAGCCAACACGCTCTTCGGCTCGGAGCCCAGCATCCCGACGGCCCTTTGCGCCTTCTTTCGCGGGCGCCCGTACTACCGGGGCGAGGACGCCGTCGGCCTGGCCCGGACGGCCACCCTCGAAGACGTCGCGCAGCTGCTGTGGGAGGCCGAGCAACCCGTCGACTTTTCGTGCGCCACCGCAATGCGCTCGGGCGCGTCTGGGCGGGTAGCCGCCTTCACTGCGTTGGCGGGCCTGGCGGCCACCGGGCACTCCACGCGTGGACGCCTGACCCGGGTGCTGCACGCCGAGGGCCAGGCTTTGGTGGGTGCAGTGGCCAACGCGTTCGGCGCCGAGCCAGGACATGGGCCGCTGCACCTGCGCTTTGGGCAGGGATGGAAGCAACCGCCCGAGGTCGCCGAGTTGCTGCGAACCGCCATGGTGCTGCTGGTCGACCACGAGTTGACCAGTTCGGCGTTCGTGGCGCGCATTGCGGCATCGACGGGCGCCTCCTTGCCGGCATGCCTGCTGGCCGGACTCACCACCCTATCGGGCCCCTTGCATGGCGATGCCTCGGGCCGCGTCCAGGCGCTGTTCGGCGAAGTGGAGCGACTGGGCGAGGACCAGGTGGTGGCGCACTACCTGTCGACCGGCTTGCCATTGGCCGGGTTTGGCCACCACCTCTATCCCGAAGGCGATCCTCGCGCAGCCGCCCTGCTGGCGTTGTTCGAGCCCCCGGAGGTGATCGCGCGCTTCATCCATAAAGTGACGCGTCTGACCGGATTGCATCCCAACATCGACGTGGCCCTGGCCGCGCTGGTCGCGGTCCATCGACTGCCCGCCGACGCGGCCTTTGGCCTGTTCGCGACGGCGCGCAGTGTCGGGCTGTTGGCGCACAGCCTGGAACAACTGGGCGTGGCGCAAGTGATCCGCCCGCGCGGACGCTATGTGGGTCCGATGCCCGACTTGGCGCAGCACGCACGGCCCCCGTATCAGCGCCTGTAGGCGCCGGTCGATCACGCCCACCGGAAATGAAGTGATAAAGGCGTGCTGCGTTCTCGACAAGAACGACACGAATTTCGTCTTCGGACAGCCACCGTGCGAGCAGATTGATCAAGACGGCGTCATCGGGCTTGCTCGACTCCGTGACGTGCGGCCAATCGGCACCCCAAACCAGCCGGTCGAGGCGGTCACCCGCAAGGTGGCGCACAAAGTCGTCGAGATCTTCATAGGCCGTCGAGTCGGGCGAGGCGATGTAGGGCGCCGACATCTTCATCCACACGCTGCCGCTGCCCATCATGCGCAGAAGGACGGCCTTCACGCGGTCCGACATCGCGGGCTCGGCATTGATGCGCGCGAAATGGTCGATGACCACGGGCACCGGCAGCGCGGTCAAGTAGCTACCGGTCAGACGCCATGTAGAGCTTGAACCGGCAACGCGTCTTGCCGTAGTTCACGCAGCCCCAGAACGGTGTCCCGCCCTCCTTGGGCTTTCTCTCCGCCATCTTCACACCGCAGTTCACGCAGGTCGGTTTCCAGTACTCGCCTTCATAGGCGACTGCGAGCAGTGCTTGTTGTTGCTCAGCCGTGCGCGTGCCAATGAGGCGCAGCAGGCCTGACCGATCTTGTGCGTTGATGCCATTGGCCTTGGCGAAGACCAACGCGTCGTCAGTGAATGTGGAGCTTGTAGCGAAGGTGCCGTATTGCAGGTCGTTGGCCTTGAGCACGCCGAAGAACTCGCGCAACTGCTGCACGCCGACAGGCTTGCGGCGCCAGTGCTTGCACTGAACGATCATCGGTTTTGGGCTGTGCGCCGAATAGAGCCAGATGTCGACGCCGCCGTCCGCGCCGTGAGACTGGCTCTCCGTACGCACGCCGGCCTGCCCGAACAGCGTTTCGCACAACGCCTCGAAGCGGCGCCACTCGATGTCCTCGAATACCTGAGGAGACCACGCCTGTTGAGGCGCATGGGCCGCCTCGCCGGTTTCGCCTGTGAGTTCTTTCTTCAGTGTGCTCAGCCATCCCGCCATACATCACCTCCGCCTCTTGAGGCACCAATGTAACGCAGTGTTGCAGCACTTCTCCGGGCCGGCTTGATGCCCAGTTGCGCCGCGGAGTAGCTACCGCCCCGGCTTCCGACCATCCTCCGCACGAATCCGCTGACCCCGGTCAACGCCTACCTGGTGGATGCTGACCAGCTCGCAGCGCCGCCAGAAACCCACGCCCTCCAGCGCCGTGGAAATGTCGATCTTCGCCAGCCGGTAGAACCCCAGGACCACCCCTTGCGCGAATGCGGAGATCAGTGGCTCCGCATGCCCCGCAACCCTGGAGCTGCCGCGGATCAGCTTGCCGCCAAGCTCCATGAGCTTGAGCGCGTGGCTCGACCCGGTTGCGGTGCTTTCCTTCGGCACCCGCAGGCACCAGAGCCTGGAGCCGAGCGTCCACACCGCGTGACGCGGCACCTCGTCGAACAGAGCCCCTTCGATCACGATCTGCCTTGCGCGGATCTCGCCGAAGTCGTGATGGTCCTGGCCATAGAAGAATTTGGCGAACTCATCGGCCTTTCTCTCCACGGCGCGGTCGCTGCGCGCCATCTTCTCTGCGGCTCTGAGGCCCGAGACATGCGCGACGAGAAAGCCCAGCTCGTCGGATGACATCCGGTGGCCGGACGCCATGCGGCGGTCATACCAGTCCGCCAACTGGGTCAAGGTCTTGCATTCCATGAAAGCCCTGTCGAAGGGCGTGTGTCGAGAGAAGCGGGAGTTCTGCTCCAGCTTGCCTTCTGGCCGTTTCATGGCAACGGTCCTCGATCCCCTCCCCCAACATCGACTCCGCCGCTGCCACCGCGAGCCGACAGCACAAAGGCTGCGCCCACGAGAAATATCCCGTTATTCATTTCAATCCATCCCTGATTGATTTTTTCGCTCCGGTCTTCGCCGTTGCTTGTCGGATCGTATCTCGAAAAGTCGCGTTACGACTATTCCATATCGGACTAGACGATTAGCGCATGTCCGTTTCCCTCTACCACGCTGAATACGAAGCGCTGCGCAACTTGATGCGCAGCGTTCGGGTGAAGGCCGGCCTAACGCAGGTGCAGATGGCCGAAGCCCTGGGCGTGGGCCAGTCCTACGTCTCCAAGCTGGAACGCGGTGAGAACTTCGTCGACGTGTTGCTGTTTGCTCGGTGGTGTTCGGCCTGCGGGGTCAAGCCAGGCAAGACCTTGGACAAATTGATAGGGACGCAGAACTAGCAGTCCAACGATCTGATCCCGAGAGCAGTTCGGCGGTTGCCGCCCTCGACTTGCAGAACCGAGTGCTAGCGCGGATCGCGAATCGGGAGCAAATCTTGGATGTGTGCAGCGACAATGCCAATCATGAGCCGCACCTCCGCTTTCGAATGGGATGACCTGCGTATTGCACTCGCCATCATGGAGAGCGGCACCTTGTCCGGTGCCGCAACCACGCTGCACGTGAGCCATCCAACGCTATCGCGCCGTCTGCAGCTGATGGAGCGGCGCCTCGGAACGCGGCTGTTCGAGCGTACCTCGGGAGGCCTTCGGCCGACGGAGGCGGGAGAAGAGGTCAGGGCGCTTGCGCTCCGCTTTCGAGACGAGATCGCCGGCCTGGAGCGCCGCGTCTGCGGGCGTGACGATGGCCATGACGGGCCGGTGCGTGTCACTGCCCCTGACGCTGTCTCCGAGTACCTGCTACCCGGTGTGCTGGCCGCTGTGTGCCGAACGCAGGTCGGATTGCAGCTCGAGCTTCATGTGTCCAACGATGTTGTTTCGTTGGCGCGGCGCGAGGCTGACATTGCACTTCGCGTGACCAGAGCACCACAAGAGACTTTGCGCGGACGCGAGGTCGGTACCGTCGCGATGGCGGTTTATGCACCGCGCCAGTTGACCGAGGCGGAAGAGGCCTCAGCGCCGTCCATCCGCCTGCCATGGGTCGGCTTCGACGCTGGCTTGGCCTGCAGTGCGCCTGGAATCTGGCTGGCGAGCAACGTTGCTCCCGACGAGGTGCGGTTTCGCGCGAACACCCTGCTGGGCGCCGCGCAAGCCGCACGCGCGGGAATCGGTTGCGCCGTTCTGCCTTGCTTCGTCGGCGGCTCGATCCCGGAACTCGTTCGCGTCGGTCCACCGCTGGACGAGCTGGCGCAGCCGCTGTGGCTGCTGATGCATGAGGACGTCGCGCGCGTGCCGCGCATGCGCCGTGCGAGCGCGGCGCTGTCCGAAGAGATCGCGAGATCGTCTCAGCTGATGTCAGGCCTCGACTGAAGTCGCCTCGGCGGTGACGAGTCGAGACATGTAGGAACCGCGCCCGGCCAGATAACGCATGAAGACCTGTCCGTATTCGGGCACCACGGCTGCGCGCACGCTTGGCCGCTCCGCCAGCTTGTGGCGATAGGCGGCTGTTGCCGGAAGCCCTTGAAGAAGGCGGAAGTCCGCCAATCGGTCGAAGGTTTCGAGTAGCCGGAAGATTGGTGCAAACGCGGCGTCTACCAGACCGAAGCGCTCGCCGCCGAAATACGGGCCGGCTCCAGCCAGCTGGCTCTCAAGCCGCGCGAAACGTCCAGCAAGCTCGGACCGTTCGCGTTCGAACGCTGCTTCTTCTGGCGCCATATAAAAACCAAACACATCTGCGATCACGGTCGAGGCGAACTCGGCCCATGCGCGGTGCCGAGCGCGATCCAGAGCGCGATCAGGCCACATCGGCGCCTGGCCGACGGTTGCTTCTTCGATGTACTCGCAGATGACGGCGGTCTCGAACACGGCCGTGTCGCCCACGCGCAGCAGCGGCACCTTGCCCAGTGGCGACAGTCGGATGAACCAGTCCGGCTTGTCTGCAAGGTCGATGTAGGTTCGCCTGGCTTCCAGGCCCTTCTCGGCAAGCTGGATGGCTGCCCGCTGCGTATACGGGCAAAGGATGTTACTGATGAGTTCAAAGTTGTGCATGCCATTTCCTTGTGGATGAGCACACGACGTTACGCACAGGCGGCAGGCAGCACCATCGAAAGCTTGTGCAGGCCGCTGTGCAGAAACTTGTAGGTGCTGGCGCGCTCACCTGCGTTGGCTGGAAGGTCCCGAACTCGATGAGTCTCATCGCGCTCGGCATCCAACACAGGGCCAGAAGATGGAGAGGGATCGGCCGGGTCCATCGGCTGCAGTCAAATTTCCTCGGACCAGTCTGGCGACAGAACCGCATTCCCCAGACAAAAAACAAAAAGCCGGACACCTTTTTGAGAGTGTCCGGCTTCATATCTGGTCCCGCCGCCAGGAATCGAACCTGGATCTCAGCCTTCGGAGGGCCGAATTCTATCCGTTGAAATACAGCGAGGAATCTGGGCTCCGGCAGAACCGGAGCCACGCATTATCGCCCATCAGACGGCGACTTCTTCAGCTTCGTTTCCGATGCCCGCCGCCAAGTTCCGCGCAAAGCCCAGTCCGGCCAGGTAAACGTTGAAGGTGCGCCGGCCGGTGGGCACCAGGTCGAAGGCGGTGGGGTCGAGCAGCCAGTTCTGGATGAGCCCGCTGATCAGCGCGTGCAGGCCCTGGGCCGCCACGTCGCCGGGCACGGGCAGCTTGATGTGGTCGCGCCGCGCGGCCAGGCGCAGGGCTTTTTCGAAATCGCTCACGCAGGCGTTGCGCGCGCTCAGGTGGCGCTGCTGCACCGAGGCCATGTCGTGGGTGTATTCGACCTTGTGGGTGGCCACGTCGAACACGCGGCGCACCTGGGGGTCGGTGGTCATGAGGGTGAGCGCGTGCACCATGCCCTCCTCTATTTCGGCCAGGGGGTCGTCGTCAATGCCCACGGCCGCGGCGGCGGCCCGGGGGCCGGCCTCCAGCGGGAGGATGACGCGCTCCATCATCGCGTTGAAGAGGGCGGCCTTGTCCTTGAAGTGCCAATAGATGGCGCCGCGCGTGGCCCCGGCCTGCTGCGCAATCTGCTGCAGCGAGGTCTGCGAGACGCCTTGCGCCTGAAACAGCAGCTCCGCGGCATCGAGCAAGCGATTCCGCGTGGCCAGTGCCTCTTCCTTCGTACGACGTGCCACCAAGTCTCCCAATTTGCAAAGCCAAGCCCTTTCCGATTCGTGGGGCCATTCGATGCTGTCACTATACATCCATGAATGTATGTAAACTACCGGGCTTCCCCGATGGCCCGGCTGTTTATGCTGGCTTTCTGTTCGCTCCGCGAACGCGCCATCTCCCGTCTTTGCTTCAAAGGATTCGCATGCCTCTCCTGCATGTTTCGCGTCAATCTTCGTTCTCGCCGCGCCTCGCGATCGTGGCCGCTGCTGTGGTGTTGGTGCTCGCGGCCTGTTCCAAGGGCGATGCGCCGGCCGGCCCGGGTGGCGGTGCCGGCGGCGGCGCCCGCCCCGCGCCAGAGGTGGGGGTGGTGGTTGCCACACCGGGCGACGTGGGCCTGGTGACCGAACTGCCGGGCCGGCTCGAAGCCTCGCGCGTGGCGCAGGTTCGCGCCCGCGCCTCGGGCATCCTGCTGAAGCGCGAATTCCGCGAAGGCAGCGACGTGAAGGCCGGCCAGCTGCTGTTCCGCATCGACCCGGCGCCGCTGGTGGCCGCTTCGCAGAACGCCCAGGCCACGCTGGCGCGCGCCGAGGCCAACGCGGTGCAGGCCAAGGCCCTGGCGGACCGCTACAAGCCGCTGGTCGAGGCCAACGCGGTGAGCAAGCAGGAATACGCAACGGCCGTGGCCTCGCAGAAAACGGCCGAAGCCGACGTGGCCGCCGGGCGCGCCGCGGTGCAGACGGCCAAGATCAACCTCGGCTATGCCGACGTGACCTCGCCCATCGCGGGCCGCATCGGCCGCGCCCTCGTCACCGAAGGTGCGCTGGTGGGCCAGGGCGACGCCACCGAGCTCGCGGTGGTGCAGCAGATCAACCCGCTGTACGTGAACTTCACGCAGTCGGCCTCCGACGCGATGAAGCTGCGCCGCGCGGTGGCCGCCGGCCAGTACAAGCGCGCGAGCGGCGAGGAAGCCGCGAGCATCCGCGTGGTGCTGGAAGACGGCAGCGACTACCCGCTGGAAGGCAAGCTGCTGTTCTCCGACCTCACGGTCGACTCCACCACCGGCCAGGTCACGCTGCGCGCCGAAGTGCCCAATCCCAAGGGCGAACTGCTGCCCGGCCTGTATGTGCGGGTGAAGCTCGAACAGGCGCAGGCCACCAACGCGATCACGCTGCCGCAGCAGGCCGTCACGCGCACCCAGCAGGGCGACACGGTGTCGGTGGTCGACAAGGACGGCAAGATCAGCAAGCGCACCGTGAAGATCAGCGCCGCCAAGGACAACCAGTGGGTGGTGCTCGATGGCCTGAAGGCCGGTGAGCAGGTGATGGTCGACGGCTTCCAGAAGCTGCAGATGATGCCGCCCGGCACGCCGGTGAAGGCAGTGCCGTGGACCAAACCCAACCCGAATGCCGCAGCCGCGCCCGCCGCTGCGGGGGCCGCACCGGCGGCGGCTGCCGCGGCCGAGAAGACCGACAAGAAGTAATCAGGAAAGCGCCCGCAAATGGCCAAATTTTTCATCGACCGCCCGATCTTCGCGTGGGTGATCGCGCTGTTCATCCTGGTGATGGGCAGCGTGGCAATCACCCAGCTGCCGATCTCGCAGTACCCGCCGGTGGCGCCGCCCGCCATCGTCATCAACACCGCCTATCCCGGCGCCTCGGCGCAGACGCTGGAGGACAGCGTGCTGTCCGTCATCGAGCGCGAGATGAACGGCTCGCCGGGCCTGATCTACATGGAATCGGTGGCCCAGGCCGACGGCACCGGCTCCATCACGATCAGCTTCGAAGCCGGCACCAACCCCGACCTCGCGCAGGTGGACGTGCAGAACCGGCTCTCGCGCGCCACGCCGCGCCTGCCGGCCGCCGTGACACAGCAGGGTGTGCGCGTGGACAAGTCGCGCAACAACTTCCTGCTGTTCGCGATGCTGTCTTCGGACAACCCGAACTTCGACCCCGTCGCGCTCGGCGACTACGCCTCGCGCAACATCGTGCCCGAGCTGCAACGCGTGGTGGGCGTGGGCCAGGCCCAGCTGTTCGGCACCGAGAACGCGATGCGCGTGTGGATCGATCCGGCCAAGCTGCAGGGCTTCAACCTGTCGGCCACCGACGTGAACAACGCGATCAAGGCGCAGAACGCCCAGGTGTCCTCCGGCACGATCGGCGACCTGCCCAACATTCCCGGCCAGGCCATCGCGGCCACCGTGGTGGTGAACGGCCAGCTCGCCAACGTGGAGCAGTTCAAGAACATCGTGCTGCGCGCCAACACCGACGGCTCGACCGTGCGGCTGAAGGACGTGGCGCGCGTCGAACTCGGCGGCCAGTCGTATGCGACCTCGGCGCGCCTGAACGGCGTGCCCGCGGTCGGCATCGGCGTGCAGCCCACGCCGAACGGCAACGCGCTGCAGTCGGCCAAGGCGATCCGCGCCAAGATGACCGAGCTCGAGCGCTTCTTTCCGCCGGGCGTGAAGTGGAACATTCCATACGACAGCTCGCGCTTCGTGCAGATCTCGATCACCGAAGTGGTCAAGACGCTGCTGGAAGCCGTGGCGCTGGTGTTCATCGTGATGTTCCTGTTCCTGCAGAACTGGCGCTACACGCTCATCCCGACCATCGTGGTGCCCATCTCGCTGCTGGGCACGTTCGCCTCGCTGCTCGCACTCGGCTTCTCGATCAACGTGCTGACCATGTTCGGCATGGTGCTGGTGATCGGCATCGTGGTGGACGATGCCATCGTGGTGGTGGAGAACGTCGAGCGCATCATGAGCGAGGAGGGGCTCTCGCCGCTCGAAGCCGCGCGCAAGGCCATGAGGCAGATCTCCGGCGCCATCATCGGCGTGACGGTGGTGCTGATCTCGGTGTTCGTGCCGCTCGCATTCTTCGCGGGTTCGACGGGCAACATCTACCGCCAGTTCTCGGCGGTGATGGTGACGTCGATCGGCTTCTCGGCCTTCATGGCGCTGTCGCTCACGCCGGCGCTGTGCGCCACGCTGCTCAAGCCAGTGGAAGCCGGCCACCATCATGAGAAGACCGGCTTCTTCGGCTGGTTCAACCGCGGTTTCACGCGGACGGCCAAGGGCTACGAAGGCATCGTCGCGCGCATCCTGCGCCGCGCCGCGCGCTACCTGATCATCTACGTCGCGATCATCGGCGCGGTGGTGTTCACCTACACGCGCCTGCCGAGCTCCTTCCTGCCGGAAGAAGACCAGGGCAACATCATCGTCAACGTGCAGCTGCCGCCAGGTGCGACGCAAGAGCGCGCGCTGTCGGTCATGCAGCAGGTCGAAGGCTTCATCCTGAAGCAGCCCGAAGTGCAGAGCATGGTGGGCGTGATGGGCTTCAGCTTCTCGGGCCAGGGCCAGAACGCGGGCCTCGCCTTCGTGACGCTCAAGGACTGGGAAGAACGCAAAGATCCGGCCCACTCGGCCAGCGCGCTGGCCGGACGTGCCTTCGGGGCGCTCTCGGGCATCCGCGACGCCTTCATCTACCCGTTGAGCCCGCCGCCCATTCCCGAACTGGGCAACGCGAGCGGTTTCAGCTTCCGGCTGCAGGACCGCTCGGGCGCAGGCCACGAGGCGCTGATCAACGCACGCAACCAGCTGCTGGGCATGGCTTCGCAGAGCAAGATCCTGACGCAGGTTCGCCCCGACGGCCTGGAAGACGCGCCGCAACTGCAGATCGACATCGACCGCGACAAAGCCAGCGCCCTGGGCGTGACCTTCGATGCGATCAACGCAACGCTGTCGACGGGCCTGGGTTCGAGCTACATCAACGACTTCCCGAACCGCGGCCGCCTGCAGCGCGTGGTGGTGCAGGCCGATGCGCCCGCACGCATGCAGCCCGACGACCTGCTCAAGCTGAACGCCAGCAACACGCAGGGCCAGCCGGTGCCGCTGTCGGCCTTCGCGACCACCAAGTGGGTCACGGGCGCCACGCAGACGGTGCGCTACAACGGCTATCCCGCGATCCGCATCAGCGGCTCCGCCGCCGCGGGCTTCAGCACGGGCGCCGCCATGGCCGAGATGGAAAAGCTGGCCAAGCAGCTGCCGCAAGGCTTCGGCTTCGAATGGACCGGCCAGTCGCGTGAAGAAAAGCTCGCGGGTTCGCAGGCCATCATCCTGTACGGCTTCGCGATCCTGGCGGTGTTCCTGTGCCTGGCCGCGCTGTACGAAAGCTGGACGATCCCGCTGTCGGTGATTCTGGTGGTGCCGCTCGGCGTGCTGGGCGTGCTGCTGGCCACGATGCTGCGCGCCTATTCGAACGACGTGTACTTCCAGGTGGGGCTGATCACCATCATCGGCCTCTCGGCGAAGAACGCGATTCTGATCATCGAGTTCGCCAAGGATCTGCAGGCGCAGGGCAAGGGCGTCATCGAAGCGGCGCTGGCCGCGGCCCATCTGCGTTTCCGCCCGATCATCATGACCTCGCTGGCCTTCGGCCTGGGCGTGGTGCCGCTGGTGATCGCCTCGGGCGCCGGTTCGGCCAGCCAGCGCGCCATCGGCACGGGTGTGCTCGGCGGCATGGTGACGGGTACGGCACTCGCCGTGATCTTCGTTCCGGTGTTCTTCGTCGTGGTGCGCACGCTGTTCAAGGGCAGTGCGCGCCAGCACGAGGTCGACAAGCGGCATGCGGAAGCCGCCGGCATCACGGAAGAGAAAGCACATGACTAAAAAATTGATTCCCACAGCCCTGGCCGCGGCAATGCTGCTGGCTGGCTGCTCGCTGATTCCGACCTACGAGCGTCCCGCGGCGCCGGTGCCGACCACCTTCCCGGGCGACCCGGCGCAACCGCCCGGCCAGGCCGCGGCCGACCTGCCCTGGCAGGACTTCTTCACCGACCCGCGGCTCGCAGGCCTGATCCAGACGGCGCTCACGAACAACCGCGACCTGCGGGTGTCGGTGCTCAACATCGAGCAGGCGCGCGCGCAGTTCCAGATCGAGCGCTCGAATCTGTTCCCGGCACTCGGCCTGACGGGCAGCGGCTCGCGCTCGAGCCCCAACCCGGCTCAGGTCTACAACAGCAGCGCCGGCAGCGTGGCCTCGCAGTACAGCGTCAGCGTCGGCTTCACGTCCTGGGAAATCGACTTCTTCGGCCGCATCCGCGCGCTGAAGGACCAGGCGCTGGCGCAGTACCTCGCCACGGACGAGACGCGCAAGGCGGTGCAGATCAGCCTGATCGCGTCGGTCGCCAACGGCTGGCTCACGCTGTTGGCCGACGACGAGTTGCTGGAGATCACGCGCCAGACGATGGTCACGCGCGAGGAGTCGGTGCGCCTCACGAAGATGCGCTTCGACAACGGCGTGTCGTCGGAGCTCGACTTCCAGGCCGCGAACTCGCTGCTGGAAACGGCGCGCGCTTCCTATGCGCAGCAGCAGCGTGCGCGCCTGCAGGACGAGAACGCCCTCGCCCTGCTGCTGGGCGCGCCGGTGCCGGCCGAAGCCACGTCGGGCGGAATCAAGGGCCTCGACGGCATCAAGCCGATGCCCGACGTGCCGGCTGGCCTGCCTTCGGACCTGCTGGCCGAGCGGCCCGACATCCGTTCGGCCGAGCAGCAGCTGATCGCGGCCAACGCCAACATCGGCGCCGCGCGCGCGAACTTCTTCCCGCGCGTGTCGCTGACGAGTTCCATCGGCACCGCGAGCAGCGAGTTCTCGGGCCTGTTCGACCGCGGCTCCAAGGCCTGGTCGTTCGCGCCGTCGGTGACACTGCCGATCTTCAATGCCGGCCGCAACATCGCCACGCTCGACTCGGCCAAGGCCGGGCGCGAGATCGCGGTGGCGCAGTACGAGAAGTCGATCCAGACGGCGTTCCGCGAAGTGGCCGATGCGCTCGCGGGCCGCGCCACCCTGGGCGAGCAGGTGCGCGCGCAGCGTGCGCAGGCCGACGCGGAAGCCGTGCGATTCAAGCTCTCCGACCTGCGCTACCGCAACGGCATCGCCAGCGCGCTCGATCTGCTCGACGCGCAGCGCTCGCTGTTCACCGCGCAGCAATCGGCCGTGACGACACGCCTGCTGCAGTTGCAGAACCAGGTCACGCTGTACAAGACGCTGGGCGGCGGCTGGGCCGCACGCGACAAGGGTTGATGCGCCGAGGCGCTCGATAAGGGTGGTCCCTTGTCCCTTCGGGCAAGGGGCCTCTCTATAATCGCCGGTTGGTTAGGAAAAGCCCCCCGACGAGCCCCCGTTATTGAGGACGCCAATGAGCGCAGACCCGCATTACCAGGCCACAGAAGAAGCCCACACCGGGCCGATCAAGAACCCGAAGCAACTGCTGCTCGCGGTATTTTTCTCCTTCATTGCCCCGATCCTGATCATCGTGGGTCTTGTCTCCTACGTGGTCTCGGGCACCAAGCCCGCCGGCACCGCGGAAGGCGACAACATGGCGCTCTACGGCGTGACCAAGGAAGCGCGCGACCGCGAAGTGGCCGAACGCCTCAGGAAGGTCGGCACCATCGAGATCCGCGACGCCAACCGCCCGCTCGCTGCAGGCGAGGCCGTGTTCAAGGCCCAGTGCGTCGCCTGCCACGGCGCGCCCGGCATTCCCGGCGCACCGCACTTCCAGGACGCGGCCGCCTGGGGCCCGCGCATCGGCCAGGGCTATGCCACCCTCCTCGAACATGCCCTGAAGGGCAAGGGCGCCATGCCCGCGCAAGGTGGCGGCGACTTCGAAGACCTCGAAGTGGGCCGCGCCGTGGTCTACATGGCCAATGCCGGCGGCGCCAAGTTCCCGGTGCCCGACCGCCCGGCAGCCGCAGCCCCCGCTGAAGGCGCAGCCTCTGCGGCCAGTGCTCCTGCCAAGTAAGCGTTTCCCCTAGTCACACGAAGAAGCCGGCCCAGCGCCGGCTTTCTTCATTGGCGGATCGGCAGGCTGCGGAGTTCAGGGCTTCGCCGGCGCGGAAGCCGTGCCGGCATGGCGCTGCGCCGGGCTCAGCACATGGCCGAAGCGGTCGGGCAGTTCGCTGGCCTGCACCGCCTCCGGCGTCCACAGGCCTCGCTCGACCGCCTCGGCGGCGATGCCCACGTCCTGCGTGTGCACCAGTCCAAGCCCGAGGGGCGAGACCAGATAGAGCCGGCCTTCACCATCGAGCAGGCAGCCCGATACCTCCACCGCCTTGCCGGTGTGGGACGTGACGGTGAACCCACCGCCCTCCTTTTCGGCCACGCGCCACACCAGCGGCGCAGCCTCCAGCTCCACATACACGCGCTGCGGCCCGTTCTGGAAGAACCACTGGCCCTCGTCGTCGTGCTCGTAGTTGCGGTGGATGAAGTCGATCAGCTTGTCGTGCCTGAGCATCGAGCCCTTGGCTGCGCGGAACGGGCCCATGGCCTGGGTGCGGTCGTCGCGCATGTACCAGTTGCCGCGCGCGTCGAGGCCGAGCCAGCCGTAACAGTGCGGCACGTTGGGCCATTTGGCGAGGGCTTGTTTGACGATGTCGTCCATCGCGCTATTTTGCTCGCCCTCAGACGTGCGTTGCCAGCCAGCCGCCGACCCGCTCCGGCATGCCGCGCACATGCCCCGGCGGCGGGCCCATCGGAAAGCCGACGTGCCCGCCGTGCGCGGGCTGCCACAGCGTGACGTGCGCGCCGACCTCGCCGGGCTTCGGCAGGCTCGCCGCGGGAATGAACGGGTCGTTGCGGGCGTTCACCACCAGTGCGGGCACGCGCACCGAGGCCAGGTGCGGCTTGGCCGAGCCGCGCGTCCAGTAGTCCTCGGTATCGCGAAAGCCGTGCAGCGGGGCGGTGAAGACGTTGTCGAAGTCGTAGAGGTTGCGCGACGACATCAGCCGCTCGCGGTCGAACAGCCCCGGGAACTGCTCCAGCTTGGCCAGCGCCTTGGGCTTCATGGTCGCGAGGAACATGCGCGTGTAAACCAGCCGGTTGAAGCCCTGCCCGATGGCTTCGCCGCCCGCCGCGAGGTCGAGCGGCGCGCTGACCGATGCCACGGCGCTCACCACGCCGGAGGCGCTCTCGCCCGCCTCCGAGGCCCAGCGCATCAGCGCATTGCCGCCGAGCGACACGCCCGCCGCCATCACCGGCCCGCCGCCCTTGCGTGCATGCTGGTCACGCATGCGCGCGAGGATCCAGCCGATCTCCTCGAAGTCGCCCGAGTGATAGGCGCGCGGCGCCAGGTTCAGCTCGCCGCTGCAGCCGCGGAAATGCGGCACGGCGAAGGCCATGCCGCGAGATGCGGCGAATGCGGCAAAGGCTTCGGCGTAGTGGCTGCGCGACGAGCCTTCGAGCCCGTGGAACAGCACCAGCAACGGCCTCGGGCCCGGCATTGGCGCATCGACGAAGTCGACGTCGATGAAGTCGCTGTCGGGCGTGGGCCAGCGCTCGCGCCGGTAGACCGGGGCCGGCCCGTCGAAGCGCTTCGCATAGAGCGCGGCCCAGATGGTCTGCAGGTTGCCGCCGGGCAGCCAGCGCGGCGCCGCGTAGTCCAGCGGCTGGGGCGCGGAAACGGGACCGGAGGTGGCGACGAAGGAAGACATCAGTGCAGGACCTGGGGCGGATCGTTCGCTTCGTCCGGTTCGCGCGCACTGCCCGGGCTTGCATGGTGCGCCACCATGCGCCAGCCCTGGACGGTCTTGTGATAGACGTTGGTGGCCAGCACGAAGGCATGGCGCGGGCCCTCGGCCGTGAGCACCTCGATGCGTTCGAGCACGTTGTGCACGGCGCTGGCGAGCGACTCGATCTTGCGCACCCGCGCCGGCGTGGCGTGGATCGCGCCGTTGCCGAACATCTGCTCGAAGGCCGCGCGGATCGCCACGGCCCCCACCAGCCGCGGGCCCCCGGGATGCACGCAGAACACCTCGTCCTCGTCGGCCCAGCAGGCCATCAGCGCGTCGATGTCGCCGCGCTGCAGCGCTTCGTAGAAGGCCGCTTCGACGTCGTCGGCAGTGCCGCCGATGGCCGCGGCGGCGCGGAGTGGGGTCTTGGGCATGGCGTGATTTTGCCGCGCCGTGCGTGACGGCGGCACTGCACCGCTTTGGTCCATGCTGCACCGTGCTGCCGCAATCCCGGCAGAACACCTGCTCCACTTTGGACCAAATGGTCAAAACATGGATGCGATTTTTCCCTAACCCATTGATTCAAAACAACTTATTCAACTGGCACGGCGCATGCAAGGAGCTTCGCAACCTCGCAACAGGAGCGCTTCCATGAACGTCGGCATCTTCATTCCCATCGGCAACAACGGCTGGCTGCTTTCCGAAAACGCGCCGCAGTACAAGCCCAGCTTCGAACTCAACAAGCAGATCACCCTGAAGGCCGAGCGCTACGGTGTCGACTTCGTGCTGTCCATGATCAAGCTGCGCGGATTCGGCGGCAAGACGGAGTTCTGGGACCACAACCTCGAATCCTTCACGCTGATGGCCGGCCTCGCCGCCGTCACCAGCAAGATCAAGCTGTTTGCCACGGCCGCCTCGCTGGTGATGCCACCGGCCATCGTGGCGCGCATGGCGTCGACCATCGACTCCATTTCCAATGGCCGCTTCGGCCTCAACCTCGTCACCGGCTGGCAGCGGCCCGAGTACTCGCAGATGGGCATGTGGCCCGGCGACCAGTTCTTCGGCACGCGCTACCAGTACCTCAGCGAATACATCCAGGTGCTGCGCGACCTCTGGGGCACCGGCCAGTCCGACTTCAAGGGCGACCATTTCAAGATGGACGACTGCCGCCTGAGCCCGCAGCCGCAGGCCGACATGAAGGTGATCTGCGCCGGCCAGAGCGACGCGGGCATGGAGTTCTCGGCCAAGTACGCCGACTACAACTTCTGCTTCGGCAAGGGCGTGAACACGCCCAAGGCCTTCGCGCCCGCGGCCGAGAAGCTCATCGAGGCCACCGCGAAGACCGGCCGCAGCGTCACCACCTACGTGCTGATGATGGTGATCGCCGACGAGACCGACGACGCCGCGCGCGCCAAGTGGGAGCACTACAAGGCCGGCGCCGACCATGAAGCGATTGCATGGCTGGGCCAGCAGGGCGCAGCCGACACCAAGTCGGGCGCCGACACCAACGTGCGCCAGATGGCCGACCCGACCTCCGCCGTCAACATCAACATGGGCACGCTGGTCGGCTCCTACGCCACCGTCGCGCGCCTGCTCGACGAAATGGCAGAGGTGCCCGGCACCGAAGGCGTGCTGCTGACCTTCGACGATTTCGTGCAGGGCGTCGAAGCCTTCGGCGAGCGCATCCAGCCGCTCATGAAGAGCCGCGCGCATGTGCAGAGCCCCGTGCCTTCGCAGGCCGAGCCCGAGCGCCTCGCGGCCTGAGCAGGAGCATCACGTGAGCACTCCCGCACGCAACACGACTCTCACATCGAACATCCCCGTTGGCGCACCGCGGCTGCCCGGCGCCCCCGCACCGCAGGTGCTGCCCGCGCGCCCCGAGCCACTGGCGCTGCACGCGACCGATTCCGCGCTGATCGTCGTCGACATGCAGAACGCCTACGCCTCCATCGGCGGGTATGTCGACTCGGCAGGCTTCGACATCTCGGGCGCGCAAGGCACCATCGCGAACATCGCGCGCACCATCGCAGCGGCACGCGCGGCCGGCATGCTCGTTGTGTTCCTGCAGAACGGCTGGGACGCGGCGTACATCGAAGCCGGCGGCCCCGGCTCGCCGAACTGGCACAAGTCGAACGCGCTCAAGACCATGCGCTCCAGGCCCGAGCTGCAGGGCAAGTTCCTCGCCAAGGGCGGCTGGGACTACGACCTCATCGAAGAGATGAAGCCACAGCCCGGCGACATCGTCGTGCCGAAGACGCGCTACAGCGGCTTCTTCAACAGCACGCTCGACAGCACGCTGCGTGCACGCGGCATCCGCCACCTGGTGTTCACCGGCATCGCGACCAACGTGTGCGTCGAATCGACGCTGCGCGATGCCTTCCACCTCGAATACTTCGCCGTGATGCTCGAGGACGCCACGCACGAACTCGGCGGCCCTGCGATCCAGAAGGCATCGGTCTACAACGTCGAGACCTTCTTCGGATGGGTCTCCACGGTGGAGCACTTCTGCAGCACATTCGCACCCGCATCCATCACCCAACCCGCACCGGCCGAAGCGGCCACTGTCTGATTCTTTTCAAGGAGCTCTCTTCATGCCCAAGCAAGCCATCATCCCGCCCGGCACCGGCGTACCGCTCGCCCCCTACGTCCCCGGCACGCTCGCCGACGGCGTGCTCTACGTGTCGGGCACGCTGCCCTTCGACAAGGACAACAACGTGGTCCACGTCGGCGACGCGAGCGCACAGGCAAGGCATGTACTCACCATCATCCAGGGCGTGGTCGAAGCAGCGGGCGGCACCATGGACGACGTGACCTTCAACCAGATCATGCTCAAGGACTGGGCCGACTACGCGAAAATCAACGCGGTGTATGCCGAGTTCTTTCCCGGCACCAAGCCCGCGCGCTACTGCATCCAGTGCGGCCTCGTGAAGCCCGATGCGCTGATCGAGATCGCCTCGATCGCACACGTCGGCAAGAAGGCCTGACACTCATGCCGTCGCTGCACTACGAAGTGCATGGGCCGGCCGATGCGGCGGCCACCGTGCTGCTGTCGTCCGGCCTCGGTGGCTCGGCGGGCTTCTGGCAGCCGCAGCTCGGCGCACTGGTCGCCGCCGGGCACCGCGTCATCGCGTACGACCAGCGCGGCACCGGCCGCAGCCCTGCCGCATTGCCAGAGATGTATGCCATCGAAGACATGGCGAAGGACGTGCTCGAAGTCCTCGACGCCACGAACACTTCGCAGTGCCACTTCGCAGGCCATGCGCTCGGCGGCCTCGTGGGTTTGCAGCTAGCGCTCGACGCGCCCTCGCGCATTGCGAGCCTCGTGCTCGTCAACGCGTGGTCGAAGCCCAACCCGCATTCGGCGCGCTGCTTCGAGGCGCGGCTCGCGCTACTCGGCGCCTGCGGTCCGCGCGCGTATGTGGAAGCTCAGCCGATTTTCCTGTACCCCGCAGCCTGGGCCGCCGAACACGCACAGCGCGTGGCCGACGAAGTCGACCACGCCTTCGCGCATTTCCCCGGCGAAGCCAACATGCGCGCGCGCATCGCCGCGCTGCGGGCCTTCGACATCGACGCGCGCCTCGCCGACATCGCCGCCCCTGCATTGGTCGCCGCAGCCAAGGACGACGCGCTCGTGCCCTGGACCTGCTCGCAGCGCCTGGCCGATGGCCTGCGCGACGTCACGCTCGACTTCATGCCGCACGGTGGCCATGCCCACAGCGTGACCGAGGCCGAAGCCTTCAACCGCAGCCTGCTCGACTTTCTTTCCCGGGTCAGCGCACCCGCCATTCCCGCATGACCCAAACGCTTTCCACCACACTCGACGACGCCGCGCTGTCGCTGCTTTTCACCGGCGCGCGCAGCCACAACGGCTGGACCGGCGAACCTGTCACCGATGCACAACTGCAGCAGATCTACGCGCTCGCAAGCCTCGGCCCGACATCGGCCAACTGTTCGCCTGCCCGCTTCGTGTTCGTGCGCACGCCTGAAGGCAAACAGCGCCTCGCACCGGCGCTCTCCAAGGGCAACCTCGACAAGACAATGGCCGCACCCGTTACGGTGATCGCCGCATGGGACCGCAGGTTCTACGACAAGCTGCCCACGCTGTTCCCGCATGCCGACGCGCGCAGCTGGTTCACCGGCAGCCCCGAGGCCGCGCACGAGACCGCCTTCCGCAATGCCAGCCTGCAGGCGGGCTACCTGCTGCTCGCCGCGCGCGCGGTCGGCCTCGACGCCGGGCCGATGTCGGGCTTCGACAAGGCGAAGGTCGATGCCGCCTTCTTCGAGGGCACCGACTGGACCACCAACTTCCTCATCAACCTGGGCCACGGCGATGCGTCGAAGGTGTTCGGCCGCCTGCCGCGGCTGCCCTTCGACGAGGCCTGTGTGCTGGCCTGAAAGAGTCACGACATGCTGAACGCCATGGCCTCCCACCCCACAGCATCGAACCCACCCGGCCTGCCTACGGGCCTGCCGAAGGCCGACTACCGCAATGCAATGGCGCGCCTGGGCGCCGCGGTGAACATCATCACCACCGACGGCCCCGCAGGCCGCGCCGGCTTCACGGCCTCGGCCGTGTGCAGCGTGACCGACGAACCGCCGACGCTGCTGGTGTGCCTGAACCGCTCGGCCTCTGTGTATCCGGCGTTCAAGGCCAACGGCGTGCTGTGCGTGAACGTGCTGGCCGCGGGGCACCAGTCGCTCTCCGCGCTGTTCGGCGGCAAGACGCCGATGGACGAACGCTTCGCCGCCGGCAACTGGAGCCACAAGACCACGGGCTCGCCGATGCTCGACGACGCGGCCGTGTCCTTCGACTGCCGCGTGGTGCATTCAACGAGCGCGGGCACGCATGACGTGCTGTTCTGCGAAGCGGTGGCGATTGCCATCGGTGGCGCGGCGCAGGGGCTGATCTACTTCGACAGGAGCTATCACGAGATCGCTGCGCCGCCGCAGCACTGACGCTTCTTACCCTTCTGCATTCGCAGGCAATGCCTTTGAATTGCTCCTTCCCCCCTCTGGGGGAAGGCTGGGATGGGGGCAGGCAGAGCGCTCGATGGACACGCTGCTTGCCCCCCACCCCACCCCTCCCCCAGA
>NZ_AKIW01000100.1 GCF_000282635.1 Variovorax sp. CF313
CAGCAGCATCGCGATGGTCGCGACCGGGCCGATACCCGGGAGCACGCCGATCAGCGTGCCCAGGATGCAGCCGATCAGGCAGTACAGCAGGTTGGTGAAGGTAAAGGCAACGCCAAAACCCATCGAGAGGTGTTCAACCAATTCCATGATGTGAGCAGCTTTCTTCTCAGCCGGTGATGAAGGTCGGCCAGACCTGGATCTGGAGCTTCAGCGCCCAGATGAATGCGACATAGCTGCCAATGGCCAGCACGGTGGCCAGGATCAGCACGCTGGGCAGCTTGAACTCATGGCCCGCAAGGCTGGAGATGATCACCAGCGCGTAGATGGCGATGATCATGCCCATGGCGGGGACGCCGATGCTCGGCAGGCCGCCGAGCAGGATGCCGAAGGCGAGGTTGGCGCCCAGGATGAACACCACCTGCTTCCAGGCCCACTTGCCGATCTTCTCGCCGTCGGTGGTTTCAACGGTGAGCCCGCTGAACATGATCCCGAGGCCGATGAGGGCCATCAGGATGCCGAGCATCAACGGGAAATAACCCGGACCCATGCGGGCTCCGCTGCCCACGGTGTAGGTGGTGGCGCCCCATGCGAACGCCACACCCACCACCGTGAACATCAGGCCCGAGAAAAAGTCTTTCTGACTCTTGATCTTCACGAACAGTCTCCTCGAACAAATTTCGATGCGGGATTGTCGAGTCAGCTTCCGGTCAGCCTGATGTGGATTCCACTAACAAAAGGCCTAGGGATAACCCGAAAGGACTCAGGGTCCTGGGGCGGAAGACTATTCCAGTGGCGGCGTGGCGCTCAGCACTTCCTCGATGGTGGTCACGCCCTCGGCCACGCGCAGCGCGCCGGCCAGCCGCAGCGGGCGCATGCCGTCGATCACGGCCTGGCGGCGCAGCCCGGCGAGGTTGGGCTCCTTGGTCACGTTGCCCTTGAACGCCTCGCTGATGCTCAGCAGTTCGTAGAGGCCCATGCGCCCCATGTAGCCGGTCATGCGGCAGTCGACGCAGCCCACGGGCTTGTACGCGCGCACCGAGCCCGTGATCTGCCACGGCTTGACGATGGTTTCGAGCTTCTCGCGCGTGACGGTGTCGTCGGGCTGCTTGCAGTTGAGGCACAGCGTGCGCACCAGCCGCTGCGCGAGCACGCCCAGCATCACCGCGTTGATGAGGTAGGAGGGCACGCCCAGCTCCATCAGCCGCGTGATGGCGCTCGGTGCATCGTTGGTGTGCAGCGTGCTGAACACGAGGTGGCCGGTGAGCGCGGCCTGCACCGCCATCTCGGCGGTGGCGAGGTCGCGGATTTCGCCGACCATGATGATGTCCGGGTCCTGCCGCATCAGCGCGCGCAGGCCTTCGGTGAAGCCGAAGTCGAGCTGCGGCTGCACCTGCGTCTGGTTGAACGAGGGCTCGATCATTTCGATCGGGTCTTCCACCGTGCTCACGTTGACCTCTTCGGTCGCCACGCGCTTGAGCGTGGAATACAGCGTGGTGGTCTTGCCCGAGCCCGTGGGCCCGGTCACCAGGATGATGCCGTTGGGCCGCGTGACGAGCTGCTCCCAGCGCTGGGCGTCGTGCTGCGCGAAGCCCAGTGCGTCGAGGTCCTTCACGGCGGTGTCGGGGTCGAAGATCCGCATCACCATCTTCTCGCCAAAGGCCGTCGGCAGGGTCGACAGGCGCATTTCGATTTCGTCGCCGCGCATGTTGCGGGTCTTGATGCGGCCATCGAGCGGGCGGCGCTTTTCCACCACGTCCATGCGGCCCAGCAGCTTGATGCGCGCGACCATCGCGTTCATCACGCCCATCGGCATCTGGTAGGCGGGGTGCAGGATGCCGTCGATGCGAAAGCGGATCACGCCCTGCTCGCGGCGCGGCTCCAGGTGGATGTCGCTCGCGCGCTGGTCGAAGGCGTACTGCCACAGCCAGTCGACCACCTGCACCACGCTCTGGTCGTTGGCGTCGAGCTGCTTGTTGCTCTTGCCGAGCTCCACCAGCTGCTCGAAGCTCGCGCCGCCGGTGTTGCCGCCGGCCTTCTGCGCGGCGCGCACCGACTTCGCGAGCGCGAAGAACTCGGCCGTGTAGCGCTGGATGTCGGCCGGGTTGGCGACCACGCGGCGCACCGCGCGGCGCGACTGGCGCTCGACCTCGGCGATCCAGTCGGTGAGAAAGGGCTCGGCCGTGGCCACCACCACCTCGTTGGGCAGCACCTGCACCGGCAGCACCTTGTGGCGCTCGGCATACGCAGCGCTCATGGTGTCGGCCACCTTGCCCACGTCGACCTTGAGCGGATCGATGCGCAGGTACGTGAGCCCGGCGCGGCCCGCGAGCCATTGCGTGAGCATTTCTAGATCGAGCGGCTTGCCGTCGCCCTCGCGCGTCATGGCCACGTTGGCCAGCCGCACCAGCGGCGCCTGCCGGCTTTCGGCCTGGGCGCAGCGCGCGATGGTGCGCTTGGCCTCCATGGGCGAGATCACGCCGTCGGTAGCCAGCCATTCGATCAGGCGGCGCAGGTCGAGCGGGCCTTCGTGGCGGGCGGCCAGTGGGGCGGGAGCAGAAACAGCGGGAACAACGCTCATGAGCCGGCAGGTCGGGTAAGTGAAATATTCAGGGGCTTGAAGACCCGCAGCCATTTCGGCGCGGGCAGGCTCCAGCGAGTCTGGATCGTTTGGGCGCGCTCGGCAAGCGCCTCGCGCTTCGGTCGGCTCGGCGTGCGCTGCGCGAGCACCACCGTGTTGCCTTCGCGCGTCGGCCTGAACGCCCAGACGGCATCGGCACCGAAGGCACCGGCGATTTTTTCGAGGCTGCGCTCATAGCTCGACGAGCGGCCGAAGAGGTTGACCGTCATGCAGCCGTCCTCGGTGAGCAGCGCGCGGCAGTCGGCATAGAAGTCTTCGCTGTCGAGCACGGGTGCAGCGGCCTCGTGGTCGTACAGGTCGACCTGCAGCGCATCGACCGTGCCGTGCCATTCGGGCTTGCGGATCTCGGCGGCCGCATCGGCGATCACCACGCGCAGCTTCGGGTCGTCCGGCGGCAGCTTGAACCAGCCGCGGCAGGCCGACACCACCTGCGGATTGAGCTCGATCGCGGTGGTGCGCATGCGCAGGATCTTGCGGCTGAACTTGGTGAGCGTGGCCGCGCCCAGGCCGAGCTGCATCGCGTGGCGGCTGGCCACGGTCTTGCTGTCGGCGAACAGCAGCCAGGCCATCATGCGCTGCACGTATTCGAGCTCGATCTCGAAGGGCGCGTCCAGCTTCATCGAGCCCTGGACCCATTCGGTGCCCAGGTGCAGGTAGCGGACGTCGCCCCAGTCGGAGAAATTGACTTCGGGAAGAACGGCGGGAATTTTGCTGGATGCCATCAGACGAGTTGGTGGGCGGCGAAGACCTCGCGCCAGGCCGCGAGCTTGCGCTCGAAGCTCCACGACGCGTTGGCGGGACTGGTGGAAGGCAGCGGATAGACCGGCACGCCAAGGGTGCGCGTGTGCCGTGCGTGCTTGAAGCTCTCGCCGCCGTTGTGCGCGATGGCCGCGAGCTTTGGCAGGTGCAGCCCGGCGATGTCGTTCGCCACGGGCGCGCGGATGGCCGAATCGAGGCTGCCCTCGCGCTCGCAGGCGCCGTACACGTCCCACACGCCCAGGCCGCGGTCGAGCAGCCACCGGCAGCGCTGCGCGTAGCTGTCTATGCCCGACGGCAAAGGGACTTCGGGCCAGACGGCTTGCAAGATCTTCCAGAACTGGTTTTGGGGGTGTGCATAGTACTGCTGCCGCTCGAGCGACTTGACCCCGGGGAAGCTGCCGAGGATCAGCACCACGGTGGCCGGCGACACGATGGGCGCGAGTCCCGTGAGCAACGTGCTCGCGGCGGTAGCGGATGCGGCGGGTGGATTCATGGGCGGCAATCGTGCCACCGTCCCGCGCGCACTTGCACCGCCCATGAAAAAACCCGCCGAAGCGGGTTTTTTCGCGAAGGCCGAAGCAGGCTTACTTCTTGGCGGCTTCGTTCTCTGCCGTGCCGGGGATCTTCTCGCCGATGGCCTTGCCGGTGCTGCGCATGCCGTCGGCCGCCTTGTGGCCGGCGTTCTCGACGGCTTCGCCGGTCTTGGCGGCTGCCTTCTTGGTGGCGTTGGTGGCCTTCTTGGTCGTGCGCTTGGTGGCCTTCCAGGCCTTCTTGGTGCCGCTCTCGGTGGCCGCGACAGCCTTCTTGGTCGTGCGCTTGGTGGCGTCGACGGCTTCCTTGCCGGTCTCTTTCATCTTCTCGGTGGTGGTGGGCTCGGCCGGGGCCACAGCGGGGGCCGGTGCGGCTGCAGGCGCGGTGGTCTGGGCCACGGCCGACACGCCGATGGAGGCGAGTGCCAGTGCGAGGACGACGGGCATGGTGCGAACGAAAGACGTGCTCATGTAAAGCTCCTTGTTGGATGAAGTTTTGAGTGACTGACTTGCCACTGAACCAGCAACGAACTGGTGGCGCTCGAGGATGACAGCAAATCCGCGGCATCTGCCTTCATGCAGGCAGGACGGGGCATTGGCCTACGCGGGGCGCGGTGGACGCGCCGACATGGCCATGAGATTTTCCAGACGCGGCAGCGCTTCGAGCGCATTCCGGGTGGTGGCTGCGGCCAGCTCGTCGAGGCCGATGCCGCGCAGGCCGGCCACCACTTCGGCGATGCGCGGCAGCTCGGCCGGCTCGTTGCGGCCCTGCGGCTCGCCGGCATCGCGCTGGGCCTGCGTGCGGTACAGCCAGTGCGGCTGGATGTCGGGCGCATCGGTCTCCATCACGATCGATCCAAGCGGCAAAGTGGCGGCCAGCCGCCGCAGCTGCAGCGCGCGTTCGAAGGTCACCGCGCCGCCGAAGCCGAGCTTCAACCCGAGCTCGATGCACGCTTGCGCCTGCTGCTCGCTGCCGTTGAAGGCATGCGCAATGCCCTGCCACGGCTTGCCGGCTGCCGTCTGCCGCAGGTGCTTGAGCACCTTGTCGACCGAGCGCCGCACATGGATCAGCACGGGTAACCCGTGCCTGCGTGCCAGTTGCAACTGAGTGTGAAAAAACCGCTCCTGCTTCTCGCCGTCGAGCCCCTCGACGAAGTAGTCGAGCCCGACCTCGCCGACCGCCACCAGCCGCGGGTCGCCGCGCTGCGCGGCCAGCTCGGCATCGAGGGTTTCGAGGTCTTCATCCTTCGCCTCGCCGGTGCACAGCGGGTGAATGCCCAGCGCGTAGGCATCGCCCTGCGCATGGGCCAGTTCACGCACAGCTGCGAAGTTGAAGGCGGCCACCGCCGGGATCACGCACATCGCCACGCCCCGCGCGGAGGCGCGGGCGCGCAGGACGGGCATCTCGGCACCGAATTCAGGCGCATCCAGGTGGCAGTGGGTATCGACGAAGGTAGCCATCGCGCGATGATGCCCGATGGGATGCGCAGGCGTGGAAAGCGTGCTACTGTGAACTCCTTCACGCGATTTTTTGCCGGAGGTGCTCCGATGCGCAGGCCAGGTGTCTACAGCCATTCGCCCCGCACGCTGCCACCGGCCGCAGACGAGGCGGCCGAACGGGCAGGGGCGCCAGCCTCGCCCGAAGCGGTCGGCGCGGGCCCTGCGCTGCAAGCCGCCCCCGCAAAGAAGACCGGCTGGCAACCCGGCCGCCGCAGCTTCGCGATGCTGGTCGTGCTGTCGGCCGCGCTGGTCACCGGCGCTGCGCTGTGGGTCCCGCGCCCGGGCGCCAAGGCCCTCACGCAGAAAGACATCGACGCGGCCGTGCTGCGCACGCTGCAGACCACCACCCTGCCCTCGCCCGCCGCCAAGGCCGCGGACATCATCCGGCCCTCGGTGGTGCGGGTCGTGAGCTACGGTGAAGAAAAGAACACGCCCGAAGCCAAGATCCAGAAGCGCGGACGCAACCTCGCCAAGGGCAAGCCGCCCGAAGCCCCCAGCGATGGCGGCACGCCCGGCGAGGTCGAGCGCGGTGTGGGCACGGGCGTGGTGATCGTCGACAAGGGCGTGATCCTGACCAACCTGCACGTGGTCGCGGGCGCCGACAAGATCAAGGTCACCTTCTTCGACGGCCTGGAGGCTGTGGCCACCATCACCGGCGTGCAGCCCGAGAACGACCTTGCCGTGCTGCAGGCGCAGAAGATTCCCGACGACCTGATCCCCGCCACCATGCGCTCGACCGCCGACCTGCGGCCCGGCGACCAGGTGGCGGCCGTGGGCTTTCCGTTCGGCATCGGGCCTTCCGTGTCGGCCGGCGTGGTGTCGGGCCTGAAGCGCTCGTTCCGCTCGCCCGAGGGCAAGCAGGAGCTGGGCAACCTGATCCAGTTCGACGCGGCCGCCAACCCCGGCAATTCGGGCGGGCCGCTGATCAACATGGACGGCGAGGTGCTCGGCATCGTCACCGCCATCCTCAACCCGACACAGCAGCGCACCTTCATCGGCATCGGCTTCGCGGTGCCCATCGAGAACGCCGCGTCCGCCGCGGGTTCGCCGCCGTTCTGACGATTCTTTTTCGAAAGTCCTTCGCATGAGCACAGAGACCGTCAATCCCACGCCCGCCGGCACCGCCGAACTGATGGAGCAGATCCTCTACGAGGTGAAGCGCGTGGTCGTGGGCCAGGACCGCTTTCTCGAGCGCGTGATGGTCGCCATGCTCGCGGGCGGGCACCTGCTGGTCGAGGGCGTGCCGGGCCTGGCGAAGACACTCACCGTCAAGACGCTGGCCGACACCGTGCGCGGCCAGTTCAAGCGCATCCAGTTCACGCCCGACCTCGTGCCCGCCGACCTCGTGGGCACGCGCATCTACAACCAGAAGACGGGCGAGTTCAGCACCTCGCTGGGCCCGGTGTTCGCCAACCTGCTGCTGGCCGACGAAATCAACCGCGCGCCGGCCAAGGTGCAGAGCGCGCTGCTCGAGGTGATGCAGGAGCGCCAGGTCACCATCGCCGGCGAGACGCACAAGGTGCCGCGCCCCTTCCTCGTGATGGCCACGCAGAACCCCATCGAGACCGAGGGCACCTACCCGCTGCCCGAGGCGCAGGTCGACCGCTTCATGATGAAGGTGCTGGTCGACTACCCGAGCGACGAGGAAGAATTCGTCATCGTCCAGCGCGTGATCGGCCCGGCGGTCAACGCCACGCCCGTGGCCACCACCGAGCAGCTCGCGGCGCTGCAGGCCGAGGCCCGGCGCGTGTATGTCGACCCCTCGCTGATCCAGTACGCAGTGAAGCTGGTGTCGGCCACGCGCACGCCCGAGAAGCATGGCCTGAAGGACCTGCGCCGCTTCATCACCTTCGGTGCCAGCCCGCGCGCCAGCATCAGCCTGACCGAGGGCGCGCGCGCCCTGGCGCTGCTGCGCGGCCGCAGCTATGCGCTGCCGGAAGACATGACGGCGCTGGTGCCCGACGTGCTGCGCCACCGCGTGACGCTTTCCTACGAAGGCCTGTCCGAGGGCCTGACGCCCGACGGCTTGGTCGAGAAGATCATGCGCGCAGTCCCCGCTCCTCCCAAGCCGCTCGAACATGAAAAGCTGGTGGCGTAAGGCCCCCGCGGCCGCGAACGACGAACGGCTCGCCGCAGAAGCCGGTGGGGCCGAGCGCGCGCTGCGCCGGCTCGAATGGACTGTCATTCGCCGCCTCGACGGCCTGCTGCAGGGCGACTACCGCACGCTGATGCGCGGCACCGGCCTCGACCTGGCCGACCTGCGCGAGTACCAGCACCACGACGACGTGCGCCACATCGACTGGAACGTCACGGCGCGGCTGCAGACGCCGCATGTGCGCGTGTTCACCGAAGACCGCGAGATGGCTGCGTGGTTCGTGCTCGACCTGAGCCGCTCGGTCGATTTCGGCTCGGGCCTGAAGGCCAAGCGCGAGGTCTCGGCGGGTTTCGTCGGCGTACTGGCGCGGCTGCTCACGCGGCACGGCAACCGGGTGGGCGCGCTGGTCTACGGCAGCGATCTCGAAGCGGTGATTCCGCCGCGCACCGGACGGCGCCACGTGCTGCACCTGCTGCACGCGATGGAGAAGCGCGCTGAAAAAGCCGAGGCCGCGCCCATGCAGAAAGGCATGACGCGCCTGGCCGACCTGCTCAAGTCGGCCGCCACGCTGATGCCGCGCCGCTCCACCGTGTTCGTGGTGTCCGACTTCCTGAGCGAGCCCGGCTGGGAGCGCCCGCTCGGCCAGCTGGTGCAGCGCCACGAGGTGATCGCAGTGCGCCTGTTCGACCCGCTCGAACTCGAACTGCCCGACCTCGGCCTGGTGCCGCTGCGCGACGCCGAGACCGGCGAGCAGCTGTGGGTCGACACCCACGATGCGGGCTTTCGCAAACGCTTCGCGCGCCTGGCGTCGGAACGTGAAACCGCACTGCGCGAGGCACTGGCCAGGGCCGGCGTCGACGCACTCGAACTCTCGACCAATGACGACCTGGTGGAAGCCATCGTTCGTTTCGCCGATCTGCGCAAGCGCCGCGCGCGCATCGGCCCGGCAGGCATGAAGGCGGTGGCAGCATGACTTTTCTCTGGCCTCAATTCCTCTGGCTGCTGGCGGCCCTGCCGCTGCTGATCCTGCTCTACCTCTGGCTGCTGCGCCGCAAGAAGAAGCTGGCGGTGCGCTATGCGAGCCTGTCGATCGTGCGCGAGGCCATAGGTGCCGGGCAGAGCATGCGGCGGCATCTGCCGCCCGCGCTTTTCCTGCTGGCCATGGCCGCGATGCTGGTGGCCGCGGCGCGTCCCATGGCCGTGGTGGTGCTGCCGTCGAACCAGCAGACCATCATCCTGGCGATGGACGTGTCGGGCAGCATGCGCGCGGCCGACGTGCAGCCCAACCGGCTCGTGGCGGCGCAGGAGGCGGCCAAGAGCTTCATCAAGGACCTGCCGCGCAGCGTGAAGGTGGGCATCGTCGCCTTCGCGGGCAGCGCGCAGGTGGCACAGCTGCCCACCACCAACCACGAGGACCTGGTGACCGCCATCGACAGCTTCCAGCTGCAGCGCGCCACCGCCACGGGCAATGCCATCGTGGTGTCGCTGGCCACGCTGTTCCCCGACGCGGGCATCGACGTCGAGCAGTTCAGCTCGCCGAGCCGCCAGCGCGGTGCTGCGATCGACCAGAACGAGAAGAAACTCAAGGAATTCACGCCCGTGGCGCCGGGCTCCTTCACCTCGGCCGCGATCATCATGCTGACCGACGGCCAGCGCACCACCGGCGTCGATCCGCTCGACGCGGCCAAGGCAGCGGCCGACCGCGGCGTGCGCATCTACACGGTGGGCGTGGGCACGGTCGACGGCGAGACCATCGGCTTCGAGGGCTGGTCGATGCGCGTGCGGCTCGACGAGGAGACGCTCAAGGCCATCGCCAACAAGACGAACGCCGAGTACTTCTACGCCGGCACGGCGAACGACCTGAAGAAGGTCTACGAGACGCTGAGCTCCAAGCTCACCGTGGAGAAGAAGGAAACCGAGATCTCGGCACTTTTCGCGCTGGGCGCCGCGGTGCTCACGCTGCTGTCTGCGGGGCTGTCGCTGCTCTGGTTCAACCGGATTCTCTAGGCCCGCGCGGCATGGCCGCCGGCGCATCGGGCGACTTGACCGCGCCGATACCTCCCAGGAACAGGTCGGCCACGATCGGCGCGATGGCCGCGTGGTCGAGCCGGCCATCGGGTTTCATCCAGGTGAACATCCAGTTGATCATGCCGAACAGCAGCATGGTCAGCGGCTTGGCGAGGTCGTCGCTCGGTGCGCCGGGGCGCAGCGCAGACACGGCGCGCGCAAAGCCCGCGACCACCTCGCGCTCCTTGTCGAGCACGCGCTCGCGGTCGGCCTCTTCGAGAAAGCGCACGTCGTCGGTCAGCACGCGGTGCGCGTCCTGCGCGCCGGCGTATTCCTCGACGATGCGGTAGATGAAGCGGCGCAGGCGCTGCTCGTCGGTGTGCGTCGACGCCTCTTCCTCGGCCACCAGCGCCGCGAGCTTGGAGACGTGCGTCTCCGCGATGCTGATCAGCAGGCTGCTCTTGTCCTTGTAGTAGTGATAGAGCGTCGCCTTCGAGAGCCCGCAGGCCTCGGCCACCTGGTTCATCGAGGTGGCGGGATAGCCGCTGCGTGCGAACAGCTGGGCGGCCTGCGCGAGGATCAGTTCACGCTGGTCGTCGTAGGTGGCGGATCTTCCACGCGGCATCGGTTCTTGTTCCTGGGTTGGACTGTTGTGTTGAGGGCAACGGGCGATCTTGCACGAAGCGCGAACCGGATCAGCCCCGCTTCGTGGCGATGAGCGAGCGCACCTCGGTGGCCGGCAGGCGCGGGCGGTGCGGCTCCACCTGCGCGAGCGGCGCCACTTCATGCAGGCTCGCGAGGCTGCGCACCGTGAGCGCCTGGTAGGTCTGCGTGCCCTCGAGTTTCCAGGCGATCTCGTCTTCGCTCAATTCGCGCTTCACCTTCGCCGGAATGCCCGCGACCAGCGAGCGTGCCGGCACCTTCATGCCGGCCGGCACGAAGGCGCAGGCCGCGACGATGGCCTTCTCGCCGATCTCGGCCTCGTCCATCACCACCGCGTTCATCCCCACCAGCGCGTCGCGCCGCACGATGCAGCTGTGCAGGATCGCGCCGTGGCCGATGTGACCATTGACCTCGATCACCGTGTCGTTGCCGGGAAAGCCGTGCACGCAGCAGTGGTCCTGCACGTTCGAGCCCTCTTCCAGCACGATGCGGCCGAAGTCGCCGCGCAGGCTGGCGCAGGGACCCACGTAGCAGTTCGGGCCGACGATCACATCGCCGATCAGCACCGCCGTGGGGTGCACGTACGCGCTCGGGTCGACGACGGGAATCACGCCGTCGATGGAATAGCTGGGCATTGGGTCGGACTCCTTTTTCCGTGACTCAGGGTTTGCCCTGAACCACCCCCGCTTGTGCCGGGATGGAGGTCGATCCTAAAATCAACCGAACGGTCGGTCAATAGTGTTTGCACGCCGATCCACCCCCACAGAGGATGAAAGAGACACGCCATGCCCGAGCCTTTGGTACTCACCGGCAACGCCGGCACCGTTCGCACGTTGAGCCTCAACCGCCCTGCGGCGCTCAACAGCTTCACGACCGAACTGCATGCGGAGTTGATGGCGGCGCTGGAGGCCGCAGCGCAGGACGAGAGCGTGCGCTGCGTGGTGCTCACGGGCGCCGGCCGTGCCTTCTGTGCCGGCCAGGACCTTGCCGATCCCTCGGTCGCGCCCGACCCGACTCCGGGCGCCGCGCCCAAGGACCTGGGCCACGTCATCTCCACTTATTACGCCCCGCTCGTCGCGCGCCTGCGCTCGATGCCGGTGCCGGTGATCGCCGCGGTGAACGGCGTGGCGGCCGGTGCGGGTGCCAACCTCGCGCTGTGCTGCGACCTCGTGGTGGCGGGACGCTCGGCCAGCTTCATCCAGGCCTTCACCAAGATCGGCCTCGTGCCCGACACCGGCGGCACATGGCTGCTGCCGCGCCTCGTCGGTTCGGCCCGCGCGCTGGGCATCGCGATGCTGGGCGACAAGCTGCCGGCCGAAGAGGCGGCGCGCATCGGCCTCATCTGGCAGTGCGTGGACGACGCGGCGCTGGCCGAAACCGCGGCAGCCCTCGCATCGAAGCTGGCGGCCATGCCGACCCGCGCCCTCGTCGCTACGCGCCAGGCCATGGCCGATGCGCAAGGCATGGACCTGCGGACGGCGCTCGACGAAGAAGCCCGACTGCAGCGCGTCATGGGCAATGCCGACGACTACCGCGAAGGCGTCGAAGCCTTCCGCGCGAAGCGTGCGCCGATGTTCAAGGATCGCTGAGATGAAGCATTGCTTCTTGATCTTTCGCGTTGTGCGTGAGACGGGTGCTTCGGGGCGCGCTCACGCCGACGGGGTGGCCCGTGCACGCACCCCGAACCCGAACACGCAGCTTCGAGCCAGCTGAAAAAAGATGACCGAACCCACCCGCACTCCTCAACAAACAGCCGAGTACGTCCGCGACGGCATGCTCGCGAACGACAACGCCACGCAGGGCCTCGGCATGCGCATCGTCGAGGTCGGCCCCGGCCAAGCCACCATAGAGATGAAGGTGCGCCCCGACATGCTCAATGGCCACGCCACCTGCCACGGTGGCTTCATGGCCGTGCTGGCCGACTCGACCTTCGCCTTTGCCTGCAACTCGTACAACGAACTGACCGTGGCCTCGGGCTTCTCGATCGACTTCATCGCCCCGGCGCGCGAGGGCGACGTGCTCACCGCGCGCTGCCACGAAGTCTCGAAGGCCGGCCGCACCGGCGTGTACGACACCGAGATCACCAACCAGCGCGGCGAGCGCATCGCGATGTTCCGCGGCCGCTCCTACACCGCCAAGGGCCGCCCCGCCGTTGCCGCCTGAGGAGACAAGACACATGACAGTCAAACGCCCCACCCCCGGCGACCTCGAGCCGATCGAAACCACGAGCCGCGACGAAATCACCGCGCTGCAGATCCAGCGCCTGCGCACCACGCTGCAGCGCGCCTACGACAACGTGCCTCACTACCGCAAGGCCTTCGACGCCAAGGGCGTGCACCCCGACGACCTGAAGTCGCTCGCCGACCTGTCGAAGTTCCCGTTCACGGTGAAGGGCGACCTGCGCGACAACTACCCCTTCGGCATGTTCGCCGTACCGCGCGAGAAGGTGGCGCGCATCCACGCCTCGTCGGGCACCACCGGCAAGCCGACCGTGGTCGGCTACACGCTGAAGGACATCGACACCTGGGCCGACCTCGTCGCCCGCTCCATCCGAGCCGCGGGCGGGCGGCCCGGCGACATGGTGCACGTGTCGTACGGCTACGGCCTGTTCACCGGCGGCCTGGGCGCGCACTACGGCGCCGAGCGCGCGGGCTGCACCGTCATCCCGATGTCGGGCGGCCAGACCGAGAAGCAGGTGCAGCTGATCCAGGACTTCAAGCCGGACATCATCATGGTCACGCCCAGCTACATGCAGGTGATCATCGAGCAGTTCGAGCGCCAGGGCCTCGACGCGAAAGACAGCTCGCTCAAGGTCGGCATCTTCGGCGCCGAGCCGTGGACCGAGGCCATGCGCCGCGACATCGAGGCCAAGGCAGGCATCGACGCCGTCGACATCTACGGCCTGAGCGAAGTGATGGGCCCCGGCGTAGCCAGCGAATGCGTCGAGAGCAAGGACGGCCCCGTCATCTGGGAAGACCACTTCTACCCCGAGATCATCGATCCCGACACCGGCGAGCTGAAGGCCGACGGCGAGGAAGGCGAACTGGTCTTCACCTCGCTGAGCAAGGAGGCCATGCCCATCGTGCGCTACCGCACGCGCGACCTCACGCGCCTGCTGGCGCCCACCTCGCGTTCGTTCCGCCGCATGGGCAAGATCGTCGGGCGCAGCGACGACATGATGATCATCCGCGGCGTCAACGTCTTCCCCACGCAGGTCGAAGAAATCGTGCTCGCGCACAAGGCGCTGTCGGGCCTCTACCAAGTGCACGTGAGCCGCGCCGACAAGCTCGACCAGGTCGAGGTGCACTGCGAACTCAACCAAGCCGACGCAGCATCGGCGGACCGCACCGCCATCGGCGAATGGGTGCAGCACCGCGTGAAGACGCTCATCGGCATCTCCACGCGCGTGGTGGTCCATGCGCCCAACGAGATGGAACGCACCCAGACCGGCAAGGCACGCCGCGTGATCGACACGCGCCCGCGCTGAAGCCATTCCACATCCATTCACCGAAAGGACACGCACATGTACACCCAGGCAATGGACACCATGGGCAAGGGCGCAGGCGACGGCAAACAGAAGGCCGTGCGCTCCGCCGAGGAAATGCGGCTCGAGGAACGCTTCGACGCGCACATCGACGCCGGCGACTTCATCGAGGCGAAGGACTGGATGCCCGAGCACTACCGCAAGACGCTGGTGCGCCAGATCAGCCAGCACGCGCACTCGGAAATCGTCGGCATGCTGCCCGAAGGCAACTGGATCAGCCGCGCGCCCACGCTCAAGCGCAAGGCCATCCTGCTGGCCAAGGTGCAGGACGAAGGCGGCCACGGCCTCTACCTGTATGCCGCGGCCGAAACGCTGGGCACCTCGCGCGACCAGATGTTCGAGGCGCTGCACAGCGGCAAGGCAAAGTACAGCTCGATCTTCAACTACCCCACGCTGACCTGGGCCGACATGGGCACCATCGGCTGGCTGGTGGACGGCGCGGCCATCATGAACCAGGTGCCGATCTGCCGCTGCTCGTACGCGCCGTATGCGCGCGCCATGATCCGCATCTGCCGCGAGGAAAGCTTCCACCAGCGCCAGGGCTACGAAGCCCTGCTGACCATGATGACCCACGGCACCGAGGCGCAGAAGGCCATGGTGCAGGACGCGGTCAACCGCTGGTGGTGGCCGTCGATCATGATGTTCGGCCCGCCCGACGACCAGTCGCCCAACAGCGCGCAGTCGATGCGCTGGGGCATCAAGCGCTTCAGCAACGACGAGCTGCGCCAGAAGTTCGTCGACGCCACCGTGGAGCAGGCGCGCATCCTCGGCGTGACCCTGCCCGACCCCGACCTGAAGTGGAACGAAGAGCGCCAGGCGCACGACTTCGGCGCGATCGACTGGAGCGAGTTCTGGCGCGTGATCGGCGGCGACGGCCCCTGCAACCGCGAGCGCCTTCAGGCCCGTGTCGACGCCTGGGAAGAAGGCGCGTGGGTGCGTGAAGCCGCCATGGCCCACGCCAACAAGCAACCGATGAAGGAAGCAGCATGAGCACCGATACCAGCAAGCAAGAGTGGCCCCTGTGGGAAGTGTTCGTGCGCAGCAAGGCCGGGCTCGATCACAAGCACTGCGGCAGCCTGCACGCGGCCGATCCGAAGATGGCGATCCAGATGGCGCGCGACGTGTACACGCGCCGCCAGGAAGGCAGCAGCATCTGGGTGGTGCGCTCCGACCAGATCGTGGCGAGCGACCCGGGCGACAAGGACATGTTCTTCGACCCGGCGGAAGACAAGGTGTATCGCCACCCGACCTTCTACGCGCTGCCCAAGTCGGTCGACCACATGTGAGCAAGGCCAGGACCATGCAAGCATCGATCGAACTGAACCGCACGCCCGCCGTGCAATACCTGCTGCGCATCGGCGACACCTGCCTCGTGCTCGCGCAGCGCCTGGGCGAATGGTGCGGCCACGCACCCGTGCTGGAGGAAGACATCGCGATGGCCAACATTGCGCTCGACCTCGTCGGCCAGGCGCGCGCGCTGCTGACACACGCAGGCCGCATCGAAGGCTGCGAGCACGACGAAGACCAACTCGCCTACCTGCGCGACGAGCGCGACTACTTCAACCTCACCATCGCCGAACTGCCGCGCGGCGACTTCGCCTTCGCCGTGGTGCGCAACACCATGGTGTCGACACTGCTCAAGCTGCTGTGGCAGCGCCTGGCCGCATCGAACGACCCCGAAGTGGCTGCCATCGCCGGCAAGGCCGTGAAGGAAGCGCGCTACCACCAGCAGCATTCGGGCGACTGGGTGGTGCGGCTGGGCGACGGCACCGACGAATCGCGCCGCCGCACCGAAAAGGCGCTCAAGCAGCTATGGCTCTACATGCCCGAGCTCTTCTTCAGCGACGCGGTCGATGCCGAAGCCAGCGCCAGCGGCCTCGGTCCGGCGTGGAGCGAACTGCGCGACCCTTGGCTCGCCGAAATGCAACAGGTGCTCGACGCCGCCGGCCTCGCCATGCCGAAGGAAGCCGCCTTCCGCAGCACCGGCAAGCACGGCGTGCACAGCGAGCACATGGGCTACATCCTCGCGGAGATGCAGCACCTGCAACGCAGCTTTCCCGGGGGGGTGTGGTGAACGCCCTCGCCTCGCGCGTCGACGCGGCATGGGCCGTGCTGCACACGGTGCCCGACCCCGAGGTGCCGGCCGTGTCGGTGTGCGACCTCGGCATCGTGCGCGACGTGATCGAGCATGACGACGGGTTGGAGATCGTGCTCACGCCGACCTACTCCGGCTGCCCCGCCACCGAGGCCATCGAGCACGACGTGCTGGCCGCCATCGAGCAGGCCGGCCTGGGCCGCGCGCGCGCAACCCTGCGCCGTGCACCCGCCTGGACCAGCGACTGGATCAGCGACGAGGGTCGCGCCAAGCTCAAGGCCTACGGCATCGCGCCGCCCGCGCACCTGAACGCCGAGCAGGCCGCCAGCACCGCCATGCCCATCAAGCTCTTCGGCCGCATCGCCGGCGAGCGCATCGCCTGCCCGCGCTGCGCGAGCGAGCGCACCGAGCGGCTTTCCGCATTCGGCTCCACCGCCTGCAAGGCCCTGTACCGCTGCATGGCGTGCAAGGAGCCTTTCGAACACTTCAAACCCTTCTGAGACTCCCCCGCGATGAGCACCCTCTTCCATCCCCTGCGCGTGAAGGCCATCGAGCCCGACACGGCCGAGGCCGTCGTCGTCTCGTTCGAAGTGCCCATCGACCTGCAGCAGGTCTTCGGCTTCACGCAGGGCCAGTACCTCACGCTGCGCCACGACATCGACGGCCAGGACCTGCGCCGCTCCTATTCGATCTGCGCCGGCCTCGACGATGGCGAGCTGCGCGTCGGCGTGCGCAAGGTGCGCGGCGGCGTGTTCTCCAACTGGATCAACGCCCATCTGCAGCCGGGCGACACCCTGCAGGTGATGGCGCCGCAGGGCCGCTTCTTCGTGCCCATCGAGCCGGCTTCGGCACGCCATCACGTCGGCATCGCGGGCGGCAGCGGCATCACGCCGATCCTGTCGATCATGAAGACGGTGCTGGCGCGCGAGCCGCGAAGCCGCTTCACGCTGATCTACGGCAACCGCCAGCTGCAGTCCACGATGTTCAAGGAAGAAATCGAGGACCTGAAGAACCGCTACATGACGCGGCTTGTGCTGCAGCACGTGTTCTCCGACGAGCACACCGATTCGCCGCTGGGCTTCGGCGTGATGAACCGCGAGAAGATCGGCGAGTTCCTGGCGTCGGTGGTGCCTGCGAAGACGATCGACCATGTCTATGTCTGCGGCCCGTTCCAGATGAACGACGAAGCCGAGGCCGCGCTGCTGGCCGCCGGCGTGCCCGAGGAACGCATCCACATCGAACGCTTCGGCGTGGCGCTGCCTTCGGCCACGCAGGTCGGCGCGGTGGTGCACGAGGCGCAGCCCGGCGACGCCAGGCAGGCGCGCATCGTCATCGTGCGCGACGGGCTGCAGCGCGAGATCACCTACACCGAAGGCCAGCCCAGCATCCTCGATGCGGCTTCGGCCGCGGGGCTCGAAGTCCCGTTCTCGTGCACCTCCGGCGTGTGCGGCACCTGCCGCGCCAAATGCGTGGACGGGGAAGTCCGCATGGAAAGAAACTTTGCGCTCGACAAGAATGAAGTGGCAGCAGGTTTCGTGCTGACCTGCCAGGCACACCCCCTGACCGAACGCGTCACGCTCTCATTCGACGAGCGCTAGAACTTCAAATATTTTTCAACCGGAGACAAGACCAATGAAACTCTTCTTCAAGCCCCTGCTGATCGCCGCGCTGTGCGCCACCGCCGCCGCGGCGTGGGCCGACGTCAATGTCGGCGTGACGCTCTCGGCCACCGGCCCGGCCGCCTCGCTCGGCATTCCGGAGAAGAACACCATCGCGCTGATGCCCAAGACCATCGGCGGCCAGAAGATCAACTACATCGTGCTCGACGACGCTTCGGACACCACCGCGGCCGTGGCCAACACGCGCAAGCTCATCGCAGAGAACAAGGTCGACGTCGTGCTGGGCTCCACCACCACGCCCAACTCGCTGGCCATGATCGACGTGGTGAGCGAAGCCAAGGTGCCGATGATTTCCATCGCCGCTTCGGCCCGCATCATCGAACCGATGGACGCCAAGAAGAAGTGGGTGTTCAAGACGCCGCAGAACGACATCATGATGTCGCTCGCCATCGCCGAGCACATGGCCGCCAACGGCGTGAAGACCGTGGCCTTCATCGGCTTCTCCGACGCATACGGCGAAGGCTGGTCGGAAGAATTCGCCAAGGCCGCTGCGCTGAAGAAGATCACTATCGTGGCCAACGAGCGCTACTCCCGCACCGACACCTCGGTGACGGGCCAGGCGCTGAAGATCATGGCCAGCAAGGCCGACGCGGTGCTGGTCGCGGGCTCGGGCACACCGGCCGCGCTGCCGCAGAAGACGCTCAAGGAACGCGGCTACGCCGGCAAGATGTACCAGACGCACGGCGTGGCGAACGCCGACTTCCTGCGCGTGGGCGGCAAGGACGTGGAAGGCACCTTCCTGCCCGCCGGCCCCGTGCTGGTGGCCGAGCAGCTGCCCGCCAGCAACCCGGTGAAGAAATCTGCACTGGCTTACGTCGGCGCCTACGAAGCCGCCTACGGCAAGGGCACCGTGTCGACCTTCGGTGCACACGCCTGGGACGCCGGCCTGCTGATGACCTCGGCCGTGCCCGTCGCACTGAAGAAGGCGCAGCCCGGCACGCCGGAATTCCGCGCCGCGCTGCGCGATGCGCTGGAGCAGGTCAAGGAAGTGTCGGGCGCGCACGGCGTGTTCAGCATGACCGAGAAGGACCACCTGGGTCTCGACCAACGCGCCCGCGTGATGGTGAAGATCGAGAACGGCGCCTGGAAATACCAGCCCTGATGTCTTCGCTCCCTCCCCCAAAGGGGGATGGAGCAACACAAGGCAGCGCAACTGACGGCGCTTGTGCCTGACCCTGATTCGATACACGGGCCAAGCCCGAAGGTTTCTTTTATGGATTTGCAGATCGCCCTGCTCTTGGGGCAGGACGGCATCGTCAACGGTGCCGTCTACGGTTTGATGGCGCTCGCACTGGTGCTGGTGTTTTCAGTCACGCGCGTCATCTTCATTCCCCAAGGTGAGTTCGTCGCCTTCGGGGCGCTCTCTATGGCGATGCTGCAGGCTGGCCGTGTGCCGGCCACGCTGTGGCTGCTGCTGGTGCTGGCAGTCGCGGTGCTGCTGGTGGAAATCTGGCGCTGGAAGCGCGGCGCAGTGGTCGACTGGGCCTCCGCGCTCGCATGGTGCGTGGTGTTGCCGGCGGCGGCCACCGCGCTGGTGCTGCTGCTCAAACCCACGTCGATGACGGGCCAGACGCTCACCACGCTGCTTCTCATCATGCCGCTCGGCCCCCTGCTCTACCGCCTGGCCTACCGGCCGCTGGCGGACGCCAACGTGCTGATGCTGCTGATCGTCTCGGTCGCGCTGCACGGCGTGCTGGTCGGGCTGGGCCTGCTGTTCTTCGGTGCCGAAGGCTCGCGCACCGCGGCGTTCTCCGAAGCGCGCCTCGACATCGGCGGCATTCCAGTCGGCGGACAGTCGCTGGTGGTGGTCGGCGTCACGCTGCTGCTGGTGATTGCCATGTTCCTGTTCTTCGGCCGCTCGATGGTCGGCAAGGCGCTGCGTGCCACCGCCATCAACCGGGTGGGCGCGCGGCTGTCGGGCATTCCGACCGAGCTCTCGGGCGACCTGAGCTTCGCGCTCGCAGCGCTCATCGGCGCCGTCTCGGGGCTGCTGATCGCACCGATCACCACGGTGTATTACGACACCGGCTTTCTCATCGGCCTGAAGGGCTTCGTCGCCGCCATCGTCGGCGGGCTTGCGAGCTATCCGCTGGCGCTGGCCGGCGCGCTGCTGGTGGGACAGCTCGAAGCATTCGCCTCGTTCTGGGCCAGCCCGTTCAAGGAGGTGCTGGTCTTCACGCTGATCATTCCAGTGCTGTGGTGGCGTTCGCTCCACAGCCGCCACGTGGAGGACGAAGAATGAGCGCGTCTTCGAATCCCGCGACACTGAACACCCCGCCCGAAGGCAAGCCGCTGGTCACGCCGCGCCAGCTCACGCTGGCGTGCGTGGTGCTGCTGGCGCTGGCCTGGGGCTTCCTGCCCGAATTCACGGTCTCGGTGCTCAGCAACATCGGCCTGTATGCGCTGGTCGCGGCCGGGCTGGTCATGCTCACCGGCGTGGGTGGCATGACCTCTTTCGGGCAGGCCGCGTTCGTCGGCATGGGCGCCTACGCCACCGCATGGATCTGCACGTCGCCCACTGCTGCCGCCTGGCTGGGTGGCGCGGTCGGCCCTGCGCTGCTGCCGTGGGCCGGCCTGCTGCTGGGCCTGGCGTTCACCTTCGCGCTGGCCTGGATGCTCGGCGCGGTCACGCTCAAGCTGTCGGGCCACTACCTGCCGCTGTGCACCATCGCCTGGGGCCTGAGCCTGTACTACCTGCTGGGCAACATGGACTTCCTCGGCGGGCAGACCGGCATCACGGGCGTGCCGCCGCTGGTGGTGGCGGGGCTATCGCTGGCCACGCCGCGCGCGCTCGGCGTCGTGATCTGGGCGGTGCTGCTGCTGGCGCTCTGGGCGCTGCACAACCTGCTCGATTCCCGCGAAGGCCGCGCCATCCGCGCACTCAAGGGCGGGCGGCTGATGGCCGAGTCGATGGGCGTCGACACGGCGCGCCACCGCATCAAGCTGTTCGTGCTGGCCGCGCTGCTCGCGGCGGTGTCGGGCTGGCTCTATGCGCACCTGCAGCGATTCGTGAACCCAACGCCCTTCAACCTGAACATCGGCATCGAGCTGCTGTTCATGGCGGTGGTCGGCGGCGCGGGCCACCTGTGGGGTGCGGTGCTGGGTGCGGCGCTGATCACGCTGCTGAAGGAAAAGCTGCAGGACGTGCTGCCCTCGCTGCTCGGCAGCAGCGGCAACTTCGAGGTGATCGTGTTCGGGCTGCTGATGCTCTTCGTGCTGCAGCGTTTTTCCGACGGCCTGTGGCCCACGCTGGCGCGCATCACGCGCCGCTGGGTGCGCAACGATGCGGCGCGCAAGGCGCCGGCTCTCGCATCGAAGGCGCCGACCGTGCAGCTCGCGCAGCGCACGCTGCCCGCGAGTGGCGAACTGCTGCTGCAAGCCAGCGACGTGAGCAAGCGATTCGGCGGGCTCGTGGCCAACAACGCGATTTCGATGACACTGAAGGCCGGCGAGATCCATGCGCTGATCGGCCCGAACGGCGCCGGCAAGAGCACCTTCTTCAACATGATCTCGGGCGTGGACGACCCGACCTCGGGCGAGGTGAAGCTCGCCGGCCAGCCGATGGCGGCCAAGCCTTCGCGCGCCTTCGCCGCGCTGGGCCTGGGCCGCACCTTCCAGCACGTGCGCCTGCTCGGACAGCGCAGCGTGGCTGAGAACGTCGCGCTCGGCGCGCACCTGCGTGCGAAGCGTGGCTGGCTCGCCGCGATGCTGCGGCTGGACCGTGCCGAAGAAGCCGCGCTGATGGCCGAGGCCCGCAGGCAGATCGAACGCTGCGGCCTCGGCGCGCATGCTGACACGCCCGCGGCATCGCTCTCGCTCGGCCAGCAGCGCGTGGTCGAAATCGCCCGCGCGCTCGCCGGCCAGCCCTCGGTGCTGCTGCTCGACGAACCGGCGGCCGGCCTGCGCCATCTTGAAAAGCGCGCGCTCTCGGTGCTGCTGAGCCAGTTGCGCGCCGAGGGCCTCGGCATCCTCGTGGTGGAGCACGACATGGAGTTCGTAATGAACCTCGCCGACCGCATCACGGTGCTCGAATTCGGCACCGTCATCGCCACCGGCACGCCGGCCGAAGTGCAGGCCAACCCGCGCGTGCTTGAAGCCTACCTCGGCGGCGCGGACGACGAACTGCTGGAAGACGCCCGATGAGCCATCCTTTGCTTCAACTCGACGGCTTCTGCGTCGCCTACCGCACCGTGGAAGCGGTGCACAGCGTGCGCCTGCAGGTGAACGAGGGCGAGATCGTCACCGTGATCGGCCCCAATGGCGCCGGCAAAACCACGCTGCTGTGCGCCGCCATGGGCCTGCTGCCTTCCACCGGCCAGCTGATGCTGGACGGCGGGCGCGTCGCGCGCCCCAGCGTCGAGACCATGGTGGCGCGCGGCGTCGCACTGGTGCCCGAGCGGCGCGAGCTGTTCGGCGAGATGTCGGTGGAAGACAACCTGCTGCTCGGCGGCTTCTACCAGTGGCGCAAAGGCGAGCGCGACCAGCGCGCGCGCATGGACGAGATCTTCGGGATCTTCCCGCGCCTGCGCGAGCGCCGCCCACAGCTGGCTTCCACGCTTTCGGGCGGCGAACGCCAGATGCTGGCCATTGGCCGCGCGCTGATGGCGCGGCCGCGTTTGCTGATGCTCGACGAACCCTCGCTGGGCCTCGCCCCGCTGGTGGTGCGCGAGGTGCTGCGCGTGGTGTCGCAGCTGCGCAGCCATGGCGTGTCGGTGCTGCTCGTGGAGCAGAACGCACGCGCCGCGCTGCAGGTGGCCGACCGCGCCTACGTGCTGGAGATGGGCGCCGTGGCGCTCGAAGGCAAGGCGCGCGACCTGCTGCACGACCAGCGGATCATCGACACGTACCTCGGTATAGGAAAGAAGGAATGACCGACGTGCCTCCCTTTCTTGCTCACTCCCCTTCCGGGGGAGGGTTGGGGTGGGGGCACGACGGCCTCGAACGAAGAGCAACGCTCGTTGGGCGCTGCCCCCATCCCAGCCTTCCCCCAAAGGGGGAAGGAGCCATACAAGGACACCCTTCATGACCACCACCCTCCAAAGCTACATCGCCGGCCGCTGGATCGGCCAGCAGGCCGCCCAGCAACTGCGCAGCGCCGTCAACGGCCAGCCCGTGGCAGCCACGCACGCCGAGGCCATCGACTTCGCCGAAGCGCTGCAATACGCGCGCCGCACCGGCATTCCCGCGCTGATGGCGCTCGACTTCCAGCAGCGCGCCGAGCGCCTGAAGGCGCTGGCCAAGTACATCGCCGCGAACAAGGAAACGCTCTACGCCATCTCGGCCCACACGGGCGCCACGCGCGCCGACAGCTGGATCGACATCGAAGGCGGCGCCGGCACGCTGAGCGCCTATGCCGGCATCGGCACCAACGAGCTGCCCTCCGGCAACCTCGTGCACGAGGGCCCGGCCTTCCCGCTCGGCAAGAAGGGCGGCTTCGCGGGCACGCACATCCTGGTGCCGCGCGGCGGCGTGGCGGTGCATATCGATGCGTTCAATTTCCCGGTGTGGGGCCTGCTCGAGAAGTTCGCGCCCAGCTTCCTCGCGGGCATGCCCTGCATCGGCAAGCCGGCCACGGCCACCAGCTACCTCACCGAGGCGCTGGTGCGGCTCATCGTGCAGTCGGGCATCCTGCCGGCGGGCGCGCTGCAGCTCGTCATCGGCGGCACGGGCGACCTGCTCGACCGGCTCGAAGGGCCCGACGTGGTCACCTTCACCGGTTCGGCCGACACCGCCGCCAAGCTGCGCGTGCACCCGAACATCGTGCGCCAGTCGATCCCGTTCAATGCCGAGGCCGACTCGCTCAACTGCGCGATCCTCGCGCCCGACGTGACGCCGGACGACGAGGAGTTCGATCTCTTCGTGAAGGAAGTGGCGCGCGAGATGACGACCAAGGCCGGCCAGAAGTGCACGGCCATCCGCCGCGCGATCGTGCCGCGCCGGCACCTCGATGCGGTGGCCGAGCGGCTGCGCGCGCGGCTCGCGAAGACGGTGGTCGGCGATCCGTCGCGCGAAGAGGTGCGCATGGGCGCGCTCGCCTCGCGCGACCAGCAGGCCGACGTGGCCGCGCGTGTCGCCACGCTGCTGCAAGGCGCCGAGCTGGTCTACGGCGAGCGCGACGGCTTCTCGCCGATTGGCGAGGGCGTGGCCGATGGCGCGTTTTTCGCGCCTACGCTGCTGCTGAGCCGCAAGCCGCTCGAGCACGACGCTGCACACGATGTGGAGGCCTTCGGCCCCGTCAGCACGCTGATGCCCTACGAGGGCATCGACGAAGCACTGGCGCTGGCTGCGCGCGGCCGCGGCAGCCTCGTCGGCACGCTGGTCACGCGCGACCCCGCCATCGCGGCCAAGGCCATTCCGGTGGCTGCCGCGTGGCATGGCCGCCTGCTGGTGCTCGACCGCGAGGCCGCCGCCGAATCGACCGGCCACGGCTCGCCGCTGCCACAGCTCAAGCACGGCGGCCCGGGCCGCGCGGGCGGCGGCGAAGAACTCGGCGGCCTGCGCGCGGTGAAGCACTACCTGCAGCGCGCCGCGGTGCAAGGCTCGCCCACCATGCTCGCCGCCATCACCGGCGAACACGTGCGCGGCGCGGCCGTACGCGAGAGCGAGGTGCACCCCTTCCGCCGCTACTTCGAGGACCTGCGCATCGGCGACTCGCTGCTCACCCACCGCCGCACCGTGGGCGAGGCCGACATCGTCGCCTTCGGCGGCATCTCGGGCGACTACTTCTACATGCACTTCGACGAGGTGGCGGCCAAGGAATCGCCCTTCGGCAAGCGCATCGCGCACGGCTACTTCGTGCTGTCGGCCGCGGCAGGCCTGTTCGTGTCGCCGTCGCCGGGCCCGGTGCTCGCCAACTACGGCCTGGACACGCTGCGCTTCACCAAGCCCGTGGGCATCGGCGACACCATCCAGGCGCGCCTGACCTGCAAGCGCAAGATCGACCGCAACAGGAAAGACGCGAGCGGCCAGGGCCAGGGCGTGGTCGCATGGGACGTGGAGGTGACGAACCAGGACGGCGAGCTGGTCGCCAGCTACGACATCCTGACGCTGGTTTCCAAGAAACCCGAAGCGGCGGCCTCCTGATTCACCGGAAAGCGCCCAAGGCCGTGTAAATTCGCCCGCCATGCTCTTCTGGCTCCAGCTCTTCCTTCTCGTCGCCGGCACCGCGGCGCTGCTGTACGTGTCGCGCGGCCCGCTGAGCCGGCCCGGCTCGCACGGCTTCTACCGCTTCTTCGCGTGGGAATGCATGCTGGTGCTGGTCGTGGTGAACCTGCCCGTGTGGCATGACGATCCGTTTTCGGCGAGGCAGATCGTCTCTTCGCTCTTCTTCGTGCTGTCGATCTGGTTGCCGATCCACGCGGTGCGGCTGCTGAAGGCGCAGGGCAAGCCGACCGAGGCGCGCAGCGACGACCCCGCGCTGTACGGTTTCGAAAAAACCTCGTCCATCGTCACCACCGGCGCCTTCCGGTACATACGACATCCGATGTACACGGCACTGATGCTGCTGGCCTGGGGCGCCTTCCTCAAGCAGTTCACCTGGCTCACGCTGGCACTGGTGCTCGCGGCCACGGTGCTGCTGTTCCTGACTGCCCTGCGCGACGAGAAGGAATGCATCGCGCATTTCGGCGACGCCTACCGCGCTTACATGCGCGGCACGCGGCGCTTCATTCCGTTCGTGCTCTAGGGTCCGTTCACACGCGCGTCATGCACTACCTTGCGGGATGCTGACCCGCGTGCTCAGGTTCCGTTCACAAGAGCGGCCTAGCATTCGCGCATGCTGTTCGCACGCATCCGCCGTTTCGCCGAAACGCACCACAGGGCGTGGTGCGTCGCAGGCGTTCTGCTGATCTTCCTGCAGCCCTTCATCGCGGTCCATTTCCGCTGCGACGGCCTGGAAGACGAGCCGATGCTGCGGGTGCGCAGCGCCAGCGACACCACCCAGTTCGAAGCCGACGACCGCGCGGACCATCCGTCCGACCGCGAGACCACCGTGTTCGCCCAGGCGCCGGCAAGCATCGACCACCCCGACGCCTTCGGCTCCGCGCTGGACACGCTGATGGCGATGGTGCTGGCGCTGCTGCCGCTTGCCATTGCAGTCGCGCGGCTGGCAGTGCCCATCGTGCGCAAAGCGATCGAATACGTGCCGCCGCACGGCGGTGCGCCACCCCCCGCGCAACCCTGGCGGCGCCTGCCGCCCACTGCCGCACCACCTTCCGGGATCTGAGACACGACGCCTCACGCGTCGGACCGTCCGCTGCGTCGCGCAGCGGGCTCTCTCGTCCCGTCGAAAGGTTTGACCATGTCCGGTTCTCGCTGTTGCGCACCCCCCATCGGCTGCTGCGGCACGCCCATTTTTTTCTCCCGTCCATCGAAGGTGGCGCCATGAACGCGCTCAACCTCACGCTCTTCCAATGGCTCGCAGCCGGCAGCCAGCCGACGCCGTGGGTGCTGTCCGTGGCCTCGGCCCTCGCGCTCTGGGGCAGCTGGCTGAGTGCCGGTGTGGTCGCCGTGGCGCTGTGGCGGCATCGCGCCGACCGGCCCTACCTGTGCATCGTCGCGGCGCTCGCGGGCCTCGCCTCCATGGCCTCGCACGCGATCTCGCTGTCGCTCAACATGCCGCGCCCCTTCGTGCTGGGGGTGGCGCCGTCGTACATCGAGCATGCGAGCCGCGGGTCTCTGCCCAGCACGCACGCAACGGTGATGTTCCTGGTGGCGCTGGCCTTCCTGCTGCGTCCCAGCCTGCGCAGGCTTGGGGCACCGCTGCTGGCGCTGGCGGCCCTCACCGGGTGGGCGCGCGTGTACGTGGGCGTTCATTTCCCGCTCGACATCGCCGCAGGCCTGCTGCTCGCGTGCGCGATCGTGGGAGTGCTCGCCGCCGCGCAATGGTTCGTGCGCCATTTCCTCTCTTTTCAGGCGTCGCACGCCGGCCGCACGCGCGACGACAAGACGACGGCCGCTTCTTTCTGGAGGCATCCATGATCTCCTCGACCCACACCGCCAGGCATTCACGCGCACCGGCCGATCTCCCCCAGGCCGAGGCTCCCGCGCCGCACACGGCCACGCCGCTCGCAACAGAGGCCGGCGCGCGCAGCATTTCCTGCGTGATCCCGTGCTTCAACGAAGCGGCCAACCTGCGCCACCTGCTGCCGCTGCTCGAAGACATCCTCTGGGCCACGCACATGCGCTGGGAGATCATCGTGGTGGACGACGGCAGCACCGACGACACCGCCGCCGTGGCTGAAGCGTGGTGCGAGCTCTCCGGCTTTCGCTGCATCTCGCTGTCGCGCAATTTCGGCAAGGAGGCCGCGCTCACCGCAGGCCTCGCCGCGGCCACCGGCGACGCGGTGGTGCTGCTCGACGGCGACCTGCAGCACTCGCCCGAGCTCATCCACACGATGGTCGCGCAATGGGTGGCCGGCGCGGAAGTGGTGTACGCGGTGCGCGAGCAACGCAGCGACGAAAGCCGCTTCAAGCAGATCGGCAGCAAGCTCTTCTACAGCCTCGTCAATTCCTCGGACCGCTTCGACGTGCCCCGAGACGCGGGCGACTTCCGCCTGATGGACCGCAAGGTGGTCGATGCGCTCATGAACCTGCCGGAACGCAGCCGCTTCATGAAGGGCCTGTACGCCTGGGTGGGCTTTCGCGCCGTGGCGCTGCCCTATACGCCCGCGCCGCGCGCGGCGGGCAGCAGCTCCTTCAACGCCCGGCGGCTGGTACGCCTGGCCATCGACGGGCTGACGGCCTTCACCACCTGGCCGCTGCGCATCGTCAGCGTGGCGGGGCTGCTGCTGGCGCTGCCGGCCTTTGCCTATGGCACCTTCGTGGCGATCGATTACCTGATGTTCGGCAACGCGGTCTCGGGCTGGACCACCATCGTCGTGAGCCTGATGTTCTTCATCGGCATCCAGATGATCTCCACCGGCATCGTGGGCGAGTACATCGCGCGCATCTACGAGGAGGTCAAGGGCCGCCCGCTGTATGTGGTGCGCCGCGAGAGCGGCACGGGGCTCGAGGCCGAAAAACCATGAAGCGACCTGCCCCTGCATGGTGGACTGCGCCGCAGCCACTGTGGCTCATTGCCGCCCTCTTCGCATGGCTGCTGGCCACGGCCTGGGTGCGCCCGCTGATGGCGCCCGACGAGGGCCGCTACGGCGGCGTCGCGCTTGCGATGCTGCGCTCGGGCGACTGGCTGGTGCCGCGGCTCGACGGCCTGCCCTTCTTCCACAAGCCGCCGCTGTTCTACTGGATCGGCGCGGCCGCGATGGCGGTGACGGGGCCGGTGGAATGGGCGGCGCGGCTGCCCTCCGTGCTGGGCGCGGGCACCGCGGCGGCGGCGCTGTTCCTGTTCCTGCGCCGGTGGTCGACGGTGCGGCTGGCGCTGCTGTCGACCGTGGTGCTGGTGACCACGCCCTTCTTCTTCCTGGGCGCCCAGTTCGCGAACCTCGACATGCTGGTGGCCGGCTGCATCTCGGCCACGATCCTGCTGGCGGCCGGCGCCGCATTGGCGAAGGAGCGCGAGGAACCCTGGCGGGCGCTGCTCGCGGGCGCCTACCTGTTCGCGGCAGCCGGGCTGCTGGCCAAGGGGCTGATCGGCCTCGTGCTGCCCGTGGCGGTGATCGCGATCTGGTGCGCGGCGACGCGCAGGTTCGCGGCGCTGCGGCTCGCGCTGTGGCTGCCCGGCTGGGCGGTGCTGCTGGCCGTGGCCGGCCCGTGGTTCGTCGCAATGCAGCTGAAGTACCCGGAGTTCTTCGACTACTTCGTCGTCACGCAGCACTTCCGGCGCTTTGCGTCCTCGGGCTTCAACAACGAGCACGGCTTCTGGTTCTACCTGCCGGTACTGGCGGGGCTCACGCTGCCGTGGTTCGCATGGGTGTTCGTGCCGCGGGGCAAAGACGACGCCGCACGGCCCGGGCGCTCGGATGTCGACTGGCTGATGTGGATCTGGCTCGCGGTCATCGTGGTGTTCTTCTCGCTGCCGCGCTCCAAGCTCGTCGGCTACGTGCTGCCGGCGCTGCCGCCGCTGGCCTTCCTGATCGCGCAGCGCGTGCTCGCGGGCCGTGTGCCGGAAACGCTGCTGCCGAAGGTGCGCACGATGACGCTGGCCGCCGCCGCCGTGTGCATTGCCTGCGTGGGCGCCGTCACGGTCCTGGCGTCACCGCCGGGCGCGCGGCTGCGGCTGCCCGCCGGGCAGGCGGTGGCGCCCGGCGACCAGGTGCTGATGCTCGACAGCTACTACTACGAGATTCCCTTCTACTGGAACCTGCGCGAGCCCGTGCTGATTTCGGACGACTGGCAGGCCGCGGCCCGGGACACCCGCGACAACTGGCGCAAGGAGATCTCGGACGCCGGCCGCTTCGAGCCCGCGCGCGCCGCAGCCACGCTGCTCGACCGCACGCAGCTCGCGGCCACGCTGTGCGCGCCGCGCGTCACCTGGCTCGTCGGCTCGAACACGGCACAGCTCGCCAATCCGTGGCTCTTTCGCGCGCAGCTGGTGGCGGTGAACGAGAGCGCCGCAGCCTGGCGCTTCGCGGGCAGCGCCACGCGCGATCCGCACTGCCTGGACGTTGCGCCCGCCCCGGCTTCCGGAACGAACGGCGATGACTGAGGCAACGCGCCGCCTCTGCATCTGCGCCGACGATTTCGGCATGAGCGCGGGCATCAACTCCGCCGTGTTCGACCTGGCCGAACAGGGAAAGATCACCGCCACCAGCGGGATGGTGCATCGCGACGCCTGGGAGGAAGGCGCGAAGGTGCTGAAGCTCATCGACCCGGCACGGCTCGACGTCGGCCTGCACCTCGACCTCACGCGGCCCGCGCTCGCCGGCGGCCCCGAGCCCGGCCTGCTTGGGCTGCTCGCCCGGACGTACACACGCACGGTGTTCGCGCCGGGGCTGCAGGCCGACATCCGCGAACAGCTGACGCGCTTCGAGGACGCCATGGGCCGCGCGCCCGCCTTCGTCGACGGGCACCGGCACGTGCACCAGTTCCCGGTGGTGCGCGAACTGCTGGTGGAGGAGATCGCGCGGCGCTATGCGGCGTCGCCGCCCTGGATCCGCAACACGGCGCCGGGCGCGCAGCATGGCCCCGACCGGTTGAAGGCCCGGGTCATCCACGCACTGGGCGGCGCGCAGTTGGCCGCGCTGGCCGCGCAACGCGGCATTCCCATGAGCAGCCGCCTGCTCGGCGTCTACGATTTCTCGGGCGACATGCAGCGCCACGAACAGCGCCTGTCCGAATGGTTGGCGGCCTGCCGCACCGGCGACGTGCTCATGTGCCACCCGTCCGCCGGCATCCTGCCCGGCGACCCGCACGGCGGCGCCCGGTTGCGCGAGTACGCCGTGCTGCGCGGGCTGGTGCTTGCGGCGAGCGGCGGGATTGCGCTCGCGCCGCTCTCGCGGTGCCTGCCCCGGCCATCCTGACGGCAACGTCGCGCGCGCCACCGTTGCTCCGCGCCCCTTCATACGTAGTTCCCCTCACGCACGCGTCAGATTCCGATCAGCCAGGCCCGAAGAGCATCGGGGGCGTCCGGAATCACATCCGGATGGAGACAGGCCCGGGCCGGTTCGAGCGGAGCCGGGCGCATTCAATCCCACTACATCGTGAGCGTATGAAAAATAGAAACCTTGTCAGGGGACTCTTCCTCATGGCAATCGCGCTGGCCTTCGGCCTGACCGCGCTTCGCTACCCCATCGGAGACTTAAGCCGCGCCGGGCCTGGCCTGTTCCCCGCCATGATCAGCGGCATGCTGCTGGTGATCGGCGTGGCGACCGTGGTCCGGTCGTTCCTCGTGGAGGGCGTGCCGCTGGAGTTCAACTTCAGGAACATCGGGCTGATCCTGGCCAGCCTCTGCGGCTTCGCGGTGATCTCGATGTACCTGAACATGATCGCGGGCATCATCTTCATGGTCTTCTGCTCCGGCTTTGCCGCCTCGTCCTACTCGTGGGTACGCAACGCCAAGGTCTCCGCCGGCCTGATCGTCATGGCGCTGGCGCTGCAGAAACTGCTCGGCCTGAACCTGCCGCTCTACTGAGAAGAAGAAAAAGACCATGGAAGTCCTCAACAACCTGGCGTTCGGCTTCTCGCACGCCCTGACCATGCAGAACCTCCTGTTCTGCGCCATCGGCTGTACCGTGGGCACGCTGGTCGGGCTGCTGCCCGGCCTCGGCCCGCTGGCCACCATCAGCCTGCTGCTGCCGCTGACCTACTCCATTCCGACGACCGGCGCGCTCATCATGCTGGCCGGCATCTACTACGGCGCGCAGTACGGCGACAGCGTCAGCGCCATCACGATGAAGATCCCGCATGCGAGCAGCATCGTGGCCTGCATCGACGGCTATGCAATGACGCTCAAGGGCCAGACCGGGCTGGCGCTGTTCACGGCCGGCTTCTCGAGCTTCATCGGCGGCACGGTGGCGATCCTCGTGCTGTCGTTCCTGGCGCCCGTGCTCGGCGAGGTGGCATTCCTCTTCGGCCCCGCGGACTACGTGGCCATGATGCTGGTGGGCTTCGTGTGCGTGAGCTTCGTGACCACCGGCAGCCTGCTCAATGGGCTGGCCATGTGCATGATCGGCGTGCTGCTCGGCACCATCGGCACCGACGTGAACAGCGGCGCGCAGCGCTTCACGCTCGACCTGCCCTTCCTCGTGGACGGCGTGGGCATCGTGAGCATCGCGCTGGGCTGCTTCGGCATCGCCGAGATCACCAAGAACCTCGACTCGCGCGAGGAGCGCTCGCCCTTCAACGGCAAGATCAACCTGATCCCGACCTGGGCGGAGTTCAAGCGGATCATTCCGAGCGCCCTGCGCGGCAGCGTGGTCGGCTCCTTCCTGGGCATCCTTCCCGGCGGCGGCCCGACCATCGCCCAGTTTGCGGCATACGCGATCGACAAGAAGGTCAGCAAGTACAAGCACGAGATCGGCACCGGCTGCATCGAGGGCGTGGCCGGCCAGGCCGCGGCCGACGAAGCGGCGGCGCGCACGAGCTTCATTCCGCTGATGAGCATCGGCATTCCGGAAAACGCCGTCATGGCGCTGATGCTGGCAGCCTTCATCATCAAGGGCATCCAGCCCGGCCCGAACATGATCGGCAGCCATCCCGAGCTGTTCTGGGGCCTGGTGGCCAGCATGTGGATCGGCAACGTGTTCCTGCTGGTGCTGAACGTGCCGCTGGTGCGCTACTGGCTGTCGGTGTTCAAGATCCCGTACGCCGTGCTGTTCCCGTCGATCCTGTTCTTCTGCTGCATCGGCACCTACAGCGTCAACAACAACCTGGAAGACGTCTTCATCACGGCGGCCTTCGGCTTCATGGGCTACATGTTCATGCGGCTGGAGCTGGATGCCGCACCGCTCATGCTCGGCTTCATCCTCGGCCCGATGCTGGAGGAGAACTTCCGCCGGGCGATGCTGCTGAGCCGCGGGAGCTTCGGCACCTTCGTCTCGCGGCCGATCAGCGGCACGCTGCTGGGCCTGATCGGGATCTTTGTGGTGTGGCAGGTGGTTTCGTTCGCGCTCCAGGCCCGGAAGAAGAACGGGATCCAGCCGCCGGTTGCGTTGGAGCCGCAGGAGTAATAGCGGTCGCGGCTGCTGGCGGGAAGGCGGCGGGCCGTGCTCGCCAGCCCTGCCACACCTATATGTGAAACGCCGCCAGCCCACCCACCACAAGCCCCGCCGCCGCCACCCCGAACATCGCGCGCTCGAGCCATTTCTTCTTCGTCAGCAAGGCAATCGCAGCCAGCGCGATCGACACCTGCAGCACCGTGGTCGCCTGGGCCCAGCGATGGTGCTGGTGCATCTGCTCTTCAGACTGCGCGTCCCATTGGCTGGCCTCGGCCTCCAGCTTCTTCGCTGCCGTCTGGATGTCTGTCTTCTCCTGTTCGTAGCGCGCCACCTTGACCTGCCAGCCCTGCTTTCGGGCGTCGTCCGCCGCGGTGTCGCGTGCGAATTCGGCCAGCGCCTGCTTGGTGCTCTTCGACTGGAAGTAATTCCACTGGTTCGACGCCTCGGTCTTCTTGATCGCGGCGTTGTTCTTGTAGAGGCCGGCGTTGGCCTGCGTGGCACCCCCCATGTACGAGAAGATCGCGCCGAAGGTGGCGATCACGGCGGTGCACACCGCGATCTTGCTCGTCATGTTCATGCCGCCTGAATGAGCCGCGGCGCCGTCTTCGGGGCCGTGGCCATGGCCGCCGGTTGCGGCGTGTTCGAGTTCGTGATCGTGCGGGCCGTGCACGTGAAAGCCGTGTCCTGACATGGGGTCCTTGCTGTGAAGTGTTGGAATGTGGAGCGCGCGCGAGTATGCCCGGTCGCGCGGCACCCCAGGCGCCCCGCCGTCAGGTTCCGGTCCGCCACCCGTTGCCAGCATGGGGGCGGCCACAGCACACTTGCCCATGACCGAGGAAACGCCCCCAACCCCGATGCCCACGCCCACCCCTCGCCGCCCCGGCCTGGCCGACATCGTGGCGGGCGTCTCCATCGCAGGCCTGCTGCTGCCCGAGGCCGTGGCCTATTCGGGCATCGCGGGGCTGCCGCCGCAGGCCGGCGTGATCGCGCTGTTCGCGGGCCTTCTCGTCTACGGCCTCTTCGGCAGCAGCCGCTTCGCGATCGTCTCGGCCACCTCGTCTTCCGCCGCGGTGCTGTTCGCGGCCACCATGTCGGTGACGGGTGTCGATGCGGCCACGCGGCTCGCGATGGGCGCGGGCATCGTGCTGCTGGCCGGGGTGTTCTTCGTCATCGCCGGCATTGCCAGGCTCGGTGCGGTGTCCAGCCTGATCGCCAAGCCGGTGCTGCGTGGCTTCGCGCTGGGGCTTGCGCTGACCATCGTGGTCAAGCAGCTGCCCAAGGTGCTGGCGGTGCAGCCGGCGCACAGCGATTTCTTCCGGCTCGCCGCAGGGCTCGCGGTCCAATGGCGGCACTGGAGCCTTGCGGGGGCGGCCATGGCGCTGGTAGCGCTCGTGCTGCTGCGCGGCCTCGCGCGATGGCGCGCGGTGCCGGCGGCGCTGCTCGTGATCGTGGCCGGCATCGCGCTCGACGTGAGCGGGCTGTGCCATGCTTGGGGCGTGGCGTCGGTGGGGCCGATCTCGCTCGACTTCTCGCACCCGGGCGTTTCTCAGCTCGACCGCTCGCAATGGCAGAGCCTCGGCGGGCTGGCCTTTGCGATGGCGCTGATCCTCTATGCCGAGTCGTACGGCTCGATCCGCACCTTCGCGATGCGCCACGGCGACAACGTGTCGGCCAACCGCGACCTGCTGGCGCTCGGTGGCGCGAACCTGCTGTCGGCGCTGTTCCAGGGCATGCCGGTGGGCGCGGGCTACTCGGCCACGTCGGCCAACGAATCGGCCGGTGCGCAGAGCCGCGCGGCCGGCATCGTGGCGGGGCTGGTGGTGCTGGTGGCTGTGCTGACGCTGCTGCCGTGGATCGCGCACACACCGGAGCCGCTGCTGGCGGCCATCGTGATCCACGCGGTGAGTCACACGCTGAACCCGGCAGCACTGCGGCCGTACTTCCAGTGGCGGCGCGACCGGCTCGTGGCATTGGTGGCGGTGGCCGCGGTGCTGCTGCTGGGTGTGCTCGACGGCTTGCTGGTTGCCATTGGCGTGAGCCTGCTGCTGCTGCTGCGCGGCTTCTCGCGCACCACCGTCAGCTGGCTCGGGCGGCTGGGCGGGAGCCATGACTTTGTCGACACGGCACGCCACCCCGAGGCCGTGGTGCCGCCGGGCGTGCTCATCGCGCGACCCGAGGTGCCGCTGTTCTTCGGCAATGCGGATGCGGTATTTGCGTCGATCCGCGCGCGCATCGACGCGACGCCGGGCCTGCAACGCATGGTGCTGAGCCTGGAGGAGTCGCCGGACCTCGACGCGACCAGCATCGAGGCGCTGTGCGACTTTGCGGCCTATGTGCGCGTGCGTGGCGCGCGCCTGTCGCTGGCGCGCGTGAAGGACGGCGTGCGCGACCTGCTGGCCAAGGTGGATTCGCCCGACCTGAAGGCGCAGGTGTATGCGCCGTGGAGCGTGGACGACGCGGTGCAGTAGCCTTGGCGGGGCGGTACCCCAAAAGCATGCCGACTACTGAACATGGCGCTTCATGACAGTCAGATGTCCGCGGCGATCTCCCGCGTGATGCGCAGGAATTTCTCCACATCCGCGATGGAGTTGCAGTGCAGCGGCGACACCCGCACCGTGCCCGCGAGCCCGAAGGATTCGAGCATGCGCTTCGAGTAGATGCTGGTCGCCACGCGCTCGTAGACTGTCACGCCGCGCAAGCCGTACTCGACCACGGCTTGCGTGCAGTCGATGCGGTCGAAGCCGATGCCCAGGATCAGGTCGCGCTTGCTCAGGTCCTGGTAGTCGAGGAACACATTGACGCCCTCGAGCTTGCGCATGCCGGTGGTGTTTTCGTTGCCGTCCAGAAGCACTGCCAGCAGCGCGCGCTCGTGCAGTTCGATGTGCGTGATGCCTGCCGAGAACAACGCGCGCCGGTCTGTGGCGTCGACGAAGTGCCCGCCGAGCCAGCACACGTAGTCGACGATTTCCGTGAGCACCGCGAACTGCCACGGCGCGGCGCTGCCCAGGTCCCAGTAGCCAGGCTTCTTGCCTGCGAGCTTGTGGTGCGGCAGCACGGCCGCGCGCTCGGACATCCATGACAGCCCCGAGCCCCGGCAGCCGAAGAACTTGTAGGGCGCGAGGTTGATGCCGTCCACCGGCGTCTTCTGCAGGTCGATGAGGCCGTGCGGCGCATGCTGCACGGCGTCCACCAGGATGTACAGGTCGGGCTTGATCTCGCGCGCGCGGCGCACGATCTCGGCCATGTCGAGCTTGGCGCCCGAGATGTTCGACGCGTAGATCACGTTGAGCAGGCAGGTGTTCTCATCGACCAGCCGCACGATCTCGTCCACGTCGACGCCGCCGGTCACCGGGTTGCTCTTCGCCACGCGCAGCTCGCGGCCGAGGCGCTCGGCATACAGGCTCATCGCGTCGAAGGCCGAGGGGTGCTCGAGCACGGTGGTGACCATGTTCGTACCCGGCACGTTCTCGGCCACCGCGCGCACCATGTCGAACATGGCGCCCGATGCGGTGAGCGAGGCGTACACACTGCCGCCGGTGGCGTTGAGGATGGTGCGCAGGTCGGCGCTTCCCTTGGCCTGGATGTCCTGCAGCTCGACGGCCGTGGCGTGGATGCGCTCGGCGTTGTCGGGAATGGCGTCGACCTGCGCGAAGCGCTCGGCCGCGGCCTTGAGGCGGAAGGAGCCGCCCGCGTTGTCGAAGTACAGGCGTTCGCGGCCGTGGTGGTCGTGGTCGACCTGCAGGAAGCGGCTCTTCACCTCGCGCATGAGCGCGTCGGAGAAGGCCAGTCCGTGGGGGTGGTTCGAAGACAGCTTGGAATCCATCGCTCAGACGCCCTTGTTGTTGGGGTTCTTGTAGATCTCGCGCACCGCGTCCGACATCGGGAAGTTCAGGTTCGCGTTCTTCGGTGGAATCGGCGAGAGGAACCACTTGGTGTAGAGCTGCTCGATGGCGCCCGACTTCATCAGGCCGGTGACGGTCTCGTCGACCAGCGCCTTGAACTGCGGATCGTCCTTGCGCAGCATGATCCCGTAGGGCTCCTGGCGCAGCGACTCCTTCAGCAGCTTGTAGTCGCCGGGGTTGGTCGCGCTGGCGACCATGCCGGCGAGCTGCACGTCGTCGAGCACGTAGGCATCGGCGCGGCCGGTGGACAGCAGCAGGAAGCCGTCGGAGGTGTCCTTGCCGGCGATCTCGTTGACTTCGATGGCGCCGCTCTTGCGCGCGCCGCGCAGCAGCTGGATCGAGGTGCTGCCCGAGACAGTGGCCACGTTCTTGCCGTTGAGGTCGGCCAGCGCGTTGATGCCCGAGGACTTCTTCACGGCGGCGGTGATGTTGGTCACGAAGTGGCTGGGCGCGAAGTCGACCTGCTGCTGGCGCTGCGTGGTGTTGGTGGTGGTGGCGCAGTCGAGGTCGACGGTGCCGTTCTGCAGCAGCGGGATGCGGTTGGTCGAATTCAGCATGGTGTAGCGCACCTCGATCTTCGCGAGACCAAGCTTGGCCTTCACCGCGTCGACGATCTTCAGGCAGATGTCGTTGGTGAAGCCGATGGGTGCGCTGTCGGCGCTGAGCTTGTACGAGAACGGGATCTGGCTGTCGCGCGCGCCGATCTGGATCGTGCCGCTCTCCTTGATCTTCTGCAGGGTGCCGCCGTCCTGTGCGCTGGCGGCGCCGCAGGCGAAAGCGAGGATGAGGCCGAGTGCGAGAGGCAGTTTCCTGAGGTCCATGGTGGTTCCTTGAAGAGTCGATGACGTTGGCTCGGGCGAATCTTCGGCTTCCCGATGAATTTCTAAAAGCGATTTTTTGTGATCGAATCGCATGAATAAAAGCGTTCTATCAATCACATATCGATGGAGCCGCGATCGTGATGACCTTCAAGCAACTCGAAGCCCTGTACTGGATCGCCCGCCTCGGCGGCTTTGCGCAGGCGGCCAACCAGCTCAACACCTCGCAGTCGGCCATTTCCAAGCGGGTGCACGAGCTGGAGCAGCTGTTCGACACCGAGCTGTTCGACCGCAGCCAGCGCACCGCGCGGCTCACCGAGAAGGGCGAGGAGATGTACGTGCTCGCACAGAAGCTGCTGGCGCAGCGCGACGCGGCCATCGAGCAGTTCGGCAAGCCCGGCGTGGTGGAGCGGCGCATCCGCATCGGGGTGACCGAGCTGACCGCCATGACGTGGCTGCCGCGGCTGGTCGGCCTGATCCAGCAGCACTACCCCAAGGTGATCCTCGAGCCCGACGTGGACGACAGCCTGCAGCTGCGCGACAAGCTGCTGGCCGACGAACTCGACCTCGTCATCGTGCCTGACACCTTCGCCGACTCGCGGCTGCAGCACAAGGCCATCGGCCAGGTGACGAGCGCATGGATGTGCAAGCCCGGCGTGGTGCCAGCCGGCGGCACCGTGCGGCTGCACGAGCTCGCGCGGCATCGCATGCTGGTGCAGGGCAACAACTCGGGCACCGGCCGCGCCTATGACGCCTGGATGAAGGAGCAGGGCGTGCAGCCCGCCAACGTGATCGTGGTGAGCAACCTGGTGGCGCTGACCGGGCTCACTGTGTCGGGACTGGGCGTGAGCTACCTGCCGCGCCAATGCCTGCAGCCGCTGGTGGCGGCCGGCATGCTGACGGTGATCGATGTGGCGCCAGCCCTGCCCGTGGTGCGCTACGTGGCGATGCACAAGGGCGAGCACCGCAGCGCGCTCACCTCGTCCATCGTGATGCTGGCGCAGGCGTGCTGCGATTTCACTCGCATGTTCCAGGCACAGGCGGAAGAGGAGCCGGCGCGGGACTGAGCTTGCCGATCTTGTGCGGCGCCTCAGCAGTCGTGGTCGACGGGGGAGAGGTCCGGATGCAGTTGCTGAAGTGCCAACGACAACCGGACCACCCGCTCTCGCGCGCCCGGCTCGCCCCGGGCCAGGGCGCCCAACGCGGCTTCGTAGTCGTCCGTGAGCTGCTGCCACAGCTCGAAATCAGCACCAAGGCCTTCAGCGTCCTTGTCCATCTTTGCTCCTGTCGGAATTCGACGGCCAATAAGATGTACAAGTTTGACTGATTTTTGCCGAGAGTGTTAGAACTTTAGAGGTCTTGAGGTTATTCCCGGCCAGATATGGCGCCCCGCCCCGCTCTTCAGGCCCCCCGCGCCAGCATCCGGCCCGCCCGCGCAAGCACCCGGGCTTCGGCCTCGCCGCCCCGATAGGCCAGCACGCCGTTCACGAACACCCGTTCCACGCCCAGGCTCACACCGTGCGGCTGCTCATAGGTGGCGGTGTCGGCGATGGTCTCGGGGTCGAATACCACCACGTCGGCCATGGCGCCCGGGCGCAGCAGGCCGCGCTCGGCAATGCGCAGGTTGCGCGCCGTCATGCCGGTCATCTTGTGCACTGCCTGTTCAAGTGTGAAAAGGCGGCGTTGGCGCCAATAGCGTGCAAAAACGCGCGGAAAGGCGCCCCAGAGGCGAGGATGCGGATGGCGGTCGTGCGGCAGGCCGTCGCTGCCGATCATGGTGAGCGGGTGCGCGATGACGCGCTCCACGTCTTCCTCCTGCATCTGGAAATAGCAGGCGCCGCCCGGTTTCAGGCGCAGGCAGGCCTCCTGCTCGGTGGTGCCCCATTCGCGCGCGATGTCGGAAATGAGCCGGCCCATCATCTCGGGATGCGGGTCGGACCAGGTGAGCAGCACGTCGATCACGCCGTCGACCAGGTCCTCGCGCAGCACGGTCGAGCCGGCCACATAGGGGTAGACGTCCATCGCGATCTTCTGGCGCTGCGCCAGCGACTCGATCAGCGGCAGGGTTTCCCTGGTGCGGCCCCAGTTGGCCGGCCCGGCGCACTTGTGGTGCGAGATGACGAGCGGCACGCCGGCGCTGAAGGCCGAGTCGCCGGCCTCGTGCAGCGCCTCGATGATCTGCTGCATCTCGCTGCGCAGGTGCGTGGCGTAGACGCCGCCGTGGCGGGCCACGACGCGCGCCAACGCCGTCACCTCCTCGGCGGGCGCGGCAAAGGCTTCTTCGTAGAACAGGCCCGACGACATGCCGTGCGCTCCGTCGGCCATGCAACTGTCGAGCAGCGCTTCCATGCGCGCCAGTTCGTCGGCGCTGGCGGGACGGTCCAGCGCCTGCATGGTCGCGAAACGCAGCGTGGTGTGGCCGACCAGTGCGGCCACGTTGAGCGCGGGCTGCGTCGCATCGACGGCCGCGCGGTATTCCGCCATGGTCGCGTGCTTGAACGAATCGGCGCCCAGCAGCGTAAGAGGCGGCTTCGATTGCGGCGTGCGGTACGGCGCGAGCGAAATGCCGCAGTTGCCCGTCACCACCGTGGTGATGCCCTGCGACACCTTGGGCAGGCACAGCGGGTCGCGCAGCACGATGGCGTCGTCGTGCGTGTGCGCGTCGATGAAGCCGGGCGCGATGACCTTGGCGCGGCAGTCGACGATCTCGACGTCGGCCAGCGCGAGGCCGTCGGGCAGCCGCCCGCGCAGGCCTTCGCCGAGCGCGACGATGCGGTCGCCCTGCAGCAGCACGTCGCCGGGCCACGAGGGGCCGCCCGAGCCGTCGACCACGAGGCCGGCCTCGAGCAGGATGGCTTTGGAGTCCTGGCTCACGATGCTCGCCCTCCGCCGCTGATGCCGCCGCCATCCCAGCTCTGCAGCGGATGCGTGGTGGCGTCGATGCCATGGCGCTGGAAGGCCTCGCGCGCGCGCTGCAGGCGCTGCACTGCGGGCTCGCCGCGGCGCTGGGCCACGAGCACGGTGAGGATCTCGATGGCCGTGAGGTGCGTCAGGTAGGCGTCGATGCCCACGTGCATCACCGCGTCGTCTGGCACCGAGAGTCCGAGCAGAAAGTCGGCCTTGGCCGCCAGCGCCGTGCCGGGCCGGGTGATCGCGACCACCTTGGCACCCTGCCCGCGCGCGATGTCCACCGCGTCGAGCAGCGAGGGCATGCCGCCCACGTGCGAGATGGCGATGACCACGCCGCCCGGGCGCTGCGCCGCGCCGGCCACCTGCTGCAGGTGATAGTCGGCCCAGGCGTTGGCCGACAGGCCGAGGCGGAAGAGCCGGGCCTGCAGGTCGTTGGCCATGAACCACGAGGTTGCGCCCGCGCCGTACAGGTCGACGTGCGGCGCGGCCGCGATGGCAGCCACCGCGCCGTCGAGCACCTGCATGTCGAGCTGGCCGCGCACGCCCGAGACCGAGGCCGCCGCGCTGCGCGCGATCTTGCCCACCACTTCGTCGGCCGCATCCTCGATGTTGACGCGGCGGTGCAGCGGCGAGCCGCCCAGCGCCAGCTCCTGCGCGAGCGCAAGTTTGAACTCGCGCAGCCCGGCAAAGCCGAGGTCGCGGCAGGTGCGCATGATGGTCGGCACCGAGCTGCGCGAGCGTTCGGCCAGCTGCTCGAAGCTTTCCTCGAGCACGCGGTCGGGGTCTTCGAGGATCAGGTCGAGAATCGCACGCCGCGTCGCCGGGGCGTCGCTGCGGATCTCGCCGATTTTCTGAAGCAGGGAAGGAGTCATCGGTGCGTGTTCAGAAGTGCATGGCGACAGCGTCGCTCACACGGTAGTCCTGTTCGACAACAGGCATCCAGTGCCATTTGTCGAAGGTCGTGCAGGGGTGCGAAATGCCGAGGCCGACGCGGTCGCCGACCTTGGGCGCCTCGGCGTCCTCGCCCGCGTCCCAGCGCAGGTAGGCATGCTGGTCGTTGAGTGCGGTGATCTTCCAGCCGGCGGGCACGGCCTGCGGCTGCAGCACGCCGCGCGCGGCACGCGCGATGGGCACGGGTAGCGACAGGTCGAAGGAGATGTCGCGCTTGCCCACGGCAAGGATCGCGAGGCCGGGCTCGGGGCGCGACTGCACCGTGGCCCAGACCTCCATCGCCGGCACCAGGCTTTCGCCGCAGCCGCAGCCCAGGCGCTCGTCCACCGCGCTGACCATGCGCTTGTAGAAGCCGTGGTCGTGCGTGACGTAGCAGCCCGAGCGCAGCAGGCCGCGCACCGGCGCGCCGAGCGCGGGCTTGAGACGCCCGGCCACGAGGTCGAAGATGGCCGAGCCGCCTGCGGACACCAGCACCTCGTCGGTCTCGAAAAGTTTTTCGGTGTCGCAATGACGGGCGACGGCTTCCACGCGGTCCATCAACGTTTTGGCGTAGGCCGTGTCGGGCTCGCTGGCACCGGTCGCGCCCTGCCCTTCGTAGGTCTCGATGCCGACGAGCTTCGCGGCGCTGCTGGCGCGCAGCCGCGTGGCCAGCGTGACGGCTTCTTCATGCGTGCGGCAGCCGGTGCGTGCACCGTCGACGCCGATCTCGATCATCACCTCGAAAGGCTCGCTCGCGGGATGGCGCGATGACCAGTCCTCGATCAGCGCGAGCTGCGCCAGCGAATCGACCAGGAACACGATGCGCAGGTCGGCATGGTTGGCCAGCAGCAGCTGGATGCCCGCGAGGTCTTCGTCGCTCACCACCTGGTTGGCGATGAGCGTGCGGCGCGCGCCGGCCGCCACGCCCACGGCAAGCTGCGTGACGGTCGCGAAGGTCAGGCCCCAGGCGCCGGCGTCGAGCTGGCGCTGGAACAGCTGCGGCGACATGGTGGTCTTGCCGTGCGGTGCGAGGTCGATGCCCCATTCGCGCACGCGCGACTGCATCCACGCGAGGTTGTGCTCGAGCGCCTCGCGCTTGAGCACGGCCAGCGGCAGCGGCAGGTCGCCTGCCAGCACGTTCCAGCCGGCGGCGCCGATCTCGCTGCGGCGGCGCGGCGGCTGCGTGCGCGGGTAGCCCTTGAAACTGCTGCTCAGCAGCGGATCGTTGAAATCGGTGGTGGCGGTATCGGTCATGGTCGTGCGGCAATGTTGGAGAGCAATTCCTTGCGGATGCAGGCGCTGTAGTGTCCGGCGGAAATCTCGTCGAGCGGCGGCACCGTTTGCGCGCAGGCCTCGATGGCGTGCGGACAGCGCGTGCGGAACACGCAGCCCGAGGGCGGCGAGATGGGGCTGGGAATGTCGCCCTTCAGCGCGATGCGCCCGGTCGCGACCTCCGGGTCGGGCTTCGGGCTCGCGGCCAGCAGCGCCTGGGTGTAGGGGTGCGAGGGTCGGGCGAACAGCTCGTCGGTGGTGGCGACTTCCATCACCTTGCCGAGGTACAGCACCACCACGCGGTCGCACAGGTACTCGACCACGTCGAGGTCGTGCGAGATGAAGAGCATCGTCAGGCCCAGCCGCTCGCGCAGGTCGGCCAGCAGGTTGATGACCTGCGACTGGATCGACACGTCGAGCGCCGACAGCGGCTCGTCGGCCACGATGAATTCGGGCTCCACCGCGAGAGCGCGCGCCACGCCGATGCGCTGGCGCTGCCCACCCGAGAACTCGTGCGGAAAGCGGCTCGCATGCTCGGCGCGCAGGCCCACGGTTTCGAGCAGTTCGGCAATGCGCTTGTCGCGTGCGGCCGCACCCTTGTGCAGGCCGTGCGTGGACAGCGCCTCGCCGAGGATGGCGCTGATGCGCATCTTGGGGTTCAAGCTGGCATACGGGTCCTGGAAGATGATCTGCAGCTTGCTGCGCAGCTTGCGCATGCGTTCGCCCGTCAGCGTGCCGATGTCGTCGCCGCGGTACAGCACCTGGCCGCTCGTGCGTTCGAGCAGGCGCAGCACGGTGCGGCCGATGGTGCTCTTGCCCGAGCCCGATTCGCCGACGAGGCCCAGCGTCTCGCCGGGCCGGATCGCGAACGACACGTCGTCGACCGCGCGCACGGGGCGATCGCTGCTGCCGAAGTACTTCTTGAGTCCGCGGACTTCGATGAGGGGGACGGCGGTGGTCATGGGGATGTTGTATTGGCTCCCTCCCCTTCCGGGGGAGGGTTGGGGTGGGGGCACGACGGCACTGGATGAAGCACTGCGCCGAACGAACGCCGCTTGCCCCCATCCCAGCCTTCCCCCGGAAAGGGAAGGAGCAACACGCCGGGCAGTGCGCTTCTCATGCGACCCTCTTCAGGGGTTGCGCTGGCTGCACGCGGATGCAGCGGGCCTGGCGGCCGTGGTGTGTTTCGCTCAGAGGCGGCATTGCGCTGCGGCATTCGGGCAGCGCGAGGTCGCAGCGCGGCTCGAAGGCGCAGCCGGGCGGCGGCGCGAGTGGGCTCGACACCTGCCCGCGAATCGCGAACAGCCGCTTCGGCTTGGCCTGCCCCGGCAGCCGCGCCTTGCCCGGCAGGCAGGCCAGCAGGCCCTGCGTATACGGATGCTCGGGCTGCGCGAACAGCGGCCGCACGGGCGCGCTCTCGACCACGCGGCCCGCATACAGCACCACCACGTCGTCGGCATGGTGCGCGACCACGCCAAGGTTGTGCGTGATGAACAGGATGCTCATGCCCGTTTCGGCTTGCAGCCGGCGCATGAGTTCGAGGATCTGCGCCTGGATGGTCACGTCGAGCGCGGTGGTGGGCTCGTCGGCGATCAGCAGCGTCGGGTCGCAGGCCATGGCCAGCGCGATCATCACGCGCTGGCGCATGCCGCCCGAAAGCTGGTGCGGGTACTCGTGGATGCGCTGCGCTGCGGCCGGGATCTCGACCAATTCGAGCATGCGCAGCGCATGCGCCAAAGCAGCCTTGCGATCGAGGCCCTTGTGCAGGCGCACGCTCTCGGCGATCTGTTCGCCGATGGTGAACACCGGGTTCAGGCTGGTCATCGGCTCCTGGAAGATCATCGACAGCTGGTTGCCGCGCAGCGACCGCATCTCGCGTTCGCCGATCTGCAGCAGGTCGAGCGTCTTGCCTTCGCGCGTCACGAACGCGGCGCTGCCGCTGACCTGCGCGTTCGCGGTCTTGGGCAGAAGGCGCATCAGCGTGAGGCTGGTCACCGACTTGCCCGAGCCCGATTCGCCGACCAGCGCGGTGGTCTTGCCGGGCTGGATGGAGAAGCTCACGTCGGCCACCGAACGCACGAGGCCGTCTTCGGTGGGGAAGCTGGTGCTCAGGTTGCTGACCGTGAGACGTGGTGTTTGATTGGCGTTCGTCATCACGATGTCTTCTTGAGCTTCGGGTCGAGCAGGTCGCGCACACCGTCGCCCAGCAGTTGCAGCGACAGCGCCGTGAAGATGATCGCAAGCCCCGGGAACAGCACCACCCAGAAGGCCTGGTGCGCGTACTGCTGGCTGCCCGCGACCATCGTGCCCCAGGTCGGAATCTCGGGCGGCACGCCGACGCCGAGGAACGAGAGGCCCGCTTCGGCCAGGATGGCGTAGGCGAAGATGAACGACACCTGCACCAGGATCGGCGACATCAGGTTCGGCAAGATGTGCCGCCACAGGATGCGCGAGGTGCGCACACCCAGCGCACGCACCGCTTCGACAAACAGCAGTTCGCGCACCACCAGCGTCGAGGCCCGCACCACCCGCGCCACACGCGGCGTGTAGACCAGCACCAGCGCAAGCACCGTGTTGATGAGCGACGGCCCGAGGATCGCCACCAGCGCAATGGCCAGCAGGATGTCGGGGAAGGACATCATCGCGTCGACCACGCGCATCAGCGGCGCGTCGAGCCGGCGGAAGAAGCCGGCCATCAGGCCCAGCACCGTGCCGGCGATAACGGCACCCAGCGCCGTGAGCGCAGCGATGGCCAGCGAGTAGCGCGCGCCGTGCACGATGCGCGAATACAGGTCGCGGCCCAGTTCGTCGGTGCCGAGCAGGTGCTCGGCGCTCGGCGCCTTCAGGCGCTGCAGCACCGCCGTGTCGTTGGGATCGATGGAGGCGAACAGCGGAGCGCCGATCGCCAGGATGGCGATCACCAGCAGCACCAGGGCGGAAACCATCACGATGCGGCGATGCATCAGCTGGCGGAGCATTCGAGGCATGCGCATCGCTCAGACCTTCACGCGCGGATCGACCACTGCGTACAGCAGGTCGATCGAGAAATTGATGAGCACATAGATCGCGGCGATCACGAGCAATGCACCTTGAATGACCGGGTAGTCGCGCCGCAGCACGGCGCTGACCACCAGGTTGCCCACGCCGGGCAGGCCGAACACGGTCTCGGTGATGACGGCGCCGCCGATCATCAGCGCGACCGTGAGGCCGATCACCGTGACGATGGGCACCAGCGCATTGCGCAGCGCATGCTTGAGCACCACCGTGCTTTCGCTCAGGCCCTTGGAGCGCGCCGTGCGCACATAGTCTTCGCCGAGCACGTCGAGCATCGAGGCGCGCGTGAAGCGGATGATGAGCGCCGAGTTCAAGAGGCCCAGCACCGTGGCCGGCAGCACCAGCGCCTGCAGCCGCTCGGCCAGCGCCGCATCGGGCGCGCCGTAGCCCGATACCGGGAACCAGCCGAACGACACCGCGAAGATCTGGATCAGCACGATGCCCAGCCAGAAACTCGGAATGCTCGCGCCCAGCATCGCGATGCCGGTGAACAGCTGGTCGACCACGCGCCCGCGGAACACGGCCGAGACGATGCCGCACGGCACGCCGATCAGCGCGGCGATGGCCACGGCCATCAGCGCGAGCAGCGTGGTGGGTTCGGAGCGCTCCCACAGCGCCTGCGTCACGGGACGCTGCAGGAAGATCGAGGTGCCGAGATTGCCCTGCAGCACCTCGCGCAGCCAGTAGCCGAACTGCACGGGCAGCGGCTTGTCGAGGCCGTACTCCTTCTGCACGCGGGCGATGTCGGCCGCGGTGGCCTGGTCGCCCAGCAGCACCGAGACCGGGTCGCCCGATGCGGCGCGCGTGAGCACGAAGACGAGCACGGCCACGATGGCGAGCACGACGAGCATGCCTGCGGCGCGGGAAGCGATGTAGCGGATCATGGGGCGGTTATTGCTTCAACGGCCTCGTTACTTACTTGATTCGGGCATTCCAGAAGAACGGCCAGGTCGCGGGCTGGTAGTTGTCCAGCGCCGGGCTCTTTGCCGACAGGCCGTTGAACTTGCCAACATTGATGTACGGCACCTCGTCGTAGACCACCTGCTGCACCTTGCCCCACAGTGCGCCGCGCTTGGCAGGGTCGCTCTCGACGTTGAAGGCCTGCAGTGCCGTCTTCTTGGCGGGCGTGTCCCACCAGCCGGGTGCGCCGTCGCCGAGCTGCGGCGGCGAGAGCATCGGCTCGGGGAACTGGCCCGAATGTGTGACGTAGATGTCCCACAGCTTGGGGTCGTTGCGGCGCTGCACCAGCGTGGCCCAGTCGACCACGTTCAGGTCGACCTTGAAGCCGGCACGCTTGAGCTGCTCGGCCATCAGCAGCGCCATGTTGTAGTGGAAGTCGTACTGGCGGCTGGTGAGTACGCGGATCGGCTCGCCCTTGTAGCCGGCCTTGGCCGCGGCCTCCTTCGCCTTGGCGGCGTTGCGCTGGTTGTACTGGTCGGTACCGGCCGCCGAATAGAACGGCGAGCCCTTCGGGAAATGGTTGCCTTCGGCCACGAAGAAGCGCGTGTCGCCGAAGCCGGCCGCGAGCATCTCGCCTTCGCCGAGCGCGGTCTGGATCGCCTGGCGCACCGGCTGGCTGGCGGCCACGCCTTCCTTGGTGTTGAGCACGAGATACGGGAAGCCGAACGACGGCGTCATGATCGGCACCGTCTTGCCGCCCGACTTCTCCAGGCGCGGCAGCGCTTCCACCGGCAGCAGGTCGGCAAAGTCGTACTGGCCGGCCAGCGCGCCTTCGACACGCGTGCTGGCGTTGGGCACGGGCACGAAGCGCAGTTCCTCGATCGCCGCTTCGCGCTTGCCGCCATAGCCACTCGCCGGTTCCTTGCGCGCGCTGTACTTGTCGAAGCGCGTGAGCAGCACGAACTGGTCGGGGCGGCGTTCCTTGAACTTGTAGGGGCCGGTGCCGACGAAGTCCTTCAGCGGCGAGGCGATGGAATCCTTGGCCATGATCGCGGCCATGCCGCTGGGCAGCGCGAGCTGCGACAGCAGCGGTGCATAAGGCTCCTTCAGCACGACTTCGACCGCCAGCGGGCCCTTGGCCTTGAGGCTGGCGACCTCCTTGCCCACGGCCTTGCCGCGCGGCGACTGGTCCATCCAGCGCTGCAGGCTGGCCACCACGTCGTCGGCGTTGAGTTCGCGCCCGTTGTGCAGCATCACGCCCTTGCGCAGGGTGATGGCGTAGGTCTTGCCGTCGGCCGAGATCTTCGGCATGCCTTCGGCCAGCATCGGAACCACGTTCCACTTGGCGTCGAAGGTGTAGAGCGTCTCGTACACGTGCTGCATGATGGTTCCGACCAGGTCGGCCGTGGAGGCCATCGGGTCGAGCGTCTGCGGCTCGGCCACCATCGCCAGCGTGGCGAAGTTGCGCGGGCCCTGGGCGTGGACCTGCTGATGGGGCAGCGCGGCGCACAGCATCGCGAGCAGGGAAGCTCCCAGCAGGCTGCGCTTCGACAGCTTGGGCAGGCGCTGGACAACAGGACCGACGTGGGGCATGGGGAACTCCTTCATGGGGCGTGCGAGTTTGTGAAAGAAAATTTCTCTTCGGCCTGGACTTTGAAGCAGTATTCATGCCAAATCATCCGTGTTAACCCTCGATCAAGGGTTATTCTGAAAGAGATTTTCAGATTGAGCGCGATACTCGCGGCTCTCCTTCCTTCACTACTCTTCACCTTTCAGGAGTCTCCATGCCCCTCGAATACCTCGGCGCCCCGCCCGTCGCGTCCGACCGCCAGGCCCGCCCCTTCTCCCCGGCCGTGCGCGCCGGCGACTTCATCTACGTGTCGGGCCAGGTGCCGGCGAACAAGGATGGCGAGATCGTGGTGGGCGGCATCGAGGCGCAGACGCGCCAGGTGATGGAAAACCTCAAGACCGTGCTCGCGCTGGCCGGCGCCACGCTCGACGATGTGTGCAAGAGCACTGTCTGGCTGCAGGACGCGCGCGACTTTGGTGCCTTCAACCGCATCTACATGGGCTACTTCGGCGAGAACAAGCCGGCGCGCTCGACCACCGAGGCGCGGCTGATGGTCGACGCCAAGGTCGAGATCGACGTGGTGGCCTACAAGCCGAAGGCCTGAGGACGCGGAATAGGACTTCAGCCCTTCAACTCGGTCTTGCGCTGGATGATGCGCGAGACCAGGCCGTACTCCACGGCCTCCGCGGCCGACAGCCAGCGGTCGCGCTCGATGTCGGCCAGCACCACGTCGATGGGCTTGCCGGTTTCGCGCGCGATCTCGTGCGCGATGCGCTGGCGGGCCTTGATGATTTCCTGCGCCTGGATCGCGATGTCCGTTGCCTGCCCGCCTGCGCCGCCGCTGGGCTGGTGGATCAGGAAGCGCGTGTTGGGCAGGCACACGCGCCGCTCGCGCGGCGCGGCCAGGAACAGGTGCGTGGCCGCGCTGCCGACCCAGCCGGTGCCGATCATGTTCACCGGCGCGCTGATGAAACGCACGATGTCGTGGATGGCATCGCCCGACTCCAGGTGCCCGCCGGGCGAACTCACGAGGATGTCGATGGGCTTGTCGGCGCTGTCGGCATCGAGCGCAATGAGCCGGCGCGTCACGTCGGCGGCCACCGAGTCTGTGACGGTGCCGAAGATCAGCAGCGTGCGCGACTTGAAGGCCTTCTCCTCCAGGTAGGAGTTGCGCGGCTCGGCGGTGGCCGCGGGCTTGGTGTCGTCTTCGGATTCCATTGAGAACATGGGCAGCATGAAACAGGCTCCTGTGGTTTTGGACTTCGGCCCGTCCTGACGGACAGGCGCCCCCCCAGTTTCGCGAGATTGAGCCGGTCGTGCCAGGCCGGCCCGAATCACCCCGCCAGCCGCCCCGCCACCAACTGCAGCACCCGATCGCAGCGCTTCGCCAGGTCCTGGTCGTGCGTGACCATCACGAACGCCGTGCGATGCCGGTGCGCGAGGTCGAGCATCAGCGCGAACACCGTGTCCGCCGTGCTGCGGTCGAGGTTGCCGGTGGGCTCGTCGGCCAGCACGCAGGCCGGCTGCGTGACCAGCGCACGCGCGATCGCCACGCGCTGGCGCTCTCCGCCCGACAGCTCGGCTGGACGGTGATGCAAACGCTGGCCCAGGCCCACGCTTTCGAGAATCTTCGCCGCCGACTGCGCGGCCGCATGCGGCTCCACGCGGCGGATCTTCAGCGGCATGGCCACGTTGTCGAGCGCGCTGAACTCGGGCAGCAGGTGATGGAACTGGTAGACGAAGCCCAGGTGCTGGTTGCGCAGCCGCCCCTGCTCGGCCGCGTCGGCGTGCGCGATGTCCTTGCCGAGCAGCTCGACCTTGCCCGTCGTGGGCGCATCGAGCCCGCCCATCAGGTGCAGCAGCGTGCTCTTGCCGGAGCCCGATGCGCCGACGATGGCCAGTGTTTCGCCGGCGTGCACGTCGAGGTCCACGCCGTGCAGCACGGTCAGGTCCAGCCTGCCCTCGTGGAACCGCTTGGTGAGGCCGCGGGCCTTCAGAACGACACTGTTGGCGCCGGACCGCCCCAAGCCAATAGCGGCCCCCTCGGAGGGCAGCGAGGTCACGACAGTGCCGAGCGTGGGGGTCAGTTCACTCATAGCGCAGCGCCTCGGCCGGGTTCACGCGGCTGGCGCGCCAGCTCGGGTACAGCGTGGCGACGAAGGCCAGCACCAGGGAAATGATCGCGATCGGCACGATGTCGCTTTGCTGCGGATCGCTCGGCATCTTGCTGATCAGGTAGATGTCCTTCGGCAGGAAGCTCGCATGGAACAGCTGCTCCAGGAAGGGCACGATCACGTCGATGTTGTAGGCGATGCCCAGGCCCAGCAGCAGGCCGGCCACGGTGCCGATCACGCCCACCATCGCGCCCTGCACCACGAAGATGCCCATGATGCTGCGCGGCGAGCTGCCCAGCGTGCGCAGGATGGCGATGTCGGCGCGCTTGTCGGTCACGGTCATCACCAGCGTGGACACCAGGTTGAAGGCCGCCACCGCCACGATCAGCGTGAGGATGATGAACATCATGCGTTTTTCGACCTGCACGGCCGCGAACCAGGTCTTGTTCTGGCGCGTCCAGTCGCGGATGAGGAACTCGCCCGGCAGCGTCACGGCCAGCTGGTCGGCCACGTCGCGCGCCTCGTTGAGGTTCTTGAGCTTCAGTCGGATGCCCGTGGGCCCTTCTAGGCGGAACACCTTGGCAGCGTCCTGCTCGTGGACCATGGCGAGCGCCGAGTCGTATTCGTAGTGGCCCGAGTCGAAGGTGCCGACCACGGTGAACTGCTTCAGGCGCGGCACCACGCCCGCCGGCGTGACCTGCCCGCCCGGCGCCACCAGCGTGACCTGGTCGCCCGGCTGCACGAAGAGCGAACGCGCCAGCTCCGCGCCGAGCACGATGCCGAATTCGCCCGGCACCAGCTTGTCGAAGGTGCCCTTGGAGGCGATGCCGTTGATGTCGGTGACTTCGGGCTCGAGCTTGGGATCGATGCCGCGCACGATGGTGCCCTTCATGTCCTCGCCGCGCGCAATGAGCGCCTGCGTGTTGATGAAGGGCGCTGCGCCGACCACCTCGGGGTTCTTGCGGGCAGCGGCCGTGATCGTGTCGAGGCCCTGCAGCGCCTGGCCGTCGCGCGAGAAGATCTCGATGTGCGACACCACGCCGAGCATGCGGTCGCGCACTTCCTTCTGGAAGCCGTTCATCACACTGAGCACAATGATCAGCGCCGCCACGCCCAGCGCGATGCCGAGCATCGAGACACCGGAGATGAAGGAGATGAAGCCGTTGCGTCGCGTCGCCCGGCCTGCGCGCGTGTAGCGCCAGCCGAGCTGCAGTTCATAGGGAAGTCGCATCAAATTCCCCGCCGAGCCGCCTCAAGGGGAATTTGCCCACCCTCGGGGGGCAGCGAATACACGAAGTGAGGAGCGAGGGGGTAGGTCATCGGCGGAATTGTGGCATCCCGGATTCCCTTGGGGCTTCCCGGACAATAGGGAGATGGCCGAAACCCTCCCACGTCACCTGTTGATTCCCTTTGCCGGCCGCGGTTCCCCTGCATGCCGCGCTGCGCTGCCCACCTTGCGGCTCCCCAATCTCGAAACCTTGCTGGCGCGGCTCACGCTTACCGATACCGACACGCAGGACGAAAGCACTCGCTCGCCTCCGCACGAACGCGCGCTGGCCCGGGCAGCAGGCATCGCCGCGGCCGACGGCTGCATTCCCTGGGCTGCGCTCGAAGCGCGGCAACTGGGCATCGCCGCGCCCAACGGCCCTGAAGGCTGGGGCCTCGTCACGCTGTGCAACTGGCAGGTCGGCATCGACGACGTGGTGCTGGGCGATCCGTCCGCCATCGAGATCGACGCCGCCGAATCGGCCGCGCTGCTGCAAGCCGCGCGCCCCTTCTTCGAGGAAGACGGCATCGCGCTGCACCCCTCCCCCGTACCCGGCCGATGGCTGGCGCGCGCCCCCATCTTCGACGGCCTGGCCACTGCCTCCCTCGACCGCGCAGTAGGCTACCCGATCTCGCAGTGGTCGCCGCTCGGCGACTCGGCACGGCCGCTGCGCCGGCTGCAGAACGAAATGCAGATGCTGCTGTACACCCAGCGCGTGAACGACGACCGCGCCGCGCGCGGCGTGCCGCCGATCAACTCCTTCTGGCTCAGCGGCACCGGCGCACTGAAGCACGAGGTTGCGCCCGCAGCCGTGCCGGCAGTGAGCGATGCACTGCGCGAAACCGCCCTGCGCGACGACGGCATGGGCTGGGCTGCCGCCTGGCATGCGCTGGACGCAGGCCCGGTCGCCTCGCTGCTGGCCGGCTACACGGGTGGCGCCGAGGTGTCCCTCACGCTGTGCGGCGACCGCGCGGCGCAGCGCTACACCGTGCAGCCGCGCGGCCTGGCTGGCTGGGCCAGGAGCCTGTTCGACCGCAAGCGCGCATCGGTCGTGCTGGAGTCGCTATGAAAATCATCGCCAGGGAGATCCCGCCACGCACCGTCTGGGCGCTGGAGCAAGCCGGCGTGCACCCGCTGCTCGCGCGGCTGTTCGCCGCCCGCGGCGTGCGTGCCAAGGAAGAACTCGATGACGGCCTCGCGCGCCTGCTGGCGCCCGACACGCTGCGCGGCACGCACGAGGCCGCGGTGCTGCTGGCAGACGCCATCGCGCAGGACAAGCGCCTGTGCATCGTCGCCGACTACGACTGCGACGGCGCCACCGCCTGCGCGGTCGGCGTGCGCGGCCTGCGCCTGCTGGGCGCGAAGCACGTGAGCTACCTCGTGCCCGACCGCGTGGTCGACGGCTACGGGCTCACGCCGCCCATCGCCGAGCGCGTGGCCGACAGCGGCGCCGACATGCTGATCACCGTCGACAACGGCATCGCCAGCGTCGAAGGCGTGGCCGCCGCCAAGGTGCGCGGCCTGCAGGTGCTGGTGACCGACCACCACCTGCCCGGCCCCGAGCTGCCGTCGGCCGACGTGCTGGTGAATCCGAACCAGCCCGGCTGCGAATTCGAGAGCAAGAGCATTGCTGGTGTCGGCGTGATGTTCTATGTGCTGCTCGCGCTGCGCTCGGAGCTGCGCAAGCGCCGCGTGTTTGACACGGCCAGCCAGCCGAAGCTCGACGCGCTGCTGCCGCTGGTCGCACTCGGCACCGTGGCCGACGTGGTGAAGCTCGACGCCAACAACCGCCGCCTCGTGGCACAGGGCCTGCGCCGCATCCGCGCCGGTGCGATGCCTGCGGGCGTTGCCGCCTTGTTCAAGGCCGCGGGCCGCAATGCCTGCGTCGCCACCACCTTCGACTTCGGCTTCGCACTCGGCCCGCGCATCAATGCCGCCGGCCGGCTGGCCGACATGACGCTGGGCATCGAATGCCTGCTGACCGACGACGCGGGCCGCGCCGAGGAACTCGCGCGCATGCTCGACGGCATCAACCGCGAGCGGCGCGACATCGAGGGCGGCATGCGCGACCAGGCGCTGCTGCTGGCAGAGTCGCTGTTCGCCACCGATGGCGAGGGCATCGAAGCGCCGCCGCCGGCCATCAGCGTGTTCGACGCGGGCTTCCACGAAGGCGTGGTGGGCATCGTGGCCTCGCGCATCAAGGACCGCTTCCACCGCCCGACCTTCGTCTTCGCCGCCAGCGGCGCGCCCGGCAAGGAGCAGGAGCTGAAAGGCTCGGGCCGATCGATTCCGGGCTTCCACCTGCGCGATGCGCTCGACCTCGTGGCCAAGCGCCATCCGGGCGTGCTGCTGCGCTTCGGCGGCCATGCGATGGCGGCCGGCTGCACGGTCGCGCGCGAGCACTTCGAGACCTTCGAGAAAGGCTTCGCGCAGGTCGCCGGCGAATGGCTGGCCGAAGCCGCGCTCACGCGGCAGATCGAGACCGACGGACCGATCTCGCGCGAGTACATGCGCATCGACCTCGTCGACACGCTGCACCGCGAGGTGTGGGGCCAGGGCTTCGCGCCGCCGACCTTCAGCGAAGAGGTGGAGGTGGTGTCGCAGCGGCTGGTGGGCGAGAAGCACCTGTCGCTGAAACTCAGGCACCAGGGCCAGCCGATCGACGCGATCTGGTTCAGCCACACCGAGCCGCTGCCGCCGCGCGTGAAGCTGGCGTTCCGGCTCGATGCGGACGAATGGCAGGGCGTGCGGCGACTGCGGTTCCTGGTCGAAGGGGCGGAGTTCTAGCGGCTGTCCCTGGAAAAGCCTGCAATCGCATGCCATGGCGGGCGGGCAGTCGGGACGGATTCCTACGCGTGCGGCAAGCCGGCGTTCCTAGGGTGGTCCAAGAAGGTTCATTCACTTCATCAGGAGACCGACATGCAACCCAACGACATCCGCCCCCTTGCCGTGGTGACCGGCGCCTCGTCCGGCATCGGCTTCCAGCTCGCGCTGCTGGCCGCGCGCCGCGGCCACGACCTGTTGATCGGTGCCGACGAGCCGCTGGAACAGGCCGAGACCGAACTGCGCGTGCTCGGCGCCAATGTGGCCGCGGTGCGCGCCGACTTCGCCACCCGCGACGGCGTGGACACACTGCTCGCCGCCACCGAAGGCCGGCCGATCGCGGCACTGTTCGCCAACGCCGGGCACGGGCTGGGCCACGGCTTCCTCGATCAGGACTTCCACGACGTGCAGCACGTCATCAACACCAACATCACCGGCACCATCTACCTCGTGCAGTGCGTGGGCCGCGGCATGCGCGAGGCCGGGCAGGGGCGCATCTTGATCACCGGGTCGATCGCGGGGTTCCAGCCGGGCAGCTTCCAGGCCGTCTACAACGGCAGCAAGGCCTTCATCGACTCGTTCGCCATGGCCCTGCGCAACGAGCTCAAGGGCACCGGCGTCTCGGTCACCTGCCTGATGCCGGGCGTGACCGACACCCACTTCTTCGCGCGCGCCGACATGCTCGACACGCGCGTGGCCCAGCAGAGCGACAAGGCCGACCCGGCGGAGGTGGCGCGGGCCGGCTTCGAGGCGATGATGCGCGACGAAAGCGGCGTGATCGCGGGATGGCGCAACAAGATGCAGGTGGCGCTGTCGCGCGTGATGCCGGCGCCCAGGCTGGCCGAGCAGCACCGGCGCATCGCCGAGCCCGGCAGCGCGGAGCAGCAGGCCAGGCCCTTCGTCTGATCTTTTCTTCCGGAGCGCGGCGCTCCGGCGGGCGCTGCTGCGGGGCCGCCATCGGCAACCCCGAAGCAGGTGAATATTTTTTTCGTATCCACCGACGCGCGAAGCGAAATCTTCTCGTTACTCGGGGCCGAGCTTTCACGCCGGCCCCTTATCCTCTGCGGCGAACATACAGGAGGATGTTTTTTCCATGCGCCGCTTTGAACTGATCGAGGGAACCGCCAGCAAATTCTGGGAAGTCGAGCAGGTAGACGCCGAACTCAACATCCGCTGGGGCCGCATCGGCACCGCGGGCCAGAGCCAGACCAAGTCGTTCGCCGACGCCACCAAGGCCGCCGCCGCGCTGACCAAGCTGGTGGCCGAGAAGACGGGCAAGGGCTACGCCGAAGTGGGCGTGGCCGCCGGCACGGCCATCGGCAAGACCGAGGCGAAGCCGAAGGCCGAGACGGCAACGGAAAAGACTGCGGCCCCGCCCGCCGCGAAGGCCGCCGCGAGCGCAGAGGCTGCCGCCCCCACCGAAGGCATCGACAGCCAGGCCGACCGCGTGTTCGAAACCGTGCGCGCTCAGATCGAGACCGGCACGCTGACCTCCAGCGACACGCTCTCCACCGCAACGCTCAAGCGCCAGCATGGCGTGAGCGAGCAAGGTGCGGCGCTCGCCTTCAAGCGGCTTCAGTCCACGGGCCTGCTGTACGGCTGGGGCACCAGCTGCACGCCGGCCAAGAACGCCCAGGCCATCGCCAAGGAGCTGGGCGCCAATGCATCGGCCGCGTCGTCCGTGGCCCTGGCAGCGCCCGCCGCCGAACTGCCGCCCGCGGACGGCGACGCGCCGCCCTGGCTCGCCGCCGGCAAGCCCATCCGGCTGTCGCCCGACATGCAGCGCGCAGCCTTCCCTTCGCGGCGCTTTCCGCCAAAGCCCTTCGACGAACCGCCGAGCCCCGCCGCAGCCTGGCTGCCTGTGCGGCGCAAGCTCGACCTCGACGTCGACACGAGCGCCACCGACGCGGCCTTGCGCGCGGTTGCCCAGCGCGTGATCGACCGCGGCACGCAGCCCACCCCCGCGGCCGACGCCGAGGCCGACACCCTGCTGCTGGCGTTCGCGCTGGGCACCGGCGGCAACTACAACGCGAACGAGATGGGCGAAGTGGTGGTGCACTACCTCGTCAAGCAGTACGGACTGCCGGACACCATCGACATCCTGCTGGCCGCCCAGCAGATCGAAGTGCAGTCCACCTACGACCGGGCGACGAAGAAGCGCCGGTATAGCTTCTGCGCCGCCGTCGCCCGCCAGATGGGCAGCTCCTACTACGGTCCGCTGGGAACGGGCGAACAGGCGCTGCGCGCGCATCTGTCACTGGCCGCCCCCGAGGTCTGGCAGGACTGCCGCGACCGCATCGAGGCCGGCCTTCCCAAGGTTCACCCGGCCCGCCAGCCCGCGCTGGCAATGCTGCTGCCCGACGCCCCCGAAATCTCCAATGCGCTCGTGCACACGCTGGCGGCCGACAAGAACACGCCCGAGACCATGCACTGGCTGCTGCTGACGGCCACCGACCCCGACGCCATCGCGCTGGCCGCGAAGGTCCGCCTGAGCTATTCGAGCGGCTTCTGGGGCAGCGGCTCCATGACGAGCACGCTGGTGCAGGAGCGCGGCGTGGATGCCGTGCCGGTGCTGGAGCGCGGCGCCGCGGACGACCACGCGGGCGACGCGCTGGCCTGCATCGGCACGCCCGAAGCCGTGCTGGCGCTGGCCCGCGTGGCAGGCAGTTCGAAGGGCGCGCTGGCGCGGCTGGCGCTGGCCGTCGACCGCTGGCCGATGGCGGCCATTCCCGCGCTGTCGCGGCTCGTCGCGGCCGGCGGCAAGGACGCCAACCTCGTCACGCCTGGACTCACGCGGCTGCTGCGCGCGCATGGCCCTGCCCTGCCCACCCTGCGGCCCTGGCTCGATGCGGGCGCGCAGGCGATGATCGACCGGCAACTGGCGCTGCTGGCCGGCCCGAGCGAAGTGGCCGATGCGAGCGAACTGCCCGGCGTGCTGGCCGCGCCGCCCTGGCTCGCCAAGGTGCAGAAGAAGGCGGCCGGCACGCTGGTGCTGGAGCCGCTGGCATTGGCACCGGTGGAGCGATGGGGCGAAGGCAAGCGCGAGAGCGCGCAGCGCGTGAATTCATGGCAAACGGGTCGCCACGACGCCGCGCGCAAGAGCGTCGACGTGCTGCTCGACGAACTGGGCTTCGACAAGGGCAGGCACAGCCTTGTGCCATTCGCCAAGGCCGCCGCCGCGGCCGTTGCGGCCGGCGACGCCGGCGCGCTGGTCGCCAGCTGGCGCGAGATGGTGGCCGAGCGCAAGAAGGACCGCTACTACTGGTTCAACTTCCACGCGAGCTTCGTTACGCTGCTGCCGGCGGCGATCGGCGTGCCGTTCTGGAACGCCGTCGCGGGCGAGGCCGAAAGCGACGGCATCGGCCTGATCCTGGCCACCCACGGCCTCGCGGTGCTGCCCGGCCTGGTGGCCATGGTGCGATCCAAGCCCACCGACAACCTCTCGTACGCCCTGAACTACGGCGCCGTCGAGTTGGCCGCGCCGGCCGCGCGCGCCTTCGCCAAGCTCAAGACGCTGCGCGCCGAAGGCCGCGAATGGCTGCTGAAGTATCCCGAGCACAGCGCAGCCGGCCTGATCGCGCCGGCGCTCGGCAAGGCCGGCGAGGCGCGCGACTGCGCGGGTTCGGCGCTGCGCCTGCTGCAGGCCAACGGCCACGAGGCACTGCTGCTCGACGTGGCCGGCCGCTACGGCAAGCCCGAAGTGGTGGAAGCGCTGCGCGCCGTGCTCGACGAAAGCCCGCTCGACCGCTTTCCCACCCGGCGCGCGAAGCTGCCCGAGTTCTGGCAGCCGCGCGGTTGGCGCCGGCCCGTGCTGCGAAACGGCAAGGCGCTGCCCGACGACGCGCTCGACCATCTGGGCCAGATGCTGACCTTTCCGACCAACGAGGAAATCTACGGCGGCATCGCCGTGGCCAAGGACGCCTGCGATGCCGGCTCGCTGGCCGAGTTCGCCTGGGACGCCTTCACCGCCTGGCTCGAAGCCGGCGGCCCCAGCAAGGAAGGCTGGGCACTCACCACGCTCGGCCTGCTGGGCAACGACGACACCGCGCGCAAGCTCACGCCCTTCATCCGCGCCTGGCCCGGCGAGGCCGCGCATGCGCGCGCCGTGACCGGGCTCGACGTGCTGGCCGCCATCGGCAGCGACGTCGCGCTGATGCTGCTCAACGGCATCGCGCAGAAGGTCAAGTTCAAGGGCCTGCAGGACAAGGCGCGCGAGAAGATCGACGCCATCGCCGAGGCGCGCGGCCTCAGCACCGAGGAACTCGAGGACCGGCTCGCGCCCGACCTCGGCCTCGACGAACAGGGCACGATGCTGCTGGACTTCGGTCCGCGCGCCTTCAAGGTCGGCTTCGACGAGTCGCTCAAGCCTTATGTGCGCGAGACCGGCGCCGACGGCACCGACGGCGCGCGCCTGCCCGACCTGCCCAAGCCCAAGAAGACCGACGACGCCGAACTTGGCAAGGAAGCGGTCGAGCGCTTCAAGCTGCTGAAGAAGGACGTGCGCACCATCGCCAGCCAGCAGTTGCTGCGCCTCGAGGTGGCGATGTGCGCGCGCCGCCGCTGGACGCCCGAGGTGTTCCGCACCTTCCTGGTCGAGCACCCGCTGGTGCGCCACATCGTGCAGCGGCTGATCTGGGGCGTGTACGCGGTGGAAGACGGTGCCAGCTATGGCGGCACGCTGCAGGCCTGCTTCCGCGTGGCGGAAGACGGCAGCTTCACCACGGCGGAAGACGATCCGTTCGAGCTGCCCGTGGGCGAGAACATCCGCATCGGCGTGCCGCACGCGCTGGAACTGCCCGCCGCCGATGCCGCCGCCTTCGGCCAGGTGTTCGCCGACTACGAGCTGCTGCAGCCCTTCGCGCAGATCGGCCGCGACGTCTACACGCTGTCCGACGAGGAGAAGAAGAGCCTGAAGCTGGAGCGCTGGAAAGACGTCAAGGTGCCCACCGGCCGCGTGCTGGGGCTGGCCAACAAGGGCTGGCGGCGCGGCCAGGCGCAGGACTCGGGCTGCATCTGGTACTTCAGCAAGCCGCTGGGCACGAGCCGCGTGATCGAGCTGAGCCTCGACCCCGGCATCATCGTCGGCATGGTGGACGAATACCCCGAGCAGAAGCTGGGCCAGGTGCAGGTGGGCAAGCCCTCGGGCTGGGGCGACATGCAGGATGCGGAGGCACTGCACCTGCTCGACCCGATCTCCGCCAGCGAACTCATCCGCGACATGGAAGGCCTGCGAGCGGCATAGGGTACACCCCCAGTCTTCGCGCACTTCGTGTCGCTTCGCCAACCCCCTTGCAGGGGGCAACACCTGCGGCCCGGCAAAGCCGG
>NZ_AKIW01000101.1 GCF_000282635.1 Variovorax sp. CF313
CGCGCACTTCGTGTCGCTTCGCCACCCCCCTCGCCGGGGGCAACACCGGTGGCCCGGCAAAGCCGGTTCCACGGTGTTCACGAATGGGGATGCGCCTGTGACGGTCGCGGCGAAGCAGTACCGCGTCGGCATCGCCGGCGCCGGGGCGATCGCGCTGGCCAGTGCGGCGTGGCTGCGGCGGGCGGGCCATGGCGTCACGGTGTGGTCGCCGGGCGGCCGGGGCGCGGACGGGCTGCGCACTCAGCCGCTGGAAGCCTGCGGCATCCAGTCGTTCTCGGTGAAGGTCGAGGTCGCCGACGGCGCGGCCGGGCTCTGCGCCGCTTCGGACGTGCTGCTGCTCGCCCTCCCCGTCAACGGCCACAGGCGCGTGATGGACGCGCTGCTCCCTCTCCTGCGCGACGGCCAGACCGTGATCGTCAGCTCGATGGCCTCGCTGTCCTCGCTCTATCTGCACGAAGCAGCTGCGCGCGCAGGCCGGCGGATCACGGTCGCCAGCTTCGGCACGACCGTGCTGACCGCGCGCCGCGAGTCCGGCACGCAGGTCAGGGTGATGACGCGGCGCAAGGCGGTCGGCGTCTCCGCCCTGCCCGGCTCGCGGGTGGAAGAGGCCGTCGCGCTGTGCACCGCCCTCTTCGGTGACGGCTTCTTCCCCGACGGCAGCGCCCTCGCGAGCGCCCTGGCCAACGTCAATCCGCAGTCCCACGGCCCGCTCGCGGTGTTCAACTGGACGCGCATCGAGCGCGCCGAGAACTGGCCGCAGTACCACTGCATGACGCCCGGCGTGTCGCGCGTGATCGAGGCGCTGGACCGGGAGCGGCGCGCCGTGGCCGCCGCGTTCGGCATCGAGCTCGGTCCCATCGAAGCGCATTTCGCGCGCTCCTTCGGCACCGCGTCGGCAAAGCTGGAGGACATCGCCGCCGAGCTGCACGCCAAGCGCGGCGGTCCGCCCGGCCCCACGCAGGCCGACACCCGCTACGTCACCGAGGACATGCCCTACGGCCTGGCGTTCGTCGAGGCGCTGGGCGCCATCGCCGGCGTGCCGACGCCCGCGACCCGCACCATCGTGGATGCGGCCTCGCTGGTCAACGGCATCGACTTCCGCTGCGAGAACGACCTGCTCGAACCGCTGGGCCTGGCGAACGAAACCGTCGCCGGGCTGCTCGAGCGCTTATGAAGCGTCGGCTTCGGGGAACACCGGCTCCCCGAGGTTGAGCATCAGCCGGTTGGCCCAGGCGAACAGGGCGACCGAATGGATCAGGTCGAGGATCTCCTGCTCGGTCAGCCCGGCCTCCTTCAACCCGCGCACGTCGTCGGCCGAGACCTTGTCGGGCTCGGCACCGAGACGGATCGAGAACGCGACGATGGCCTTCTCGCGCGCCGTGGTGCCGGCGCCTTGCGGCTCCTCGAACACCTGCGAGATCACGTCGTTGCGCTTGGCCAGCTGCTCGAAGCGCTGCGCATGCACCGAGGCGCAGTACACGCAGCCGTTGACGCGCGATTCCACCGTGGCGCCCAGCTCGCGCTCGGCACGCGGCATGCCGCCCGGTGCGAACATGATCGCGTTGAAGGCGATGGAGCGCTGCAGCAGTATCTCGGGCTGATGCGCCAGCACCAGGAAGTACGGCGAGCTGCGCGCCTGCGGGCTCATCTCGTCGAGTGCGGCCAGCTGGGCAGGCGTGGCGGTGTCGACGTTCACCGTGTCGAGCCACGGCTTCCACTGGAGCACCTCGGTGGTGAAGCCCTTGATGCGGATCGGGGCCGTCATGCCGCAGCCTCCGCGGCGACCAGCGCCTTCAGGCCCGCGGCAACGCGGATCTGGTACGAGAGGAAGGCGATCAACTGGCTCATCGCCACGATGGCGGGCGTCGAGAGGCCGCTCGCGGCCAGCGACTGCACGGCGGCCTTGTCGCCCTCGATGGGGCGCTCGATCAGTTTGCCGGTGAAGGCCAGCACGGCCTGCAGGCGCGCATCGGCCACGGGCCGCCCGGCGTCCACGGCAGCGATCACGTCGCCATCCGCGCCTTCGGCCGCCAGCCTGTCGCGGTAGTGCGCGGCCAGGCTGTCGGCCTTCGACACGCGGCAGGCACGCAGCGCCACGAGCAGCCGCTCGCTTACCGACAGGCCTTCGACGGCCGGCGAGAACATCGCGTCATAGCTGCCCTGCGTGGCTGCAACGACCTTGTCGCGCTGGCGCCGCAGCGCCCAGAGGGGGTGGTCCGGCGCCAGCGGGACGGCGGCATCGATCACATCGTGGGGAGTGCTTGTCATGGTCGGCTTCTTTCTTGGGGCGGCAGCGCGGGCGTCCATTCGTCGCCGAACAGTTCCGGCTCGGCATAGGCCTCGAGGTTGGCGTAGTGGTGGTCGAAGTCCTCGCGGTAGAACAGGCTGGCAATGCCGCTCGCCAGCCGCCTGGCGCCATCGCTGATGGCCGGGATGTCGCCCGACACCGTGCCGTGCGACAGCGCAGCCGGGTAGCAGAAGCAGTGGATGCGCCCGAGCCCCGCGCATTCGCCCGGCACGCGCTGCCGGAATTCGAAGGCGGGCCCGAGGTCGGGCGAGTCGGCCAGTTCCTGGTCTTCGTCGCCGGGCGCGGGCTCGAAGCGGTCTTTCCATGTCCGGATGTGGGCCGAGATGCCGGCAAACTCCGGACGGTTCGGCCAGTCGACCTTGAAGCCGGTCGAGACGATCAGGAAGTCGAATTCGAAAACCCCCTTCGGCGTCGACACGCGCATGGCCTCGCCCCGCGGCTCGATGGCGAGGATGGGGCAACCGAAGTTGAAGAAGGCATTGGTGTGCCCCGACACCCGCAGCGTGCTGCCGTGCGGCGGCGGCACGTTCGCCACGTTGATGTAGTGGCGGATGCGCCACTTGAGCTCGTCGGGCAAATCGTAGTGCCCCTGCGTGAGCCCCGGCACACCCGCCCCCTTGCCCTTGTTGACGCGCGGCAGGTCGGGCCGGCGGATCAGCAGCTCGACGCTGCGCGCACCGGCCTCCAGCGCGGTGGCCGCGCTGTCCATGGCCGAGGAGCCAGCGCCGACCACGCCCACGCGCAGGCCTTCGAGCCGGCCGTAGTCCATGTCGTCGGACGAATGCGCCCATTTCGAGCGCGGCAGTGCGTCGACGAAAGCCGGAACGGCCGGCCCGCCGAGGCCGTCACGCCCCGTCGCAAGGACGACGCGGCGCGCCAGCACGCTGCGCTCGCCCTGCGGCGTGCGCAGGGCCAGCCGCACGCCGGACGCATCGGGCAGCGGGTGGATGCCGACCACCGCGGTGTCGTTGCGCACGTCCACGTCCATCACGCGGCGGTACCAGACCAGGTAGTCCATCCACTGCAGGCGCGGGATCTTGTCCATCGCGGTCCAGGCCTCCAGCCCGAACTGGGCCTCGAACCAGGCGCGAAAGGTGAGTGACGGCAGGCCGAGCGCGGGGCCGGTGAGCTCCTTGGGCGAGCGCAGCGTCTCCATGCGCGCCGTCGTCGCCCAGGGGCCCTCCTTGCCCGCGGGCGAGCGGTCGAGCACCACGGCGCGAATGCCCAGCTGCGCCAGCGCGACCGAGGCGGCCAGGCCGGCCTGGCCGCCGCCGATGATGGCCACGTCGAGCATGGATTCATCGCCGGCCTGTCGGGCGGGCATCCAGTTGCGGCCGGGCCAGCCGAGATATTCGAGGTCCTGGGCGAGCCGCGCTTCGAGCGCGGCGAGGGAGGAAGCGGAATCTGATGTCATCTTGAAGAGCGGGGAACGACGCCCAGTGTAGAAAGCTTCGCGGGTGGCCCGGATTTCGCATGCCACAATGATTTTCAGACCACAGGGGCCGGCATGGGCAGCAAGAGCGACAGCGAATGGTGGCGCGGCGCGGTGATCTACCAGATCTACCCGCGCAGCTTCATGGACAGCGATGGCGACGGCATCGGCGACCTGCCGGGCATCACGTCCCGGCTCGAGCACGTGGCCAGCCTCGGCGTCGATGCCGTCTGGGTTTCCCCCTTCTTCCGCTCGCCGATGAAGGACTTCGGCTACGACGTGGCCGACTACCGCGCAGTCGACCCGCTGTTCGGCACGCTGGCCGACTTCGACGCCATGCTGGCGCGCATGCACGCGCTGGGCCTGAAGCTCATCATCGACCAGGTGCTTTCGCACACCTCCGACCAGCACGCATGGTTCGCCGAAAGCCGCAGCAGCCGCGACAACCCCAAGGCCGACTGGTACGTCTGGGCCGACCCCAAGGCCGACGGCACGCCGCCGACCAACTGGCTGTCGGTGTTCGGCGGCTCGGCCTGGCAGTGGGACTCGCGCCGGCGGCAGTACTACCTGCACAGCTTCCTCGCCGAGCAGCCCGACCTCAACTTCCATTGCGACGCCGTGCAGGAGGCCCTGCTGGGCGAGGTGCGCTTCTGGTGCGAGCGCGGCGTGGACGGCTTTCGCTTCGACGCCTGCAACCACCAGTTTCACGATGCGCTGCTGCGCGACAACCCGCCGGCCTCACCGGCGTCGATCGACGGGGTCAGCACAGTGCGCGCCGACAACCCCTACGCGATGCAGCAGCACTTGTACGACAAGAGCCAGATGGAGAACCTGGCCTTCCTCGAAAGCCTGCGCCGCCTGCTCGACGATTACGGCGCGGTGGCGCTGGGCGAGGTCGGCGACGAGAACGCGCCGCCCGTCATGGCGCAATACACCGAGCTCGGCAAGCGCCTGCACCTGGCCTACAGCTTCAGCCTGCTGACGGCAGACCACCGCCCCGCCCACCTGCGCCACCAGGTCGAGGCGCTCGACGACGCGCTGGCGCCCACCGGCGGCTGGGGTTGCTGGGCGGTGTCGAACCACGATGTGCCGCGCGTCGCCACGCGATGGAGCGACGGCGGCCCGGCCGACGCCCGGCGCGACCGGCTCTGGCTGGCGCTGCTGCTCGCACTGCGCGGCAGCGCCAGCATCTACCAGGGCGAGGAACTGGGCCTGCCCGAGGCCGAAGTGCCCTTCGAACTGCTGCAGGACCCGTACGGCCGCGCGTTCTGGCCCGAGTTCAAGGGCCGCGACGGCTGCCGCACGCCGATGCCGTGGACCACCGCGGCGCCGAACGGCGGCTTCACCACCGGTACGCCCTGGCTGCCGGTGTACGGCCCCCACCTTCCGCTGGCCGTCGAACGGCAGGCCGCGCGGCCCGATTCGATGCTCGCCTTCAGCCGCACGCTGCTGCACTGGCGGCGCACGCAGCCCCTGCTGCGCACCGGCGGCATCCGCTTCATCGATGCGCCCGACCCTCTGCTGCATTTCGAGCGGCGCGACGGGCATTCGTCGCTGCAGGCGGTCTTCAACCTCGGGAGCGAACCGGTTTCGATGCCGCTGGCCGAAGCCCTGATGCCTCTCGTCGGACATCCGCTCGCGCCGAGCGCCGTCATGCAGGCCGAAGGCGGAAAGCGCATGCTCGCGCTGGCGCCGTACGGCGTCTTCTTCGGCACGCCCGCCGCCGAAGGACAAAGCTGAGCACCATGCCCTCCTCCAAGCCGCTGCCCGAATCCGAAGTCCATGCGCTGATGCGCGCGGAGCATGGCGACCCGTTCGCCGTGCTGGGCCCGCACGAGACGCCCGAAGGCCTGGAAGTGCGCGCATTGCTGCCCGGTGCGCAGCGCGTGGCCGTGCTGCATTCGCGCACCGGCTGGCCGCTTGCGATCCTGGCACGGCATGCCGAATCGGACCTGTTCAGCGGATTGGTCCCGGCCGCGGAGGCCCGCATGGGCTACTCGTTCCAGGTCGACTGGGAGGCGCACACCTCGCGGCTCGAAGACCCCTACCGCTTTCCGTTCGTGCTCGGCGAAACCGACGTGTGGCTGCTGGCCGAGGGCACGCACCTGCGGCCGTGGGAGCGGCTGGGTGCGCACCTGCGCGAGATGGACGGCGTGAAGGGCGTGGCCTTTGCCGTCTGGGCGCCGAACGCAAAGCGCGTGTCGGTGGTGGGCAGCTTCAACAACTGGGACGGCCGGCGCCACATGATGCGGCTGCGCCGCGAGTGCGGCGTGTGGGAGATCTTCGCGCCGCATGTGACGGTGGGCGACAGCTACGAGTTCGAGATCCTGTCGGCGCAGGGCGAGGTGCTGCGCAAGGCCGATCCCTTCGCGTTCTCGTCGCAGCTGCGGCCCGACACCGCCTGCGTGGTGCAGCCCCTGCCCGCGCCGGTGAAGCTGCCCGAAGGCCGCGCCGCCGCGAACGGGCGCCATGCGCCGATCAGCATCTACGAAGTGCACCTGGGCTCGTGGCGCCGCAAGAACAACGGCCACGAATGGCTGGACTACCGCGAGCTGGCCGACACGCTGGTGCCCTACGCGCGCGACATGGGCTTCACGCACATCGAGCTGCTGCCGATCAGCGAACACCCCTTCGACGGCTCATGGGGCTACCAGCCGATCGGGCTCTACGCGCCCACCTCGCGCTTCGGCACGCCGGGCGACTTCCGGCATTTCGTGGAAGCGGCGCATGCCGCAGGGCTGGGCGTGATCCTCGATTGGGTGCCCGCGCACTTCCCGACCGATTCGCACGGCCTCGGCCGCTTCGACGGCACCGCGCTGTACGAGTACGCCGACCCGCGCGAAGGCTTCCACAACGACTGGCAGACGCTGATCTTCAACTACGCACGCACGGAGGTGCGCAACTACCTCGTCGGCAATGCGCTGTACTGGCTGGAGCGCTACGGCGTGGACGGCCTGCGCGTGGATGCGGTGGCTTCGATGCTGTACCGCGACTACAGCCGCAAGGCCGGCGAGTGGGTGCCGAACGTGCTCGGCGGGCGCGAGAACCTGGAGGCCATCGACTTCCTGCGGCGCATGAACCGCGTGGTGGGCATCGAGCGGCCCGGGGCCGTGACGGTGGCTGAGGAATCTACGAGCTTCCCCGGCGTGACCCGGCCGCCGGAAGACGGCGGGCTGGGCTTTCACTACAAGTGGAACATGGGGTGGATGAACGACACGCTGGCGTATGCGGGCACCGATCCGGTCTACCGCAAGCATCACCACCAGCAGATCACCTTCGGGCTGATGTACGCGCACAGCGAGAACTTCGTGCTGCCGCTGTCGCACGACGAAGTGGTGCACGGCAAAGGCTCGATGATCGGGCGGATGCCTGGCGACGAGTGGCAGAAGTTCGCGGGCCTGCGTAACCTGTATGGCTACCTCTGGGCGTATCCGGGAAAGAAGCTGCTGTTCATGGGGGGCGAGTTCGCGCAGTACGCGGAGTGGAATGCCGACCGCGGCCTCGACTGGCATCTGCTGGAGCATGCGGCGCATCAAGGGGTGCGGCGGCTGGTGCGCGACCTGAACAACGTGTATCGGCACTTTCCTGCGCTGCATGAGCTCGACCATGAGGGCGCGGGGTTCGAATGGATCGTGCATGACGATGCGGACCAGTCGGTGTTTGCGTTTGTTCGGCGGGCTCGGGATGGGGCGTTCGTGGTGGCGGTCTGCAATTTCACGCCGGTGCCTCGGCATGGGTATCGGCTGGGGGTTCCTTGTGCTGGCTCTTATCGGGAGATTGTCAATACGGATGGCTCGATTTATGGGGGCAGTGGGGTCGGAAACGGCGTTGTCGAGAGTTCTCCCGTGCCATGGCATGGGAAGGCGGACTCTGTTTCGATCAGCGTGCCGCCGCTGGCTACCGTGATGTGGGTGTTGGCTTGACGTTGCTTGACTTGGTTTATTTCCCGGGGCCGGGTCTCGCCCCGGCGGGCGACCTACTTTTCTTTGCTTCGCCAAAGAAACGTAGGCAAAAGAAAGGCGACCCTACTGTCTGCG
>NZ_AKIW01000102.1 GCF_000282635.1 Variovorax sp. CF313
CCCCCAGGCTGCGCGCACTTCGTGTCGCTTCTCCCACCCCCTCACCGGGGGCAACACCAACGGCCCGGCAAAGCCGGCTCCGTGGTGTTTCTCGACGGGATTTTGCCAACCTCAGATGCCGCGCTTTGAGCGACTGATCGCGTGATGAAGTACTCACAAGAGCTTCCAGTTCACGGTTTCGCCGCCGCGCAGCGGCTTCAGCGTGGCATCGCCATAGGGCACGGTCTCCGGCACGGTCCAGCTTTCACGCTTGAGCGTGATGGTGTCGGTGTGGCGCGGCAGGCTGTAGAAGTCGGGGCCGTGGAAGCTCGCAAAGCCCTCGAGCTTGTCGAGCGCGTTCACGCTGTCGAAGGCTTCGGCGTACAACTCGATGGCGGTGAGCGCGGTGTAGCAGCCGGCACAGCCCAGCGCATGTTCCTTCAGGTGCGCCGGGTGCGGCGCGCTGTCGGTGCCCAGGAAGAAGCGGTCGCTGCCGCTGGTGGCCGCCTCGACCAGCGCCACGCGGTGCGTCTCGCGCTTGAGCACGGGCAGGCAGTAGTAGTGCGGGCGGATGCCGCCTGTGAAGATCGCATTGCGGTTGTAGAGCAGGTGGTGCGCCGTGATGGTGGCGGCCGTGAAGCGGCCGGCGTCGCGCACGTAATGGGCGCCTTCCTTGGTGGTGAGGTGCTCGAACACCACCTTGAGCTCGGGGAAGTCGCGGCGCAGCGGAATCATCACGCGGTCGACGAACACGGCCTCGCGGTCGAACAGGTCGATGGCCGGGTCGGTCACCTCGCCGTGCACCAGCAGCAGCAGGCCGTGCTTCTGCATGGCTTCAAGCGTCTTGTAGGTCTTGCGGATGTCGGTCACGCCGGCATCGCTGTTGGTGGTGGCGCCGGCCGGGTAGAGCTTGAGCGCGCGCACGCCGGCCTCCGCGGCCAGCGCGATTTCCTCGGGCGGCAGCTTGTCGGTGAGGTAGAGCGACATCACGGGCTCGAAGGCGGTGCCTGCGGGCACGGCGGCGCGGATGCGGTCGCGGTAGGCCATGGCCTGCGCGGCGGTGGTCACGGGGGGACGCAGGTTCGGCATGATCAGCGCGCGGCCGAACTGGCGCGCGCTGTGGGGAACGACGGCTTCGAGGGCGGCGCCGTCGCGCACGTGCAGGTGCCAGTCGTCGGGGCGGGTGATCGTGAGGGTGTCTGTCATGGCCCGGCAATTGTCGCATCGCCCCCCAGCAAGTACTCGCGCACCAGCGCCCGCGCGCGGTGCAGCCGGCTCTTCACGGCGCCCGGCGGTTCGCCGAGGCGTTCGGCGATCTCGGCGATGGTCAGCTCCTCGAAGTCGCGCAGCAGCACCACTTCGAGGTAGTGCGCGGGAAGCGACTCCAGCGCGTGCGTGAGGTCGATGCGCAAAGCGCCGTCGCTGCGGCTGGCCAGTTGCCGCTCGGCCACCTCGTCGCCGAGCGGTTCATGCCGGAACATCGCGCGCTGCAGCCTGAGGCATTCGCGCCGTATGACGGTGAAGAGCCACGACGAGAAGGCCGCGGCCGCCTTCAGCGCCCGGACCTTGCGGGCGATCACCAGCAGCGACTCCTGCACGGCGTCGTCGACGTCGCTGGCCTGGCAGTGCCGCCAGGCGTAGCGGCGCGCATCGGCCTGGCAGACCGCGAGCAGGCCCGCGATGGCGGCGGGGTCGCCGGTCTGCGCGGCCTGGATCAGGCCGGTGCGGTCGATGCCCACGCCCATGGCTCAGCGCCCCTTGCCAGGCTTGCGCCCGACCATGGCGCACATCGGGCAGAAGCCGAACAGGCCCGTCAGCGCGAGCGTCGCGCCCGTGAGCCCGGCGATCGCAGCGAGCCCGAAGCCGGCCGTGCCCCAGCTCATGGCGGCGAAAAGCAGGCCGGCGAGGCCCATGACGATGCGCAGCGCGCGTTCCCAACCGGGGACATTCTTGACGTAGACCATGGTGACTCCTTCGATCCTTGGGTGCATGAGGAAGACCCTCGGAAACAAGGAGGCGTCGAACCCGCCGAACGGTTCGCGGGAATCCACAAATTTTCCACTGCCGGGAGCCGACGCAGCGTGGCCGGACTCGGCGACACTGCGCTCTTTCCATCGCGCGCCAGACGCCAGCAGCATCATGTCGGAAGCCTCGTCGCAGTTCGTCGACTTCATCGTTGACCGTCTCCGCGGAATCCCGCGCATCGCCAAGACCCGATTCTTCGGCGGCACGGGGCTGTCGGCCGACGCCACGCAGTTCGCGATGATCATGGGCAGCACCGTGTACTTCGTCGTGGACAAGAACACCCGGCCGAAGTACGAGAAGCTGGGCAGCAAGTGCTTTGCCTACGACACGAAGGCGCGGCGGGTGCAAGTCAAGAAGTACTTCGAGGTCCCCATCGAGATCATCGAAGACCATGAAGCGTTGGCGGCCCTGGCAAGGGAAGCTGTCCTGGTGGCACAGAGCCTGAAGAAGCCGGCCGGCAAGGGCACCTAGCCTTGCGGGTCGACGGGAGCGGCATCGTTCATGCGCTCCTACGCGAGATCGGCCATGCAGACTGCTTTGCCTCGCCCCACCTCGCAGGAGATACTGTTTCCTTCGCTCAGGCCCAGGCTTCCTTGCGAAATGCAATCAAAAGAATGATGAGCACGACAGAGCCCCAGCTGATCTCCCCGGTACTCGCCGACAACGGCCCCGCCGCCCTGTTCACCGCGCCCGGCGGCACCCAGGCCTTCGCCGTGCGCTGGCAAGGCGGCGTGCACGGCTATCTCAACCAATGCCCTCACGCGGGCGGCCCGCTTGATTTCGAGGGCCAGGTGCTGGAGAGTTCAGGCCGCTTTCTGATGTGCGCGCGGCACGGCGCCATCTTCGAGCCCGACACCGGCAAATGCGTCGGCGGTCCCTGCCGCGGTGCGCGGCTCACGCCGCTGGCGGTGCACGAAAGAGCGGACGGCAGCGTGTGGCTCGGCCGGGCCGAGTGAAGACAACCCTCCAGGAGAAAAGAAATGCGCAACAACAATCCTCTTGCACTGTCGATCGCGGCCCTCGCGTTCACCGGCCTCGTGGCGGGCTGCACGGGCATGTCGCCCGGCACCGGCAAGGCCTTCACGGGCATGAGAGTCACGTCGAGCGCTTTCGGCGACAACGGCGTCATTCCGTCCGACCACGCCGGCGCGGGCGACTGCGGCGGCAGGAACGTCTCGCTGCCCGTGGCGTGGAGCAACCTGCCGGCCAAGACGAAATCGGTCGCCGTGCTGGTGCTCGATCCAGACGGCGCGGCCGGCCTCGGCGTGTCGCATTGGGTGGCCTACAACATCGCGGCCGAGCGCGGCGAACTCAAGGCGGGCGAAGGACAGGCGGGCTCGAACTTCAACTTCACCATGGGCCCGAACGTGGCCGGCGCGCCCGCCTACCGCGGCGTGTGCCCGCCGGTGGGTGACCGGCCGCACCACTACGTGCTGACCGTGATTGCCACCGACCTCGCACCGGGCAGCCTGCCGGCCGGCCTCGCGCGCGACGCACTGCTGGCCGCGCTCAAGGGCCATGCGCTGGGCGGCCAGAGCGTGGTGGGCCTCTACAGCCGCTGATCTCACGTTAATAAATGTAATAATTAAGTCTTCATTTCGCCGACATCCACAGCCGCTTCCTCGAAAGCTTCATCGATGGCCCTGCCCGCAGCCGCGTTCGCCCCCTCTTCGGTTTCGTCGACCAACGACGACCTCGACGGCATGTTCGACCTGGCGCCCGTCTCGCTCTGGATCGAGGACTACGGCGACCTGAAGCGCAAGCTCGACGGCTGGCGCGCCGAGGGCGTCACCGACCTGGTGGCGCACCTGTCGGCGGACCCGCAGCGGGTGAGCGACTGCATGGCGCTGCTGAAGGTGCTGCGGGTCAACCAGCACACGCTGCGGCTCTTTGCCGCCGACAGCCAGCAGACCCTGCTGGGCGCGCTGGACCGCGTGTTCCGCGGCGACATGTCGGCCACCGTGGTGCACGAGCTCGACCAGCTGTGGCGCGGCCAGCTCACCTTCGAGAGCGAAACCGTCAACTACGCGCTCGACGGCCGGCGGCTCGACGTGCGCGTTCGCGCCCGCGTGCTGCCCGGCCACGAAGACTCCTGGAGCCGCGTGCTGGTGTCGCTCGACGACGTGACCGAGCGCGTGGCCGCGCAGCGCCTGCGCGACGAGAGCGCGAAGCACGCGCGCAGCCTGTTCGACCGCTCGCCCGTGTCGCTGTGGGTGGAAGACTTCAGCGCGGTGCGCTCGCTGCTCGAGAGCATCCGCACGCGCGGCATCACCGACTTCGCCACCTTCATCAAGGTGCACCCCGAATTCGTCACGCGCTGCATGCAGGAGATCCGCGTCATCGACGTGAACCACGAAACGCTGCGCATGTTCGGCGCGCCCGACCTGCAGACCCTGCTGGGCAATATCTCGCGCGTCTTCCGCGACGAGATGCGCGAGTCCTTCGCCGAGCAGCTGCAGGACCTGTGGAACGGCAAGACGGTGCAGCAGCGCGAGGTGCTCAACTATTCGCTGTCGGGCGAGGCGCTGAACATCCACATGCAGTTCGCGGTGCAGGACGACCGGCTCGACACCTGGGACCTGGTGCTGGTGTCGCTGGTCGACATCACCGCGCGCAAGAAGGCCGAGGCCTACCTCGAATACCTCGGCAAGCACGACGTGCTCACGCAGCTGTGCAACCGCACCTACTACACCGAGGAGCTCAACCGCCTGTCGCGCAAGGGGCCTTGGCCGGTGTCGATCGTGGCGATCGACCTCAACGGGCTGAAGCAGATCAACGACCACGAAGGCCATGCCGCCGGCGACTCGCTGCTGCGCCGCATGGGCGAAGTGCTCGACAAGGCCGTCGACCCGCCGGCCTGGCCCGCGCGCATCGGCGGCGACGAGTTCGCGGTGCTGCTGCCCATGACCGACGAGCGCGGCGCCGAGGCGATGCGCGAGCGCATTCTTACGCTGCTCGAAATGAACAACCAGTTCCATGCGGGCCAGAGCGGCCATGCGCTGAGCCTGGCCATCGGGCTGGCGACCTGCCACGGGGAGGAGTCGCTGGAAACTGCGCTGCAGCGGGCGGACCGGGCGATGTACGCGGACAAGGCGCGGCACTACGAGGGCGCCGGGGTGGAGCGGCGGCAGGCGTAGCCGCCGGCTATCGCGCCTCCGGCGTCTGACCGGGCACCGGCCGCACCCGCTGCAGAATGAAATCGATGAAGGTCCGGATCGCGCGCGTGTGCTGGCGGTTCGGCATGTAGAGCATGAACATCTGCGTGCCGAAGATGCTCAGGCGCCAGTCGTCGAGCGTGGTCACGACGTCGCCCTTGCGCACGTCTTCCTGCACCACATAGTCGGGCACGAGGCCGATGCCCAGGCCGGCGAGGATGGCCTGGCGCAGGAACAGGAAGTTTTCCGAGATCAGCGTCGGCTCCAGGATCACCTCGCGCCGTGTCTCGCCCTGGTAGGCCGACACGCGCAGTTGGCGGCCGATGACGGCAGCCGTGACCACCGGCGCGCCCTGCAGCGCGTCGAGCTGCACGGGCAGCGGATGCTTCGCCGCATAGTCGGTCGAGGCACAGGCCACGTAGCGCACCGGCCCCATCTCGCGCGCCACGAGGTTCTGCGGCGGCTCGGGAATCACGCGGATCGCGATGTCGACTTCGTCGCGCAGCAGGTCCTCGATGCGGTTCTCGAACACCACGTCGAGCACGATGCCGGGGTACCGGCGCTTGAAGTCGATCAGCCAGCCGGCCATCACGAGCTGGCCGTAGCCGCTGGGCACGCTGAGCCTCACGCGGCCCTGCAGCTCCTGGCCCAGCGTGGTGACCGATTCGCGCGCAGCCAGCAGCTCGCCCTGGATGGCGATGCCGTGCTGGTAGAGCCGCAGGCCGATTTCGGTCGGCTCGGCACGCCGCGTGGTGCGCCGCACCAGTTGCGCACCCACCGAGCGCTCCAGCTGGTTCAGGTGATAGCTGACGTTGGCACGGCTCATCTTGAGTCGGCGGGCGGCGGCGCTCAGGTTGCCGGCGTCGAGGATTTCCACCAGCAGGGTGAGCGATTGGAGGTCCATGCGGCGATTGTGTCAAAAATTCTTTGACAGTCTGTCAACCGTCTATGCAATTGTCAAAGAGGCGGCGCGGTCCAAGAATGCGGGGTTCACCCCAGAGCCTCGGGCCCGCCGGCCCGCAACGCAAGAGACAAGCGACACGCACATGGCCACCAGCACTCCCAGCCCCTCCACGTCCACCGGTCCCGTCACCTTCGAGCGTCGAGGCGACGTGTTCGTGGTGACCATCGACAACCCGCCCGTCAATGCCCTGGGCGTGGATGTGCGCCGCGGCCTCGTGGCCGCCATCGATGCGGCCGAGGCCGACAGCGCCGCCAGGGCGGTGCTGATCGTCGGCGCGGGCCGCAACTTCATCGCGGGCGCCGACATCCGCGAATTCGGCAAGACGCCGCAGCCGCCGTCGCTGCCCGAGGCCTGCCTGAAGATCGAGAACTGCACGAAGCCGGTCGTCGCCGCCATCCACGGTGCCGCGCTCGGCGGCGGGCTCGAAGTGGCGCTGTCGGCGCACTACCGCATCGCCTCGCCCACCGCCAAGCTCGGCCTGCCCGAAGTGGCGCTGGGCCTGCTGCCCGGCTCGGGCGGCACACAGCGCGCGCCGCGCCTGATCGGCGCGAAGCCCGCGCTCGAGCTGATGCTCAGCGGCCGCCATGCCGACGCCAAGGAAGCGCTGTCGCTCGGCCTCGTCGACCGGCTCGGCAACGACGCCGACGCGCTGGCCGAAGGCCTCGCCTATGCGCAGGAACTGGTTGCCGCCAAGGCCCCGGTGCGCCGCACGCGCGAAGCCGCCGGCCTCGTCGACACCGAAGCCAGCCGCGCCGCCCTCGAAGCCGCGCGCGCCGACACCGCCAAGAAGAGCCGCGGCCTGTTCTCGCCGATGAAGATCATCGAAGCCGTCGAAGGCGCACTCACGCTGCCGTTCGACGAAGGCATGGCGCTGGAGCGCAAGCTGTTCCTGCAGTGCATCGACAGCCCGCAGCGCGCCGGCCTGATCCACGCCTTCTTCGCCGAGCGCGAAGTGCTGAAGGCGCCCGAGACCAAGGCCGCCAAGCCGCGCGCGCTGGAGTCGGCCGGCATCGTCGGCGGGGGCACCATGGGCGCAGGCATCGCGGTAGCGATGCTGGACGCGGGACTGCCCGTGACCATGATCGAGCGCGACGAGCCCAGCCTCGCGCGCGGCCGCCAGCATGTGGAGAAGGTGTACGACGGCCTCATCGCCAAGGGCCGCATGACGCCCGAAAGCAAGGCCGCCGTGATGGCGCGCTTCAACGGTTCGACCTCCTATGACGCACTCGCCAACGTCGACATCGTGGTCGAGGCCGTGTTCGAAGAGATGGGCGTCAAGAAGGCAGTGTTCGCCGAGCTCGACCGCGTGTGCAAGCGCGGCGCCGTGCTCGCCACCAACACCTCGTACCTCGACATCGACGAAATCGCCGACAGCATCTCGCGGCCGCAGGACGTGGTGGGCCTGCACTTCTTCTCGCCCGCCAACATCATGAAGCTGCTCGAGATCGTGGTGCCTGCCAAGGTGAGCGCCGACGTGGTCGCCACCGGTTTCGAGCTTGCGAAGAAGCTGAAGAAAGTGCCCGTGCGCGCGGGCGTGTGCGATGGCTTCATCGGCAACCGCATTCTCGCGGTGTACCGCCAGGCGGCCGACCACATGATGGAAGACGGCGCCTCGCCCTACGAGATCGACGCGGCCGTTCGCAACTTCGGCTACCCGATGGGCCCGTTCCAGGTGTCCGACCTCGCGGGCGGCGACATTGGCTGGGCCACGCGCAAGCGCAAGGCCGCCACGCGCGACCCGCAGGCGCGCTACGTGCAGGTGGCCGACCGCATCTGCGAGCGCGGCTGGTTCGGCCAGAAGACGCAGCGCGGCTACTACCTGTACCCCGAAGGCGCGCGCACCGGCGTGCCCGATCCGGAGGTGCTGGCCATCATCGACGCCGAACGCGTGCGCGCGGGCATCACGCCGCGCCAGTTCACCGAGGAAGAAATCATGCGCCGCTACATGGCCGCGATGATCAACGAAGGCGCCAACGTCGTGCTCCAGCGCATCGCGCTGCGCCCGCTCGACGTGGACGTGACCTTCCTCTACGGCTACGGCTTCCCGCGCCATCGCGGCGGCCCGATGAAGTACGCCGACACCGTGGGCCTGCCGAAGGTGCTGGCCGACATCCGCGAGTTCGCGAAGGATGACCCGCTCTTCTGGAAGCCGTCGCCACTGCTGGTGGAGCTGGTCGAACGCGGTGCCGATTTCGCGAGCCTCAATCAATCCGAGTAATCCACACCGTCCGCCGTACAGGAGCCATTTCCATGCGTGAAGCCGTCATCGTTTCCACCGCCCGCACCCCTCTCACCAAGGCGCATCGCGGCGAATTCAACATCACCCCCGGCGCCACGCTGGCCTCCTTCGCGGTGAAGGCCGCGGTCGAGCGCTCGGGCCTGGACCCGGCGCTGATCGAGGACGCGATCCTCGGCTGCGGCTATCCCGAGGGCACCACCGGCCGCAACATCGCGCGCCAGAGCATCATCCGCTCGGGCCTGCCCATCAGCATCGCCGGCACCACGGTGAACCGCTTCTGCGCCTCGGGCCTTCAGGCCATCGCGATGGCCGCCGGCCGCATCGTCGTGGACGGCGCGCCGGCCATGATCGCGGGCGGCGTGGAGAGCATCTCGCAGATCCGCGGCCGCAGCCCCGGCGACGGTGGCGACCTCAGCCTGGACCCGTGGATCGTCGAGCACAAGCCCGATCTCTACATGGCCATGATCGACACGGCCGACATCGTCGCCAAGCGCTACAACATCAGCCGCGAAGCGCAGGACCGCTTCTCCGCCGAGAGCCAGCGCAAGACCGAAGAGGCGCAACTGGCCGGCCGCTACAAGGACGAGATCGTGGCCTGCACCACCACGATGGCCGTGACCGACAAGGAGACCAAGGAAGTCACTTATCGCGAAGTCACCGCCACCGAGGACAACTGCAACCGCCGCGGCACCACCTACGAAGCGCTCGCCAAGCTGAAGCCGGTGATGGGCGAGGACAAGTTCATCACCGCCGGCAACGCCTCGCAGCTGTCCGACGGCGCATCGGCCTGCGTGCTGATGGAGGCCAGGGACGCGGAGCGCGCCAACATCAAGCCGCTGGGCGCCTTCCGCGGCCTCGCGCTGGCGGGCTGCGAGCCCGACGAGATGGGCATCGGCCCGGTCTTCGCGGTGCCCAAGCTGCTCGCGCGCCACGGCCTGAAGGTCGAGGACATCGGCCTGTGGGAACTCAACGAAGCCTTCGCCTCGCAGTCGATCTACTGCCAGGACAGGCTGGGCATTCCGTCGGAGCGCCTGAACGTGAACGGCGGCGCGATCTCCATCGGCCATCCTTTCGGCATGACCGGCGCCCGCCTCACGGGCCATGTGCTCATCGAAGGCAAGCGCCGCGGCGCCAAATACGCCGTGGTCACGATGTGCATCGCCGGTGGCATGGGCGCTGCCGGCCTGTTCGAGATTTATTGAGGAGCCCGCGATGGACCTGAACTTCACCTCCGAAGAAGAAGCCTTCCGCACCGAAGTGCACGCCTTCCTGGCCGCCAAGCTGCCGGTGCGGCTGTCCGAGAAAGTGCGCAGCGGCAAGATCCTCGAGAAGGCCGACATGGAGGAATGGCACGCCATCCTCAACGCGCGCGGCTGGCTCGCCAACCACTGGCCCGAGCAGTACGGCGGCCCCGGCTGGACGGCGGTCGAGAAATTCATCTTCGAGCACGAATGCGCGCTGGCTTTTGCGCCGCGCATCGTGCCCTTCGGCGTGAACATGCTGGGTCCGGTGCTCATCAAGTACGGCAACGAGGCGCAGAAGCGCCGCTGGCTGCCGCGCATCCTGAACGGCGACGACTGGTGGTGCCAGGGCTACTCGGAACCCGGCGCGGGCTCCGACCTCGCCGCCGTGAAGACCTCGGCCGTGCGCGGCATCGACGCGCAGGGCGACCACTTCATCGTGAACGGCCAGAAGACCTGGACCACGCTGGGCCAGCACGCCAACATGATCTTCTGCCTGGTGCGCACGAACCGCGAGGCGAAGAAGCAGGAAGGCATCAGCTTCCTGCTGATCGACATGACTTCGCCCGGCGTGGAAATGCGCCCGATCATCACGCTCGACGGCGAGCATGAAGTGAACGAGGTGTTCTTCTCCGACGTGCGCGTGCCGGCCGAGAACCTGGTCGGCGAAGAGAACAAGGGCTGGACCTGCGCCAAGTACCTGCTGACGTACGAGCGCACCAACATCGCGGGCGTGGGCTTCTCGGTGGCCGCGCTGGAGCAGCTCAAGGGCATCGCCGCGACGCAAACGAAGAACGGCAAGCCATTGAACGAAGACCCTGCGTTCGCGGCACGCATGGCACGCGTCGAGATCGACCTGGAGAACATGAAGACCACCAACCTGCGCGTGATCGCGGCGGTGGCCGGCGGCGGTGTGCCGGGTGCGGAAAGCTCGATGCTCAAGATCCGCGGCACCGAGATCCGCCAGGAGATCTCGTCGCTCGCGCGCCGCGCGATGGGCGTCTACGGCCGGCCCTTCATCGAGGAAGCGCTGCACGACGGCTTCGACGGCGAGACCTTCGGCCCGGCCTATGCGAAGGCAGCCGCATCGCGCTACTTCAACAACCGCAAGCTGTCGATCTTCGGCGGCTCGAATGAAATCCAGAAGAACATCATCTCCAAGATGATCCTCGGGCTGTAAAGGAGAGACGCACATGAACTTCGAACACACCGAAGACCGGCGCATGCTCGCCGACAGCCTGAACCGCTTCATCGCCGAGCAGTACGCCTTCGATGCGCGCGACCGCATCGCGAAGTCGCAGCACGGGTTCAGCAAGGAAATCTTCCAGCAGTTCGCCGAGCTCGGCGTGATCGGCGCGCTGTTCGGCGAGGCCGATGGCGGCTTCGGTGGCGGCGGCTTCGACATCGCGGTGGTCTTCGAGGCGCTGGGCCGCGGCCTCGTGGTCGAGCCGCTGCTGGGCGCGGTGATGGTCGGCGAGGCGATCAGCGCCGCCGGCAGCGACGCGCAGAAAAAGAAGCTCGGCGACATCATCAACGGCGTGACCGTCGCGGCCTTCGCGCACGACGAAGCCGATACGCACTACGAGCGCACGCGCGTGCAGACCAGGGCCGAACGCAGCGGCGATAGCTGGGTGCTGCACGGCGCCAAGGCCGTGGTGCCGCAGGGCGAGGAGGCCGACCTGTTCCTGGTTTCCGCGCGCACCTCGGGCAACGTGGACGACGAAACCGGCATCTCGCTGTTCCTCGTGCCCGCCAAGACCGCGGGCCTCGCGGTGCGCGGCTGCCCCTCGATCGACGGCGGCCGGGTCGCCGAGCTCGCGTTCGACGGCGTCAAGCTGGGCGCCGACGCGCTGCTCGGCGCCGAAGGCCAGGGCCACGCCACGCTGGAACGCGCCATCGGCCGCGGCGTGCTCGCGCTGTGCGCCGAAGCGCTGGGCGCGATGGAAGCCGCCAAGGCCGCCACGCTGGAATACCTGCGCACGCGCAAGCAGTTCGGCACACTCATCGGCAGCTTCCAGGCGCTGCAGCACCGCATGGCCGACCTGCTGCTCGAGATCGAACAGGCCCGCTCGGCCGTGATCAACGCCGCGGCCGCCATCGACGGCACGGACCGCGTGGCGCGCGAGCGCGCGCTCTCGGCCGCCAAGTTCAGCATCGGCCGCATCGGTGCGCTGGTGGCGGAAGAAAGCATCCAGATGCATGGCGGCATCGGCATGACGTGGGAGCTGCCGCTGCCCCACTACGCCAAGCGCCTCGTGATGATCGACCACCAACTGGGCGACGAAGATCACCACTTGCAGCGCTACATCGCGCTCGGCAAGGAGCTGGCGGCATGAGCGGCAAGACCGTGTTGATCTCGCAGGAAGGCGCCGTCCGCATCCTGACCAACAGCAACCCCGCCGCGCGCAACGCGATCACGCCGACGCTGTATGCCGAACTCTCGGCCGCGCTCGCCGATGCGCAGGACGACCCCGAGGTCGGCGCCATCGTCTTCACCGGCGCGGGCGATTTCTTCTGCTCCGGCGGTGACCTGAACCTGCTGGCCAAGCGGCGCGAGCTGCCGACGGCCGAGCGCCGCGAGATTCTCGAAGGCCTCAACAACCTGATCCGCGCACTGCGCGACTGCAGCAAGCCAGTGATCGCGGCCGTGGAAGGCGGCGCGGCCGGCGCGGGCCTGTCGATGGCGCTGGCCTGCGACATGCTGGTATCGGCGCGCGATGCGTTCTACACAGTCGCCTACGTGAAGGTCGGCCTCACGCCGGACGGTGGGGCCACGGCCTTCCTGGCCGAGTTCGTCTCGCGCCAGGTGCTGACCGAGATGTGCCTGACCGGCGACCGCATGCCGGCCGAGCGCCTGCATGCGCTGGGCGCCGTCAACCGCCTCACCGACAAGGGCGCCGCGCTGGCCGAGGCCATCGCGCTCGCGGCCAAGGTCGCGACCGGTCCGCAGCGCGCGAGCGCACGCATCAAGACGCTGTGCCGCCAGGCGCACCACGCCACGCTGGAAGAGCAGCTCGACGCCGAGGCCGTTTTCATGGTCGAGTCGCAAGGCGATGCCGAATCGGCCGAAGGCATCGGTGCGTTCCTCGGCAAGCGCAGCGCCGATTTCGTCGCGCTGCGCCGCCGCAAGCAGGCCGAATCCTGACGCGCGCCGTGCCCCTTCCTCCAGACCCTTGCGCGCGGGTGCGGGGGTTTTCAATCTTTCCGGAGTTGCCATGTCCTCGCTGAATTCCTCGCTGCCGCTGGCCGGCGTGCGCGTCCTCGATCTGTCCCGCATCCTCGCGGGGCCCTGGTGCGGCATGGTGCTGGCCGACATGGGCGCCGAGGTCATCAAGGTCGAGCACCCGGGCCGCGGCGACGACACGCGCGACTGGGGCCTGCGCGTCGGCAAGACCGAGACGGCCTACTTCAACAGCGTGAACCGCAACAAGCGCTCGGTCACGCTCGACCTGCAGACGCCCGAAGGCCAGCAGCTCGCGCGCGATCTCGCGAAGCAGTGCGACGTGGTGATCCAGAACTTCAAGTTCGGCGGCATCGACAAGCTGGGCCTCGGCTACGAGCAGTTGAGCAAGGAGCAGCCGGGTCTCATCTACTGCTCGATCTCGGGCTACGACCGCACCGGGCCCGAAGCCGCGCGGCCGGGCTACGACCTCGTCGTTCAAGGCGAGGCCGGGCTGATGGCGCTCAATGGCGAAGCGAACCAACCGCCGCTGAAGTTCGGCGTGGCCGCGGTCGACCTGTTCACCGGCATGTACTCGGCGCAGGCCATCCTGGCCGCGCTCTACCAGCGCGAGAAGACCGGCAAGGGGCGGCACGTCGAGATGGCGCTGTTCGACTGCGGCCTGATGATCACCGCCTACTACGGCCTCGAAGCGCTGCTGATGGGCGAAGACCCGCCGCGCTACGGCAACTCGCATCCGTCGATCGTGCCGTACGGCGTGTTCGACGCGGCCGACGGCCCGCTCGTCATCACCGTGGGCAACAACGCGCAGTTCGCGCGCTTCTGCACCGAAGTGATCGAACGGCCCGACCTCGCGGCCGACGAGCGCTTCAAGACCAACATCCTGCGTTCCGCGAACCGCGCGGTGCTGCTGCCCGAACTGCATGCCGAGCTGGCGAAGCGCCAGCGCGCCGACCTGCTCGCCAGGCTCACGGCTTCGGGCATTCCGTGCGGCGAGGTGCTGGGCCTGCTGGAGGCGCTGCAATCGAAGCGCGCCACCGACGCCGGCCTCGTCACCACGCAGCCGCATCCGGTGGCCGGCACGGTCAACGTGCTGGCGCCGCCCTACCGTTTCGACGGCGAGCGCCTGCCCGTGCGCAGCGCGCCGCCCACCCTGGGCGAGGGCACGCACGACGTGCTGCAGTCGCTGCTCGGCCTGTCGGATGACAAGCTGGCGGCGCTGAAAACGAGTGGCGTCGTCTGAAGAAGACAGGTGTCCGAATTTCCAAAGTAGACAAGACCCAATGGCATCCCTTTCCCTTCGCAGTCCCGTTCGCCGCGCCCTTCTCGCACTCGCCCTGCCGCTCATCGCTGGCAGCGCCTTTGCACAGGCCTGGCCAGCCAAGCCGATCACGCTGATCGTGCCCTTCCCGCCCGGTGGCCCGACCGACGTGGCCTCGCGCATCGTGGCGCAGAAGATGTCGGCCGCACTCAAGCAGAACATCGTGATCGACAACCGCAGCGGCGCCTCGGGCACCGTGGGCGCCGCCGCCGCGGCCCGCGCCGCGCCCGACGGCTACACCTTCGTGATGCTGGCCACGCCGACGCTGCTGGCCGCGCACCTGTACGGCCCGACCGGCTACGACATCTTCAAGAACTTCACGCCCGTGGGCTCGGTGTACGACCTGCCGATCGTGCTGGTGGTCAACCCCAAGTCGCTGCCCGAGGTGAACAGCCTGCAGAGCCTGATCGCGAAGGCCAAGGCCGAAGGCGGCAAGCTCAACTACACGACGGCCGGTGCCGGCAGCTTCGGCCACCTGACGACCGAACAGGTCAAGACCATCGGCAAGTTCGACATGCAGCACGTGCCCTACCGCGGCAGCGCACCGGCCGTGACCGACCTGATCGGCGGCCAGGTGCCCGCGATGTTCTCGGATCTCGTGGGCGTGCTGCCGCACATCCGATCCGGCAAGCTGCGCGCCATCGCGGTCGGCTCCGGGCAGCGCGTGAGCCTGCTGCCCGACGTGAAGACGGTGGCCGAGCAGGGCTTCCCGGGCTTCGATGCGACCTCGTGGGGCGGCCTGCTGGCGCCCGCCGGCACGCCCAAGGACGTGGTCGACCGCATGAGTGCCGAACTGAAGGCGGCGCTGGCCGACAAGGAAGTGCAGGACAGGCTCCAGGGCGTCGGCTCCTTCGCGGCCTACCGCACGCCCGAGCAGACCGGCGCGCGCATGCGCGAGGATTTCGAACGCTGGGGCAAGGTCATTCGCGACAACCACATCACGGCCCAGTAAAACGGCAGGCGGCCGACGACCGGCATCAAGGAGACAGACATGACAAACAACGAAAACAAGAACCACAAGACGCCGGTCGGCGCGCCGTTCCGCCCCGCATTTCCCGTCCGCAGCCTGGCGGACATCCACCGGCTCGAAGAGACACCGCTGGAACAGGCGCTCACGGTGCGCAGCACCTACGAGATCTTCCGCAACGCGGGCCTTGCCTTCGGCGGCAAGACCGCGCTGACCTTCCTGCGCACCGGCAACCCGGCCGACGAGCCGATCCGCTGGTCGTACGCCGAACTGCTCGCGCGCATCCACCAGACCGCGAACATGCTGCACGCGCTGGGCGTCGGGCCCGACGACGCGGTCGCGGTGCTTTTGCCCGGTTGCCTGGAGTACCACCTCGCGCTGTGGGGCGGAGAGGCGGCCGGCATCGTGCAGCCGCTGAACCCGCTGCTGACCGACGAGAAGCTGGTCGCGCTGATGACCGCCGGCCGCGCCAAGGTGCTGATCGCCTACGGCTCGGACGCCGAATCGGGCATGTGGTCGAAGGCCATGCGCCTGCGCGGCCAGGTGCCCACGCTGACCACCGTGCTGCGCGTGGCGCCGCACGACGAGGTGCCGGGCACGGCCGGCACGCTGCCTGGAGCGGGATCGGACAGCGCGACCGCGCTGCCGGGCGTGGCGGAGTTCGATGTGCTGCGTGCGGCACAACCATCTGATCGGCTCGTGAGCGGGCGGGACATCGCACCCACCGACATCGCTGCGTACTTCCACACCGGCGGCACCACGGGCGCGCCGAAGCTCGCGCGCCACAGCCACGGCGCGCAGGTGTTCACCGCCTGGGCCAGCGTGCAGGTCGCGGGCATGAACGAGAACGGCATCTCCATCAACGGCTATCCGCTGTTCCATGTGGCGGGCGTGCTGCCGGCCTCGCTGTCGGCGCTGTCGGCGGGCGTGGAGGTGATCATTCCCACGCCCTCGCTGCTGCGCAACAAGGAGGTGCTGGCCAACTACTGGAAGCTGGTGGAGAAGTACCGCCCGACCTCGCTGTCGGCCGTGCCCACCGTGCTCGCGGCGCTGGCCAACGTGCCGCTGGACGGCGCGGACATTTCATCCATCACCTACTGCCGCACCGGCGCCGCAGTGCTTGCGCCCGAGCTGGCCGCGCGCTTCGAGCGCCTGTTCGGCCTGCACGTGCACGAGAGCCTGGGCATGACGGAGATGGCCGGCATCTCGACCATCACGCCGCCGGGTGTGGACGGGCCCGCGGGCTGCGTGGGCTTTCGGCTGCCGTACATGCAGATGCGCGTGGTGGCGCTCGACGAGAACGGCAATGCCAGCGACCACGAGGTGGCGCCGGGCGAAATCGGCATGGTGCTGTTCAAGTCGCCGAACCTGTTCTCGGGCTTCGTGGACCCGGCCGACAATGCCAAGGCCTTCACGACCGACGGCTGGCTCGCCACCGGCGACCTGGGCTGGATCGACAGCCAGGAGCGGCTCAACCTCACGGGCCGCTCGAAGGACCTGATCATCCGCAGCGGCCACAACATCGACCCCAAGACCATCGAAGACGCGCTGGGTGCGCACCCGGCTGTGCAGCTGTGCGCCGCGGTGGGCGCGCCTGATGCCTATGCGGGCGAACTGCCCGTGATCTTCGCGACCCTGGTGCCGGGTGCATCGGCAACGGAAGAAGAGCTGCTCGCGTTCACCGCCGCGCGCGTCGACGAGGCGCCGGCGCGGCCCAAGTGGGTGTCGGTGATCGGGGCCATGCCGATGACCAACGTGGGCAAGATCTACAAGCCCGAGTTGCGCGCGATGGCCGCGCTGCAGGTGGTGAACGCGACGGTCGCCGCAGCCTGCGCCGAACTCGGCGTGCCAGAGACCGCGCTGCCCGTCGTGAAGACTGAAGGCGAGAGCCTCGTACGCGTGCAGATCGACAGCGCCGCGGCAGGCTCGCTCGCCGCGCCGCTGCAGGAACGGCTGCAGAAGGCGCTGGAGCCGCTGCCCTTCAAGACGCGCATCGCGGCGCAGTGATCTTTTTTCAGAAACCATAGACAGAGACAAGCCATGACCTTCCGCCTTCCGACCCAGCGCGCGCTGCTGCTGTGCGCCACTGCTTCCGTCGCCGCGCTGTGCATGCAGGCACAGGCGCAAAACGCCTACCCGAACAAGCCGATCCGCATGGTCGTGCCCTTCGCCGCGGGTGGCGCCACCGACGTGCTGGCGCGCGTGCTGGGCCAGAAGATGTCGGCCGGCCTGGGCCAGCCCATCATCATCGACAACAAGCCCGGCGCGGCCGGCATCATCGGCACCGACGCGGTCGCCAAGTCGGCGCCCGACGGCTACACCATCGTGCTGGGCCTGAGCAATTCGCTCATGACCAACGAGTTCCTCTACGAGAAGCTGCCCTACGACACGCAGCGCGACCTCACGCTGGTCTACCAGATCGCGATGGCGCCGCTGGTGCTGGTGGTGCACCCCAGCGTGCCGGCGAAGACCGGGCCGGAGCTGCTGAAGTACGTCGTCGCCAACAAGGGCAAGGTGGCCTACGGCTCGTACGGCGTGGGCGCTTATCCGCACCTGGCCGGCGCGCACATGAGCCTGGCGACGCAGTCGGACATGAGCCACGTCGCCTACAAGGGCGAGGCGCCGATGATGCAGGACCTGATCGGCGGCCAGATCCAGATGGCCTACGCCAGCGCGCTGGTGGCCAAGCCGCACATCGACTCCGGAAAGATCCGCGCGCTGGGCGTGACCGGCGAGCGCCGCATGAGCACGCTGCCCAACGTGCCCACGCTGGCCGAGCAGGGCATGAAGGACGAGGCCTATCGCGTGACCGGCTGGCTCGCCGTCGCCATGCCCGCGAAGACGCCGAAGCCCATCGTCGACCGCATCGCGCAGGAAGTGCGCAAGGCCACGCAGCAGCCCGACGTGCGCGAGCGCGTGGCGGCCATGGGCTTCGAGATCAAGGACAGCTCGCCCGAGCTCTTCGCCGCAGCCTGGAAGCAGGAACGCCCGGTGTGGGAGCGGCTGATCAAGCAGTCGGGCGCCAAGCTCGAGTAATCCATTTCTTTGTCATTCAAGAGGAACAGCCATGAAGGTTCTCGTACCTGTCAAACGGGTCGTCGATTACAACGTCAAGGTGCGCGTGAAGAGCGACGGCACCGGGGTGGACATTGCCAACGTCAAGATGAGCATGAACCCCTTCGACGAGATCGCGGTGGAAGAAGCGGTTCGCCTGAAGGAAAAGGGCGTGGTCACCGAGGTCATCGCCGTGTCCTGCGGTGACGCCAAGTGCCAGGAGACCCTGCGCACCGCCATGGCCATCGGCGCCGACCGCGGCATCCTGGTGGAGACCACCGAAGAACTGCAGCCCCTGGCCGTGGCCAAGCTGCTCAAGGCGCTGGTCGACAAGGAACAGCCCCAGCTGATCATCCTGGGCAAGCAGGCCATCGACGACGACGCCAATCAAACGGGCCAGATGCTGGCAGCCCTGGCTGATCTTCCCCAAGCCACCTTCGCCTCCAAGGTCGAAGTCGCCGATGGCAAGGCCACCGTGACGCGCGAAGTCGACGGCGGCCTGGAAACCGTCAGCCTCAGCCTGCCGGCTGTCATCACCACCGACCTGCGCCTGAACGAGCCGCGCTACGTGACCCTGCCCAACATCATGAAGGCCAAGAAGAAGCAGCTCGACACCTTCAAGCCCGAGGACCTGTGCGTGGATGTCAAGCCCCGCCTGAAGACCCTGAAGGTCAGCGAGCCGCCGAAGCGTGGCGCCGGCATCAAGGTGCCCGATGTTGCAACGCTGGTGGACAAACTGAAGAACGAAGCGAAGGTGATCTGAACATGACCGCACTTGTTATTGCCGAACACGACCACGCGAGCATCAAGCCCGCGACCCTCAACACCGTGACCGCGGCGCTGGCCTGCGGCGGCGACGTCCACGTACTCGTGGCCGGCGCCAACGCTGCCGAAGCCGGCAAGGCCGCCGCGCAGATCGCGGGCGTGGCCAAGGTCATCGTGGCCGACAGCCCGAGCCTGGCCGAGAACCTGGCCGAGAACGTCGCCGCCCAGGTGCTGGCGATCGCATCCAGCTACAGCCACATCCTGTTCCCCTCGACCGCCAACGGCAAGAACGTCGCGCCGCGCGTGGCCGCCAAGCTCGACGTGGCCCAGATCAGCGACATCACCAAGGTCGACAGCCCCGACACCTTCGAGCGCCCGATCTACGCGGGCAACGCGATCGCCACCGTGCAGAGCGCAGACCCGATCAAGGTGATCACGGTGCGCACGACCGGCTTCGATGCGGCAGCGGCCACCGGCGGCAACGCCACGGTGGAAACCGCCGAAGGCGTGGCCGACAGCGGCAAGAGCAGCTTCGTGGGCCGGGAAGTCACGAAGAGCGAACGCCCCGAGCTGACGGCCGCCAAGATCATCGTCTCGGGCGGCCGGGCGCTGGGCAGCGCCGAGAAGTTCACCGAGGTGATGGCGCCGCTGGCCGACAAGCTCAACGCGGGCCTGGGCGCCAGCCGCGCAGCCGTGGATGCGGGCTACGCCCCGAACGACTGGCAAGTGGGCCAGACGGGCAAGATCGTGGCGCCGCAGCTGTACATCGCTGCCGGCATCTCGGGTGCGATCCAGCACTTGGCCGGCATGAAGGACTCCAAGGTGATCGTGGCGATCAACAAGGACGAGGAAGCGCCGATCTTCTCGGTGGCCGACTACGGGCTGGTGGCCGACCTGTTCACGGCGGTGCCGGAACTGGTGAAGGCGCTGTAGCCAGCAGCGTGCCCTGTGCACCGCCCCGAAAAAGTCGCCAGCTAACGCCGGCGACGCGCCCTGACAGGCACCGGCGCTCTGGCAGACTTGCCCGACAGGGTGCACCGTCCGCGCCCGCCGAGGAACCTTGTCATGCAACCCACGCCATCCACCGACGCCACGGTGCACACGCTCATCATCGACACCGACCCTGGCGCCGATGACGTGATCGCGCTGCTGTTCGCGATGGCGGCGCCCGAACGGCTGCGCATCGAGGCGCTGACGACGGTGGCCGGCAACGTGCCGCTGGCCAAGACCTCGCGCAACGCACGGCTGGCCTGCGAATGGGCCGGGCGGCCGGAGATCCCGGTGTACGCGGGCGCCGAGCGGCCCCTGCGGCGCACGCCGATCTACGCGGCCAACATCCACGGCAAGGAGGGCCTCACGGGCGTCGATGTGCACGAGCCCGCCGGGCCGCTGGCCGATGGCCATGCGGTCGACTACCTGGTGCGCACGCTGCGCGCCGCGCCCGAGAAGAGCGTGACGCTCGCGATGCTCGGCCCGCAGACCAACCTTGCACTGGCGCTCGAGCAAGCCCCCGACATCGTGCGCGGCCTGCGCGAGCTGGTGCTCATGGCCGGCGCACATTTCAACGGCGGCAACATCACGCCGGTGGCCGAGTTCAACGTGTTCGCCGATCCGCATGCGGCCGAGGCAGTGCTGCTGAAGAGCGGCGTGCCCATCACCATGCTGCCGCTCGACGTGACCCACAAGATCCTCACCAGCGACGAACGCGTCGCGCGGCTGCGCGGCCTCGGCAACCGGGCCGGCGCGATCGTCGCGGACATCCTCGACGCCTACGCGCCCCAGGAGATGAAGCACTACGACATGCCGGGCGGCCCGGTGCACGACGCCACCGTCACGGCCTACCTGCTGCAGCCTTCGCTCTTCAAGGGCAGGCGCATCCACGTGGAGGTCGACAGCCGCGAGGGCATGGGCTTCGGGCAGACGGTGGCCGACTGGTACGGCAGCCTGCACCGCACGCCCAACGTGAACTGGATCGTCGACGGCGATGCGCAGGGCTTCTTCGATTTGCTGACGGAACACATCGCGCGGCTGCCCTGAGCACTTTCGCGCCGCCTTTCACGCACTTCATCGCAATCCGGTGGCTGCCGCGCAGCGGCGCGGCCACCATGCGGACTCCATCGACACCGTCCAGGAGATCCACGATGCGCACCGTTTTCCGCCAGGTCCTGCTGCTCGCCTCGGGCTTGCTGCTGTCGTTCCACCTCATGGCCACTGAAGCCGGCTGGCGCCAGCTGAGTCTTCCGGTTGCGGCGCCGGACGCCGCGCCCGTCGTGGTCGCGCTCTACTACCCGACACAGGCCGCCGCCCGCGCCATTCCCATGGGGCCGTTCACGGTCCGCGTGGCCATCCAGGCGCCACCCGAGGAGCGCTTCAAGGGCCTGATCGTGTTGAGCCACGGTGTCGGCGGCACCGAACTGGGCCACACCAGCCTGGCCGAAGCGCTCGCGCGGGACGGCTACCTGGTCGCGGCGCTGCGCCATCCGGGCGACAACTGGCAGGACGGCGCACTGCTGCATCAAGGCGCGGCGGCCTACTTCACGCAACGGCCGCAGCAGATCTCCCACGTGATCGACGTGCTGTTGAAAGACCCGATGTGGAAGGACCGGATCGCTGTCGACGCGCAAGGCCCCCGCATCGGCGCACTGGGTCATTCGGCCGGCGGCTACACGGTGCTGGCGCTCGCGGGCGGGCAGGCCGACCTGTCGCGCATCGCCAGCCACTGCGCGAGCGAGCGCGCCGCCGACCCGATCTTTTGCGGCGTCGGCCGCAACGCTGGAGCGCCGACCAGCACAGTGGCGGCCCCGGCATCGCCGCTGCTGCCTTCACTGCGCGACCCTCGGGTACGCGCGGTCGTGGCAATGGCTCCGGCCGGCGTTCCCTTCACGGCCGCTTCGCTCTCGGACATCCGCGTGCCCACGCGGATCTACGAGGCGCAGCTGGACCGCTTTCTCGTTCCGCGCTTCCATGCCGAATGGGTCGCGCAGAACATGCCGGGCGCCGAACTCCAGCGGATTCCCGACGCCTGGCACTTCGCCTTCATGGACACCCCCTCGAGTGCGATCCCGACGGACGACGGGGACGTTCGAGCCGATCCGCAAGGCTTCGACCGCAAGGCGCTGCTGGCGCGGCTGGGCAGCGAGATTCCGGCGTTCTTCGACAAGGTGTTTGCGGCGAGCCCTAGCACGAAATAGATCGCGTGCACAGGGCCTCCCGCCAATGGAAAAAGGGGCCGCGCTCTCGAAGCGCGGCCCCTTTTGCCTGAACCCGGCAGCGGCTTGTCAGTGCTGCAGGATCTTGTTCAGGAAGTCCTTGGTGCGCGGCTGGCGGTTCTCCGGGTGGTTGAAGAACTCGTCCTTCGGGCAGTCTTCCAGGATCTTGCCGCCCACGTCGATGAAGATCACGCGGCTCGCAACCTTGCGGGCGAAGGCCATTTCGTGCGTGACCACCATCATGGTCATGCCTTCCTTGGCCAGGCTCACCATCACGTCGAGCACTTCGCCGACCATCTCGGGGTCGAGCGCCGAGGTGGGTTCGTCGAACAGCATCACGATCGGGTCCATCGACAGCGCACGGGCGATCGCCACGCG
>NZ_AKIW01000103.1 GCF_000282635.1 Variovorax sp. CF313
CCCCAAAGCAAAAAACCCCAGTCAGATTTCTGACTGGGGTTTTCTGGGCTGTAAGAGCCTGACGATGACCTACTTTCACACGGGAACCCGCACTATCATCGGCGCTGAGTCGTTTCACTGTCCTGTTCGGGATGGGAAGGAGTGGGACCAACTCGCTATGGTCATCAGGCATAAAGGGTTGTTCTGTTGATCACATGATCAAGAGAACGAATTCATAGAGTTTGGAATCAGCTTTTGGCGAATTATTTTGAATGCGTCAACTTGGCATAACACCTTGATCGGATTGATCAAAGTTATAGGGTCAAGCCGCACGAGCAATTAGTATCAGTTAGCTTAACGCATTACTGCGCTTCCACACCTGACCTATCAACGTCCTGGTCTTGAACGACTCTTCAGGGGGCTCAAGGCCCCGGCAGATCTCATCTTGAAACGAGTTTCCCGCTTAGATGCTTTCAGCGGTTATCTCTTCCACACTTAGCTACTCGGCAATGCCACTGGCGTGACAACCGATACACCAGAGGTGTGTCCACTCCGGTCCTCTCGTACTAGGAGCAGGCTTCCTCAAATCTGCAGCGCCCACGGAAGATAGGGACCAAACTGTCTCACGACGTTTTAAACCCAGCTCACGTACCTCTTTAAATGGCGAACAGCCATACCCTTGGGACCGGCTACAGCCCCAGGATGAGATGAGCCGACATCGAGGTGCCAAACACCGCCGTCGATATGAACTCTTGGGCGGTATCAGCCTGTTATCCCCAGAGTACCTTTTATCCGTTGAGCGATGGCCCTTCCATACAGAACCACCGGATCACTATGTCCTGCTTTCGCATCTGCTCGACTTGTCAGTCTCGCAGTTAAGCACGCTTATGCCATTGCACTATCGTCACGATGTCCGACCGTAACTAGCGTACCTTCGAACTCCTCCGTTACGCTTTGGGAGGAGACCGCCCCAGTCAAACTGCCTACCATGCACTGTCCCCGATCCAGATAATGGACCTAGGTTAGAACCTCAAACACACCAGGGTGGTATTTCAACGTTGGCTCCACAAGATCTAGCGACCCTGCTTCAAAGCCTCCCACCTATCCTACACAGATCTGTTCAAAGTCCAATACAAAGCTACAGTAAAGGTTCATGGGGTCTTTCCGTCTTTCCGCGGGGAGATTGCATCATCACAAACATTTCAACTTCGCTGAGTCTCAGGAGGAGACAGTGTGGCCATCGTTACGCCATTCGTGCAGGTCGGAACTTACCCGACAAGGAATTTCGCTACCTTAGGACCGTTATAGTTACGGCCGCCGTTTACTGGGACTTCAATCAAGAGCTTGCACCCCATCATTTAATCTTCCAGCACCGGGCAGGCGTCACACCCTATACGTCCACTTTCGTGTTTGCAGAGTGCTGTGTTTTTAATAAACAGTCGCAGCCACCGATTTTTTGCAACCCATTCATGCTTCGTTGTTCACTACACACTAATAGGGCACACCTTCTTCCGAAGTTACGGTGTCAATTTGCCGAGTTCCTTCTCCTGAGTTCTCTCAAGCGCCTTAGAATACTCATCTCGCGCACCAGTGTCGGTTTGCGGTACGGTCGTTGTTAGCTGAAGCTTAGTGGCTTTTCCTGGAACCTCGTTCAGTCACTTCACGGACAAGTCCGCTCGATCGTTGGCCTCGGTATATGTGCACCGGATTTGCCTAATGCACGCCTACATCCAACTAAACCAGAATAATCCAATAACTGGATGACCTATTAAGATCCGTCCCCACATCGCACTAACAATCGGTACAGGAATATTGACCTGTTTCCCATCAGCTACGCATCTCTGCCTCGCCTTAGGGGCCGACTCACTCTACGCCGATGAACGTTGCGTAGAAAACCTTGCGCTTACGGCGAGGGGGCTTTTCACCCCCTTTAACGCTACTCATGTCAGCATTCGCACTTCTGATACCTCCAGCACGCTTTACAACGCACCTTCACAGGCTTACAGAACGCTCTCCTACCACTTGCAATAAATTGCAAATCCGCAGCTTCGGTAACTGGCTTAGCCCCGTTACATCTTCCGCGCAGGACGACTCGATCAGTGAGCTATTACGCTTTCTTTAAATGATGGCTGCTTCTAAGCCAACATCCTGACTGTTTTAGCCTTCCCACTTCGTTTCCCACTTAGCCAATTTTAGGGACCTTAGCTGGCGGTCTGGGTTGTTTCCCTCTTGAGTCCGGACGTTAGCACCCGGTGCTCTGTCTCCCAAGCTGTACTCATCGGTATTCGGAGTTTGCCTTGGTTTGGTAAGTCGCCATGACCCCCTAGCCAAAACAGTGCTCTACCCCCGATGGTAATACTTGAGGCACTACCTAAATAGTTTTCGGAGAGAACCAGCTATTTCCAAGTTTGTTTAGCCTTTCACCCCTATCCACAGCTCATCCGCTAGTTTTGCAACACTAGTCGGTTCGGACCTCCAGTACCTGTTACGGCACCTTCATCCTGGCCATGGATAGATCACTTGGTTTCGGGTCTACACCCAGCGACTGATCGCCCTATTCGGACTCGATTTCTCTACGGCTTCCCTATTCGGTTAACCTTGCCACTGAATGTAAGTCGCTGACCCATTATACAAAAGGTACGCAGTCACCCCTTACGAGGCTCCTACTTTTTGTAAGCACGCGGTTTCAGGATCTATTTCACTCCCCTCCCGGGGTTCTTTTCGCCTTTCCCTCACGGTACTAGTTCACTATCGGTCAATGATGAGTATTTAGCCTTGGAGGATGGTCCCCCCATATTCAGACAGGATTTCTCGTGTCCCGCCCTACTTGTCGTTAGCTCAGTACCACACAGGTCATTTCACGTACGGGGCTATCACCCGCTATGGCCAGCCTTTCCAAGCTGTTCCGTTATGTCTTGTGCTATCACTAACAGGCTTCTCCGATTTCGCTCGCCACTACTTTCGGAATCTCGGTTGATGTCTTTTCCTCGAGCTACTGAGATGTTTCAGTTCACCCGGTTCGCCTCGCATGACTATGTATTCATCATGCGATACCTTTGCAGGTGGGTTTCCCCATTCGGAAATCTCCGGATCAAAGCTAATTTGCCAGCTCCCCGAAGCTTATCGCAGGCTATCACGTCCTTCGTCGCCTATCATTGCCAAGGCATCCACCACGTGCTCTTATTCACTTGACCCTATAACTTTGAGCTCTCTTTGCAGAGATCCAAAATCGTTTCAAGGAATTACCAGGTCTTTCACCTGGCGCGTTATGCCGTTACATTCAAAATTCGATTTGACTCGAAATTGAAGTTTCTTTTGACGCAATCAAAAATTCTATGCTGCTGATGGCACGGTCTGCACTAAACCTTTACGAATGTGCAGTTTCCATCAGCAGCGCTGATTCGACTCTATGAATTTTTAAAGAACAGCCGATTGATCAAGAGATCTTGATCAACAACAAAGAAGCCTCATGCTTTCACACGAAGCCGCTTTGGTGTTGAATTAAGTATCGTTATTGGTGGAGGATGACGGGATCGAACCGACGACCCCCTGCTTGCAAAGCAGGTGCTCTCCCAGCTGAGCTAATCCCCCGTGAACACTTCAATGTTCCAAACGCGTCACAGGAAGATTTGGTGGGTCTAGTTGGGCTCGAACCAACGACCCCCGCCTTATCAAGACGGTGCTCTAACCAGCTGAGCTACAGACCCATTCGCCAATCATCTTCAAAAAATGAAGACAACCGACTTCTTCCAACAACCGATAAGTGTGGGCGTTTAAATTAAATTGCTTGTTTCCAGAAAGGAGGTGATCCAGCCGCACCTTCCGATACGGCTACCTTGTTACGACTTCACCCCAGTCACGAACCCTGCCGTGGTAATCGCCCTCCTTGCGGTTAAGCTAACTACTTCTGGCAGAACCCGCTCCCATGGTGTGACGGGCGGTGTGTACAAGACCCGGGAACGTATTCACCGTGACATTCTGATCCACGATTACTAGCGATTCCGACTTCACGCAGTCGAGTTGCAGACTGCGATCCGGACTACGACTGGTTTTATGGGATTAGCTCCCCCTCGCGGGTTGGCAACCCTTTGTACCAGCCATTGTATGACGTGTGTAGCCCCACCTATAAGGGCCATGAGGACTTGACGTCATCCCCACCTTCCTCCGGTTTGTCACCGGCAGTCTCATTAGAGTGCCCAACTGAATGTAGCAACTAATGACAAGGGTTGCGCTCGTTGCGGGACTTAACCCAACATCTCACGACACGAGCTGACGACAGCCATGCAGCACCTGTGTTACGGTTCTCTTTCGAGCACTAAGCCATCTCTGGCGAATTCCGTACATGTCAAAGGTGGGTAAGGTTTTTCGCGTTGCATCGAATTAAACCACATCATCCACCGCTTGTGCGGGTCCCCGTCAATTCCTTTGAGTTTCAACCTTGCGGCCGTACTCCCCAGGCGGTCAACTTCACGCGTTAGCTTCGTTACTGAGTCAGTGAAGACCCAACAACCAGTTGACATCGTTTAGGGCGTGGACTACCAGGGTATCTAATCCTGTTTGCTCCCCACGCTTTCGTGCATGAGCGTCAGTACAGGTCCAGGGGATTGCCTTCGCCATCGGTGTTCCTCCGCATATCTACGCATTTCACTGCTACACGCGGAATTCCATCCCCCTCTACCGTACTCTAGCTATGCAGTCACAGATGCAGTTCCCAGGTTGAGCCCGGGGATTTCACAACTGTCTTACATAACCGCCTGCGCACGCTTTACGCCCAGTAATTCCGATTAACGCTTGCACCCTACGTATTACCGCGGCTGCTGGCACGTAGTTAGCCGGTGCTTATTCTTACGGTACCGTCATTAGCCCTCTTTATTAGAAAAGGCCGTTTCGTTCCGTACAAAAGCAGTTTACAACCCGAAGGCCTTCATCCTGCACGCGGCATGGCTGGATCAGGCTTGCGCCCATTGTCCAAAATTCCCCACTGCTGCCTCCCGTAGGAGTCTGGGCCGTGTCTCAGTCCCAGTGTGGCTGGTCGTCCTCTCAGACCAGCTACAGATCGAAGGCTTGGTGAGCCTTTACCTCACCAACTACCTAATCTGCCATCGGCCGCTCCATTCGCGCAAGGTCTTGCGATCCCCTGCTTTCATCCGTAGATCGTATGCGGTATTAGCACAGCTTTCGCTGCGTTATCCCCCACGATTGGGCACGTTCCGATGTATTACTCACCCGTTCGCCACTCGCCGCCAGGATTGCTCCCGCGCTGCCGTTCGACTTGCATGTGTAAGGCATGCCGCCAGCGTTCAATCTGAGCCAGGATCAAACTCTATAGTTCGATCTTGATTTTTGCGCCTGACCTCGCGGTCAAGCAAAACTCATAAAAAAAGAATTAAAGTGAACTTCACTTCTATCTCATGAGCGTTTTTAAGTCTTGCGACTTGTTCCGAAGAACTTACGCAATTACCTTCAAACGCCCACGCTTATCGGCTGTAAATTTTTAACGAACCCCGAAGCAACTTTCGTCTGCTTCGTTTTGCTTTGCTGCGATCAGCGAAGCCTTGTAGTCTATCACGATTTTTAAAGAATCGTCAAACTTTTTTCGCTTTCAACATCTTCTTTATTCGCATCCCGCAACCTTCGTTGCAAGCTGCTGAAGCCGTTTCAGCGGAGCCTTGTAGTCTAGCACGACTTTTGAAGTCTCACCAAACTTTTTCAACCCTTTTCGCTTTCAACCAGCCCCTCATCGCAACCCGCAACTTTCATTGCAAACCACTGAAGCCGTTTCAGCGAAGCCTTCGATTATGCACCGGTTTTTTAAGACCAGTCAAACTTTTTGAAGACTTTCTTTGCCGACTCGCAAACAGAACTCCTGGGAGGAC
>NZ_AKIW01000104.1 GCF_000282635.1 Variovorax sp. CF313
AGCCGGTTCCGCGGTGTTTCACGGATGAGCCTCGTCGTGGGGCGATAATCTTGAGTCCATTCATCTGCAGCCCGCTGCGGGAACCTTTCCCCGGCGGGCATTGTTTTGATCCTCGAAAGTTCAGCCATGGCCGACCAGCAAGCCCAAGATCCCGTGTTCCAGATCCAGCGCGTCTACCTCAAGGACCTGTCGCTTGAGCAACCCAATTCGCCCGCGATCCTGCTGGAACAGGAACAGCCCACGGTCGATATCCAGCTCGGCGTGGACGCCCAGCCGGTGACCGACGGCATCTTCGAGATCACCGTTTCGGCCACCGTGCAGACCAAGATCGGCGACAAGACCGTGTTCCTGGTCGAGGCCAAGCAGGCCGGCATCTTCGAGATCCGCAACCTGCCGGAAGACCAGATGGGCGCGATCCTGGGCATCGCATGCCCGCAGATCGTCTACCCGTACCTGCGCGGCAACGTCGCCGACGTGATCCAGCGCGGCGGCTTCCCGCCCGTGCACCTCGCCGAGATCAACTTCCAGGCGATGTACGAACAGCAGCAGGCGCAGGCCGCCGGCCAAGCCGCGCCGACCCTCGCGCAGTAAACCGGCACAGACGCCGCCAACGCCGATGAAGATCTGCGTTCATGGCGCCGGTGCCTGGGGCACGGCAGTCGCCGTCAACGCGGCGGCTCGCCACGAGGTCACGCTCTGGGCGCGCGATGCCGCTCAGGCCGACGCCATGTCGGCCGCGCGCGAAAACACCCGCTACCTGCCCGGGCTGGCTTTGCCGGCCTCGCTCGCCGTGCGCGCCGGCGACATCGCCCAGGCGCAGGCCGGCGCCGACCTCGTCATCGTGGCCACGCCCATGGCCGCCCTGCGCGAGCAGCTCGTCGCACTGCGCGGCACCACCGCGGCGGTGGCGTGGCTGTGCAAGGGCGTCGAGCCCGCACTCGACAGTTCTCCCGAATCCTTTGGCCTGCTGGCCCACGAAATATGGGCGCAGGTTGCTCCTGATTTGAGAGCGGGCGTGCTCAGCGGCCCCAGCTTTGCGCAGGAGGTCGCCGAAGGCCGGCCGACCGCGCTGGTGGCCGCCAGCCCGCATGCCGCGGTTCGCGACACGCTGGTCGATGCCTTCCACGGACCCGCGCTGCGCGTGTACGCCAACGAAGACATCGTGGGCGTGGAAGTGGGCGGCGCGGTCAAGAACGTGCTGGCCATCGCCACCGGGCTGTGCGACGGCCTTGCGCTGGGGCTCAACGCCCGGGCGGCACTCATTACCCGCGGCCTCGCCGAAATGACCCGCTTCGGTCTCGCGCTGGGCGCCCGCGCCGAGACCTTCATGGGCCTTTCGGGCCTGGGCGACCTCGTGCTGACCTCCACCGGCGACCTGTCGCGCAACCGCAAGGTCGGCCTGCTGCTGGCCCAGGGCCGAACGCTGGCGCAGGCCGTCGATTCGCTCGGCCACGTCGCCGAAGGCGTGTATTGCGCCCGCACCGTGGTGCAGCGCGCGCGCGGCCTTGGTGTCGAGATGCCGATCGCCGAGGGCGTGGTCGCCCTGCTCGACGGCCGAGTGAGCCCGCAGGACGCCGTGGCCGCCCTGACGGGCCGCGACCCGGTGCCGGAATCGGTCCAGCCGGGCGCTGCGGCTTCCCCTCGTCAATCCTCCTGAAGAAAAAACGCAGAGACAAAGAGCCATGAGCCTTCGCTTCGATTTTTCAGCGCCGGCCGTGGCCGCGCTGGCCCTGTCCGATGCCACCCGCGCATTGCAGGAAGACGTTGCCGACGGCGACCTCACCGCGTCGCTGGTCGATCCCGTCCGCACCGCCCGCGCCCGCGTGCTGGCGCGCGAAGCTGCCGTGGTGTGCGGCGCGCCCTGGGTCGAGGCGGCCCTGCGGCAGCTCGACCCGCAAGTGCGCATCCACTGGCTCTGCGCCGAAGGCGAGCGTTGCGCAGCCGGCCAGACCGTGTTCGAGATCGAAGGCTCTGCGCGTGCACTGCTGACGGCCGAGCGCACCGCGCTCAACTTCCTGCAATTGCTGAGCGCGGTCGCCACCAAGACCGCCCTGTATGCCGACGCCGTGCGAGGCACGCGTGCCCGCATCGTCGACACCCGCAAGACGATTCCGGGCCTGCGCCTCGCTCAGAAATACGCTGTTCGCACCGGCGGTGGCCTGAATCACCGCATTGGCCTGTACGACGCGGTGCTCATCAAGGAAAACCACATCGCCGCGGCCGGCGGCGTGGCGGCCGCCCTGCGCGCCGTGGCGCCGGTGGCTGCGCGGGCCGCCTTCGTCGAAGTCGAGGTCGAAACGCTGGCCCAGCTGCGCGAGGCGCTGGACGCCGGCGCGCGCATGGTGCTGCTCGACAACATGGATTTGCCCACGCTGCGCGAGGCCGTGCGCATCAATGACGAAGCCGGCGAAAGCCGCAAGGCCGTGCTGGAAATATCCGGCGGCGTCACGCTGGACGGCCTGCGCGCCCTGGCCGAAACCGGTGTCGACCGGATCTCGGTGGGCGCGTTGACCAAGGATGTCAAAGCCATCGACTATTCGATGCGTTTCCAGGAAGGCTGATCCGCCCATGTCGTCTCCGGTCATCGACATCGACTACGAACAGCCCGCGCTGAAAGGTTCAGCCTGCGACACGCGCCACGCCTGGGCCCGCGTGCCCCCCGAGCCTTCGCCCGATGAACGCACCGCGCTGAAGGAGCGCATCCGCCGCCTGCTGCGTGAGCGCAACGCCGTGATGGTGTCGCACTTCTATGTGCACCCCGACCTGCAGGACCTGGCCGAGGAAACCGGCGGCATCGTGAGCGATTCGCTCGAGATGGCGCGCTTCGGCCGCGACCATGCCGCGCAGACGCTGGTGGTGTCGGGCGTGCGCTTCATGGGCGAGACCTCGAAGATCCTGTCGCCCGAAAAGCGCGTGCTGATGCCCGACCTCGACGCGAACTGCTCGCTCGACCTGGGCTGCCCGGTCGACGAATTCAGTGCCTTCTGCGACCAGCACCCCGACCGCACCGTGGTCGTCTACGCCAACACCAGCGCCGCCGTGAAGGCGCGCGCCGACTGGCTCGTCACGTCGAGCTGCGCGCTCGACGTGGTGGGTGCCCTGCACGCGGCGGGCCAGAAGATCCTCTGGGGCCCCGACCGCCACCTGGGCGACTACATCCAGCGCCAGACCGGTGCGGACATGGTCAGCTGGAACGGCGCCTGCATCGTGCATGACGAATTCAAGGCGCTGGAGCTAGAACTGCTCATGAAGGAGCACCCGAAGGCGAAGGTGCTGGTGCACCCGGAATCGCCGTCGGACGTGATCGCGCTGGCGGATGCGGTGGGTTCCACCTCGGCCATCCTGAATGCCGCGCAGCGCATGGACGCCAGCGAATTCATCGTCGCCACGGACACCGGCATGCTGCACAAGCTGCGCACGCTGAACCCCGGCAAGACCTTCATCGAGGCGCCAACCGCCGGCAACGGCGGCACCTGCAAGAGTTGCGCGCATTGCCCGTGGATGGCGATGAATGGGTTGGTGGAGCTGGCGAATGCGCTGGAGACGGGTGCGGGCGAGATCCACGTCGATCCGGCGCTGGGGCTGCGGGCGCGCGTGCCGATCGACCGCATGCTGGCGTTCACGGCCGGGCTGAAGAACGGGCGGGCGCCGGGCAGCTTGGTTGCCGGCATCGGCGCTGCCTGATCCCGTCTTGCTCCTCCCCTTCTGGGGGAAGGTTGGGATGGGGGCAGCAGAGCGCTTCCTGGGTATGCCGCTTGCCCCCACCCCCGCCCTCCCCCAGTGGGGGAGGGAGAAAAACCTAGAAGTCCACCGTGCAGCTGTCGCCCAGCGCCTCACGCCACACACGCACGCGGGCCAGCGAGGGCCGCAAGTCCGGCAGCGCATCCGCGATGAACACGCACAGGTTCTCCAGCGTCGGCGGATGCAGCCCCGGCACGTCGTCCAGCAGGTGATGGTCCAGCAGCTCGCGCACCTCTTCCAGCCGCCGGCGCAGCAACCCCAGGTCGATCACCATCCCCGTCACCGGATCGCGTTCGCCCGCGAGCCAGACCTCCGCGTGGTACGTGTGGCCGTGGATACGGCGGCTGCCTTCGATTTCGATCTCGCGCTTCAGCGTGTGGGCGGCGTCGAAGAAAAAGCGTTGGCTGATGGTGAAGCGCATCGTCAAGAAAAAAGAAACTCTGAAAGGGAAAAAGTGCCGCCGTCTCAGCGGATGCCAGTGATCTTGTGCGTCTGAACGCTGAGCCGCCACACGGGCTGCTTCATGCATTCGGCAATGCAAAGCTCGGTGTTCGCGATCCGGTCGGGCCCGTCCATCGGCTGCAGGAAACGGTGCGTGAACTCGCCCGTGCGCGCCATCGTGTCTAGGTCGAATTCGGTCTGCGGCCATACCAGCTTCAGCTCCTGGCCGCACTGCTGCACCCACGGCGCGCCAGCCTTGGGGCTGATGCACAGCCAGTCGATGCCCTCGGGCGCCTCGACCGTGCCGTTGCTCTCGACTGCGATGCGGAAGCGCCGCGCGTGCAGCGCGTCGACCAGCGCCGTATCGACCTGCAGCAGCGGCTCGCCGCCGGTCAGCACCACGAGGCGATGCTCGGCGTCGTTTGCCGGCCATTGCGCGGCGATGGTGTCGGCGAGCTGCCCGGCATTCTTGAACTTGCCGCCCAGCGTGCCGTCGGTGCCCACGAAGTCGGTGTCGCAGAAACGGCAGATGGCCGAGGCTCGATCTTCTTCGCGGCCGGTCCAGAGATTGCAGCCCGCAAAGCGGCAGAACACGGCCGGCATGCCGGCCTGGCCGCCTTCGCCCTGCAGGGTGTAGAAGATTTCCTTGACGCTGTAAGTCATAAGGCGGAGGGAGCTTCGATCTCCAGGTTGTCGATCAGCCGCGTGGTGCCCAGGCGCGCGGCGGCCAGCGCCACGAGCGGTTCGCCGACGGCAGGTGCCTGCAGGTCGGCGCGGCGCCGCAGCACCAGGTAGTCCGGCTGCCAGCCGCGCTGCGTGAGCGTTTGCATGGCCCGCGCTTCGATCGCGGCAAGGTCGCGTTCGCCTGATCGCACCGCCTCCGCCATGGCCTTCAGCGCCTTCGACAGCTGCACTGCCTCCGCGCGCTCGTCCATGCTCAGGTAGCCGTTGCGCGACGACAGCGCGAGGCCGTCGTCTGCGCGGAAGGTCTCGCCGCCCACGATCTCGATGGGCAGCGCGAACTGCCGCACCATGTGGCGGATCATCATCAGCTGCTGGTAGTCCTTCTTGCCGAACACCGCCACGCGCGGCTGCACGCACTGAAAGAGCTTCATCACCACCGTGCACACGCCGATGAAGAAGCCGGGGCGAAAGTGCCCTTCGAGGATGTCGGCCAGGGCAGGGTCGGGGTGCACCTTGCAGGTCTGTGGTTCGGGGTAGAGCGCCTTTTCGTCGGGCGCGAACAGCACGTCGCAGCCGGCGGCGCGCAGCTTCTCGCAGTCGCTGTCCCAGGTGCGCGGGTAGGTGTCGAAGTCTTCGTGCGGCAGGAACTGCAGGCGGTTCACGAAGATGCTCGCCACCGTCACGTCGCCCAGCGGTTTCGCCTGCTTCACCAGGGCCAGGTGGCCGTCGTGCAGGTTGCCCATGGTGGGGACGAAGGCGGGGCGCTTGAAGGCGGCGAGGTGGTCGCGCAGTTCGGCGATGGTGTGTGCGATGTACATGATGGTTCCTTACCAGGCGTGGAGTCGGTCGTCGGGGAAGCTGCCGTCCTTGACGGCCTGCACATAGGCCTTGAGCGCGGGCAGCACGCCCGGCGCATCGGCCATGAAGTTGCGCACGAACTTCGGCATCTTGCCGAGGTTGATGCCCAGCATGTCGTGCAACACCAGCACCTGGCCGGCGGTGGCCTTGCCGGCGCCGATGCCGATGGTGGCGCAGTGCTGCAGCCCGGCCGTGAGTTCGGCGGCCAGCGCGGCCGGCACCATCTCCAGCACCAGCATCGCGGCGCCCGCGTCCTGCAGCGCATGGGCCTGCTGCTTCAGCAGCGCGCCGGCGGCGTCGCCCTTGCCCTGCACGCGGTAGCCACCCAGCGCATGCACCGTCTGCGGCGTCAGGCCGAGGTGCGCGCACACCGGGATGCCGCGCTCGACCAGGAAGCGCACAGTCTCGGTCGTCCAGCCGCCGCCTTCCAGCTTGACCATGTGCGCGCCGGCCTGCATCAGCACCGTGGCGCTGCGCAGCGCCTGTTCGCGCGACTCCTGGTAGCTGCCGAAGGGCAGGTCGGCGATCAGCCAGGCCGTGCCCTGCACGCGGCGCAGGCCGCGCGAGACGCTGTCGGTGTGATAGCGCATGGTGTCCAGGCTCACGCCCACCGTGCTGCTCAGGCCCTGGCAGACCATGCCGAGCGAATCGCCGACCAGCAGGCAGTCGATGCCCGCTGCATCGGCCATGGCTGCGAAGGTGGCGTCATAGGCAGTGAGCATCGCGATCTTCTCGCCGCGCGCATGCATGTCGGCCAGGCGCGGCAGGCTCACGGGCTTGCGCGAGGCGAGCGGGGAGGCTGGTGGCAGCGTGCCGTATGGCGAGGACGGTGGTGTCTCGGGTGCGGGGGGGGTGGTGTTCGACATGGTTGGGTTTCTCCCTGCGGGCGTCGGTGGCCGGGCATCCTTGAGTGAAGAAGACAACGAAGCGGTGGGTCGGTCAGTCGGCCGGCGGCACCAGCACCGTGGGCGCGGTGGGCTCGGCGAGCGAAGGATAGTCGCGGCTGAAATGCAGGCCCCGGCTCTCGTGGCGGGCCTGCGCGGAGCGCACGATCAGCTCGGCCACCTGCACCAGGTTGCGCAGTTCGAGCAGGTCGCGCGTGACGTTGAAGTTCGCGTAGAACTCCCGGATCTCGGCCTGCAGCAGCGCGATGCGGTGGCTCGCGCGCTCCAGGCGCTTGTTGGTGCGCACGATGCCGACGTAGTCCCACATGAAGCGGCGCAGCTCGTCCCAGTTGTGCGAGATGACCACGGCTTCGTCGGCATCGGTGACGCGGCTCTCGTCCCAGGCGGGCAGCTCGGCTCGTTCGCGCGCCGGAGCCGCGGCAATGGCGCCGGCCGCCGCGCGCGCGAACACCATGCACTCGACCAGCGAGTTGCTCGCGAGGCGGTTGGCGCCGTGCAGGCCGGTGCAGGCGGTCTCGCCGATGGCGTAGAGACCCGGGATGTCGGTGCGCCCGCTCAGGTCGCTGAGCACGCCGCCGCAGGTGTAGTGCGCAGCCGGCACCACGGGGATGGGCTCGCGCGTGATGTCGATGCCCAGCTCCAGGCAGCGCGCCAGGATGTTGGGGAAGTGTTCCTTGAGGAAGGCGGCTGGCTGGTGCGAGATGTCGAGGTAAACGCAGTCCAGGCCGTGCTTCTTCATCTCGAAGTCGATGGCGCGGGCCACCACGTCGCGCGGCGCGAGTTCGGCGCGCTCATCGTGCTTCGGCATGAAGCGCGTGCCATCGGGCAGCTTGAGCAGCCCGCCTTCGCCGCGCACCGCCTCGCTGATCAGGAAGGACTTGGCGTGCGGGTGGTACAGGCAGGTCGGGTGGAACTGGATGAACTCCATGTTCGACACCCGGCAGCCCGCGCGCCACGCGGCGGCAATGCCGTCGCCGGTGGCGGTGTCGGGGTTGGTGGTGTACAGGTACACCTTGCCCGCGCCGCCCGTGGCCAGGATGGTGTGCGGCGCGCGGAAGGCCAGCACCTCGTCGGTTTCGTCGTCCAGCGCGTACAGCCCCTGGCACGACGGATCGTCCAGGCCGAGCTTGGTGCCGGTGACGAGGTCGACCAGCGTGTGGTGCTCGAACAGCGTGATGTTGGGCGTACGGCGCACGCGCTCGATCAGCACCTGCTGCACGGCCGCGCCGGTGGCGTCGGTCACGTGCACGATGCGGCGCTGGCTGTGGCCGCCTTCGCGCGTCAGGTGCAGGTCGCCGCCTTCTTCCGAGAACGGCACGCCGAGTTCGCGCAGCCAGCCGATGGCCTCGGGCGCATGCTCGACCACGAAGCGCGTGGCCCCGGGATCGCACAGGCCGGCGCCGGCCACCAGCGTGTCTTCGATGTGCGCGTCGAAGGTGTCGCCGGCCGCCAGCACGGCCGCGATGCCGCCCTGCGCCCAGGCGCTGGAGCCGTCGTTCAGCGCGCGCTTGGTCAGCACGGCCACGCGATGCGTGGGGGCCAGGTGCAGCGCGGCCGAGAGGCCGGCGAGGCCGCTGCCGACGATGAGGATGTCGAAATCGCGCACGGCGGAAGTCACTGGGGTCACTGGGTATAGGGACCGGTTGGGTCAGGCTGGCGAATAGGCCAATCTGACGTAGATGGGGGCGAAGGCTTCCGCCTGCGTGATGTCGATCAGCGTCTCCTTCGCGAGCTCGAGCATCGCGATGAAGGTGACGATCAGCACCGGCGTGCCGCGCGACACGTCGAACAGCTTCTCGAACTCCACGAAGCGCTGCCCCTGCAGGTGGCGCAGCACGATGCTCATGTGCTCGCGCACGTTGAGCTCTTCGCGCGAGATCTTGTGGTGCTGCACGAGCTTGGCGCGCTTCATGATGTCGGCCCAGGCGTCGCGCAGCTCGACCACGTCCACGTCGGGGAAGCGCGGCTTCAGCGACTGTTCGATGTAGACCTGTGCCTTCCAGAAGTCGCGGCCGTAGGTCGGCATGGCGCTGATGGCGGCGGCCTGCAGCTTGGTCTGTTCGTACTCGAGCAGGCGGCGCACGAGTTCGGCGCGCGGGTCTTCGGCCTCCTCGCCGTCGGCCACCTTCTTGGGCGGCAGCAGCATGCGCGACTTGATCTCGATCAGCATCGCGGCCATCAGCAGATACTCGGCCGCGAGTTCGAGGTTCGTCTGGCGAATCTCGTCGACGTAGCTCAGGTACTGGCGCGTGAGCCCCGCCATCGGGATGTCGAGGATGTTGAAGTTCTGCTTGCGGATCAGGTAGAGCAGCAAGTCCAGCGGGCCTTCAAAGGCCTCCAGGAACACCTGCAACGCCTCGGGCGGGATGTACAGGTCCTTCGGCATCGCGAACAGCGGCTCGCCATAGAGCCTCGCGAGCGCGACCTGGTCGACCACGTCGGGCATGGCGACCACCAGCGTGCCGTTGTCCTCGTCTTCGCTCATCGGCTGGTCACTATTGTTTTAATAGCGACCGACGCAATGCGGACGGGCATTTGCTGCCAATTCGGCATCAAGAAGATTACTTGGATTGCGTCTGGTAGACGTAGGGCTGCATCGGCACGCGGGCTTCGCTGTACTCCTCGAGCAGGCCGCGGTCGAGGTGCTTGTCCCAGAGAAGGGCGCGGCCGGCGCGCTGTTCGGCCTCCAGCGTCGGCTTCTTTTCCTTCATCTCCTCGATGAAGTTCGTGATCTCGGAGGTGTAGTGGGGGCGGCGGAAGATGGACATAGACTGGACCTTTATGGCGCGAATTTTACCGGGGACGGCATGAAGCAACGGCAAGGGTGGCGGATCGGCATGGCAACAGGGTTTCTGGCTGCGGTCATCGGGCTCGCGGCATGCGACCCGAAGAGCATCAGCGAGCTCGAAGAGGGCGTCTCCACCGAGGCCGACGTGCGGGCCCGGTTCGGCGAGCCCGAGAACATCTGGGACGCGCCGAACGGCCGCGTCCTCGAGTACAACCGCCAGCCGCAGGGCCAGAAGAACTACATGATCACCATCGGCGCCGACGGCAAGATGAGCGCGCTGCGCCAGGTGCTCACGCCACAGAACTTCGCCAAGGTGCAGCCCGGGATGATGATGGAAGACCTGCGCAAGCTGCTCGGCAAGCCCGCCAAGGTCACGCCCTATGCGCTCAAGCGTGAGACCGAATGGGAATGGCGCTGGGTGCAGCCGCCGAACTCGGCCATGGTCTTCACTGCCACGCTGAACGACGACCAGCGCGTGGTGCGCAGCGGCTCCTCGCCCGACCGCGGCACCGAGGCGCCGTAGCGTTCAGGCGCCGTGGCCCGCGCCGGGCCGGCTGGTCGTCAGTTCCTCGGCGAAACCCGAGCGCTCCAGCACCTCGAGCGGCTGCGGCTGCAGCGACTCGATGCGCAACTGTCCGTCGCGCGCCAGCACCGCACGGTGCAGCTGCCGCAGCGCATCGACGCCCGTGGCATCGATGTAGATCAGGTGCGTGGCGTCCAGCACCAGCGTCATGCCACGCGGCGCGCGCTCGGCGGCGTTCACCGCCTCGTCGAGCTTCGCGGCTGCACCGAAGAACATCGCGCCGTAGAGGCGGTAGGTGATCACCGGCGGCTGCAGCGTCACCAGCTCGACGCCGAACAGCCCGCTCATGCGCCGGATGAAGAGCGCGCAGGCCAGCACGATGCCTGCCTGCACCGCCACCGTCAGGTCGAACACCACGGTGAGGAAGAAGGTGCCGAGCATCAGCAGCCGGTAGTGCCGGCTGAAATGCCGCAGCTGGGTGGGCGTGAACTCACGCCATTCGCCCATGTTCAGTCCCACGAACACCAGGATGCCTGCCAGCACCGCGAGCGGCACGTGGCGCGCCAGCGGCGCGGCCAGCAGCACCACGACGAGCAGCGTGATCGCATGCACGATGCCCGCGATCGGCGAGGTGCCGCCCGAGCGGATGTTCGTCACGGTGCGTGCGATGGTGCCGGTGGCCGGCATGCCGCCGAAGAAGGGCGCGACGACGTTCGCGATGCCCTGCGCCATCAGCTCCTGGTTGGGGTCGTGGCGCGGCTGGCCGCTGAGCTGGTCCGACACGCGTGCGCACAGCAGCGACTCGATGGCGCCGAGCAGCGCGATGGTGAGCGTAGGCGTGACGAGCTGCTTCACCGTTTCCCACGAGAAGTCGGGCAATGCGAAGCCCGGCACGCCTTCGGGAATCCCGCCGAAGCGCGTGCCGATGGTTTCCACCGGCAGCGCGAAGCCCCATGACACCAGCGTCAGCGTGACCAGCGCCACGATGGGCCCTGGCATGCGTGCACCCACCTGCACGGCGCGCGTGCGCGCCACCCGGCCCGCGACGCGCAGTACCGCGGTGCCCACCTTCGAGTCGCCGCTCAGCAGCAGCGGCCACAGCGCCAGCCCGGCCACGCAGGCGATGCCGAGCGCGAAGGCATAGGGATTGAAGGTGCCGATCTGCAGCGCCATCGCGTGCAGCTGGGAGAACACGTCGGCCGGCATCTTCGCCACTGTCAGCCCGAGCAGGTCCTTCAGCTGCGACAGCAGGATCAGCACCGCGATGCCGTTGGTGAAGCCCACCACGATCGACAGCGGCACGAAACGCACCAGCCGCCCGAGCCCGAACAGCCCCGCCATGAACAACAGCACGCCTGCGCAGGCGGTCGAGATCAGCAGGTTCGCCACGCCGTAGCGCTCGACGATGCCGTAGACGATCACGATGAACGCCCCCGCCGGCCCGCCGATCTGCACCGCCGAGCCGCCCAGCAGCGAGATCAGGAAGCCCGCGATGATCGCCGTCCAGATGCCGGCTTCGGGCTTCAGCCCCGAGGCGATGGCGAAGGCCATGGCCAGCGGCAGCGCCACGATGCCGACCGTGGCGCCCGCGCCCAGGTCCTTGAAGAAGCGCTCGCGGTTGTACCCCGCGAGCGAGTCCATCAGGCGGGGGCGGAAACGGGTGAGGTTCAGCGGGGATTGCATGGGATGCCCATTGTGGACTGCTGTCCCCATGCGAACTTTCGATCAACTTATCCAATGAGAAAGATGCAGATACATTTTTGACATTCATTGACATTTCGTCGCCGACATTACCGAGGCCCTCGATGCACATTCTGCTTGTCGCAAGCGCGTTCAACAGCCTGACGCAACGGGTTCTTGCCGAACTCCAGGATCGTGGCCATACCGTGGGAGTGGCGCTGGCCCTCGGCAATGACGATGCCTTGCGCGAAGCCGTGCGGGATCATTCGCCGCAGCTCATCGTGGCGCCGATGCTGACCACCGCGATCCCCGAGGATGTCTGGACCGGCCACACCTGCCTGATCGTGCATCCCGGGCCGCCGGGCGACCGGGGCCCCTCGTCGCTCGACTGGACGCTGCAGGACGGCGCGCAAAGCTGGGGTGTCACCGTGCTCGAAGCCGTGGCCGAGATGGACGCGGGCGATGTCTGGGCCTGGTCGCCGCTGAAGGTGCCGCCGCTGGCCGGCAAGAGCGACTTCTACCGTGGCGAGGTCGCCGATGCCGCGCTCGACGCGGTGTTGCTCGCGGTGGAGCGCTTTGCCTCCGGCAAGTACAAGCCCCGGAAGCAGAAGGCCGCCGCCCTGTCCGCCGGTTGGCGGCCCTTCATGAAGCAGGCGCAGCGCCGCATCGACTGGGCGGCCGATCCGACCGAAGTGGTGCTGCGCCAGCTGCGCGCGGCCGATTCGCAGCCCGGCGTGCTCGACGAACTGCTGGGCGTGCAGTGGTATCTGCACGGCGGCCATCCCGAGGGCGAGCTGCGCGGCAGGCCCGGCGAGCTGGTCGCCACCCGCGCCGGGGCCATCTGCCGCGCCACCGTCGACGGCGCCGTGTGGATCGCGCAACTGCGGCCCTGGCGCGAGCCCGGCTCGCGGTTGCCCAGCTTCAAGCTGCCGGCCGTGCAGGCGCTCGGAGACCTGCTGCCTGCGGAAGTGCCCGAGGTGCCGGCGCCGCTGCAGCTGCAGCTGCCGGCCGCGCGCCGCACCTGGTCCGACATCCGCTACAGCGAGCACGGTACGGTCGGTATGCTGAATTTCTCGTTTGCCGGTGGCGCGATGAGCACCGTGCATTGCCGGCGGCTGTTGGAGGCCTACCGCTTCGCGCAGACCCGGCCGACCTCGGTGCTGGTGCTGGGCGGGCTGCGCGACTTCTTCTCCAACGGCATCCATCTCAACGTGATCGAGGCGGCCGACGATCCTGCCGAAGAGTCGTGGGCCAACATCCACGCGATGAACGATTTGGTCGAAGCGGTGCTGACCACCACCGACAGGCTCACCGTGTCCGCGCTCGGCGGCAATGCGGCGGCCGGCGGCGTGATGCTCGCGCTGGCGGCCGACGAGGTGTGGTGCCGCGATGGCGCCGTGCTCAATCCGCACTACAAGCTGATGGGCCTCCATGGCTCCGAATACTGGACCTACATCCTGCCGCGCCGCGTGGGCGAGAGCGAGGCGCAGCGGCTCACGCAGTCGGCGCTGCCGGTGAGTGCGAAGCGCGCGGTCGAGCTCGGCATGGCGCAGCGCGTGCTGCAGGCCGCGCCGGAGGAGCTGGGCGACGAGGTGGTCCGCATGGCGGCGCAGCTGGCCGCCTCGCCGGTTCTGGTCGAGCGCATCGCGCAGAAGAAGGCGGTTCGCGCGCAGGACGAGTCGGTGAAGCCGCTGCAGAAGTACCGCGACGAAGAGCTGACGCACATGCGCCGCAATTTCTTCGATGCCCGCGAGCCGCATGCGGGGCTGAGGTCCGCCTTCGTGCGCAAGGAAAAGGCGCCGCGCACGCCGCCCCACCTGGCCCGGCTGGGCCTGACGGACTGACTGAGTTGCCGCTGCCTACTCGCTGTCGGGAATCACCGCATCGGCCGCCGCGCCCACGGCCTTGCCGGTGATGCGCGCGGTGCCGATGGCCGCGTCGGCGGCGAGGCCCACCGCGCCGGCGCCCACGCTCACTGCGGTGCTCGCCACCGACACCACGGCGCAGCCGCTCAACAGGGCGGAAAGCGAGAGCAGCAGAAGGGCGCGATGCAGCAGCGTGGCCATGGCGATGTCCCTTGCGATCAGCGAACCCGCATGCCCGGCGTTGCGCCCGGCCACGGTTCCAGCACGTGGATGCCCGGATGGGCCTTCTCGTCGCCGTGGCTGGCGGCGAGCACCATGCCTTCGCTGATGCCGAACTTCATCTTGCGCGGTGCCAGGTTGGCGACCAGCACGGTGAGCTTGCCCACGAGCTGCTCGGGCTGATAGGCGGAAGCAATGCCGCTGAACACGTTGCGCGTCTTTCCCTCGCCCGCGTCGAGCGTCAGGCGCAGCAGCTTGGTCGAGCCCTCGACCTTCTCGCAGGCGACGATCTTCGCGATGCGCAGGTCGATCTTGGCGAAGTCGTCGATGGTGATGGTGGGCGCGATGGCTTCACCGCCCGGCAGTGCGCCTTCCGAGGAGGCAGCGGCCGGTGCGGGTTCGGGCGCGTCGAACAGCTTGTCGACCACCTTGGCGTCGGCACGCTGCATCAGGTGCTTGTACTCGCCGATGGCGTGGCCCGCCGCCAGCGACTGCGTGGCATCCGCCCAGGCCAGCGGCGAGATCTTCAGGAAGGCTTCGACGTTCACGGCCAGCGCCGGCAGCACCGGCTTCAGGTACAGCGTGAGCAGGCGGAAGGCTTCGATGCAGACCGTGCACACGTCGTGCAGCCGTGCCTCGGCGCCTTCCTTCTTGGCCAGCTCCCAGGGCTTGTTCTGGTCGACGTACTCGTTCACCTTGTCGGCCAGCGCCATCACCTCGCGCAGCGCGCGGGCGTAGTCGCGGCCGTCGTACAGCGAATGCAGCTGCGGCGCCGCATCGCGCAGCGCGAACAGCAGCGCGTCGCCGTCGGCCGACACCTCGCCCAGCTGGCCGCCGAAGCGCTTGCCGATGAAGCCGGCCGCGCGGCTCGCGATGTTGATGTACTTGCCCACGAGGTCGCTGTTGACGCGCGCGACGAAATCCTCGGGGTTGAAGTCGATGTCCTCGTTGCGGCCATTGAGCTTGGCCGCGATGTAGTAGCGCAGCCATTCGGGGTCGAGCCCGATCGACAGGTACTTCAGCGGGTCGATGCCCGTGCCGCGGCTCTTGCTCATCTTCTCGCCGCTCACCGTCAGGTGGCCGTGCACGTACACGGCATCGGGCGCCTTGCGGCCGCTGAAGTGCAGCATCGCGGGCCAGAAAAGCGTGTGGAAGGTAATGATGTCCTTGCCGATGAAGTGCACCTGCTCGAGCTCTGGGTCGGCCATGTACTCGGTGTACGAGATGCCGTCGCCGCCGAGCTCGATGCAGCGCTTGTCGAGCAGGTTCTTCAGCGACGCCAGGTAGCCCACGGGCGCGTCCAACCATACGTAGAAGTACTTGCCCGGCGCATCGGGGATTTCGATGCCGAAGTAGGGCGCGTCGCGGCTGATGTCCCAGTCGCCGAGGCCGCCCTTGCCTTCGTCGTCCTTGTAGAGCCACTCGCGGATCTTGTTCTGCACCTCGCTCTGAACGTGGCCGGCAGCGGCAGTCCATTCCTTCAGGTAGGCCTCGCAGCGCGGGTCCGACAGCTTGAAGAAGAAGTGATCGGAGCTGCGCAGCTCGGGCTTGGCGCCCGACAGTGCCGAGTAGGGGTTGATCAGCTCGGTGGGCGCGTACACGGCGCCGCACACCTCGCAGTTGTCGCCGTACTGGTCCTTCGAATGGCAGTTGGGGCACTCGCCCTTGATGAAGCGGTCGGCCAGGAACATGCCCTTTTCGGGGTCGTAGAACTGCTCCACGCTCTTGGTCTCGATGAGGCCGTTGGCGCGCAGGTCGCGGTAGATGTCCTGCGCGAGCTGGTGGTTCTCGGGCGCGTCGGTCGAGTGCCAGTTGTCGAACGAGATGTAGTAGCCGTCGAGGTAGGGCTTGCGGCCCGCGGCGATCTCGGCCACGAAGGCCTGCGGCGTCACGCCGGCCTTGTCGGCCGCGATGGTGATGGCCGCGCCGTGGGCGTCGTCGGCACAGACGAAGTTGACCTCGGCGCCATTCATTCGCTGGTTCCGCACCCAGATGTCGGCCTGGATGTATTCCATCATGTGGCCGATGTGGAACTTGCCGTTGGCATACGGCAGGGCGGTGGTGACGAAGAGCTTGCGCGGGGCGGACATCGGGGAGGGCGCTTTCGGGAGTGACTCGGAGGTGAGGCGGACGGGGAACCGGGCATTTTAGGTGGCCGCGTGCGCCCCGCGTCCGGCCGGGTGTTTGGTGGCAGCATCGCCCCATTCGCCTGCAACCACCGCGACGCCAGGGAAATCGATCAGGAACTGGGCGCCCGCGAGAATCCGGCCGTCCACCCCATGGCCCCCAAGCCACTGAAACCCCTGAGATCCCCGATGCCCTTGAATGCCATCCGCCACCAGATCGGTCCCTTCGTCGTCCTCGAATGGACGTCGCCGCTGCAGAACGTTGGCGAGGCCACGGACCTGGTCGGCGCCTGCATGTCGCACGACACCGACCGCCTGCTGCTCGATGCGGGCGTGCTCCCGCCCCCATTCTTCGAGCTTCGGACGCGTTTCGCGGGCGAGTTCCTCCAGAAGCTGCAGACCTACCGGCTGCGAACCGCGGTGGTGATGTCGCCGCTCGCCGATCACGGCGCACGCTTCGAGGAATACCTGCGGGAAGCCCGGCGCGGGCACTTCTGCCGGTTCTTCACCTCGCGTGACGAGGCGCTTGCGTGGCTGGCCCGCGAATGACCCTTTCGGCCGATTCTGGCGCCTCGCCGGCGCAATGGGCCGGCGTTATTCTTCCGCCTTCGCGCCGCACTGGCCGCGACTCCTCACTCACCTGACCTCACAAGGGCGCTTTCCATGACCACTCCCATTCCCGCAACCCTCATCCCCGGTGATGGCATCGGCCCCGAAATTGTCGACGCCACGTTGGCCGCGCTCGACGCGCTGAAGGCCCCCTTCGCCTGGGACACCCAGATCGCCGGCCTGGGCGGCGTCAAGGCCTCGGGCGATCCGCTGCCGCAAGCCACGCTCGACAGCATCCGCCGCACCCGCCTCGCCCTGAAGGGCCCGCTGGAGACGCCGTCGGGCGGCGGCTACCGCTCGTCGAACGTGCGGCTGCGCGAAGAGTTCCAGCTGTATGCCAACCTGCGCCCGGCGCGCACCATCATTCCCGGCGGCCGCTTCGACAAGATCGACCTGGTGGTTGTGCGCGAGAACCTCGAAGGCCTCTACATCGGCCACGAGCACTACGTGCCCATCGACGGCGACCCGCACGCCGTGGCCATGGCCACCGGCATCAACACTCGCCAGGGCAGCCGCCGCCTGCTGGAGTACGCCTTCGACACCGCCGTGGCAACGGGCCGCAAGAAGGTCACGATCGTGCACAAGGCCAACATCATGAAGGCGCTTACCGGCATCTTCCTGGAGACCGGCCTCGACCTCTACGAGAAGAAATACAAGGGCAGGTTCGAGCTCGACACGGTCATCATCGACGCCTGCGCGATGAAGCTGGTGCTCAACCCCTGGCAGTTCGACATGCTGGTCACCACCAACCTGTTCGGCGACATCCTGTCCGACCTCGTGGCGGGCCTGGTCGGCGGCCTGGGCATGGCGCCCGGCGCCAACATCGGCACCGACGCCGCGATCTTCGAGGCGGTGCACGGCTCCGCGCCCGACATCGCCGGCAAGGGCATCGCCAACCCGACCGCGCTGCTGCTGGCCGCCGCGCTGATGCTCGACCACGTGAAGCTGCCCGAGCTGGCCACGCGCCTGCGCAAGGCCATCGACGAGACGCTGAACATCGACAAGGTGCGCACGGGCGACCTGGGCGGTACGGCGGGCACGGCGGCGTTCACCAAGGCGCTGGTCAGCCGCATCAACGGCGGTTGAGCGGCGCAGGCAGGGCTCGCAGGGCTGCATGAGAAAGCTTCTGCTGCTCCTGGCGGCCCTGCTGTTTGCAGGCCTCGCGGCGGCCGATCCGCGCTTCACCGTGGTGAAGGTCGACCTGCGCACCGAGCGGCTCGAGCTGTTCCTGCGCGACGACGCAGGCGTGCCGTTCAAGCGCTTCGACCGGCTCGATGCCTGGCTGAAGGAGCGCCACCGGCAACTGGACTTCGCGGTGAACGCCGGCATGTACCACGAGGACTTTTCCCCGGTCGGCCTGCTTGTACGTGACGGCCGCGAAGAAGCACCGCTCAACCTGGCGGATGGCGTGGGCAACTTCTTCCTCAAGCCCAACGGTGTGTTTCTCGTCTCGGACGCGGGGCCGCGGGTGGTCGAGTCGTCGGAATATCCGGCGCTGGCCAAAGGCGTGCGCCTCGCGACGCAGTCGGGTCCGCTGCTGCTGCGCCATGGGGTCGTGCATCACGCCTTCATTCCCCATTCCGATTCGCGCAAGATCCGCAACGGCGTCGGCGTGATCGGCCACACGGCCATCTTCGTCATCAGCGAAAAGCCGGTGAATTTCCACGAGTTCGCGCTGTACTTTCGCGACGTGCTCCACTGCCGCGATGCGCTGTACCTCGACGGCACGGTCTCGGCCCTGCATTCGGCTGCGCTGCACCGAAGCGACTTCGTGCGGGAGCTGGGGCCTATGCTCGGCATCGCGTCGCCTTGAGTGCGGTTGCCGCCCTTCGCGTTTTCACCATCGATCCTTGCCCGAGCCATGTCCACCCCATCGCTGCCCGTCCTGTCCCTCCTCGAAACCCGCGTGCTCGGCGTGCTCGCCGAAAAGCAGCGCACCGTGCCCGACAGCTACCCGCTCACGCTCAATTCGCTGGTGTCGGGCTGCAACCAGAAGACCAGCCGCAACCCGGTGCTCGAACTCACCGAGTCGCAGGTGCAGGCCGCCATCGACAGCCTGAAGGGCTACAGCCTCGTCGCGGAAACCAGCGGCGGGCGTGCCTTCCGCTACGAGCACAACGCCGACCGCGTGCTGCGCATTCCGTCGCAGTCGGTCATCCTGCTCACCGTGCTGATGCTGCGCGGGCCGCAGACGGCGGGCGAACTGCGCATCGCCTGCGACCGCATGCACAACTTCGCCGACATCTCGTCGGTCGAAGGCTTCCTCGACGAACTGGCGCAGCGTCCGGCCGGTGCGCTGGTGGTGAAGCTGGCACGCCTGCCCGGCGCGCGAGAAAGCCGCTGGGCGCATCTGCTGAGCGGTGCGCCGGCGGAAGAGGTGGCGGGGCCGGCGTCCGAGGCATCGCCCGCCGGTCACGATGTGTCGCTCGGCGAGGTCGCGGCGCTGAAGGCCAATGTGGCGCGGCTCGAAGCCGAAGTGGCATCGCTGAGGGCGCTGCTGGGGCGGGTGTGTTCCGAACTGGGCATTTCCGAAGGGGGCTGAGCGCGCCCGCCCGACGGCCGGGAAGCGGGGCTCACGTCGCGGCGAGCGTCTCCCACCCGAAGAACCGGAGCACTTCGTCGCGCTGCCGCATCGCATCTGCGCGTCCGAGCGCCATCAGGTCGCGCGTGTACGCCGAGTCGAACAGCAGGTAGCTCGCCAGAGCGCCGCCCTTCACGTCGGCCGCCACCTTCGAGCCGCCCAACAGGTGCCGCACCGCGCCCGGCAGGGCATCGACATGGCGTGCCGCGATCACATCGAGCCGTTCCGACGGCGAGATCACCAGCAGGTCGAGCGGGCGCAGCGTGCTCGCCGCGCGCGCCTCTTCGGGAACCAGCCCCAGCGTGTGGTTGATGCGGCGCAGCCGCTCGATGTCGACTGCCAGCGCATCGAGAAAGATGCTCGACAGCGCATGGCCCGCGATCTGCGCCATCGTCGGATAGCCGCTGTGGGTGTTGGGTGCCGTGGTGTCGCGCGGCTCGTGCATGCGGCCCGCGCCGATCACCACGATGCGCTGCGCGCCGAGGTGGATCGCTGCCGCGATGGGCGCCGACTGGCGCATCGAACCGTCGCCGAAGTATTCGATGTGGCCTTGCATCGGCAGGGCCGTGGCCGGAAACACGAAGGGAATGGCCGACGAAGCCAGCAGGTGCGCATGCGTGATGCGGTCGCGTACCGACAGGCGCTGCGACCGCACCCACGGCTCCATCGGCACGGCAGCCTCGAAGAAGGTGACGTGCTCGCCCGAGCTGTAGCTCGACGCGGTCACGGCCAGCGCCTGCAGGTGGCCGTCCTTCATGAGCTGCGGCAGCCGCTCGAGCGGCACCATGCGCTGCAGAAGCTCGGCAAGCGGCGCGTTGTCGAGCAGCGACTTCGGCTTGATGCGCATCCAGTTGGCCGCGAAGCGCCCGAACCCGAGCAGCATGCGCCAGCGCGTGCCGCTGCCGATCACCGAGAGCGAATCGGCGCGGTACACCTGCTCGGCGCGGAACCGGCTCCAGACCTCGGCGATGTTCGCCACCACCTGGTCGAAGTCGTCGGCGCCGCAGGCCAGCGCGGCCGCGTTGATGGCGCCGGCGGAGGTGCCGGTGATGACGTCGAAGGGATTGCCGGTGCCGGTGGCCGCCGGTCCGGCCGCGCGGCGGATGTCGGCAATGGCTTCGAGCACGCCGACCTGGTAGGCGGCCCGGGCGCCGCCCCCGGTGAGCAGGAGGCCGGTGGCGGGACTGGTCTCTGTCATTTTGTCGTTGCCATGAGCCATTGAAAGCAGACCTGGATTCCCCGTTTTCTTGCGGAACACCGCGGAACCGGCTTTGCCGGGCCGCTGGTGTTGCCCCCGGTAGGGGGCGGGAGAAGCGACACGAAGTGCGC
>NZ_AKIW01000105.1 GCF_000282635.1 Variovorax sp. CF313
TGGGGGAGAGCCAAGCTAGTCAACCTTGATTCCGCCTTGCTTGATCACTTTCGCCCAGCGCTGGCTGTCTTCCGCCACCACCTTGCCCAGCGCGGCCGGGCCGCCGCAGGTATTGACCGCGCCCAGCTGGGCGAAGCGCTGCTTCGTCTCCGGCAGGTTGCACACCTCGACCAGCGCCGCGGACAGCTTCTCGACGCTCGCCGCCGGCATGCGCGCCGGCGCCATCACGCCGACCCAGACCGGCACTTCCATGCCCGGCAGGCCCGTGGCCTCGCCGATGGTCGGGGCCGTGCCCATGCCGGGCAGCGCCGCATGGGAGAAGGTGCCGAGCACGCGCGCCTTGCCGCTGGCGACCATCGGCTCGATCGAGGCCACGCTGGTCACGATGGCCGCCACCTGCCCGCCCAGCAGGTCCGTCATGGCGGGCGCGGCGCCCCGATAGGGCACGTGCAGCAGGTTCACGCCGCTCGCCTGCGCCAGCAGCGCCCCGGTCAGGTGTGACACGGTGCCGTTGCCGGTCGAGGCGTAGGTAACCTGGCCCGGCCTGGCCTTGGCGTCGCGCAGCACGTCGGCCACGGTCTTGTAGGGGCTTTCGGTGCGCACGGACAGCGTCATCGGCGTGTCCGCCACCAGGGCCACCGGCACCAGTTCGTGCACCGGGTCGTAGGGGAGCTTGGCCTGCAGGTGGGGTGCGATGGTGATGGCGCCGCCCGTTGCCAGCAGCACCGTGGCCCCGTCCGCCGCCTTGGCCACCGCGTCGGCGGCCACGATGCCGCCAGCGCCGGCCTTGTTGTCGACGATGACGCTCTGGCCAAGCCTGTCGGTGAGCTTGGCGCCCAGGTAGCGGGCGATGACGTCCTGGGCGCCGCCGGTGGCGAAGGGCACGACGAGGCGCAGGGGCTTGTCGTTCTGCTGGGCCCACAGCGGCGTGGCGGCAAGGCCGGCGGCGGCCGCGAAGGACAGGGCGAGATGTTTCCAGAGCAATTTCATTGTGTCTTTCCGTCCGCGTGAGGCGGCAAGCTGGGGAGCAAGTCTAGTCCGGCGCGATAATCCGTCCTCCCCGGCCACCCCGCGCCGGGTCTTGCCGAACCCGTCATGAATCCCAGCTACAAACCCAGCGACGTCGAGTCCGCTGCCCAGGCGCAATGGAGCGCCGCCGATGCCTACCGCGTCACCGAGGACGCGAGCCGCAAGAAGTACTACGCCTGCTCGATGCTGCCGTACCCCAGCGGCAAGCTGCACATGGGCCACGTGCGCAACTACACCATCAACGACATGCTCACGCGCTACCTGCGCATGAGCGGCTACAACGTGCTGATGCCCATGGGCTGGGACGCCTTCGGCCTGCCGGCCGAGAACGCGGCGCTGAAGAACGGGGTGCCGCCGGCCAAGTGGACCTACGAGAACATCGACTACATGCGCGGCCAGCTCCAGGCCATGGGCCTGGCGATCGACTGGAGCCGCGAGATCGCCACCTGCGATCCGAGCTACTACAAGTGGAACCAGTGGCTGTTCCTGAAGATGCTCGAGAAGGGCATCGCCTACCGCAAGACCCAGGTCGTCAACTGGGACCCGGTCGACCAGACCGTGCTGGCCAACGAGCAGGTGATCGACGGCAAGGGCTGGCGCACCGGCGCCACGGTCGAGCGCCGCGAGATCCCTGGCTACTACCTGAAGATCAGCGACTACGCCGAAGAGCTGCTCGAACACACCCAGCACAAGCTGCCGGGCTGGCCCGAGCGCGTCAAGCTGATGCAGGAGAACTGGATCGGCAAGAGCGAGGGCCTGCGCTTCGCCTTCACGCATGACATCCATGGCGCCGACGGCAAGCTCATCCAGGACGGCCGCATGTACGTGTTCACCACGCGTGCCGACACCATCATGGGCGTGACCTTCTGCGCCGTCGCGCCCGAGCATCCGCTGGCCGCACACGCCGCCACGCTCGATCCGAAGGTCGCGGCCTTCATCGAGGAGTGCAAGGCCGGCGGCACCACCGAGGCCGAACTCGCCACGCAGGAGAAGAAGGGCGTGCCCACCGGCCTCACGGTGATGCATCCGATCACCGAGGAGCAGGTGCCGGTGTGGGTCGGCAACTACGTGCTCATGGGCTATGGCGACGGCGCCGTGATGGGCGTGCCCGCGCATGACGAGCGCGACTTCGCCTTCGCCAACAAGTACGGCATCGAGATCATCCAGGTCGTGCTGGTCGACGACGAGCCGCACTTCGACTATCACAAGTGGCAGGACTGGTACGGCGACAAGCAGCGCGGCGTGACCATCAACTCCGACAACTTCAGCGGCATGACCTACAAGGAGGCCGTGGCCGCCGTGGCGCATGCGCTGGGCCAGAAGGACCTGGGCGAGCTGCAGACCACCTGGCGCCTGCGCGACTGGGGCGTGAGCCGCCAGCGCTACTGGGGCACGCCGATCCCGATCATCCATTGCGAAGAGCACGGCGCGGTGCCGGTCCCCGAGAAGGACCTGCCCGTGGTGCTGCCGACCGACTGCGTGCCCGACGGCTCGGGCAACCCGCTGAACAAGCACGAGGGCTTCCACGCCGGTGTGACCTGCCCCGTGTGCGGCAAGGCCGCGCGGCGCGAGACCGACACGATGGACACCTTCGTGGACAGCTCGTGGTACTTCATGCGCTACTGCGACCCGAAGAACGACGACGCCATGGTGGCCGGCGGCGCCGACTACTGGATGCCGATGGACCAGTACATCGGCGGCATCGAGCACGCGATTCTTCACCTGCTGTACGCGCGCTTCTGGACCAAGGTGATGCGCGACCTCGGCCTGGTGAAGGCCGACGAGCCCTTCAGCAAGCTGCTCACGCAGGGCATGGTGCTCAACCACATCTTCTACAAGCGCAACGAGAAGGGCGGCAAGGACTACTTCCCGCCCCTCGAAGTCACGGCGGTGCTCGACGCGCAGGGCCGCATCACCGGCGGCACGCTGGCCGACGGCACGAAGGTCGAGTACGGCGGCGTCGGCAAGATGGGCAAGAGCGAGCGCAACGGCGTCGACCCGCAGGACCTGATCGAGAAGTACGGCGCCGACACCGCGCGCCTGTACACCATGTTCACCGCGCCGCCCGAGGCCACGCTCGAGTGGAACGACGCGGCCGTCGAAGGCAGCTACCGTTTCCTGCGCCGCGTGTGGAACTTCGGCGTGGCGCAGGCGGACGTGGCGCCGGTCGCGATCGAGGGCCAGAGCTTCGGCAAGTCCGCCCAGGCGCTGCGCCGCGAGGTGCACACCGTGCTGCGCCAGGTCGACTACGACTACCAGCGCATGCAATACAACACCGTGGTGTCGGGCGCGATGAAGCTGCTCAACGCGCTGGAGGGCTTCAAGCCCGACGGCAGCACCGGCGACGCGGCCGCGCTGCGCGAAGGCTTCGGCATCCTGCTGCGCTGCCTCTACCCGGCCACGCCGCACATCGCCCAGCAGCTCTGGAACGAACTCGGCTACGACAAGGACCTGGGCGGCCTGCTCGACGCGGCCTGGCCCACGGTCGACGTCGGCGCGCTGGTGCAGGACGAGATCGAGCTGATGCTGCAGGTCAACGGCAAGCTGCGTGGCAAGCTCAGCGTGCCGGCCGGCGCGTCGAAGGACGAGATCGAGGAGCTCGCGCTCGCCTGCGACGACTTCGTCAACTTCGCCGAAGGCGCGCCGCCCAAGCGCGTGATCGTGGTTCCCGGCCGCCTGGTCAACGTGGTTCTCTGAACGACTCAAGCAAGCATGAACACTCGCAATGCCTCGCTGCCGCGCCGCGGCTTTCTTCTCGGGCTGACGGTGGCGGGCGCTTCGCTCGGCCTGGCGGGCTGCGGCTTCGAGCTGCGCAAGGCGCCGGTCTTCGCCTTCAAGACGCTGTCGGTGTCGGGCAACTCGGCCATGATCAATCAGATCCGGCGCGAGCTGCGGGCCACCGGCTCGGTGACATTGGTGCCGGCCGACCAGTCCTCCACCGCCGACGTGGTGCTCGAGATCCTCGGCGAGGATCGCAACCGCTTCGTGATCTCGACCAATTCGGCCGGCCTCGTGCGCGAGCTGCAGCTGCAGCTGCGCGTGCGCTTCCGCCTGCGCACGCCGGGCGGCAAGGACCTGCTGCCGGCCACCGAGGTTTCGCAGACGCGCGACCTGAGCTTCAACGAAACCAATGCGCTGGCCAAGGAAGGCGAGGCCGATCTGCTGTTCCGCGACATGCAGGCGGATATCGCGCAGCAGCTGATGCGCCGCCTGGCAGCCGTCAAGGAACTCTGAGGCTGCGCGCTCCGGCCTCCATTCGATTGCCATGCAACTCGCCAGCGCCCAGCTCGGGGCCCACCTCCAGAAGGGCCTGAAGCCGCTCTACACGATCCACGGCGACGAGCCGTTGCTCGCGCAGGAGGCGGCCGACGCCATCCGCACCGCCGCGCGTGCGCAGGGCTACACCGAGCGCAGCTCGTACACCGTGGCCGGCGCGCACTTCGACTGGAGCGCGGTGCTCGCGGCCGGGGGCTCGCTCTCGTTGTTCGCCGACAGGCAGATCGTCGAGATCCGCATTCCCTCGGGCAAGCCCGGCAAGGACGGCAGCACGGCGCTGCAGCAGCTTGCCGAGGCTGCGACCGGCAACGACAGCACGCTCACGCTGGTGATGCTGCCGCGGCTGGACAAGGCCACGCGCACCGGCGCCTGGTTCTCGGCGCTGGAGAACAACGGTGCGAGCATCCAGGTCGACCCGATCGAGCGCAACGCGCTGCCGCAATGGATTGCGCAGCGCCTGGGCCAGCAGGGCCAGCGCGTGATGCCTGGCGACGAAGGCCAGCGCACGCTGCAGTTCTTCGCCGATCGCGTGGAGGGCAACCTGCTCGCCGCGCACCAGGAAATCCAGAAGCTCGCGCTGCTGCACCCGGCCGGCGAGCTGAGCTGGGAGCAGGTCGAGGCTGCGGTCAACAACGTGGCGCGCTACGACGTGTTCAAGCTGTCCGAAGCCGTGCTGGCCGGCAACCCTCAGCGCGTGGCGCGCATGCTCGACGGCCTGCAGGCCGAGGGCGAGGCCGAGGTGCTGGTGCACTACACGATCGCGGAGGACATCCGTGCGCTCAAGCGCGTGAAGGACGCCATGGCCTCGGGGCGCCCGCTGCCGATGGCGCTGCGCGAGAACCGCATCTGGGGCCCGCGCGAGCGCGCCTTCGAGCGCGTGCTGCCGCGCCTGGACGACCGCATGCTGGCCCGGCTGCTGCGCGCGGCGCACGTGGTGGACGGCATCGTGAAGGGCCTGAAGCAGCCCGACTGGCCCGCCAGCGGCTGGCAGGCCCTGCAGCGGCTGGCGCTGATGCTGTGCCGCGCGTGCAGCAGCGCGGCGACCGCTCCGCGACGCGCCTGACTCGGCCCGCGCACGATGGCTCCAGCCATCAAAAGGCCCGTGTAAGCCGGGTCACAGGTCGGCGTGGGAAAATGAACACATGAATGCGTTCAACGTCAGCGAGCACATGCAGACCCTGGGTCTGCAAGCCAAAGCCGCTGCATTCCTCATGGCCCGTGCGGATGCAGCCACCAAAAACAAGGCATTGAAGGCGCTGGCCCGGCGCCTGCGCGAAGCCGGCCCGGTGCTGGCCGTAGCCAACCAGAAGGACCTCGAGCGCGCCACGGCCGCCGGCCTCTCGGCGCCGATGGTGGACCGCCTCAAGCTCACGCCCAAGGTCATCGAGACCGTGGCGCTCGGCTGCGAGCAACTCGCCGGCATGGCCGACGTGATCGGCGAGATCATCGGCATGAAGCAGCAGCCCAGCGGCATCCGCGTGGGCCAGATGCGCGTGCCGATCGGCGTCTTCGGCATGATCTACGAGAGCCGCCCCAACGTGACCATCGAGGCCGCGAGCCTGGCCATCAAGAGCGGCAACGCGGCCATCCTGCGCGGCGGCTCGGAAGCCATCGAGTCGAACAAGGCGCTGGCGCTGCTGGTGTCCGAGGCGCTGGCCGAAGCCGGCCTGCCGGTCGATGCGGTGCAGCTGGTACAGACCACCGACCGCGAAGCCGTCGGCCAGCTGATCGCCATGCCCGAGTTCGTCGACGTGATCATTCCGCGCGGCGGCAAGGGCCTGATCGAGCGCATCAGCCGCGACGCCAAGGTGCCGGTCATCAAGCACCTGGACGGCAACTGCCACGTCTACGTGGACGATACGGCCGAGTTCGACATGGCGCTGCGTATCGTCGACAACGCCAAGACCCAGAAGTACAGCCCCTGCAATGCCGCCGAAGGCCTGCTGGTGTCGGCCTCGGTGGCCGACGACTTCCTGCCCGAGATCGCCGCCATCTTCGCGGCCAAGGGTGTGGAAATGCGCTGCGATCCGGCCGCCGCCGCCATCCTGCGCGCCGACGGTGCGATCGATCCGAAAGCCAGGGTGGTCGATGCGGTCGAATCCGACTGGTCCGAGGAATACCTGGCCGCCGTCATCAGCATCAAGGTGGTGGCTGGCGTGGACGAGGCCATTGCGCACATCAACCGCTATTCGAGCCACCACACCGACGCCATCGTCACGCGCGACCACGTGCATGCGCAGCGCTTCCTGCGCGAGGTCGATTCGGCCAGCGTGATGGTCAATGCGAGCACACGCTTCGCGGACGGTTTCGAGTTCGGTCTGGGCGCCGAAATCGGCATCAGCACCGACAAGTTCCATGCGCGCGGACCGGTGGGGATCGAAGGGCTGACCTCGCTCAAGTACGTGGTGCTGGGCCAAGGCGAAGTGCGGACCTGATGCGCGCCGCTGTCGTGGTCTTGTCTTCGGGATGGGCACCCCCAATTCCTACAATTCCGCTCTACCTTTAAGCACAAAACCAACAAGGCCGCCCGCATGGTTCCGCATCTCGTCACCGCCCTGACCGGCCCGATCAACGAACTGGAGCAGCGGGTGCTCGACTCGATGCCTGCCATCGAGCGCTGGTTCCGGCTCGAGTGGATGGAGCACACGCCGCCGTTCTACAGCGCCGTCGACATCCGCAACGCCGGCTTCAAGCTGGCCCCGGTCGACACCAACCTGTTCCCGGGCGGCTGGAACAACCTCACCAAGGAAATGCTGCCGCTGGCGGTGCAGGCCGCGCAGGCGGCCATCGAGAAGATCTGTCCGGAAGCGCGCAACCTGCTCGTCATTCCGGAAAATCACTCCAAGAACACCTTTTATCTCGCCAACGTTGCGCAACTGGTGCGCATCTTCCATATGGCGGGGCTCAATGTGCGCATCGGGTCCATCGACCCCGCCATCAAGACTTCCAAGAAGATCGAGTTGCCCAACGGCGACACCGTGACGCTCGAGCCGGTGGTGCGCAGCAAGCGCCGCCTGGGGCTGAAGAACTTCGATCCCTGCACAATTCTCCTCAACAACGAGCTTTCTGCAGGAACGCCCGGCATCCTCGAAGACTTGCACGAGCAGTATCTGCTGCCGCCGCTGCATGCAGGCTGGTCGGTGCGCCGCAAGAGCAACCACCTGCACAGCTACGAGGAGCTGTCCAAGCGCTTCGGCAAGCTGCTGGGCATCGACCCCTGGCTCATCAACCCGATCTATGCGCGCGCCGAAGGCGTGGACGTGGCCGAGGGCCGCGGCATCGACGTGCTGACCAGCCATGTGGACGCGGTGCTGACCAAGGTGCGCCGCAAGTACAAGGAATACGGCATCAACGAGAAGCCGTTTGTGGTCGTCAAGGGCGGCCACAGCGGCAGCGGCAGTCCGGGCGTGGTGACGGTGCGCGACGCCAAGGACGTGGAGGCGCTGATCGGCAAGCCCCGCGCTGCGGCCGGCATTCCCGCTGCCAGGCCGGGCGCCAGCCGCGATCTGCGCGACCCCACCGAGCTGATCGTGCAGGAAGGCGTGCTGACCAACGAGCGCGTGCACAACGGCGTGGCCGAACCGGTGGTCTACATGATGGATCGCTACGTGGTGGGCGGCTTCTACCGCGTGCATGCCGAGCGCGCCGCCGACGAGAACCTGAAGCTGCCGGGCGCGAGCTTCGTGCCGCTGGCTTTCTCTGAAAGTGCGCACTTGCCTCAGCCCGGCGCCAAGCCCGGCGCCAGTGCCCCGAACCGCTTCTACATGTACGGCGTGGTGGGCCGGCTGGCCATGGTGGCCGCCAGCTACGAAATGGAAGCGACCGATCCGGACGCCGAAATCTACGAATGATTTCCCGGGGTGGCTGGCGGCGGCTTGCGCCGGTCGCAAGCAGCGGCAAAATAGCGGCCCCACAGCAACGGAAACAAAAGGGCGGGAGGGGTGACAATGGTGAACTAAAGTTCCCCCGTGTCGCACCCTGGCGTGTCTGACGCGTCGATTCCAGCAGCCTGTCCTTTTCCCATCGACCTCGTGTCAGCCCCCAAAAATCTCTCAGCCGGCCTGATCGTCGGCGCCATCGGCGTCGTCTATGGCGACATCGGCACCAGCGTGCTGTATGCCGTCAAGGAAGTGTTCGGCCACGGCCATGTGCCGTTCACCGTCGGGAACGTCTACGGCATCCTCTCGATGTTCTTCTGGACGCTCACCGTCATCGTCTCCATCAAGTACGTCGTGCTCGTGCTGCGCGCCGACAACGAAGGCGAAGGCGGCCTCGTCGCCATGCTCGCGCTGGCCTCCCGCGCGGTGGCCGACAAGCCCAGGCTGCGCCACGTGCTGCTGGTGGTCGGCATCTTCGGCACCTCGCTTTTCTATGGCGACGGGGTCATCACCCCGGCCATCTCGGTGCTCTCGGCGGTCGAGGGCCTGGAGGTGGTGTCGCCACACTTCACGCACTACGTCATTCCGCTCACGCTGGTCGTGCTGTTCTGCCTGTTCGTGGTGCAGAAGCGCGGCACGGCAGGCATCGGCAAGTTCTTCGGGCCGATCACGCTGGTGTGGTTCCTGGCGATCGCCGTGCTCGGCGTGTCCCAGATCCTGCACCACCCCGAGATCCTGAAGGCGCTGAATCCGTTCTACGCGCTGAAGTTCATGTGGGACAACCCCGGCACCAGCTTCATCCTGCTGGGCGCCACCGTGCTGTGCGTGACCGGCGCCGAGGCGCTGTACGCCGACCTGGGGCACTTCGGCAAGAGCCCGATCCGCATCGCATGGTTCTCGGTGGTGATGCCGGCGCTCACGCTCAACTACTTCGGCCAGGGCGCGCTGCTGCTGGAGAACCCCGAGGCGGTGAAGAACCCGTTCTTCATGATGGCGCCCGAATGGGCGCTCATCCCGCTGGTGCTGCTGGCCACCGCGGCCACCGTGATCGCGTCGCAGGCCCTGATCACGGGCGCCTTCAGCGTCACGCGCCAGGTCATCCAGCTGGGCTACCTGCCGCGCCTGAACATCGAGCACACCAGCGTGCGTACGGCGGGCCAGATCTATATCCCGCTGGTCAACTGGGGCCTGTTCGTGGCCATCGTGCTGGCGGTGGTCATGTTCCGCTCGTCGAGCAGCCTGGCCGCGGCCTACGGCATCGCCGTGACCACCGACATGCTGATCACCACGGTGCTGACCTTCTTCGTGATCCGCTATGCGTGGAAGCTGCCGCTGGCGCTGTGCATCGCGTCGACCGCGGTCTTCTTCGTCGTCGACTTCCTGTTCTTCGCGTCGAACCTGCTCAAGCTGTTCGAAGGCGGCTGGTTCCCGCTGCTGATCGGCGGCTTCGTCTTCACGCTGATGATCACGTGGAAGGAAGGCCGCCGCCTGATGGGCGAGGCGCAGCATGCCGATGCGATCGACCTGAAGTCCTTTCTCGGCTCGGTGTTCGTGAGCCCGCCGGCACGCGTGGACGGCACGGCGGTGTTCCTCACGGCCGAGCCGGGCACCGTGCCCAACGCGCTGCTGCACAACCTGAAGCACAACAAGGTGCTGCACGAGCAGAACATGTTCGTGACCGTGCGCAACCACGAGGTGCCATGGATCCCGATGGACAAGCGCATCGAGATCGAGGCGCTCGGCCACCACTGCTGGCAGATCATGGTGCACTACGGCTTCAAGAACGACATCGACCTGCCGCGCGCACTCGAAAACGCGCGCATGCGCGGCTGCCAGCTGGAACAGATGACGACCAGCTACTTCCTGTCGCGCGACGTGGTCATCCCCACGCTCGGCAGCGGCATGGCGCCGTGGCGCGAGAAGCTGTTCGCGCAGATGCACCACAACGCGAGCGGAGCGGCGGCGTTCCTGGGGCTGCCGAACAACGCGGTGGTGGAGCTGGGGTCGAAGATCGAGATCTGAGGCCTGGCGCGGTGCGCCTCAGCCGAACTCCCCGGGCCGATCCCTCTCGAGCCTCGCCACATGCGAGGCGATCGCGCCCGGCGTGGTGAACCAGACATCGCCTCGCTCGCGCGCCTGCGCCAGGCGCGCGAGCGCGGTGCGCAGGTGTCTCAGCCGGTACGGCTGCCCGACGATGTACGGATGCAGCGCCAGGCCCATCACCAGCGGCTGCGCGCGCGACTGGTCAAGCATTTCCTCGAAGTTGTCGATCACCATGGCGCTGAAGTCCTTCGCGTCCATCAGGCGGCCGACGATCATCGGGATGTCGTTGAGTTCCTGCGGGTACGGCACCGACCACAGCGAACCGCCACCGCGCGTGCGCATGCGCAGCGGCTGGTCGTCGTGGCACCAGTTGAGGGTGTAGCCGTAGCCGGTTTCGGCCAGCAGGTCGGGCGTGAGGACGCTTTCGGAGATCCATGGCGAGAGCCAGCCGGTGGGCGCCTGCCCGCTTTCGCGCAGCATGCGCTCGCGGCAGCGCAGCAGCAGTGCGCGCTCGTGCTCCTCGTCGAGCACGCCCTGGCGCTCGGCATTGCTGTGGCCGTGGCCGATCAGTTCGTCGCCGCGCGCCACCAGCGCCTGGACCAACTCGGGGCAGTGGTCGTACAGCGCGGTGTTGACGAGCGCGCCTGTGGGCATCGCGAGCGCGTCGAACAGTTCGAGGCAGCGCCACGCACCGACGCGGTTGCCGTACTCGCGCCAGCCGTGGTTGAGCACGTCGGGTTGCGGCGAGGCCGGGCCGATGCATGCGCCCAGCCCGTCGCCGAAGGCGAAGTGCTCGACGTTGAAGCCGATGTACACCGCCAGCCGCGCGCCGTTCGGCCAGACATAGTCGGGCCGCCGCGTGATGGGCCGGTAGTCGAAGCGATCGTGCGTGGGGAGCCGGTCGGGCCAGCGCGTCGTCATGCCGCTGGCCTCACAGCACGGCGAGGCCGGCGCGCACCAGCAGCCATTCGGCGCTGTCGTTCCAGACGTCCATCTGCACGATCAGGCCGTGGCGCACCACATAACGGTCGACATAGCGATTGCCTTCGAAGGCCGTGCCGTCGGGCCATGCACCGTAGAGCGTGCCGAGGCTGTAGACCACCGTTTCCTCGGGCGTGCCGCCAGCCACCGTTTCGGTGCGCTCGATCTTCTTCTTGACCCATGCATAGCGCTTCGCGTTGAAGGCCGAGGTGTCGCCGGGCGCCTTCATCGGGCGGTTGCCGGTGAAGCGGATGCGGATGTCGGGCGCGGTGAAGCGGGAGGCCGACTGCGGGTCCGGGATCATCACCAGGCGAAGGAATTCGTCGACCACGGCGGCGGGATCGGGAGCGGGGCTGCCCTGCGAAACGGATGTCTCCACGAGGTTCTCCGGTAGTTGTCGGAGCCGGATTCATGCAATTCCCGTGCCGGATGGTTGACGTTACGAGGACGGGATTGTTGACAATCCTGAGACTGCGGGCTCCCGGCACAATCGTCCGATGCTGCGGGTTCAAGAGGGGAAAAAGCCCCCGCCGGCAAGGACATCGCCGCTTCCGGCAACATCGCGCCCGATATCCCATGCCATTGGCCACCGTACCCCGGCACCGCAAGAAAGAACGCCTGATGAAAAACATCCTCTTCGTCGCCGATCCGCTCGATCACTTCAAGATCTACAAGGACACGACCTTCTCGATGATGCGCGAGGCGCAGCGCCGCGGTTATCGCATCGCCGCCTGCCTGCCGCAGGACATCCAGTGGAAATCGGGCGGCGTGGTCACGGCCACGGTGCAGCAGATCACGCTGACCGGCGACGCCCGGGACTGGTACGCCGTCGACATCACCGAGGCCAAGGCGCTGAAGGATTTCGACGCCGTGCTGATGCGCAAGGACCCGCCCTTCGACGCCGAATACATCTATGCCACGCACCTGCTGGAGCAGGCCGAGCGCGAGGGTGCGCAGGTGGTGAACTCGCCGCGCGCGCTGCGCGACCACCCCGAGAAGCTCGCGATCATGGAGTTTCCGCAGTTCATCACGCCCACGCTGGTCACGCGCAGCGCGCAGGCGGTGCGCGACTTCCACGCGGAGCACGGCGACATCATCCTGAAGCCGCTCGACGGCATGGGCGGCATGGGCATCTTCCGCGTGAAGCAGGACGCGCTGAACCTCGGCTCCATCGTCGAGACGCTCAACAAGGACGGCGCCGAAACGATCATGGTGCAGCGCTTCGTGCCGGAAGTGGTACAGGGCGACAAGCGCATCCTGATCATCGCGGGCGAGCCGGCGCCTTTCGTGCTGGCGCGCATTCCGCAGGGCACCGAGGTGCGCGGCAATCTGGCGGCCGGCGGCAAGGGCGTGGCGCAGCCGCTCACGGCGCGCAATCGCGAGATCGCCGAGACCGTGGGGCGCGTGCTTGCGCCGCGCGGTCTGCTGCTGATCGGGCTCGACGTGATCGGTGACTCGGTCACCGAGATCAACGTGACCAGCCCGACCTGCTTCCAGGAAATCACCGAGCAGACGGGCTTCGACGTGCCGGCGATGTTCGTCGATGCGCTCGAGGCGCACCTGGCCCGGGCTTCAGCGCACTGAGCGCTGACCGTCCACGAACACATGCAGTTCGCCTGGCGTGAACTGCGTCCATGTCTCGTTGGTGGTCAGCGGTGCGGTCACGACCACGGCCACGCGGTCGTTGGGCGTGGTGTGCCGTGCGAAGTCGATCTCCAGGTCTTCGTCCGACAACTGCGCCGTCACGAAGGGATGGCGGCGCTCCACGTACCAGAGGTTGGTCGAGGCATGCGCCCACAGCGCCTGCCCGTTGGACAGCATGAAGTTGAAGGTGCCGTGCGCCGCGAGCTGCGGCGCCAGTTCGCGCAGCGTGAGCGTCAGCTCATCGATGCTCGGCACGCCCGCATGCGACTTGGCCAGCTCCTGCATGATCCAGCAGAAGGCGTGCTCGCTGTCGGTGTTGCCCACCGGATGGAAGTTGCCGTGCAGGCGCGGGCGGAATTCCTTCAGGTCGCCGTTGTGGGCGAACACCCAGTAGCGCCCCCAGAGCTCCCGCACGAACGGGTGGCAGTTCTGCAGGTTGACCTCGCCCTGCGTCGCCTTGCGGATGTGCGCGATGACGTTGCGGCTCTGTATGGGGTAGCGCCGGATCAGCTCCGCCACCGGCGATTCGCACGCCGGCTGGTGATCGACGAAGTGGCGCAGCCCGCGGTCCTCGAAGAACGCGATGCCCCAGCCATCGGCGTGATGATCGGTGCGGCCGCCGCGTTGAGCGAAGCCGGTGAAGCTGAAGGTCACGTCCGTGGGCGTGTTGCAATTCATTCCAAGCAATTGGCACATGGCGCCATTAAAGCGCGAGCGCCAGCCGCTTGGCGAATCCGCTCGCCCTTTCAGCGCACGAAGCGGCCTTCGGGCGTGACGCGCACCATCTCGATGAAGCGCGAGCCGGTGGTGCCGCCGGTCGAGAAATCGATGTCCATGCCGGCCAGGCGCAGCTTGAGCGCGCGCAGCGTCGCATGCAGGCGCGCGCGCGTCAGGTCGCGGCCGGTGCGCTTGAGCGCCTCGATCATCACCAGTGCGTTCAGGTAGCCCTCGAAGCTGCCGTAGCCCACCGGCACCTGCGCCCGCTCGGCCAGCCGGCGATAGTCGCGCGTCACGGTTTCAACCTCGCCCCAGGGATAGGGCATGACCTGCGAGATCGCCAGGCCGCCCGCCTGCAGGGGCACCACCTTGGCCGTGACCTCGCCCGGCACGATCGACATGCCATAGAACATTGGCTTGCTGCCGGCGTCGTAGGTGGCCTTGATCACCTCGCCCGCCACGGTGCCGGCCAGGTACATCAGGATGGCCTGGGACTGGCTGTCGGCCAGCGCCTTGCCGGCGGCGGCGGCGTTCGAGCCGTCGCCCTTGACCATGACCGTGGCCGTCGGCGCGAGCTTGCGGGGGGCCATGGCCGCCTCGATCAGCTTGACCGCCTCGGCGCCGCCGGGGTTGTCGAGGTGGGCGATGGCGATCTTGTTCACGCCGATGGTGGCCAGGTGCTCGACCAGGGCCTGTGCTTCGCGTGCGTTGCTGGCGCGCACGAAGTAGGCCGAGCCCGCCACGCGTTCGCGCGCGCTGTCGCCCACCCCGTAGCCGCCCACGCTGGGCGCGCCGCTCTGCTGCAGCAGCTTGGCCGCAGCGGCCGTCGTGCCCGAGCCCACGCAGCCGAAGAAGGCGAACACGCGGTGGTCGTTCAGCAGCTTGCCGTAGTTCTCCACCGCCTTGTCGGCCTTCAGCTCGTCGTCCAGCGCCACCATCTTGATCTTGCGTCCGCCCACGCCGCCCTGTTCGTTGACCGAATCGAACGCCAGCGCGGCACCGTTGTGCACGACCTTGATCTGCGAGCCGAGCGGACCGCTCAGCACGGCCGAGCTGCCGAGCACGATTTCACTGTCGCTCACCCCCGCCTCGGCGGCTTGCACAGACGAGAGCCGCGCGAGGCCGCCGGCGAGAACCGCCGTCGAGGCGATAAAACTTCTGCGTTGCATGATGTAAGACCCACTCTAACTGTGTTTAACAACTGTTAACAATTAGAAACGATAGGGTCTTAGGTAGTACTGAGTGCTTACCCTTGTTGTGGTGGGCGGCGCAACTGCCAGGCCGCGCAGATGGCAATCGCGCAAAGCCCTGCCAGCATCGCGAACACCTCATCGAAGGCGGCCAGTCGCGCCGGGCTGCTCATCGGGTTGGCGAGCGAATCGCCATGCGCCGCCAGCCGCCACTCGAGAACGATGGCGCACAGGCTCACGCCCGCCGCGCCGCCCAGCATGCGCACGAAGTTGATGGCGCTCGCGCCCTGCGGGATCAGCGGCTTGGCCAGCGGCCGCATCGAGCCCAGGTTGAGCGAGGGCAGGATGAAGCCCAGCCCGATGCGCCCGATGATCGCGAAGGCCACCAGCAGCCACAGCGCGCTGTCGAGCCGCAGCACCATCATCAGCGCGAACGACGCCGCCAGCAGCGCGAGGCCGATCGTCACCAGCACCCAGGTCGGGTGCTGGTCGGCCAGCCGGCCGACGCCGGCGATGGTCAGCGCGAGCACGATGCCCGCCGGCAGCAGGATGGTGCCCACGTGCGAGGCCGACAGATGCAGGCCCACCTGCATGTATACCGGCAGCAGGTAGGTCGAACCGAACAGCGCCGTGCCGTAGATGAAGGCCACCACGCTGCCCATGGCGAATTGCCGGTACTGGAACAGCGCGAGGTTCATCAGCGGCGTGCCGCCCGAGGCCGCGAGCCGCCGCTGCCACCACACGAAGGCGGCGAACGACACCAGCGCGCCCGCCAGCAGCAGGCCGGCCTGCAGGGGCGAATCGCCGCGCAGCGCGACCAGCCCGTTCAGCAGGCACAGCGTGCCGACCGTGCCCAGCGCCAGCCCGCGCGCATCGAGCCCGCCGCCGCGCGCCGCGGCCACGCCGCCCGGCGCGGTGGTCGGCACGAACTTGTAGGCCAGCCACAGCGAGGCCAGGCAGAACGGCACCACCATGAAGAAGATCGAGCGCCAGCCGAACAGGTCGACCAGCACCCCGCCGATGCTCGGCCCCACCGCCGGCGCCAGCACCACGCCCATGCCGAAGATGCCGCTCGCGCGTCCCTGCTCGTGCGGCTCGAAGGCGCGCAGGATGATGATGGCCGGGATGGGCTGCACCACGCCCGCCGCCAGCCCCTCGGCCACGCGCGCGAGCAGCACCAGCGAGAAGTCGTTGGCCACGCCGCCCACGATACCGCCTGCGAGCAGCAGCAGCATGGTGCCCACGTAGGTGCGCCGGTAGCCGTAGCGCGACAGCAGCCAGGGCGTGGTGAGCATCGACACCGTCATCGCCACCATGAAGCCGGAGCTCACCCACTGCGCGCGTTCCTGGCCGAGCGAGAAGTGGTGGCTCATGCCGGGGATCGCCACGTTGACGATGGTCGAGGACATGATCGACGCCATCGTGCCCACCATGACCGACAGCAGCAGGTACCAGCGGTAACGCTCGCCATAGCGTTCGCGCAGCGTGCCGATGGAGGGCGGGGCCGGCGTGGTCGCTGCTTCGGAGGTCTGTGGGGAGGTCATGGGGCGGCGGAATGTCTCGGGTCCGTCGTCCTACAAGCATATCGGTCTTTGCGCGGGCGGGGGCGCGACGGGTGGCCCGCACAATGCGTCGGCTGTCCCCTCAGCGTCAGGAACAAGATCGAAACAACACATGGACACCGTGCCCGACGAACAACAAGCCAACGCCCAACCGGCCCCCGCCGAGCCGGAAGGCACCCCCACGCTCGCGACCGAGCTGGCCGCGCCGACCGTGAGCCGCGCCTACCGCTGCCAGTGCGGCCGCCCCGTGTTCCTGCGCAACAGCAAATGCCTGGCCTGCCACACGCCGCTCGGCTACGTGATCGACCGGCTCGGCGTGATGCCGCTCGCGCCGGCGGTGGGCGAGGGCGCCCAGCCCGACACCTTCACCGTGTTCGGCGATCCGCATGGCAAGACCTACCGCCGCTGCACGAACCTCATGACCCCGGCCGCCTGCAGCTGGATGGTGCCTGCCGCACGCGAAGGCGAGACCCTGCCCGACGACACCCAGGGCCTCGCGCCCGGCTACTGCCTGGCCTGCAGCGTCACCCGCACCATTCCCGATCTTTCGGTGGAAGCCAACGGCGAACTCTGGGGCAAGCTCGAGACCGCCAAGCGCCGGCTCATCTCGCAGCTGCTCGCACTCGGCCTGCCGGTGGTGAGCCGCCACGCCGATCCCGTGCACGGGCTGACCTTCGACTTCCTGAGCAACATGCCGGGTGGCCCGCACGTGATGACCGGCCACCAGCACGGCGTGATCACGCTCAATGCCGAGGAGGCCGAGGACGCCGTGCGCGAGCGCATCCGCGCCGAGATGCGCGAGCCCTACCGCACGCTGCTGGGCCACTTTCGCCACGAGGTCGGCCACTACTACTGGGACCTGCTGGTGCTGCCCACGCCGTGGATCGACGACTTCCGCGCGCTCTTCGGCGACGAACGCGCCGACTACGCCGCTGCGCTGCAGCACCACTACGAACAGGGCCCGCCGCCCGACTGGGCCGACCGCTTCGTGAGCAGCTACGCGAGCACGCATCCCTGGGAAGACTGGGCCGAGACCTGGGCCCACTACCTGCACATGGCCGATACGGCGGACACCGCGATGAGCTTCGGTGTCGACGCAACCAACGTCGAGCTGGCAAGCGACCTCTTCACCACCGACGACCTCTGGCAGCCGGATGCTCCCGATGCCGGCAAGTTCCTCGACTTCATCAACGGCTGGGTGCTGCTCACCAACGTGCTCAACGAGCTGTCGCGCAGCATGGGGCAGCCCGACTACTACCCCTTCGTGCTGCCGCGCGCGGCCGTGGGCAAGCTGCAGTTCATCCACCGGGTGATCACTCAGCAGCGGCCGGGCAGTGCGCCGACGATGGTGGTGGCCAGCGATGTGGCCGATTCCGCACCCGACGAACAGGAGCAGTCACAGGGGCAATCGCAGAGCCCTGCTCAGTCCTGAGCCGGTGGTGCGCCGGTCGCGCAGCGCATGCAGATGCACGCCAGCCCGCGCATGTCTTCCGGCAGGTTCGTGAGCGGCGCCTTGCCGAAGTCGGCCTGCATGCACCAGCAGGGCGGCTGCGCCTGGCCCGTCTCGCGTTCGATTTCCATTGCGCAGCGGTTCGCCTCGCCGCACAGCGGGCAGCGCGTGGCGTCGATCAGGCCGGTGGCCGCCGCCGAAGTCGTCATGCGATCTCGAACGCCGGCAGCTTCTTCGCCACCGCCACGTTCTGCAGCGTCACGTAGACCGGCAACCCGCCGCTGTAGGCCGGGTAGTCCTCGCCCTCGATCAGCGGCAGCAGGTAGCGCCGGCACTGCTCGGTGATGCCGTAGCCATCGTCCGAGATGAAGTCGCGCGGCATCGGCTTCTCGACGTTGGCCACGGATTCGAGCGGCGCGCAGCCCAGGCGGTAGGCATATGGCACATCGGACGTGCGCTCGATGGTGGGCATGACGGCATTGCGGCCTTCGAGCGCCAGCTCCACCGCGCGCTGTCCCAGCTCGTAGGCCTGCTTCACGTCGGTGGCCGAGGCGATGTGGCGCGCCGCGCGCTGCAGGTAGTCGGCCACCGCCCAGTGGAACTTGTGGCCCAGCGCTTCCTTGACCATCTGCGCCACCACCGGTGCCGCGCCGCCGAGCTGCGCATGGCCGAAGGCGTCGCGCGTGCCCTGCTCGGCAAGGAAGGTGCCGTCGGGGTGGTGGCAGCCTTCGGACACCACCACCGAGCAATACCCGTGCTGCTTCACCAGTTCGTCGACGCGCGCGATGAAGCGCGGCTTGTCGAACTCGATCTCCGGGAACAGCACCACCACCGGAATGCCCTGGTCCGCTGCCAGCCCGCCCGCCGCGGCGATCCAGCCCGCGTGCCGCCCCATCACTTCGAGCACGAACACCTTGGTCGATGTTGCCGCCATCGAACGCACGTCGAACGAGGCCTCGATGGTCGACACCGCCACGTACTTCGCAACCGAGCCGAAGCCGGGACAGCAGTCGGTCAGCGGCAGGTCGTTGTCGATGGTCTTGGGCACGTGGATGGCCTGCAGCGCATAGCCCATCGACTGCGACAGCTGGCTCACCTTGAAGCAGGTGTCGGCCGAATCGCCGCCGCCGTTGTAGAAGAAGTAGCCGATGCCGTGCGCCTTGAACACCTCGATCAGCCGCTCGTACTCGCGCCGGTTCTTCTCGAGCGACTTGAGCTTGTAGCGGCACGAACCGAAAGCGCCCGAGGGCGTGCTGCGCAGCGCCGCGATCGCCTCGGGCGATTCGGCGCCGGTGTCGATCAACTCCTCGGTCAGCGCGCCGATGATGCCGTTGCGCCCCGCGTAGAGCTTGCCGATGCGGTCGGGATGTTTTCGCGCCGTCTCGATCACGCCGCAGGCCGACGCGTTGATGACCGAGGTGACACCGCCCGACTGGGCGTAGAAGGCGTTGAGGATGGGCATGCGCGGCATTCTCCCGCAGCCCCCCGGCAGGCGCCAGTGTCAGGGTGACAGGATGTCAGCGGCTTTCGAAGACCGGCGGGCGTTTCTGCAGGAAGGCGCTCACGCCTTCGCGGAAGCTCGGGCGGTCGATCAGCTCGCGCTGGCGCTCGCTCTCGTAGTGCAGCTGCTCCTTCAGCGTGTGGCGCTCCGAGGCCTCGAAGGCCTCGCGTGCCTCGAGCACTGCATGCGCCGGCAGGCGGGCGAGGCGCTGCGCGATGCCCTTGGCCTCCTCCATCAACTGCTCGTCGTCCACGCAACCCCAGATCAGGCCCCATTGCACAGCACGCCCCGCGCCCACGCGCTCGTCGAGCAGCGCCATGCCCATGGCGCGCGCCCGGCCGGCGCGGCGCGGAATGGCCCAGGTGCAGCCTAGGTCCGGCACGATGCCGAGCTTGGGCAGAAAGGGCAGGTAGAAATACGCGCTGCGCGCGGCAATGGTCACGTCGGCTGCCAGCGCAAGGCCCACGCCGGCGCCGGCCGCGGGGCCATTGACGGCGGCGACCACGGGAACAGGCAGCGTGCGCAGCGCCTCGATCAGTGGATTGCTGAGCTGTTGCATCCACTCCGCCGTCTGCGTGCCGAGGGACTTGCCCTCGTCGCCCGGCGCCATCGCGCTCAGGTCGGCGCCCACGCAGAAGGCCTTGCCGGCGCCCGTGAGGATCACTGCGCGCACCGCGCGGTCGTCGCGGATGCGTTCCAGCGCATCGCGCAGTTCGACCTGCAGCTCGCGCGCGATCGGGTTGAGCTTGGCGGGAAGATTCAGCGTGAGCGTGGCGATGCCGTCGGCCAGCTCCTGGAGGATGTAGGGCTGGTCGTTCATCTGGCGGTGGAGGTGGGTGCGTCGGGGCTCATGGACATCGATGGTTCGATGCACGCGAGCCCGGGTCAAGCCGGGGACAACCCGTGTGACGGAAGTCGCCAAGGCGACCGGGTGCCCGTGCCCTTCGACAGAGGCATGGCGGCCGGCCGCGCATCCGACACGGTGATGCACGACGCCTCCAGCGCCGACACCAGCACGCGCCGGTGCTCGGTGCTCTCGAAGCGATTGCCGGGCTCCAGCACGATGTCGCGCGGGTCGCGGTCGAGCGTGACCCAGACCGAGCCGCTTCGGCATTCGATGCCCACGCCCGCGCCATCGGGTACGGCGAAGACGGAACGTTTCGGCAGGCTGACGTGGAAGCGGGAAGAAGCGGGGGAAGAGGTGCTCATGGCAAGCTCCATTGCATTCGTGATACGAATGAATATAGTGAGCTGGTCCCTCATTTGCACACGGTCATTCGGAACTCTTTGCATGCGCCTAGAGAATGTCAAACCCTCCGGCGCCATGAATGGCGAGCTGCCGCCGCTCGAATTGCTGCGCAGTTTCGAGGCGGCCGCGCGCCGGCTGAGCTTCACGCTCGCGGCCGGCGAGCTGCACCTGACGCAGTCGGCCGTGAGCCGGCAGATCCAGCAGCTCGAAGCCAGCCTGGGCGTGCTGCTGTTCGAGCGCCGCCACCGCGCGCTGTCGCTCACCGAGGCCGGCGGCGTGCTGCAGCGTGCCGTCACCGACAGCCTGGAGCGCCTGCGCGACGCCACTGCGCGCGTGCGCGCCAGTGCCGCGCCGCGCCAGGTGGCGATCACCACCACGCCGGGCTTCGCATCGCTGTGGCTCATTCCGCGGCTCGTGCGCTTCACCGGCAGCCATCCGCAGGTCGACGTGCGCGTGTCGGCCACGCTCGACGTGCTCGACCTGGAGCGCAGCCGCATCGACCTGGCGGTGCGCTTCGTGCCGATCGATCGCGGCGTCGGCGCGGCGCTGTTCGAGGAGTCGGTGGTGCCGCTGTGTGCCCCGCAGCTCGCGGCGGCCTTGCACGTGCCCTCGGATCTTTCGGGACTCACGCTGCTCACCATCGAGTACCCGGACCACAGCGAAGCACCGACGACCGACTGGGAGCCCTGGCTCAAGGTCATGGGGCTCGCCGACCTGCGCATGAAGAGCACGCTGCGCTTCACGCAATACGCCGACGCGGTGGCCGCGGCCGTGGCGGGCCAGGGCGTGGTGATCGGCCGGTTGCCGCTGCTGCAGGACCTGGTGAGAGACGGCCACCTGGTCGCACCGCTGGGCGAGGGCGCCGCGTCGCGCCGCGGCTACTTCGTCGAGATGTCGAAGCGCGCCGGGAGCAACCGCGACGCGCAGGATTTCGCGCAGTGGCTGCGCGACGAAGCGGAAGCGGCGCGGCGGACCTGAAGGCCCGTCGCGCCGGCGCTGAAGAAGGTTGCGATCAACCCGGCAGCAGCACCTTGTTCACGACGTGGATCACCCCGTTCGATTGGTAGACGTTGGCGATCGTCACCATCGCCGTGCCGCCCTTGGCATCGGTCACCATCACGTTGCTGCCGCTCATCGTCGCGATCAGCGTGCCGCCGCTCGCGGTCTTCAGCGTGGCCTTGCCGCCGCCTGCGTTGATGGCGCTCATCAGCGCCGGGCCATCCATCCGGCCGGGCACCACGTGGTAGGTCAGCACCTTGCTCAGCGTGGGCTTGTTCTCGGGCTTGAGCAGCGTGTCGACCGTGCCGGCCGGCAGTGCAGCGAAGGCCGCGTTGGTCGGTGCGAACACGGTGAACGGGCCGGGGCTCTTGAGCGTGCCCACGAGGTCCGCGGCTTTCACGGCCGCGACCAGCGTGGTGTGGTCCTTCGAATTCACGGCGTTGTCGACGATGTCCTTCGTCGGGTACATCGCCGCGCCGCCGACCATCGGGTTCGACGACATGCCGCCGCCGCTGTCGCTCATGGCCGTGCCGCTCGCGCAAGCGCCGAGCAGGACCGAAACGCCGACTGCAATCATGAGTTTCTTCATTGAAGGCTCCTGGAAAGAAAGGTTCTTGGTGGAAGGTGACTGTGGAAACCGCCAGCAGCTCGGAGGCGCGATGCGCTTGAGTCGGATACGGCGCGGCCGCGCAACTGGATTCACGCGACGGCACCGCGTCGGCTTCGCGCCACAACCACCCATGCGGCGCTTGCGCGTCGCATGCGGGCTCGCCAAAATCCGCCCTTCGTTTTTCAGCGACTGTTTCTTTTCACCGCGCCTGGCGACGACCAACCTCCCGGGCGACAAACCAATCCAATGAACCGTTTCCTGAACACCTGATCCGCACACCGACCGCCCCGGCCGGACGTGCATCCATGCACCCGCCCGAGGCCCGTCGACAAAGGCCCCGCGCAGCCATTCGCCGGGGCCTTTCTGTTTTTCGGAGTGTGCGCACATGAGTGCTCAACGAAAGGCCAGAGACGACGACAAGCGTCTGGGCCGGTTTTACTTTTCGGTGCCCGGCGTGGCACCTCGCAATCCTGTAGTGGCCGCGATGGCGCGCGGCGAATCGAACCAGAAGGCAGGGCGCCACCTGCGCACGCATCGCGCCGAGCGGCGTGCGCAGAAAGTTGCGCTACAGAAGGCGGCCCGCAGCCTGCAGGAAGACTGACGGCATGCGCGAAGACATGGACGAGGCCGTCGTCGCAATGATCGCGGGCGGCGTGCTGATGCTGGCGATCAAGCGCTGAGCCGCACCGGCGCCGCGCGCGGCAGCACGAGGAACGCGAGCGTGCCCGCGGCCAGCATGCCCGCGACCGTGAGGAACACCGCGCGGAACGGCTCGACGCCATTCGCCACGGCCCACGACGCGGCCACGCCCGTCGTCCACTGCATCAGCGACACGCCGAGGAACATCGCCATGTTGAGCAGCGCCATCGCGCGTCCCGTCATCGCAGCGGGGTAGGCGTTCCTGGTGTAGGCGTACTGCAGCACGCTGTAGCCCGAAAGCAGGCCGTAGAAGACCGGCAGGCCGATGTCCACCGCGCGCGATTGCGTCAGCGCCATGGCGCCGAACATCAGCGCGCCGGCGAACGAACATCCCATCATCCAGTGTGCGCGGCGTGCGCCGCCCGGGTCCATCCGGCCGAACAGCGCCGGGCTGAGCATGCCGGCGACCGTCATGACCAATGCGACATTGCCGCTGGCCACCAGCGACAGGCCGTGCCGGTCGTGCAACACCGGCCCGAGCCACAGGCCGCGCAGCGTGATGAAGGCCGCGTACGACACGCAGGCGAAGCACAGCAGGCCCAGGGTGTGCGGCATCGCGAACAGCGGCAGCAGCTCGCGCACCGCCTTGCGCAGCGACTGGCGCTCGGCCGGCACTGCCTGCGGGCTCGCCTGGTCCACCGCACGCACCGGCTCGTGCACGCGCCAGAAGATGACGATCCACGAGAGCACGGCGAACCCGGCCAGCACCGCGTACCCCGCGCGCCACGAGGAAGCCTCGATCAGCAAGGCCAGCGGCGTGCCGGTGAACAGGATGCCCAGGCCGGCCATGCTCATCACCAGTCCCGACATGGCGGTGAAGCGCGAGGCGTCGAAGTGCCGTGCGATGAACACCGTGCACACCAGGAAGGCCGGCGCGCAGCCGACGCCGATCAGCGCCTGCCCCAGCAGCAGGGCGCCGAAGCTCGACGCCATTGCGCACAGCGCCGCGCCCGCGATGGCCAGCGGAAAGGCGACCAGCACCGTACGGCGCACGCCGAACATGTCGATCGACACGCCCATCGCGAGCTGCATGATGCCGAACATGAAGTGAAAGGTGCCGGCCCAGGTGCCGAGCTGTTGTGGCGTCAGGCCGAAGTGACTGGCGAGCGGCGTTGCCATCATGGCGCCGACGGTGCGGAAGGCCTGGCTCAGGGCGAAGGCGCTGGCGAGTGCGACCAGCATCGCGGCGGCCGAGGTTGACCAGCGCGGCGGAGGCGGCAATGCCGCATTCGTGTTCATTGAAAGGGAAGGATCGGGAAGAGAAGGGGGCGCCAAGAATGCTAACGGCACGCGGCCCTCATGCAGAACGGCGCCCTCGGGCGCCGTTCGTTCGCTTGAACCCCGGCAGGGTGCCGGGGATGCAGATCAGGCCTCGCCCTTCACCTTCAGGCGCCACGCATGCAGCAGCGGCTCGGTATACCCGCTCGGCTGCTCGATGCCCTTGAACACCAGGTCCTGCGCCGCCTTGTAGGCCGACGAGGTCGTGAAGTTGCCGGCCATCGGCTGGTACAGCGGGTCGCCCGCGTTCTGCTCGTCGACCACCTTGGCCATGCGCTGGAAGGTCTCGTCGACCTGCGCCTTGGTCACCACGCCGTGCAGCAGCCAGTTGGCGATGTGCTGGCTGGAGATGCGCAGCGTCGCGCGGTCTTCCATCAGGCCGACGTTGTGGATGTCGGGCACCTTGGAGCAGCCCACGCCCTGGTCGATCCAGCGCACCACGTAGCCGAGGATGCCCTGCACGTTGTTGTCGATTTCCTGCTGGCGCTCTTCGGGCGTCCACTTGGCCTCGGGCGTGATCGGCACCTGCAGCAGCGCATTGAGGATGTTGTCGCGCTCGGCATCGGCGTCGATCTTCTCCAGCTCCTGCTGCACGGCGGTCACGCTGACCTGGTGGTAGTGCAGCGCGTGCAGCGTGGCGGCGGTGGGCGAGGGCACCCAGGCGGTGTTGGCGCCGGCCTTGGGGTGGCCGATCTTCTGCTCGAGCATGGCGGCCATCAGGTCGGGCATCGCCCACATGCCCTTGCCGATCTGCGCCTTGCCGCGCAGGCCGCACGAGAGGCCGACCAGCACGTTGTTCTTTTCATAAGCGCCGATCCAGGCGCTCGACTTCATGTCGCCCTTGCGGATCATCGGGCCGCCCTGCATGGCGGTGTGCATCTCGTCGCCGGTGCGGTCGAGGAAGCCGGTGTTGATGAAGGCCACGCGCGCGGCCGCTTCGGCGATGCAGGCCTTGAGGTTCACGCTGGTGCGGCGCTCCTCGTCCATGATGCCCAGCTTCACGGTGTTGGCCGGCAGGCCGAGCAGCTGTTCGACGCGGCCGAACAGCTCGCTGGCGAAGGCCACTTCGGCCGGGCCGTGCATCTTCGGCTTGACGATGTAGATGCTGCCGGTGCGCGAGTTGCCCTTGCGCTTGAGGTCGATGGTGGCGATGGTGGTGGTCACCACGGCGTCGAGGATGCCCTCGGGGATTTCCTTGCCGCCGGCATACAGCACGGCGGGGTTGGTCATCAGGTGGCCCACGTTGCGCAGGAACATGAGCGAGCGGCCGTGCAGCTTCACGGGTTGGCCGTTGGCGCCGGTGTATTCGCGGTCGGGGTTCAGGCCGCGCGTGAAGGTCTTGCCGCCCTTGGCGACTTCTTCCGTGAGCGTGCCTTCGACGATGCCCAGCCAGTTCGAGTACGCGACCACCTTGTCGGCCGCGTCGACCACGGCCACCGAGTCTTCGAGGTCGAGAATGGTCGAGAGCGCGGCTTCGAGCACGAGGTCGCTCACGCCGGCCGCGTCGGTCTTGCCGATGGCGGTGTTGCGGTCGATGCGGATGTCGAGATGGATGCCGTTGTGCTTCAGCAGCACGGAAGACGGTGCCGCCGCGTCGCCCTGGTAGCCGATGAACTGGGCGGGGTCGGCCAGGCCGGTGCTGCTGCTCTGCAGCGCAACGACGAGCTTGCCGTCCTTCACGCTGTAGCCGGTGGCGTTCTTGTGCGAGCCGTTGGCCAGCGGCGCGGCCTGGTCGAGCACGTTGCGCGCGAACTCGATGACCTTGGCGCCGCGCACGGGGTTGTAGCCCTTGCCTTTCTCGGCGCCGCCGGCTTCGGAAATGGCGTCGGTGCCGTAGAGCGCGTCGTACAGCGAGCCCCAGCGCGCGTTGGCGGCGTTGAGCGCATAGCGTGCGTTCAGGATCGGCACCACCAGCTGCGGGCCGGCCTGCAGCGCGAGTTCGGAGTCGACATTCGCGGTGGTGGCCTTCGCGCCCTTGGGCTGCGGCAGCAGGTAGCCGATCTTCTCGAGGAAGGCGCGGTAAGCCGGCATGTCGGCGATCGGGCCGGGATTCTTCTTGTGCCAGGTGTCCAGCTCGGTCTGCAGGCGGTCGCGTTCGGCGAGCAGGGCGATGTTCTTCGGTGCGAGGTCGCTGACGATGGCGTCGAAGCCCTTCCAGAAGACGTCGCTGGCCACGCCGCTGGCGGGCAGGACCTTGTCTTCGATGAAGCGGTGGAGCTCGGTCGCGACCTGAAGTCCGTGGGCGGTGGTGCGAGTGGTCATGGGGTTTCTCCTTGAGAAAGATGCAATCCTGAACCGAACTTTATTCGATACTTTGCTGGCGAGTAAGGGCCGGGGGCGGGATTTATCTGTGACAAAAATAGATGTAATCGAAGCTCTTCCGCGATGGCGTCAGACCTGCCCGGTGAGCTCGCGCGCGGCCGCGCGCACTGGCTCGATATAGCGCTCGTCGTAGCGGTGCGTGGGCATCGTCAGCGTGACGGCCGCCGCGAGGCTGCCATCGGCATGGAACACCGGCGCCGAGATCCCCGCCAGTTCGGCCGTGCGGTCGCCCACCAGCGCGCAATAACCCTGCGTGCGGATGGCGTCGTACAGCTTGCGTTCCCTGGTGCCGCGCGGCCGCTCGGCCTCGGGTCCGAAGGCGATCAGCACGCGCGCCCCCGCGCCGCGGTCGTTGGGCAGCAGGTCGCCAGCGCGCACGTGGTCGCGCACCACATGCGATGAGTCGACCCGGAACTGGCACAGCCGCACCCAGCTGTCGCCCTGGTCCTGCCGCACGTGGTACGCGGCGCTTTCGCCCGTTGTTGCGGCGAGCGCGCGCAGCACCGGCGGCACGATGCGGTCGAGCGACAGCGACGCCGCGTACAGCCCGTGCAGCCGCGCGATCTCCATGCCCAGCGCGTAGCGGCCGTCGTCCTGCCGGCGGATGAGCCGCGCATGTTCGAGCGAGGCCAGCAGCCGCAGCACCGTGCTCTTGTAGAGCTGCGTGCGCTCGGCGAACTGCGCGAGCGACAGCGCCTCATCGCCCGGCTGGAAGGCGCAGAGCAGGCTCAGCGCGCGATCGACCGCGGCGGCGCCGCCGGGGGCGGCATTGAGGTCGGACACCGATTCGGTCAGGGCTTTGCGGGGCATGGCGTGGCTTGACAGTCGATTGGATCGATTGTTTAATTCTGTTTGTTGGAATGTAGTTCTATAAGATAGAACAGTCAAGCCCAAGGAGACAAGTTTGATGACCCCCCCCGACGTCCTCATCAGCGAGGTCGGTCCGCGCGACGGCCTGCAATCGGTCAAGGCCACCATGCCCACGGACCACAAGCTGCGCTGGATCGACGCGCTCCATGCGGCCGGCGTGCGCGAGATCGAGGTCGCCTCCTTCGTGCCCGCGAAGCTGCTGCCGCAAATGGCCGACGCCGCCGAGGTGGTGCGCCACGCCATCACGCTGCCCGGCCTCACGGTGATGGCGCTGGTGCCCAACCGCAAGGGCGCGCAGGCCGCGCTCGAAGCGGGCGTGCACAAGCTCACGATGCCGGTGTCGGCCAGCGTGGCACATTCGCTGGCCAACGTGCGCAAGACGCCGACGGAAATGGTGGAAGAAGTGCGTGCCATCGCCGAACTGCGCAACGCCGTCGCGCCGCAGGTGAAGCTGGAGGCCGGCATCTCCACCGCCTTCGGCTGCACGCTGCAGGGGCTGGTGCCGGAAGACGACGTGATCCGCCTTGCCGCGCAGTGCATCGAGGCCGGTGCCGACGAGTCGGGCCTGTCCGACACCGTGGGCTACGCCAACCCGGCACAGGTGCGCCGCCTGTTCAAGCGGCTGCGCGCCGAACTCGGCCAGCACGCCGGCGCGGCCCACATGCACAACACGCGCGGCCTCGGCATCGCGAACTGCCTCGCCGCGTGGGACGAGGGCGTGCGCACCTTCGATGCCTCGCTCGGCGGACTCGGCGGCTGCCCTTATGCACCGGGTGCGTCGGGCAATGCGGTCACCGAAGATCTCGTCTTCATGTTCGAGGCCATGGGCGTGCGCACCGGCATCGACCTGGAAAAACTCATCGCGGCGCGCGCGCCGCTCATGGCCGGGCTGCCCGGCGAACCGGTCTATGGCATGACGCCCGAGGCCGGCCTGCCCAAAGGTTTTGTTCAGGGCTTTGTCCAGGAAACCAGCGCACATGTCTGAAGCCAACCCACTTCCCTACGCCGGCGTGCGCGTCGTCGAGTTCACCCACATGGTCATGGGCCCGACCTGCGGCCTGCTGCTGGCCGACCTCGGTGCCGAGGTCATCAAGGTCGAGCCCATCGAGGGCGACAGCACGCGGCGGTTGCTCGGCTCGGGATCGGGCTTCTTCCCGACCTTCAATCGCAACAAGAAGAGCATCGCGCTCGACCTCAAGAAGCCCGAGGGCGTGGAGGCCGCGCTGCGCCTGATCGCCACGGCCGACATCGTGAGCGAGAACTTCAAGCCCGGCACCATGAAGAAGCTGGGGCTCGACTACGACACGCTCGCCAAGCTCAACCCGCGCCTCATCTACGTGAGCCACAAGGGCTTCCTGCCCGGTCCCTACGACCACCGCACCGCGCTCGACGAAGTGGTGCAGATGATGGGCGGCCTCGCCTACATGACGGGCCGCTCGGGCGACCCGCTGCGCGCGGGCACCAGCGTGAACGACATCATGGGCGGCATGTTCGGCGCCATCGGCGCAATGGCCGCGCTGCGCCAGCGCGACCTCACCGGCAAGGGCTGCGAAGTGCAGTCCGCGCTGTTCGAGAACAACGTGTTCCTGGTCGCGCAGCACATGATGCAGTTCGCCGCCACCGGCAAGGCGGCCGACCCGATGCCCAGCCGCATCTCGGCCTGGGCTGTGTACGACGTGTTCACCGTGAAGGACGGCGAGCAGATCTTCCTGGCGGCCGTGAGCGACAAGCAGTGGGCCATCTTCTGCAAGGCCTTCGGCCTCGAGGAGATGCTGGCCGACCCGCGCCTGAAGACCAACAACGACCGCGTGCTGGCGCGCGAATGGATGATGCCCATCCTGCGCTCGCACCTCGCCAACCACAGCGCGGCCGAACTCAGCGCGGTGTTCGAGCAGAACGAGCTGCCCTTCGCGCCCATCACCAAGCCGCAGGCGCTGTTCGACGACCCGCACCTCAACGCCACCGGCGGCCTCGCGCCGGTGCGCATGAACGACGGCAGCATGGCGAAGGTGCCGCTCATGCCGTTCACGCTGGCCGGCGAACGCCCGGGCATCCGCCTGCAGCCGCCGCGCATGGGCGAGCACGGCCGCGAGCTGCTGAAAGAAGTGGGCTACAGCGACGAGGAAATCGCCGCGCTCCAAACGCACAACATCACCCTCGGAGACTGAACTCATGTTTTCCAATGCACGGCGCGCCTTTCTGGCGTGCGCCGCGGCCGCCGCATGGCTGAACGCCGCACCTGCCTTCGCCGACACCGCCTGGCCCGACAAGCCGGTGCGGCTCATCGTTCCCTACACGCCCGGCGGCGCCACCGACATCGTGGCGCGGCTGGTCGCGCAGAAACTGGCCGACGACACCAAGTGGACCTTCATCGTCGACAACCGCGCGGGCGGCAACGGCAACATCGGCATGGACGTGGTGGCCAAGGCCAAGCCCGACGGCTACACCATCGGCCTGGGCCAGACCGCCAACCTCGCGATCAACCCGACGCTTTTTCCGAAGATGCCCTACGACGCATTGAAGGACCTGATGCCGGTGTCGGTCGTGGCCTCGCAGCCGGTGGTGCTGGTGGTGCGTGCCGACGCGCCGTTCAAGACGCTGGCCGAGCTGGTCGCCGCCGCCAAGGCCAAGCCGGGCGAGATCCGCCAGGCGCTCGCGGGCACCGGCACGCTCGGCCACATGGCCGGCGAGGTGCTCGCCAAGCGCGCGGGCTTCAAGGTGCTCAACGTGCCCTACAAGGGCGCCGCGCCCGCCATCACCGACCTGCTCGGCGGCCAGACCGACTACATGTTCGCCACGCCGCAGGGCGCGCTCTCGATGGTCAAGGGCGGCCGTCTGCGCGCGCTGGCCGTCACCTCGGCCAAGCGCCTGCCGGTGATGCCGGACGTGCCCACCGTGGCCGAGAGCTACAAGGGCTTCGAGGCGGTGGACTGGAAGGCGCTGGTCGCGCCGGCCGGCACCAGCCCCGAGATCGTGAAGAAGCTCAGTGCCGCCGTCGACAAGGCGCTGGCCAAGCCCGCGACCATCTCTCAGCTGCTGGCCGAAGGCAGTACGCCCGTCGGCGGCAGCCCGGAGCAGGCGGTGCAGTACATCAAGGCCGAGCACGCGCGCTGGGGTGCCGCGGTGCGCGAGGCGGGCGTGCGGCCCGAATAAAGAAGAGGGCGGAACAAGGCGGGCGATATAGTTTCCGCCCCATGGACCGCCTCAAGCAGCTCGAATCCTTCGTTTCCGTCGCAACCCGCGGCGGTCTCACGGCCGCGGCCAAGGCCGAAGGCGTGGCGCCGGCCATCATGGGCCGCCGGCTCGATGCGCTCGAGGAGCGGCTGGGCGTCAAGCTGCTGGTGCGCACCACGCGTCGCATCACGCTCACGCACGAGGGCAGTGCCTTTCTCGAAGACTGCCAGCGCCTGCTGACCGAGTTCGCCAACGCCGAGGCCAGCGTGAGCGCCGGCGGCGTCAAGGCCAGCGGCCACCTGCGCGTGACCGCACCAGCGGGCTTCGGCCGCCGCCACGTCGCGCCGCTCGTGCCGCGCTTTCATGCGCTGCACCCCGAAGTGACGATCTCGCTGAACCTCAGCGACCGCGTGGTCGACGTCACCGGCGAGAGCTTCGACTGCGCCGTGCGCGTGGGCGACCTGCCGGATTCCTCGCTGGTGAGCGTGCGGCTGGCCGACAACCGCCGCCGCTGCGTCGCCACGCCGGAGTTCGTGCGGCGCCACGGCAAGCCGAAGCACCCGGGCGAGCTCTCGCGCTTTGCCTGCCTCGCGCTGTCCAGCGATGCCTCGCAGACGCGCGGCTGGGCCTTTCGCATTACCGCCGAGAGCGGCACGCAGGAACTGATCCACCTGCGCCCCAGCGGCCCGCTCGATTGCTCCGATGGCCAGGTGCTGCACGACTGGTGCCTGGCAGGCCACGGCATTGCATGGCGCAGCACCTGGGAGGTCGAGGCCGAGATCGACGCCGGCCTGCTGGTGCCGCTGCTCGACGAATTCGCCGCGCCGCCCAACGGCATCTACGCGGTGTTCGCGGGCGCCAAGCACCTGCCGCTGCGGGTTCGGCTGTGGCTTGATTTCCTCAAGGAGCAGTACGGGAAGCCGGAATTCTGGGGCGGGAGGGCGTAGAGCGCTTTCGCCGCGTCACAATCTGTTTACATTCCAATTCCATTGACGCTCCACCCACGCTGAAGGTGATCGCGGCTTCTTCGCGGAACACCGAGGGACCGGCTTTGCCGGGCCTCAGGTGTTGCCCCCGGCAGGGGGAAGGAGAAGCGACACGAAATGCGCGAAGCCTGGGGGCGAGTCACAGCCTTGAAAG
>NZ_AKIW01000106.1 GCF_000282635.1 Variovorax sp. CF313
CCAATGCCGCCCATGTACATCGTGCCCATGTTGTCCCAGGCCGCCGGCACACCCTTGCGCATCAGGTCTTCGGTCAGCTCGATGGCCTTCTCGGGGTCCTGTTCGACGCCCAGACCTTGCAAATAGAGCCCCGCCAGGTTGAACTGCGCCTTCCAGTGGCCCAGCTTCATCGCCTGCTCGTAGAGCTGGGCCGCCTTGGCGTAATTGCGATCTTCCGACCACTTCTCGTAGCTCACCAGCGCCAGTGTCTGCTGGAACAGTGCTTCGGCTTCTGCCGTGATGGGCGGGTTGGCGTCGGCCTCGTGTTTGCAGACGAAGTCCTTGCGGTGCGGATCGAACTTGTCGAGCCTGGTGAAGCGCGGCAGCTTGCTGTCCGACATGAAGGGTTGGTGAGGCTGGGCTTTGGAGTCGTCTTGCATGGGACATCCGGTCAGAAGGAATGCGGCAGCAAACAGGACTGCCGCCCCGGCTGTGCGGGTGCCTTGCATCACCGCGCGTTCACCCCACCACGGGCGGATTGCCCACGCCGACCTGCGGAATCTTGCTGAAGCCCAGAGGGTTGGCCTGATTCCACCAGGTCCAGATGACCTGCGCCGGATCGATGTCCAGGTGCTGCTCGCGCGGATCGGGAAAGGGCTGGCCTTCCATCACGTAGGACTGGCGATGCCACTGATTGAACGATGCCGCATGCGGGTGGTCGTCAGAGACCTGTGCCTGCCAGATGCCCGTGACGAGGCAGCGCGCGGCGCCGCTGCATCGCACCCGCGGCGTCGGCAACTCGGCCTCGCGCGCGATGCCTTGGGCCACACGCGTGTGAGCGGCAAGAACGCCGCGCTCGGCACCTTCGAGTTGACTGGTGCGCTGGGGTGTCGGTGCCGGGGCTTGCGGCAGCGAAGAAGCAGCAGGCACCACGGCCTTGGCGGCATCGATGAGCGTCTTGGGCTCGCTCATGTCCCACTGGGGCAGCGGTGCCGGGGGAAGGGGCAGCACCTTGTCGAGGTTGGGGAAGCGCAGGTCGGGGTTGTGGTAGAGCGCGTTGGCGAGAGCGTGATAGCGATCGGCCCTTGATGTATCTGGTCCACTTTGCACGGGTCTATCTCCACGTCGAAATGAAGAACTCAAGTAGCCAGCGCTTCGTTCGCTCCCAAACTTGACACCTTCATGCAAGATTCTCAGGGCGCGCGAATAGTCCTCATCTATGACGTTTCGAGTAACGCCCAGTTCAAAAGCTGCTTGCCCGGACCCCTGAGCAAACGCGCATTCGAGCATCTTCAATCCGATCGCACGGTTTCCCCAAAACGAAGGAGGTTCATCGTGATTCCCAAGCAGTTTTTTTCCAATGTATGTTTGCGACGCCATGCTCCCCATATCCGCAGCGTGCTGCCAGAACGCATAGGCCACAGTCGCATCCTGCTTGAGCGAGCCGATGCCGCCCATGTACATCGTGCCCATGTTGTCCCAGGCCGCCGGTACACCCTTGCGCATCAGGTCTTCGGTCAGCTCGATGGCCTTCTCGGGGTCTTGCTCAACGCCCAGGCCTTGCAGGTAGAGCCCTGCCAGGTTGAACTGTGCCTTCCAATGGCCCAGCTTCATCGCCTGCTCGTAGAGCTGGGCCGCCTTCGCGTAGTTGCGATCTTCCGACCACTTCTCGTAGCTCACCAGCGCCAGCGCCTGCTGGAACAGCGCTTCGGCTTCTGCCGTGATGGGCGGATTGGCGTCGGCCTCGTGTTTGCAGACGAAGTCCTTGCGGTGCGGATCGAACTTGTCGAGCCTGGTGAAGCGCGGCAATTTGCTGTCCGACATGAGTGGTTGATGAGGTTGGGCCTTGGAGTCGTCTTGCATGGGGCACCCGGTCAGAAGAAGCGCAACAGCGAATAAGGTCGAGACACCCGCTGCGCGGATGCATCGCGTCGCCCTGTTTTTCGTGGTTTGCATGGGCTATGCGAGCTTTACGAAAGGAACCCCACGGGGGTCTTCAAAGGGGTGAATGAAGCTGCCGTCTACTGGAGACTTTCCCCCAGTTCTAAGTGCCTGATTGCCACTCATCCGCTGCAACCAATCCTCATGTACCTGCGCCGTCTCTGCCCTCGTACATTCCTTCCCGTCCAAATCACCCCCCGCCAGATTCCCCCACACCCGCTTCCTCGCCGCCTTGGTGAACGCATACTCCTCCGTGCACAGATTCAGTTCGCTGTCAGCCGCCATGCTGCGCGCGTTCAGGTTTGCGCTGCCCAGCGTCAGGTACACGTCGTCCACGATCATCAGCTTGCTGTGGATGTAGATCTCCCGGTAGCGCCTGGGCGTGATGTTGAAGTCGCTCAGGTTCTCGGGGTTCACGTCGTCGGCGTGGCCCCTGGCTTTCTCTTCCACGCCCGCCTGCGCGTCCTGAGCCTCGCTGTCGCGCGCCTTGATGCGGATGTTCTTCGCCTGGTTCGCGCTGTCGAAGGTCAGCAGCATCGCCACCAGCGGCTTGATGCCCAGTTCCTGCAGCTGCGCCTGTGCATCCACCGGCACCGCATTGGCCGAGGCACCCACCAGCCCGCCGCCGCTCCTGGCCCCCGCCTCCCGGCGCTTGCGTTCCCCCTGCACCTTCTTGTCGTACTCGCCCATCTGCGCGCCGGCACCCAGCGTGCCGACCGTGTCGTAGGTGCTGGGCACCATCTGACCGCGCTCGGGCTGCGGGATCACGACGAACAGGTGCAGCGGCGCCATGTCGGTGGGCGCCGCACCTGCCTCCTGCATGGCGCGGCGGTAGCGCTTGCGCACGTCCTTGAGCAGCCTGGGCCACTCGCTCAGCTGGAAGTACTGGTTCTCCACATAGATGTAGTTCAGCGCGTTGGCGCTGGCCAGCGTGTAGCCCTTGAGGATGGTGCCGTCGTCGGATTCCGGCTGGGTGCGCTGGATCTGGACGCGGCAGCGCGAGCCTGACGGGCGCGGGATGTCTCGGGCCTGGATCGACTGGCGCCGGTCGCCCAGCTTTTTGCTGAACGCTCCCGCCCCGTTGGCAGGAAAGAGGCTGCCCGCAGGTCCTGGGATCACCTGCACACCGGCCGCGCTGTCCCAGCCCTGCACGAAGTTCCGGTTCAGGCAGTGCAGCGCCTCGCCCTGCACCCGGATGGCGTAGTCCCGGTACGGCTTGCGGTGCCAGCGCGCCTCGTCGTAGTTGGTGTAGCTGTTGGGGCTGAGCTCGCGCCGGGGGTCGTTGAAGGCGTGCGCGGTGGTGTCCCAGTAGTCGGTCACGCTGTTCAGACCCATCACGTAGCCGCAGACGTTGCGCGGCCTGCCGCCGGCGGCAGGCTCGTAGTCGATCAGGATCGGCTTCTGGTGGTGGGTGCCCACCGCGATCATGCTGGCGGCCTCGCTCAGGTCGCGCTTCGAGTCGGGCAGGTAGCGCGCCAGGTTGGAGTGGATTTCGAGCGGGCTGCCGCGGCGCAGCCGCACTTCCAGGTTCTTGAAGCGCCCGGCCAGCGCGTCTTCCCACCACTGCTTGCAGTAATTGGAGCGGTCAGTCAGCACCCAGGCGGAATTGGAACGGTTGTCGTAGGAATCGGCGCCCTCGGGCCAGGTGGTCCGGCTGGTCTTGGAGAAGGAGGTGGGCGCCCAGAACGCGGGAAAGTCCGGCACGTTGCCCGCCGCCTTGTTGATCACCAGGCTGTCGAACCACAGCAGCATGCGCACCTTCACGCCCTCGCCGGCCTTGCGCACCAGCAGGTCACCGTAGGTGGTGCCGTGCGGCCAGGTGGTTCGGCTGCGGGTCAGCTCCATGCCGGGGTCGAAGCCCCACAGCACCAGGTCGATGCTGCTGCCGGCCGCGAGGATGTCTTTCTCGATGGCGGCGAAGCCTTCCTGCCCGCACATGAAGAATTGCAGCGCGTTGTTGTCGTGGATCGGGTGCGTCCTGTGGTCCTTCTCCAGAAACCATTGCAGCGTGCCCTTGCTGCGCCGCTTGATCATGTCGACGTGGCTGACTTCGGGCTTTTGGATTTCGTCGAGGAGCTTGTTCAGATCAGCCATGTCGGTTGTCGGCTCGAGAGAGGTTCATCATAGGGCGGCGTCGATGAGGGCCATCAAGTGGACGCCTGGCCGGCATCCGAGCCGCGCTCGCGCTGCGACCGGCGCTTCGAGCTGTCTTGCCCATCGCCGCGGTACCCCTTGTTGGACAGCTGATGCTCGTTGTACCGGGACTGCCCGGGATCGGGTTCCATCCGGTCCGGCGCCACCGGAACATCGTGGACGGTTCCGTTGAAGAGCCGGACCTGGTAGCGTGCGCCTTTCTCGGCGTGCTCGATGGTCAGCCGTCCGTGTTCATCGAACAAGCCTTTGCGGATTTCGGCGCCATTCTTCAGCAGGGTGTAGGACTGGCCTGAGAAAAGCAGGGGCGAGGGACCGGGGACGTGCTGTACGGAGAACGCGATCTGCGGATCAGGAGGTGTCTCCTTCAAAGCCGCAGCCGTCGATCGGATCGGGGGCACCGGCTTGTTCGCAGGCCCGACCAGGCTGTGCGTTGCCGCATGCTCGCGCCAAAGGCCGTTGGTGCCGTGCTCGATGCCATTCGCGTTCCAGCGCGTGTAGCTCGAGCCGCCGTTGATGAGCACCTCGTCCCTGGCGGTGATCGTGATGCGGTTGGCCTCCAGCTTGATGTTCATCTTGGCCAGCACATTGACGCTGGCCTTCAGCGCCCTGATGTCGATGTCGGAACTGCCGGCGGTGAGTTTCATGCCCGCCTTGTGGGCGAACAGGCGCACGGCCTCCTTCGCACTGACCAGCAGGCTCTTGCCGGCGCCGATGCTGGCATGCGCGCCGCTGGTGATGGCCGTGTGCTCGCCACTCACGATGTGCGTGCTGCCGGCGGCCGTGGCCTGGATGCCCGCAGGGCTGGCCAGCGTCAGGTGCGGCTCCTGGAATTCGGGGAAGATGCCGTGGGCCGGGTCGCTGCCCTGGCCCCTGATGTCATCGTTCTGTTCCTTGAGCGCCTTGGTCACTGCATCCTGGTCGCCGCTCTCGTGCGCCTTGGCTTCCTGCGCAGCCTGACTCAATCCTTCGTGCAGATCACGTGCCTGGGTGAGCCTGGCGGTGGTCTCGCGCATGTCCGCGATGTGGGCCTGGGCGTTCGCGCGGGCCTCGGTGCTCAGCAGCAGGCCGTTCGCGGCGCGCACCGCGCCGTGCCCGTCGGTGCGCAGTTCGAAGCCCTGGCCCCGGTCGTCCTTGCGGCCTGCCACGTCCTCGATGCGCGCGATGTGCCCCAGGCTCAGGCTGGAGCTTTGATGGTCGCTCTTGAGCTGGGCCTGGACCTTGCCGCTCGAATCATCGAGTGCGAGATGGTTGCTGCGGCCGCCGCCCAGTTCCCGGCTGCGGAGGCCCGAAAGGTGCTTCTGATCGGGTAGCTGCCAGGCCGGCATCTCGTCGGCGTTGTGCACACGCCCGGTGACGATGGGGCAGTCCGGATCGCCATTGAGGAAGTCGACGATGACCTCCTGCCCGATGCGTGGC
>NZ_AKIW01000107.1 GCF_000282635.1 Variovorax sp. CF313
TTGCGGCCCAGCAGCGTGACGACTTCGCCCGGCTGCACGACCATGTCGACGCCATGCAGCACGTGCGATTCGCCGTACCAGGCTTGCAGGCCCTTGATCTGAAGTGCCGCGGTCATCAGTGGGCCCCTTGCAGCTGGCCGTCGGTGGTGCCCATGTAGGCCTCCATGACCTGGGGATTCGCGGAGACTTCGGCGTAAGGTCCTTCGGCCAGCACGGCACCGCGCTGAAGCACGGTGATGGTGTCGGCGATGGTGGAGACCACGCTCATGTTGTGTTCGACCATCAGGATGGTGCGTCCGGCCGACACGCGCTTGATGAGTTCGGCCACGCGGTGCACGTCTTCATGGCCCATGCCCTGCGTGGGCTCGTCGAGCAGCATCAGCTCGGGCTCCATGGCCAGCGTGGTCGCGATCTCGAGCGCGCGCTTGCGGCCGTACGGCAGGTTCACGGTCTGTTCGTCGGCGAGTGCCTCGAGGCCCACTTCGGCGAGCAGTTCGCGGGCGCGCGCGTCGAGCGGCTTGAGCGACTTCTCGCTCTTCCAGAAGTGGTACGAAGTGCCCAGCCGGCGCTGCAGGCCCAGGCGCACGTTCTCGAGCAGCGTGAGGTGCGGGAACACGGCAGAGATCTGGAACGAGCGGATGATGCCGCGCCGCGCGATCTGCGCGGGCCGCTCGCCGGTGATGTCCTGTCCGTTGAAGAGGATCGTGCCGGTGGTCGGCTCGAGGAACTTGGTGAGCAGGTTGAAGCAAGTCGTCTTGCCGGCGCCGTTCGGGCCGATCAGCGCATGGATCGAGCCGCGCACCACCGAGAGATTGACCTTGCTGACGGCAGTGAACCCCTTGAATTCCTTGGTGAGCTCGCGTGTTTCGAGGATGACGTCGCTCATCTCGCGAGGTCGCCCGGATTCGGAAAAAGAAAGTCGGTCATGCGGTCCATCCCAATGCGCCACCATTGAGCGCGGACCGATTGTTCGTGCGTGCCACTCGCTTGGATACTGGGGCAAATGCCTATGCTGCAGTGCAACCTGCACGGACCTGTGCGGCATCCGAATCGGGACTGTCGTCGCAGCGACAAAGAAAACCCCCAGGCTCCTTGCGGAGGCTGGGGGTCGACGAGGCGATGGTGTGCGCGCTCAGTGCGCGCCGGCTGCGGCGTCGCTGCCGGCACCGCCGCGCTGCGGCCGCGCCAACCACACCAGCGGGATCAGCAGCAGGAACAGGATCGCCGACGCATAGAAGATGTCGTTGGTCGCCAGCATGAACGACTGCTGGTCGACGATGCGGTTCAGCTGCCCCAGCACCTGCTCGCTGCTGAAGCCGCTGCCCGCGAGGCCCGACATCGCGCTGGTCGCCGCGTTGTTGCCCTGGTTCACGGTCTCCGCCAATTGCGAGTGATGCAGCGCCGCGCGGTTCTCCCACAACGTGGTGGTGATCGACGTGCCCATCGCGCCCGCGGTGATCCGCAGGAAGTTCGACAGTCCCGACGCGGCCGGAATGCGGTCGGGCGTGAGGCCCGACAACGTGATGGTCACGAGCGGAATGAAGAAGAACGCCATCGCGATGCCCTGGATGATCGTCGGGATGATGATCGTCACGAAATCGGCCTGCGTGTTGAAGTGCGAGCGCATCCACAGCACCAGCGCGAACACCAGGAACGAGAAGGTCGCATAGCGGCGCGGGTCGATCTTGGCCACCGTGAGCCCCACCACCGGAGAGAAGAAGATCGCCAGCAGCCCGACAGGCGCCATGATCATGCCCGCCTGCGTCGCGGTGTAGCCCATCCACTGCTGCAGCCACAGCGGCAGAAGCACCACGTTGCCGAAGAACAGGCCATAGGCCACGGCCGTTGCCACGGCGCCCGACCAGAAATTGCGGCGCTTGAACAGCGACAGGTCGACCACCGGATGCTTGTCGGTCAGCTCCCACACCAGGAAGAACGCGAAGCCGACCACGGCCACCACCGCCAGCGTGATGATCTGCGCCGAGTGGAACCAGTCGAGTTCCTTGCCCTTGTCGAGCATCAGCTGCAGCGAGCCCACCCACAGCACCAGCAGCGCAAGGCCGATGGCGTCGATCGGCACTTTGTGCGTGGCGCTCTCGCGGTGACGGTACAGCGCCCAGGTGATGGCCGCGGCGACGATGCCCACGGGGATGTTGATGTAGAAGATCCACGGCCACGAGATGTTGTCGGTGATCCAGCCGCCGAGCAGCGGCCCCATCACCGGCGCGACCAGCGTGGTCATCGACCACATCGCCATCGCGAGGCCCGCCTTGGCGCGCGGATAGCTCGACAGCAGCAGCGTCTGCGATAGCGGGATCATCGGGCCCGCAACGAAGCCCTGCAGGGCGCGAAAGGCGATCAGCGTCGTCATGTTCGGCGCCAGGCCGCACATCAGCGAGGTGATCATGAACAGGATCACGCTGGCCATGAACAGGCGCACCTGTCCGAAGCGCTGCGTCATGAAGCCAGTGAGCGGCACCGCGATGGCGTTGGCCACCGCGAAGCTGGTGATGACCCAGGTACCCTGCGTGGTGCTCACGCCCAGGTCACCGGAGATGGCAGGCAGCGACACGTTCGCGATCGACGAGTCGAGCACGTTCATGAAGGTTGCCGCAGACAGCGCGACCGTGCCCCAGAGGCGGGCTGCGCCCTCGAGCGGCGGATGCGCGACGTAAGCAGGAGCAGCGGTGGCCATGGGCGAACTGTTTACCTGAGGAAGAAAGTCCGGGCGATCAGCCCGGTTGCCCCTGCGCGGCCACCGACGTGGCAGGCGCTGTCGGGTTCTTCGCCGGTGCGGCAGCTGCCGTGGCCGACGCGCTGCGGCCGAGGTTGGCCGCGACGATGCGCTCCACTTCGGCGTCGGCGCCGCGGTCGAGCTGGCTGTAGACCTGCGTCTGCGTGAGCGCAGCGGCGCGCGGCGCGTCGGCGAGCATCTTGCCGCTCTTCGAGGAGATGTCGATCTCGGCATCCATCGACAGGCCGATGCGCAGCGGGTTGGACTTGAGCTGCTCAGGGTCGAGCGCGATGCGCACGGGCACGCGCTGCACCACCTTGATCCAGTTGCCGGTGGCGTTCTGCGCGGGCAGCAGCGCAAACGCGCTGCCCGTACCCACGCCGAGGCCCGCGACCTTGCCGCTGTATTCGATCTTCTTGCCGTAGACGTCGGCCGTGAGCTTCACGGGCTGGTCGATGCGGATGTTGCGCAGCTGCACTTCCTTGAAGTTGGCGTCGACCCACAGCTGGTTGAGCGGCACGATCGACATCATCGGCGTGCCGGCGGCCACGCGCTGGCCGAGCTGCACGGTGCGCTTGGCGACGTAGCCGTCGACCGGCGCGGGCATGGCCACTCGCTGCGTGGCGAGGTAGGCCTCGCGCACCTTGGCGGCAGCGGCCAGCACGCTGGGGTGCTGGGCCACGCTGGTGCCTTCGGTCAGCGACTGGTTGCTGACCAGGGCTTCCTTCGCGGCGACCACGCCGGCCTGCGCCGCTGCGAGCTGGCTCTTGGCGGTGTCGAGCTGCGTTTCGGCATGGTTGAGCTCTTCCTTCGACACGGCGCCGTTGCCCGACAGCGCGCGGCGGCGCTGCAGGTCGTCCTGCGCCTTGGCGATGTCGCTCTGCGCCTTGACGATGTCGGCCTGGCGCAGCGTGACTTGCGCGGCCAGCGAGCCGTTGTTGGCGTACAGCGTGCGAACCTGGCGTACGGCCTGCGCGAGCGCGGCTTCGGCCTGTTCGAGCGACACCTTGGCATCGGCCGGGTCGAGTTGCACCAGCGGCTGGCCGGCCTTCACGAAGTCGGTGTCGTCGGCGTTGATGGCCATCACGGTGCCGCCGATCTGCGGCGTGATCTGGATCACGTTGCCCTGCACGTAGGCGTTGTCGGTGTCCTCGTAGTGGCTGGCGACCAGCCATTCGTAGACACCCCAGCCGCCGCCGGCGACGATCACCACCGCGGCGAGCGCGGTGAGCGCGCGGCGGCGCTTGCCATTGCCGGCGGGCGCCTCGGGGGCTGCGGAAGCTGCGGCTGCAGCGGGCGTCGGAGTGTTGTTGTCGCTCATGATGAAGTTCTTTCCGAAGACGAAAAAATCGGACTGGTTCGGGTGATGTCAGTTCATTGCGGCTGATGGCGCCGCTGCCGTGGCGGTGGCCGGGGGCTGCCAGCCGCCGCCCAGCGCGCGCGCCAGACCTACCTGTGTGTCGAGCGCGCGGGCGGCCAGATCGACCGCCAGCCGGCGCTGCGCCAGCACGGAGGTTTCCGCCGTCAGCACGTTGAGGTAGTTGCCGAGGCCCGCGCGGTAACGCTGCACGGCGATGTCGTAGGCGCCCTCGGCAGCGGCCTGCGCGGCGCGTTGTTCAGCTTGCTGGCGCGCGATCGACTGCGCGCTGGTGGCCTGGTCAGCCGCGTCGCGCACCGCGTCGAGCACGGTGGCGTTGTAGCTTTCGATGGCCACGTCGAGGTCGGCCGACTTGCCGCGCAGGTTGGCCCGCAGCTTGCCGCCTTCGAAGATCGGCAGCGTGATGGCGGGGCCCACGCCCCATTGCTCGCTGCCCGACTTCAGCAGTTTGCCGAAGCCCAGGCTCTGGAAGCCGGCGAAGGCCGTGAGATTCACGTTGGGATAGAACAGGGTCTTGGCATTGGCCACGTCACTCGTGGCGGCCTCGACGCGCCAGCGCGCGGCGGCGATGTCGGCGCGGCGGCCCAGCAGGTCGGCCGGAATGTTCGCCTGCAGCGCCATCGGTTTGACGTTCGCCAGCACCGGCGGCTTGAGCGATGCCGACACGTTCGGCTGGCCGACCAGCGCATCGAGTGCGTGCTGCTGCAGCGCGATCTGCTCGTTGAGCGATTCGATCTGCTGGCGTGCCTCGGGCAGGCCGCCTTCGCTCTGGCGCAGTTCGAGACGGGTGTCGAGGCCGGCGGACACGCGGTCGCGCACAAGCTTGAGCGTTTCGTCGCGCTGCGCCAGCGTGCGTCCGGCAACGGTGAGCTGGTCGTTCAGGCGCGCCCACTGGAAGTAGCTGCGCGCCACGTTGCTCGCGAGCAGCACGCGTGCGGCATCCGCATCGGCGGCCGCGGCGTTGGCCGCGCCGATGGCGGTGTCGAGCGCGCTGCGGTTCTTGCCGAAGAAGTCGAGTTCCCAGCTGGCGCTGAGCTGCAGCAGGCCGATGTTCTGCGTCGAGCCGCCCAGCGGTGCGGGGTAGATGTAGTTGGTGTTGAACTTCTGGCGCTTCAGGTCGAGGTCGCCCTTGACCTGCGGCTTGAGCGCCGCGCCGGCAATGTCCGCCGAGGCCTGCGCACGCGCAAGGCGGGCTTGGGCGACCTGCAGGTTCGGGTTGCCGGCCACGGCCTGGTCGATCAGCGAATCGAGCTGCGTATCGCCAAAGGCCAGCCACCATTGGCTGTCGAGCCGGGACGCCGGCGCCGCGGCGCTGTCGGGCGCGATGCCCAGCGACGAGGCGTCGCGCAGTTTGGCCTGCGAGCCGATGCCTGACATGTCGGCACAACCGGCCAATGCCACTACCAGCAGTGCGGCGGCCATGATGGGTGTGCGACGCACGGCGCGCACGGCGAGGGATTCAGTCATTTTTATCTCCACGGGCCGCGAGGGCCTGGGCGTTGTCGAGGATGCGGCGCAAGTACCCCTTGAGCTGCTCCCATTCTTCGGTGCTGAAGCCGGCAAGGTGTTCGTTCTGCACACGGCTCAGCACGTAGGGCACTTCCTTGGCGGCGGCACGGCCTTCGTCGGTGAGCTCGATATTGACCACGCGGCGGTCTTCGAGCGATCGCACGCGGCGGCACAGGCCCTTGGCCTCGAGGCGGTCGAGCAGGCGCGTCATGGCGCCGGTGTCGAGTTCGCAGGCACGGGCCAGTTCGGCCACGGTGGTAGCGGCGCCTACGTGCAATTTATAGAGAGGCACCCACTGCGGATAGGTCGGGCTGCCCGGCTCGCACATGCGGTTTTCGACCGACTGGCCGACCGCCGTGACGATGCGGCGCATCAGGTAGCCGATGCTTTCTTCGGTACGGTAGGTTTCCGGGCTGTAGAAGGCTGCAGGCGCGCGACGCTCGGCGTCGGCAGGCGCCGACGGGGCTTGGGGGGTAGTTGCATCGCTCATGGGCCAAATATTAGTTGCCGAGGCAGTTATTGTCAAGGCTGCCTTTGTAGTAGCAATGTTTCTGTAGAATCCTTCCATGGCTTCTCCCCCACCGTCTTCCATGGCCAAGGGCTCGCCCCGATCGCTCTCGGGCCTGAGCCCTTTTCTCCGTCCCTACCGGGTGCAAATCGTCCTGGCAGGCATCTTTCTGGTGATGGCGGCGCTCACCACACTGGTTTTCCCTATCGCATTGCGCAGCCTGATTGACGGTGGCTTGATCAGCGCCGACAAGGGCGCCCAGACGATGGCGCTGCGCGAGCACTTCGGCGCCCTCTTCGCGGTGGCAGTGGCGCTCGGTCTTTTCTCGGCGGCGCGCTTCTATACGGTGAGCTGGCTGGGCGAGCGCGTGACGGCCGACATCCGCAACGCGGTCTATGGCCACGTGCTGAAGCAGAGCCCGGCCTTCTTCGAAACCACGCAGACCGGCGAGGTGCTCTCGCGCCTGACAGCCGACACCACGCTGGTGCAGACGGTCGTCGGGTCGTCGCTGAGCATGGGCCTGCGCAACGCGGTGATGGGCATCGGCGCGCTGGCCGTGCTGGTGTGGACCAATCCCTATGTGATGGTGCAGGTGCTGGGCATCCTCGTGCTGGTGGTGCTGCCGAGCATGTGGTTCGGCCGCCGCGTGCGCAAGCTGTCGCGCGCCAGCCAGGACCGCGTGGCCGATTCGAGCGCCATCGCCGCCGAGGTGCTGAACGCGATTCCGGTGGTGCAGAGCTACACGGCCGAAGGCCGCGAGGCCGCGCGCTTCAGCGGTTCGACGGAGAACGCTTTCCGCACCGCCGTGCGCCGAACCAAGGCCCGCTCGGTGCTGGTGGCGTTCATCATCATCGCGACCTCCGCGGCGCTGCTCTGGGGCCTGTACCAAGGCACGCAGGCAGTGCTGCGCGGCGACATCACGGCCGGCCACCTGGGCCAGACCGTCGTCTACGTCGCCATCCTGGCCAGTGCGACCGCCGTGCTCGGCGAGGTGTACGGCGACTTGCTCCGCGCAGCCGGCGCAACCGAGCGGCTGATGGAACTGCTGCATGCGCCCGCGGCCATCTTTTCACCGTCGAATCCGACGGTCGCGCCCGTTCCCGTGGCGGGCAGCGCGATCAGGTTCGATGCGGTGACCTTCCATTACCCGTCCCGGCCGGACACGCCGGCATTGCGCGGCTTCAGCCTCGACGTCTCGCCCGGCGAAACCGTGGCGCTGGTGGGGTCGAGCGGCGCGGGCAAGAGCACAGTGTTCCAGTTGCTGCTGCGCTACTACGACCCGCAATCGGGCCGCCTGCTGCTCGATGGCACTCCGCTGGCTTCGCTCGCCCTGCCCGACCTGCGCACCCGCATCGGCCTGGTGCCACAGGATGCGGTGATCTTCTCGGCCAGCGCGTTCGAGAACATCCGCTACGGCCGGCCCGAGGCAACGGCCGAAGAGGTGCATGCCGCCGCCCGCGCCGCCTTCGCCCACGACTTCCTGCAGGCGCTGCCCGAGGGCTACGACACCTTCCTCGGCGAGCGCGGCGTGCGCCTGTCGGGCGGACAGCGCCAGCGCATCGCGATCGCGCGTGCGATCCTCAAGAACCCGCCGCTGCTGCTGCTCGACGAGGCCACGAGCGCACTGGACGCGGAGAGCGAACGCATGGTGCAGGCGGCACTGGAATCGGCGATGGAAAACCGCACGACAGTCGTGATCGCACACCGCTTGGCGACGGTGCAGAAGGCCGACCGTATCGTGGTGCTGGACCACGGCGGGATCGTCGAGCAGGGAACGCACGCGACGCTGGTGGCGCAGGGCGGCGTTTATGCGCGCCTCGCTGCGCTCCAATTCACGGCATGAGCAACAGCCGCGGCCCGGTTGGCTACTGCAGGGTTTCCTTGAGCGCAGCCGGTATCGGCAGCGCCATCACCGCAATGCCCTCGTCGAGCAGCGCCTCGGTCTGCTCGAGCGTGGCCTGTCCGCGGATGCCCCGTTCCTGGGCCTCGCCGTAGTGCATCTTCCGGGCTTCGTCGGCAAAGCGCTCGCCGACGTCTTCGGTCTTCGCCAGCACCTCGCGCACGGCTCGCATCCAGCGGGCCTCGGGCGAGAGTTCGGCGGGAACAACATTTGAAGCGGCAGTTGCAACGGCTTCCTGCGGCGCCTTGGCATTGCCGAGGTTGAGGCGCGGCGCGCTCAGCAACTTGACGATCGCGGTGTCGCCGCAGACCGGGCACTCGACCAGTCCGCTCGCCAACTGGCTGTCGAAGGCCTCGTTGGACGCAAACCAGCCCTCGAAGCCGTGGCCGTGTGCGCAGCGGAGATTCAGAACCTTCATGCGCGGATTATCCCGCGCTGCCTTCTGCCGGCACGGCCTGCCAGTCCAGAGCCCATGCGCCCGAAAGGACGTTCTGCAGCCAGAGCGTGCAGGTCAGCGTCTTGGCATCGGTCACGGTGCCGTCACGGCACCAGTCGGCCAGCTCTTCGGGCGTGGCCGTGAACACGTCGAGGAACTCGCCATGGTCGAGCTGCCGCTCGCCCAGCGAAAGACCGCGCGCGAAGTAGATGTGGATGATCTCGGTCGAGTACGCCACCGCCAGGTGCATCGCACCCGCATGCGCCCATTCGCGCGCGGTATAGCCGGTTTCCTCGAGCAGCTCGCGCCGGCCGCAGACGAACGGGTCTTCACCCGCGTCGAGCTTGCCCGCGGGGAATTCGATCATCACGTGGCCCACGGGGTAGCGGAACTGGCGTTCCAGCACCACGCGGCCATCGTCCAGCAACGGAATGACCACCACGGCACCCGGATGCACCACGTATTCGCGCGTGGCGGTGTGGCCGTCGGGCAGTCGCACGGTGTCGCGCTTGGCGTGCAGGAAGTTGCCCTTGAAGAGCTCCACGCTCTGCGTGAGTTCTTCCTTCAGGTGCGAATCGGTGGTCGTGGTGGTCGAGGTCATGTCGTCAGTGCCTGTGTTTCATCAGGTAGCGCCAGGTGAACCCGGGAAAGGCCAGCACGATGAACAGCGCGCCGGTCACCGCATAGAACTCCCAGCCTTGCGAGGCGATCTGCCCTGCCCTGCGCTCGAACAGCAGCCCGACGCCGCCCGCCAGAAAGTACAAGACCACCAGCTCGGCGAGCCGCACCGCGAGCGACTTGGGTGTTGTCGCCAGAGGCACGACGCCGAACAGGCGATTGTTGAAGAACGGCAGGTTGGCGGCCACCAGGGCCACCAGCAGAACGACCCAGACCGACGCGGTTTGCGACACCCGAGGTCGGCCGCGTCAGTGGGCCAGCGTGGCCACGATCGCGTCGTAGCAAAGCGTCATCAGGCCGCCGGGCACGATGCCTAGGATCAGGATCAGCGCGCCGTTGATCGTGAGCACGGTGCGCACGTCGCGCGGTGCCGACACCGTGGTGGCCGTGACGGGCGCATCGAAGTACATGACCTTGACCACGCGCAGGTAGTAGAACGCACCGATCAGCGACATCATCACCGCGAACACGGCCAACCCGATGTAGATCGCCTGGCCCGAGGCGATCAGCGCCTGCAGCACGGCCAGCTTGGCGTAGAAGCCGACCAGCGGCGGCAGGCCGGCCAGCGAGAACATCGCGATGGCCATCACACCGGCATACAGCGGGCTGCGCTGGTTCAGGCCTGCGAGGTCGGTAATCTCTTCGCTTTCGAAGCCTTCGCGCGCCAGCAGCAGGATGATGCCGAAGCTCGCGAGCGTGGTCAGCACGTAGGTCACGATGTAGAACATCGAGGCGCTGTAGGCGAACTGGGCGTTATAAGTGCCCTGCTGGTCCGAACCCGCCACCAGGCCGAGGAGCATGAAGCCCATCTGCGAGATCGTCGAATACGCCAGCATCCGCTTCAGGTTGCTCTGGGCGATGGCGGCCAGGTTGCCGACCAGCAGCGAGGCGATGGCGAGCACGGCAAGCATCTGCTGCCAGTCGATGGCCAGCGGCTGCAGCGCGTCGACCAGCAGGCGGATGATGATGGCGAAGGCCGCCAGTTCGGGAGCAGCGCCGATCAGCAGCGTGACCGCCGTCGGTGCGCCCTGGTAGACGTCGGGCACCCACATGTGGAACGGCGCGGCGCCCACCTTGAAGGCCAGGCCGGCCACGATGAACACCAGGCCGAACACCAGCACCTGGTGGTTCACCTTGCCGCTCGCGATGGTCTTGAACACTTCGTTCACGTCGAGCGAACCGGTCGCGCCGTACATCATCGACAGGCCGTACAGCAGGAAGCCGCTGGCCATGGCGCCGAGCACGAAGTACTTCATGGCGGCTTCGCTGGCCACCGCGTTGTCGCGGCGCAGCGCCACCAGCGCATAGCTCGACAGCGTGAGCAGTTCCAGGCCCAGGTAGATCAGCAGGAAGTTGCTGCCCGAGATCATCACGAACATGCCCAGCAGCGCGAACATGCTGATGGTGAACAGTTCGCCGCCGCGCAGCATCTCGCGGTCGGCCGCATAAGGACGGCCATAGACCAGCGTGACCATCAGGGCAACGGTGGCAAAGCATTTGAGCCAATTGCCCATCGGATCGCTGACGACCATGCCGCCGAAGCCGTAGGCAGTCTTGCCACCGAGGGCGGCGAGGCCCGACAACACCGCGACCACGGCGAGCGTGGCCAGCGTCAGTACATAGGTGCGGGTACGGCGCGGGCTCGCGTCCGACAGGTCGACCAGCGCAATGATGCAGGCCATGACCAGCAACACGATTTCGGGGTAGATCGTGACCCAGCTGAGTTTGTCAATCATCTCGTTCTCTTGTTCAGCGTGGCATCAGGAGGGCAACTTGGAAATCGCCACGTGGCGCAGGAGCTCGGTCACCGAAGCGTTCATCGAGTCGGTGAAAGGCTTCGGATAGAGGCCCATCCACAGCACGGCGATCGCAAGCAGCGCCAGCATCAGGAACTCGCGGGCATTGATGTCGCTGACTTCCTTGACGTGGTCGTTGCCGACCGGGCCGAGGTACACGCGCTTGTACATCCACAGGGTGTAGGCGGCACCGAAGATCAGCGCGGTCGCTGCCGCCATTCCGATCCAGAAGTTGGCCTTCACGGCACCCAGAATCACCATCCACTCGCCCACGAAACCGGCGGTGCCCGGCAGGCCGCAATTGGCCATGGCGAACAGCAGCGCGAACGCGGCGAACTTGGGCATGGTGTTGACCACGCCGCCGTAGTCGGCGATCTGGCGCGAGTGCACGCGGTCGTACAGCACGCCGATGCCCAGGAACATGGCGCCCGACACGAAGCCGTGCGCAATCATCTGCACGATGCCGCCGGACACGCCGAGCTCGTTGAAGATGAAGAAGCCGAGCGTCACGAAGCCCATGTGGGCCACCGACGAGTAAGCCACCAGCTTCTTCATGTCCTGCTGCACCAGCGCGACCAGGCCCACGTAGATCACCGCGATCAGCGACAGCGCGATCATGAGCCAGGCCCATTCGTGCGAGGCATCGGGCGCGATGGGCATCGAGAAGCGCAGGAAACCGTAGGCGCCCAGCTTCAGCATGATCGCGGCCAGCACGGCGGAACCGCCGGTGGGCGCCTCGACGTGCACGTCGGGCAGCCAGGTGTGCACCGGCCACATCGGCACCTTCACCGCGAAAGCCGCGAAGAAGGCGAAGAACAGGAAGGTCTGCGCGCTCGCACCCAGCGGCAGCTTGTGCCAGCTCAGGATGTCGAAGCTGCCGCCCGACTTGTTGTACAGGTAGATCAGCGCCACCAGCATCAGCAGCGAGCCGAGCAAGGTGTAGATGAAGAACTTGAAAGCCGCGTAGATCTTGTTCGGGCCGCCCCAGATGCCGATGATCAGGTACATCGGGATCAGCGTGGCTTCGAAGAACACGTAGAACAGCACGCCGTCGAGTGCAGCGAACACGCCGATCATGAAGCCCGACAGGATCAGGAACGCGCCCATGTATTGGTTCACGCGCTCGGTGATCACTTCCCAGGCCGAGATCACGACGACGACCGTGATGAACGACGTCAGCAGCACCAGCCAGAGCGACATGCCGTCGATCCCGAGGTGGTAGTTGACGTTGAAGCGCGAGATCCAGCCCGTCTTCTCGACGAACTGCATCGCGGCGCTACTGTTCTGGAAACGCGTGACCAGCGGCACCGTGACCAGGAAGCTCACGATGGAACCGACGAGCGCGACCCAGCGTACGCCTCTGGCGTGCTCGTCACGGCCAAACGCCAGCAGCACGGCGCCGAATGCGATCGGCACCCAGATGGCAAGGCTCAACAAACCCATTTTTCTTTTTCTCCAGCGCTAGGCTCAGCGTTTGAACCAGACGAAGTACGTCATCAGGATGAAGATGCCGAGCAGCATCGCGAAGGCATAGTGATAGATGTAGCCGGACTGCATCCAGCGAACCACGCCTGAAACCCGGCCGACCACCTTCCACGAGCCGTTCACGACGGCACCGTCGATCAGGGCCTGGTCGCCCCCCTTCCACAGGCCGGTACCGAGCGCGCGCGTGGCGCGGGCGATGACGTTCTCGTTGAACCAGTCCATGTAGTACTTGTTCTCGAGCAGGCGGTAGATCGGGCCGAAGGCGCGCTTGATCGCGGCCGGCAGCGCCGGGTTGATCATGTACATGTACCAGGACAGGACCACGCCGGCCAGCGCCAGCCAGAACGGCGGCGCCGTCAGGCCGTGGACGGCCATGGCCACCGGGCCGTGGAAGGCTTCTTCCAGTTCCTTCATGGCGTGGTGCCTGGTGCCGTCCACGATGATCGCGTTCTTGAAGAACTCGCCGAACAGCATCGGCTCGATCGTCATGAAGCCGATCACCACCGAGGGAATGGCCAGCAGCACCAGCGGCAGCCACACCACCCAGGGCGATTCGTGCGGCTTGTGGCCGTGGCCATGATCGTCGTCGTGCTCCGCATGCTCGTCGTGGTGGTGCGCGTCGGGGTTTTGGTCGTAGCGTTCCTCGCCGTGGAAGACCAGGAAGTACATGCGGAACGAATAGAACGCCGTGATGAACACGCCGGCCAGCACCGCGTAGTACGCGAAGTTCGCGCCCCACAGGTGGCTTTCGTGCACCGCTTCGATGATGCTGTCCTTCGAGTAGAACCCGGCGAAGAACGGCGTGCCGATCAGCGCGAGGGAACCCAGCAGCGAGGTGATCCAGGTGATCGGCATGTACTTGCGCACGCCGCCCATCCAGCGGATGTCCTGGTTGTGGTGCATTCCGATGATCACCGAGCCCGCGCCGAGGAACAGCAGCGCCTTGAAGAACGCGTGCGTCATCAGGTGGAACACCGCGACCGAGTAGGCCGAGGCACCGAGCGCCACCGTCATGTAGCCGAGCTGCGAGAGCGTCGAGTACGCCACCACGCGCTTGATGTCGTTCTGGATGATGCCCAGGAAACCCATGAACAGCGCGGTGATGGCGCCGATCACGAGGATGAAGCTCAGTGCCGTGTCGCTCAGTTCGAACAGCGGCGACATGCGCGCCACCATGAAGATGCCGGCCGTCACCATCGTTGCCGCGTGGATCAGCGCGGAGATGGGCGTCGGGCCTTCCATCGAGTCGGGCAGCCACACGTGCAGCGGGAATTGCGCGCTCTTGCCCATGGCGCCGATGAACAGGCAGATGCAGATCACGGTGATCAGCATCCATTCGGTGCCCGGGAAGGTGATGCCGGCCAGCGTGTTGGCCTTGGCGAAGGCTTCGCCGTAGTTCAGCGTACCGGCATAGGCCGCGATCAGGCCGATGCCGAGGATGAAGCCGAAGTCGCCCACGCGGTTGACCAGGAAGGCCTTCATGTTCGCGAAGATCGCGGTCGGCCGGTTGAACCAGAAACCGATCAGCAGGTACGACACCAGGCCCACCGCCTCCCAGCCGAAGAACAGCTGGAGCATGTTGTTGCTCATGACGAGCATCAGCATCGAGAAGGTGAACAGCGAGATGTACGCGAAGAAACGGTTGTAGCCGTCGTCTTCCTCCATGTAGCCGATGGTGTAGATGTGCACCATCAGCGACACGAAGGTCACCACGCACATCATCATGGCGGTGAGGCCGTCGATCAGGAAGCCGACTTCCATCTTCAGCCCGCCAACGGTCATCCATTCATAGATGGTTTCGTTGAAGCGGGCGCCGTCGGCCACCACGCTCTTGAGCGTCATGGCCGAGATGATGAAGGCGACCAGCACGCCCAGGATGGTCAGCGAATGCGTGACCTTGCGGCCGATGTGATCGCCGCCGAACTTGGTGCCGAACAGGCCGGCGACGACGGCGCCGACCAGGGGTGCCAGCGGCACGGCCAGCAGGGTGGATGCGGAAAGGGTTGCGCTCATGTTGCGTTCAACCCTTGAGTGAGTTGAGTTCGTCGACGTTGATGTTCGACTTGTTGCGGAACAGCAGGACCAGCAGCGCCAGGCCGATGGCCGACTCGGCCGCGGCCACCGTCAGGATGAAGAACACGAAGATCTGGCCGTGCATGTCGCCCAGATAGTGCGAGAACGCCACGAAGTTCATGTTGACCGCGAGCAGCATCAGTTCGATGGCCATCAGCAGCACGATGAGGTTCTTGCGGTTCAGGAAGATGCCGATCACGGACAGCGCGAAGAGCATCGCGCCGAGCGAGAGGAAGTGTCCGAGCGTGAGCGTCATGCCTTGTTTTCCTTTGCAGCGTCCGCAACTTCGACCACAGGCTCCGCAGCACGCGTTGCCGGCATCTGCACGATGCGCACGCGGTCACGCGCCTTCACGCGGACCTGGTCGGCCGGGTTGACGTACTTGCTGTCCTTGCGGGTGCGCAGCGTCAATGCGATGGCCGCCACGATGGCCACCAGCAGGATGACCGCGGCGATTTCCAGCGGGTAGAGGTATTCGGAGTAAAGCAGCTTGCCGAGTTCGAGCGTATTGGAAGTGTTGGCACCCATCGCACCGGCAGCAGCGCGCGGTGCCTCGCCCAGGCGGAAGCCGCCCATGAGCACGGCCGCCATTTCGAGCGCGATGAGTGCGCCGACACCGGCGGCCAGCGGGAAGTGCTTCCAGAAGCCCTCCCGCAAGCTGTCGACGTTGATGTCCAGCATCATCACGACGAACAGGAACAGCACCATCACGGCGCCGACATACACCAGCACCAGAGAGATCGCGAGGAACTCGGCGCGCAGCAGCAGCCAGATGGCCGATGCCTGGAAGAAGGCCAGCACCAGATACAGCGCGGCATACACGGGATTGCGGGCGGTGATGACGCGGAACGCTGCGAACAGCAGCACCACGGCAAACAGATAGAACAGACCGGTCTTGACGTCCATGGAATTCGAATGGGTTCGGGCTGGTCGGATCAGCGGTACTTGGCGTCGGCCGCCTTGTTCGCTGCAATTTCTTTTTCGTAGCGGTCGCCCACGGCCAGCAGCATGTCCTTGGTGAAGTACAGGTCGCCGCGCTTTTCGCCGTGGTATTCGAAGATGTGCGTCTCGACGATCGAGTCGACCGGGCAGCTTTCTTCGCAGAAGCCGCAGAAGATGCACTTGGTCAGGTCGATGTCGTAGCGCGTGGTGCGGCGCGAGCCGTCGTCGCGCACATCCGACTCGATGGTGATGGCCAGCGCCGGGCAGACGGCTTCGCAGAGCTTGCAGGCAATGCAGCGCTCTTCGCCGTTCTCATAGCGGCGCAGCGCGTGCAGGCCGCGGAAACGCGGCGACAGCGGCGTCTTCTCTTCGGGGAACTGCACCGTGATCTTGCGGGCGAAGGCGTACTTGCCGGTGATGGCCAGGCCCTTGAACAGTTCGAACAGCATGAAGCTGCTCAGGAAGTCCTTGAGCGAAAAAGGCGCAGACGCGAGTTTGGAAGGGCGCGCCAGCGCGCCGGCGGTGTGCGAAGCAGTCATGATGTTGGCGCTTCCTGTTATTTCCAGATGTTGAACGGCGTCTGCATCCAGCCACCGACCACGACCAGCCACACGAGAGTGACGGGAATGAAGATCTTCCAGCCCAGACGCATGATCTGGTCATAGCGGAAGCGCGGGAACGTCGAGCGCACCCACAGGAACATGGTGACCACGCAGAAGGTCTTGGCGCCCAGCCAGATCCAGCCGGGGATGAAGCTCAGGAACTCGAACGGCGGCAGCCATCCGCCCAGGAACAGCACCACGGTCAGGATCGAGACGAGCCACATGTTGGCGTACTCGGCCAGGAAGAACATCGCGAAGCTCATGCCCGAGTACTCGATCATGTGGCCGGCCACGATTTCAGACTCGCCTTCCACCACGTCGAACGGGTGGCGGTTGGTTTCGGCGAGGCCCGAGATGAAGTAGACGACGAAGATCGGCAGCAGCGGCAGCCAGTTCCACGACAGCAAGCCCACGCCCATGTTGGCGAACATGCCCTTGCCCTGGACGTTCACGATCTCGCTCATGTTCAGGCTGCCCGTGACCATCAGCACCACGACGAAGCAGAAGCCCATCGCGATTTCGTAGCTCACCATCTGTGCCGAGGCGCGCAGCGCGCCCAGGAAGGCGTACTTCGAGTTCGAAGCCCAGCCGGCGATGATCACGCCGTACACCTCGAGCGAGGTGATGGCCATCACGAACAGCAGTCCGGCGTTGATGTTGGCCAGCGCCACGTCGGGACCGAAGGGAATCACGGCCCATGCGGCCAGCGCCGGCATGATGGTCATGATCGGGCCCAGCAGGAACAGGCCCTTGTTGGCGACCGTCGGAAGAATGATTTCCTTGGTCATCAGCTTGAGCGCGTCGGCGATCGGCTGGAGCAGGCCCAGCGGTCCGATGCGGTTCGGGCCGATGCGGATCTGCGTGAAGCCGATGGCCTTGCGTTCCCACAGCGTGAGGTACGCCACGGCCAGCATCAGGGGGATCACCACGATGATGATCTTCAGCAGCGTCCAGACCACGGGCCAGACCACGCCGGTCCACCAGCCTGCGGCCACCAGGCCCTGGCCGAAGCCGTGAATGGTGTCGACGATCATGCCAGTGCCTCCTCGGCACGCGCCGGTGCGGTCGACGACGCGTTGCGCGCGTCGGCGGTCAGTTGCAGCGACGGCGCACGGCGCACGATCGAGTCGAGCTGGTAGATGCTCGCGACCACGGGTGCGGCAGCTGCCCCGCCGGAGGCGACGGCCTTCGCGGACGTGGCGTTGCTCAGCGCATTCGCCGGCACCGAGCCCTTGTCACCGATGGTGGCCAGCACCTCGGCGGTTGATTCGAACGCGAAGCCCGGCAGGCCCAGCAGGTTGGCCAGCACACGCAGCACCTTCCATGCCGGACGCGTTTCGCCTTGCGGCTTCACGACGGCATGGAATCCTTGCAGGCGGCCTTCGGCATTGACGAAGGTGCCCGGAGTCTCGGTGAACGGCGCGATGGGCAACAGCACGTCGCTGAACTCGAGGTTGGCCTTGAAGGGGCTCAGCGTGACGACCATCTGCGCATTGCCGATGACATCGGCGGCGGCGGCGCCAGCGGCCGAATCGAACACCGGCTCGGTGTTCAGCAGCAGCATGGCCTTCAGGCCGGAGCCTGCGGCGAGCATGCGGCCGGCATCGAGGCCGCCGTTCTTCGGGAACGCGCCGACGATCTGCGCGCCCACGGTGTTGGCGGCTTCGGTCAGGTAGCCGACGGTGGCGCCGGTTTGCGCGCCGATCCAGTTCGCCAGGGCCAGCAAGCTGCTGGCTTGGGCGTGATGGGCGGCGGCGTTGCCGAGCAGGATGGCCTTGCGTTCGCCACTCAGCAGCGAGGCTGCGATGGCCTTGGCGGCGGCATCCGGTGCGTTCTTCGGTGCCAGTGGCGCGGCTGCGCCGTTGGTTTCACCGACCGCAGCGGCCACGGCGGCCAGCGCTTCGACCCACTGGTCGGCTTCGACGATGGACGATTGCGCCACGTCGATGGCCCAGGCGTCGCGGGCGGCCATCAGGCTCGCCGAGGTGATCACCGACAGTGCGGCGCCCTTGCGCACGGCCTGGCGGATGCGCTGCGCGAACAGCGGGTGTTCCTTGCGCAGGTTCGAGCCGACGACGAGCGCGCGCTGCACTTGCGTGAGCGATGCGATCGAGGTGCCGAGCCAGCGCACGCCCTCGAATGCCGTGAATTCGGCGTTGCGCAGGCGGTAGTCGATGTTGTCGCTGCCCAGTTCACGCGTGAGCATGGCGGCGAGCTGCAGCTCTTCGAGCGTGCTGTGCGGGCTGACCAGCGTGCCGATGCTTTGCGCGCCGTGGTCGGCCTTGATCTGCTTGAGGCCGTTGGCGACGTACTCGAGCGCCGTCTGCCAATCGACCTGCTGCCATTGGCCGCCCTGCTTCAGCATGGGCTGCGTCAGGCGCTCGGGGCCGTTGAGCGCTTCGTACGAGAAGCGGTCGCGGTCGGCGATCCAGCATTCGTTGACGTCTTCGTTCTCGAGCGGCACCACGCGCATCACGCGGTTGTTCTTGACCTGGACGATCAGGTTGGCACCGGTGGAATCGTGGGGGCTTACCGACTTGCGGCGCGACAGCTCCCAGGTGCGGGCACTGTAGCGGAACGGCTTGCTCGTGAGCGCGCCGACCGGGCAGATGTCGATCATGTTGCCCGACAGTTCGGAGTCGACCGAGTCGCCGAGGAAAGTTTCGATTTCGGAGTGCTCGCCGCGGTGCGACATGCCGAGCTCCATCACGCCGGCCACTTCCTGGCCGAAACGGACGCAGCGCGTGCAGTGGATGCAGCGGCTCATCTCCTCCATGCTGATCAGCGGGCCGACGTCCTTGTGGAACACGACGCGCTTTTCTTCCTCGTAGCGCGAGGAAGAACCGCCGTAGCCCACGGCCAGGTCCTGCAGCTGGCATTCGCCGCCCTGGTCGCAGATCGGGCAGTCCAGCGGGTGGTTGATCAGGAGGAACTCCATGACCGACTGCTGCGCCTTGATGGCCTTTTCGCTCTTGGTGCGAACGATCATGCCCTGCGTGACGGGCGTGGCGCAGGCCGGCATCGGCTTGGGCGCTTTTTCCACGTCGACCAGGCACATGCGGCAGTTGGCCGCGATGCTGAGTTTCTTGTGATAGCAGAAGTGCGGGATGTACGTGCCCGCCTTGTCGGCCGCATGCATCACCATGCTGCCTTCGGTCACTTCGACCTTCTTGCCGTCGAGTTCGATTTCGATCATGAGTATGTTTCTTCTCGCGCTCAGGCCTTGACGGGCGCCGTCGGGACGTGGCCCGGAATCAGGGCTTCGAACTCGTGACGGAAGTGCTTGATCATGGCGCGCACGGGCATTGCCGCCGCATCGCCGAGCGCACAGATGGTGCGGCCCATGATGTCCCCGGCAACGGAGTCCAGCAGTTGCATGTCGCTGGGCTTGCCCTTCCCGTTGTGGATGCGGTCCACCACGCGGTAGAGCCAGCCGGTGCCTTCACGGCACGGCGTGCACTGGCCACAGGACTCGTGCATGTAGAAGTACGAGAGGCGCTTGAGCGACTCGACCATCGAGCGGCTGTCGTCCATGACGATCACCGCGCCCGAGCCCAGCATGGAGCCGGCCTTGGCGATGGAGTCGTAGTCCATGGTGCAGGCCATCATGATGTCGGCCGGCAGCACCGGCGACGACGAGCCACCGGGGATCACCGCCTTGAGCGTGCGGCCCTTGCGCACGCCGCCGGCCAGTTCGAGCAGCTTGGAGAACGGCGTTCCCATGGGCACTTCGTAGTTGCCGGGCAACTCGACGTCGCCGCTGACCGAGTAGATCTTGGTGCCGCCGTTGTTCGGCTTGCCGCATTCGAGGTAGGCCGGACCGCCGTTGTTGATGATCCAGGGCACCGCCGCGAAGGTCTCGGTGTTGTTGATGGTGGTCGGCTTGCCGTAGAGGCCGAAGCTCGCCGGGAACGGCGGCTTGAAGCGCGGCTGGCCCTTCTTGCCTTCGAGCGATTCGAGCAGCGCGGTTTCCTCGCCGCAGATGTAGGCGCCGAAACCGTGGGCGGCGTGCAACTGGAAGTTGTACGTGCTGCCCATGATCTTGTCGCCGAGGTAGCCGGCGGCGCGCGCCTCTTCGAGGGCTTCCTCGAAGCGGTCGTAGCTCTGGAAGATCTCGCCGTGGATGTAGTTGTAGCCCACGCTGATGCCCATCGCATACGCGGCGATGGCCATGCCTTCGATCACGATGTGCGGGTTGAACTGCAGGATGTCGCGGTCCTTGCAGGTACCGGGCTCGCCTTCGTCCGAATTGCAGACGAGATACTTCTGGCCCGGAAACTGGCGGGGCATGAAGCTCCACTTCAGGCCGGTCGGGAAACCCGCGCCGCCACGGCCGCGCAGGCCCGAGGCTTTCACCTCGGCGATCACCTGGTCGGGCGTGAGGCCCTCGGTGAGGATCTTGCGCAGCGCCTTGTAGCCGCCGCGTGCCTCGTAGTCGGCCAGCCGCCAGTTGGTGCCATTCAGGCCGGCATAGATCTGCGGCTCGATGTGGCGATCATGGAAACAGGTCTGGACGCCCGTGGCCTGGAACTGCTGGAGTACTTGCTCGGGCGACATCAGGCGGCCTCCCCTTTGACGGAGCCACGCAGGCCCTCGATGAGCTGGTCGAGCTTGTCGTTGCTCATGAAACTGCACATGGTGCGATCGTTGACCAGCATCACGGGCGAATCGGCACAAGCGCCCAGGCATTCGCTCTGCTGCAGCGTGAACAGGCCGTCGGCCGTGGTCTCGCCCATCTTGATGCCGAGCTTCTTCTCGAGGTGCACGAGGGCCGTGACGCCGTCACGCAACTGGCAAGGCAGGTTGGTGCACACGTTGAGCTTGAACTTGCCCACCGGATGCTGGTTGTACATGTTGTAGAAGGTCGTCACTTCATGCACGGCGATGGGCGCCATGCCGAGGTATTCGGCAATCTCGCGCTCACGCTGCAGGCTGACGTAGCCCTCGTCCTGCTGGACGATGGCGAGGCAGGCCATCACGGCGGATTGCTTGCCCGCTTCGGGGTACTTGGCGACCTCGCGCGCAAAGCGCTCGAGGATCTCGGCCTTCAACGGGGCCGAAGGGGCCGCGTCATGGTGATGGGTTGAGGAAGTCGTCATTCGCTCTTTCTCACCTGTCGATTTCACCGAACACGATGTCCATCGTGCCGATCACCGCGACAGCGTCGGCGATCATGTGACCGCGCGACATTTCGTCGAGGGCGGCGAGGTGCGGGAAACCAGGGGCGCGGATCTTCAGGCGGTACGGCTTGTTGGCGCCGTCGCTCACGAGATAGATGCCGAACTCGCCCTTCGGATGCTCGACGGCGGCATACGCTTCGCCTTCGGGCACATGGAAGCCTTCGGTGAAGAGCTTGAAATGGTGGATCAGCTCCTCCATGTTCGCCTTCATCGATTCACGCGCGGGCGCGGCGACCTTGTGGTTGTCGGTGATCACCGGGCCGGGATTGGCGCGCAGCCATGCCGAGCACTGCTGGATGATCTTGTTGGCCTGGCGCATTTCTTCCACGCGCACGAGGTAGCGGTCGTAGCAGTCGCCAGTCTTGCCCACGGGCACGTCGAACTGCATCTGGCCGTAGACGTCGTAGGGCTGCTTCTTGCGCAGATCCCATTCGACGCCCGAGCCACGCAGCATCGGGCCTGTGAAGCCGAGGTTCAGCGCGCGCTCCGGCGTGACCACGCCGATGCCCACGGTGCGCTGCTTCCAGATGCGGTTGTCGGTGAGCAGCGTCTCGTACTCGTCGACCATCTTCGGGAAGCGCTTGCAGAAGGCGTCGATGAAGTCGAGCAGCGACCCTTGGCGATCTTCGTTCAGGCGCTCGATGGCCTTCGCGTTCTTGATCTTGCTGACCTTGTACTGCGGCATCGCGTCCGGCAGGTCGCGATAGACGCCACCCGGACGGAAGTACGCCGCATGCATGCGCGCGCCGGACACGGCCTCGTACATGTCGAACAGGTCTTCACGCTCGCGGAAGCAGTAGATGAGCATGTTCATCGCACCACAGTCGAGACCGTGCGCGCCGAGCCACAGCAGGTGGTTCAGCAGGCGGGTGATCTCGGCGAACATCACGCGGATGTACTGCGCACGGATCGGCACCTCGAGGCCCATCATCCGTTCGATGGCAAGGCAGTAGGCATGCTCGTTGGACATCATCGACACGTAGTCGAGGCGGTCCATGTAAGGCAGCGACTGGATGAAGGTGCGCGACTCGGCGAGCTTCTCGGTGGCGCGGTGAAGCAGGCCGATGTGGGGGTCGGCGCGCTGGATCACTTCGCCGTCGAGCTCGAGCACCAGGCGCAGCACGCCGTGCGCGGCCGGATGCTGGGGGCCGAAGTTGAGGGTGTAGTTCTTGATTTCGGCCATATCAGTGCAAACCGCCGCCGTAGTTGTCTTCGCGGATCACGCGCGGCGTGATTTCCCGCGGCTCGATCGATACCGGCTGGTAGACCACGCGCTTCTGTTCTTCGTCGTAACGCATCTCGACGTGACCCGACACCGGGAAGTCCTTGCGGAACGGGTGGCCGATGAAGCCGTAGTCGGTCAGGATGCGGCGCAGGTCGTCGTGGCCATCGAACACGATGCCGTACAGGTCGAAGGCTTCGCGCTCGAACCAGGTGGCGGCGCTCCAGACGGGCTGGAGCGAATCGACCACGGGCAGGTCTTCGCTCGGCGCAAACACCTTGAGGCGCACGCGCTGATTGAGGCTCACCGACAGCAGGTGCGTGACGACGCCGTAACGCTCGCCCTGCCACTCGCCCTCGCGGTAGTCGGAATAGTCCATGCCGCAAAGGTCGATCAATTGCTCGAAGCGGCAGCCGGGCGCGTCGCGCAGCAGCAAGGCGGCTTCGATGTAGTCGGCGGCACCAACCACCACGGTCACCTCTTCCAAGGCAAGCGTCACGCTCCTGGCCTTGGCGCCAAGCGTCTCGGCAATGGTGGCGCGCAGCACCTCCGGCGAAATTGCAAAGTCAGTCATCGTCGGCAATCTCTCAGGCGCGGGCAATGGTGTTGGTGCGGCGAATCTTCTGCTGCAACTGGATCACGCCGTAGAGCAATGCTTCGGCTGTGGGCGGGCAACCCGGAACGTACACATCGACGGGCACGATGCGGTCGCAGCCGCGCACGACCGAATAGCTGTAGTGGTAGTAGCCACCGCCATTCGCGCACGAACCCATCGACAGCACCCAGCGCGGCTCGGGCATCTGGTCATAGACCTTGCGCAGGGCCGGCGCCATCTTGTTGCACAGCGTGCCCGCCACGATCATCAGATCGGACTGGCGGGGGCTCGGACGAAACAGCATGCCGAAACGGTCGATGTCGTAGCGGGCAGCGCCCGCGTGCATCATTTCGACCGCACAGCATGCGAGGCCGAATGTCATCGGCCAGAGAGATCCGGTCTTCGCCCAGTTCACCACCGAGTCGTAGGTGGTGGTGACGAAACCTTCTTTGAGAACGCCTTCAATGGCCATCGTGTGCTTTCCTTGTCATTCCCAGTCGAGCGCGCCTTTTTTCCACTCGTAGGCGAAGCCCACGACGAGGATGGCGAGAAAGATCATCATGGCCCAGAAGCCGATAGCGCCAATCTCCTTGAGCGCGATGGCCCAGGGGAAGAGAAAGGCAATTTCGAGATCGAACAGGATGAAGAGAATCGCGACGAGGTAGTAGCGCACGTCGAACTTCATGCGCGCGTCCTCGAAGGCCTCGAAGCCACACTCGTAGGGAGCATTCTTCGCGGCGTCCGGCCGATTGGGGCCGAGGATGTATCCGATGACCTGAGGGGCGACGCCTACGCCGACTCCGACCAGAATGAACAAAAGGACGGGGAGGTAGGAGTCGAGATTCATCGAGAGTTTTTCACCGCTTGCCACCAGCAAGAAGAACCCCTGGATGAGGTTTTCTGCCGATGAGATTTGGTGCGGTCGGCGAGACTCGAACTCGCACAGCTTTCGCCACTACCCCCTCAAGATAGCGTGTCTACCAATTTCACCACGACCGCGGTTTTTTGCTGCTCGGATGGCATGAGGTACCTGCAAGAGGCATTTGGCTTTCCGAACAGATTTAGAGTTTACCCTGAAATGAAGCCATTTCTCACGGGCAGCTCATGAAAACGAGTTGATTACTTGCCGGGGATCTGGCCCGCACCCGAAACAGGGGCTGCAGGAGCCGAAGCGGGGGCGCTGGGAGCTGCCGCGCCAGGAATTTCACCAGCTGCACCGGAAGCCGGCGCAGCAGGTGCACCCACCGCGGCGCGCTCCAGAAGACTGCCGCCGCCTGCGGGACGTGCATGGCTGAAATAGGCCAGCAGCAGCGTGCAGGCGAAGAACACTGCAGCAAGCACGGCCGTTGTGCGCGAGAGAAAGTTGGCGCTGCCGCTGGCGCCGAACAGGCTGCCGGCGCTGCCGCTGCCGAAGGCTGCGCCCATGTCGGCGCCCTTGCCATGCTGGACCAGGATCAGGCCGATCATTGCGAGGGCTGCCAGCATCTGCACGCCGACCAGAAGGTTGAGGACCACGTTCATTCGTTCTTACTCCTAATTGATACAGCCGTTGCGCATTCAGCGCGCAGCGGCAGAAATGATCTGCAGAAAATCGGGCGCCTTGAGCGACGCGCCACCGATAAGGCCGCCGTCGATGTCGGCCTGCGCCAGCAGTTCGGCGGCATTGGCCGCATTCATGCTGCCGCCATAAAGAATCTGGATGCCCGCTGCATGCTCGCTCGCCGCGTGATGCAGTTGCGCGCGCAGCACGGCATGCACCGCTTGCGCCTGCTCCGGCGTGGCCGTCTTGCCGGTGCCGATGGCCCAGACGGGCTCATACGCCACGACGATCTCGCTGATGCAATGGCCGTTCACGTGAATCACTGCAGCCAGCTGGCGCTTGACGACCTCTTCGGTCTGCCCTGCTTCGCGCTGCGCCAGCGTTTCGCCGACACAGACGATCGGCGTGATGCCATTGGCCAATGCCGCAGCGGTTTTCGCCGCCACGGCCTCATCGGTCTCGCCATGGTATTGCCGGCGCTCCGAGTGACCGACGATCGCATAGCGCACGCCGAAATCCTTCAGCATCGCCGCCGATTGCTCGCCGGTGAATGCACCTTGCGGATGCGCCGAGATGTCCTGCGCACCGAGCGCCAGCGCCGGCGAGCCCGCCAGCAGCGATTGCAGCTGGGCGAAGTACGGCGCGGGCGCGCACAGCGCCACGTCGCACGCGGCCGGGCTTGCGGCCAGGCCTTGCTGCAAGGCTTTCACCAGCGCCTCGTTGGCAGCGAGGCTGCCGTTCATCTTCCAGTTGCCGGCGATCAGCTTCTTCTTGGTTGTCATCGCGTTCTTCCCGTCACCATGTCAGCACGATCTTGCCGATGTGCTGGTTCGATTCCATCAGCGCATGAGCCTGGGCTGCGCCGCTAGGCTCGCCCGCTGCTGCAAAGGTGCTGTGGATCACGGGCTTGATGGCACCGCTTTCCAGCAGCGGCCACACCTTTTCGCGCAGGGCCTTGGCAATGGCGCCCTTGAAGGCCACCGGCCGAGGCCGCAGCGTCGAGCCGGTGATCGTGAGGCGCCTGCGCAGCACGAGGCCCGCATTGATCTGGCTCTTCACGCCGCCCTGCACCGCGATGATCACGAGCCGGCCGTCTTCGGCCAGGCACTCGATCTCGCGCGCCACGTAGTCGCCTGCGACCATGTCGAGGATCACGTCCACACCCTTGCCGCCGGTGAGCTTCTTCGCCTCTTCGACGAAATCGCTCGTGCGGTAGTTGATGGCGTGGTCGGCCCCCAGCTTCTTGCAGGCTTCGCACTTGTCGTCGCTGCCGGCCGTGACGATCACCGTCGCACCCAGCGCCTTGGCGATCTGGATCGCCGTGACGCCGATGCCGCTCGAGCCGCCCTGGATCAGCAGCGTCTCGCCTTTTTGCAGGCGGCCGCGTTCGAACACATTGCTCCACACGGTGAAGAAGGTTTCGGGCAACGAGGCCGCATCGACATCGCTCCAACCCTTCGGCACCGGCAGGCATTGCGCCACGGGCGCCGCGCACAGCTGCGCATAGCCACCGCCAGCGATCAACGCACAGACACGATCACCAACCTTGAACCCCGCCTCGGCCAGCGCCGCGGCATCGCCAGAGACGATCTCACCGGCCACCTCGAGGCCCGGCAGATCGGATGCACCCGGCGGCACCGGATAGTGGCCCATCCGCTGCAGCACGTCGGGCCGGTTGACACCACTGGCCGCAACGCGAATCAGCAGCTCGCCCACACCCGCCACCGGATCGGGACGATCGGCCACGCGCAGCACCTCAGGGGCGCCGTACGAAGTGATTTCAATGGCTTTCATGGTCTTTCGGCCTCCAACGCCCGCAGATGGGGCGAAGCTTGACGTTCAAAAGATTGCAACGGCGGCAGTGAACCGCCGTTGCGCCCTTCTTACTCCTGAGGCTCGCGCGGGGCCTGCGACTGCTCGCCGGCCGGAGCCTGCTGCTGGTCGTTGAAGCGCGGTGCGCGCTCGCCACGATCGCCGCCGCGGTCACCACCACGGTCGCCACGGTCCGAGCGCTCGCGGCGGTCGCCGCCACGGTCGCCGCGATCACCACGGTCTTCACGCGGCGGGCGCTCGCTGTATTCCATGCCGGCCGGACGCTCGGTCAGGGCCTTCATGGACAGCTTGACACGGCCCTTTTCGTCGGTTTCCAGAACCTTGACCTTCACGATCTGGCCTTCGCTCAGGTAGTCGGTCACCTTCTCGACGCGTTCGTGCGCGATCTGGCTGATGTGCAGCAGGCCGTCCTTGCCGGGCAGCAGGTTGATGAGCGCACCGAAGTCCAGGATCTTGGTGACCGGGCCTTCGTAGACCTTGCCGATTTCGACTTCGGCCGTGATCTGCTCGATGCGCTTCTTGGCCAGTTCGGCCTTTTCCGGGTCGGTCGAGGCGATGGTGATGGTGCCGTCTTCGTCGATGTTGATCGTCGTGCCGGTTTCTTCCTGCAGGCCGCGGATGACCGAGCCGCCCTTGCCGATCACGTCGCGGATCTTCTCGGGGTTGATCTTCAGCGTGGTCAGGCGCGGGGCGAAGCTGGAGACTTCGGCCTTGGCCTCGCCCATGGCTTCCTGCATCTTGCCCAGGATGTGCATGCGCGCTTCCTTGGCTTGCGCCAAGGCGACCTGCATGATTTCCTTGGTGATGCCCTGGATCTTGATGTCCATCTGCAGCGCGGTGATGCCGTTGGTGGTGCCCGCAACCTTGAAGTCCATGTCGCCCAGGTGATCTTCGTCGCCCAGGATGTCGGTCAGCACCGCGAAGCGGTTGTCTTCCTTGATCAGGCCCATGGCGATACCGGCCACGTGCGCCTTCATGGGCACGCCGGCGTCCATCATCGACAGGCAGCCGCCGCAGACCGAAGCCATCGACGAGGAGCCGTTCGACTCGGTGATTTCCGACACCACGCGAACCGTGTACGGGAATTCTTCCTTGGTCGGCAGCACGGCGACGAGCGCGCGCTTGGCGAGGCGGCCGTGGCCGATTTCGCGGCGCTTGGTCGAGCCCATGCGGCCCACTTCGCCGGTGGCGAAGGGAGGCATGTTGTAGTGGAACAGGAAGCGGTCTTCGTACTCGCCGGCCAGCGCGTCGATGCGCTGTGCATCGCGTTCGGTGCCGAGCGTAGTGATGACCAGCGCCTGGGTTTCACCGCGCGTGAACAGGGCCGAACCGTGGGTGCGCGGCAGCACGGAGTTGCGGATCTCGATGGGGCGCACGGTGCGCGTGTCGCGGCCGTCGATGCGGGGTTCGCCCGACAGGATCTGGCTGCGCACGATCTTCGATTCGATGGCGAACAGCAGGTCGTTGACCTTGCCGGTGTCGAAGGGCTCGCCGCTTTCCTTCAGCGTGTTCATCACGCTGGCATTGGCTTCGCGCAGGGCCTGCGTGCGGGCTTGCTTGCTGCGAATTTGATAGACGGCGCGCAGCTTCTCTTCGGCCAGGCCCTTGACCTTGGCGACGAAGGCTTCGTCTTCTGCGGGCGCCTGCCAGTCCCACACCGGCTTGCCGGCGTCGCGCACGAGGTCATGGATCGCGTTGATGGCAATGTTGGCTTGTTCGTGGCCGAACACCACGCCGCCCAGCATGACTTCTTCGCTGAGCTGCTGCGCTTCGGACTCGACCATGAGCACGGCGGCTTGCGTGCCGGCGACGACGAGGTCCATCTGCGAATCCTTGCGGGCGGTCTGGCCCGGATTCAGCACGTACTGGCCGTTGATGTAGCCCACGCGGGCGGCGCCGATCGGGCCGCTGAACGGAATGCCGGAGATGGCGAGCGCTGCGCTCACGCCGATCATGGCGGCGATGTCGGCATCGACTTCAGGGTTGAGCGACACGGTGTGGATGACCACGTGCACTTCGTTCAGGAAGCCTTCGGGGAACAGCGGGCGGATCGGACGGTCGATCAGGCGGCTGGTCAGCGTTTCATGTTCGCTGGGCTTGGCTTCGCGCTTGAAGAAGCTGCCGGGGATCTTGCCCGCGGCGTAGGTCTTCTCGATGTAGTCGACGGTCAGCGGGAAGAAATCCTGGCCGGGCTTGGCCGACTTGGAGGCGACCACGGTCGCCAGGATCACGGTGCCGTCGATGTCGACCAGCACGGCGCCATTGGCCTGGCGGGCGACTTCGCCCGTTTCCATGACGACGGTCTTGTCGCCCCATTGGAAGGACTTGGTGACTTTGTTGAAGAGGCTCATGTTTGCTCCTGTTTTAGTAGCGAACCACTCAGGGTTCGCAAGGGGCGGAGGCTGTCTCAGAACACGATGCCATTCCAGCGAAGCTCGGAGGGAACTTCATTGGAATGACACAGCTTCGCTCTGTTTGGCACTCCGAAAGTGGATCGCGAAGTAAAAAACGCCTGAGCTAGCGGACTAACCCAGGCGTTTTTTCATGCGATTCGATTTACTTGCGCAGACCCAGCTTGGCGATCAGCGCGGTGTAGCGGTCGGCGTCCTTGGACTTGAGGTAGTCGAGGAGCTTGCGGCGGCGGCTCACCATGCGCAGCAGGCCGCGACGGCCGTGGTGGTCCTTGGCGTGCGTCTTGAAGTGGGGGGTGAGCTCGTTGATGCGGGCGGTCAGCAGTGCGACTTGCACTTCGGGGCTGCCGGTGTCGTTGGCGGCGCGGGCGTTGTCCTTGACGACTTCGGCCTTGATGGAGGCTGCGATCATGATGATTTCCTTGGTTCCTAGGTGTTTGACTTGCGGTGAGCGCTGGAACTGCCCTCACCGTGCGCCTTGCGGCATGCAAAGCCTCGGAATTATAGCTCGCCCCCAGGCTGCGCG
>NZ_AKIW01000108.1 GCF_000282635.1 Variovorax sp. CF313
AAGAAGCCCGCGATGATGAAGGCGTAGTAGCGCACGCGCTGCGTGTTGTAGCCGATGAACTCCACGCGCTCGGGGTTGTCGCGCACCGCGTTCAGCATGCGCCCGAGCGGCGTGCCGGTGAAGGCGAACATCAGCCCGGTGCAGATGAAGCAATACACGGCGATCAGGTAGTACACCTGGTTCTGCGGCCCGAAGTTGATGCCGAAGAACGAGGCGCCGTACACGCGGTTGGTGGTGATGCCGCCCTCGCCGCCGAAGAAGCTCGGGAACATCAGCGCCATGGCGGCCACCAGTTCGCCGAGGCCGAGCGTGATCATCGCGAAGGTGGTGCCCGACTTCTTGGTCGACACATAGCCGAACACCATGGCGAAGAACATGCCGCCGAAGCCGCCCACGAGCGGAATGAACACCAGCGGAATCGGCAGCTTGCCGGCGCCGGCCAGGTTCATCGCGTGGATGGCGATGAAGGAGCCCAGGCCCACGTACACGGCATGTCCGAAGCTGAGCATGCCGCCCTGCCCCAGCAGCATGTTGTAGCTCAGGCAGATGATGATGAGATAGCCGATCTGCGACAGCATGGTCAGCGCCAGGCTGCTGGTGAAGATCATCGGCGCCACGATCAGCAGCAGCGCGAAGAATGACCAGATCAGGATGCGGCCGATGTTCAGCGGCTTGAAGCGGTAATACCGGGTCGGCGCCTTGGCTGAAGCGGCTGGTGTGGTTGTCGTTGCGGTGTTCATGGCGTCAGTCCTCCCGCGTTCCGAGGAGGCCCTTGGGCCTGAAGATGAGGATCAGCACCAGGAACAGGTACGGAAGAATGGGCGCCACCTGCGAGATGGTGAGCTTCAGCAGTTCGTAGCCGAAGGTCTGGTCGCTCACTACCACGCCAAAGGCCTGCAGGCCGGTCGCGAGCGACTGGTCCATGGCCACGGCGAAGGTCTGCACGATGCCGATGATCAGCGAGGCCAGGAAGGCTCCCGCCAGCGACCCCATGCCGCCGACCACCACCACCACGAAGATGATGGAGCCGACCGAACCCGCCATGGCCGGCTCGGTGACGTAGGTGTTGCCGCCGACCACGCCCGCGAGGCCCGCCAGCGCGGCACCGCCGCCGAACACCAGCATGAACACGCGCGGCACGTTGTGGCCCAGCGCCTCGACCATGTCGGGGTGCTTCAGCGCCGCCTGGATGACCAGGCCGATGCGCGTGCGCGTGAGCAGCAGCCACACCGACACCAGCATCAGGACCGCCACGAGCATGATGAACGAGCGTGACTTGGGAAACTGCGTGCCGTAGAGCGTGAAGAGCGGCCCCTGCAGCGCCGACGGCAGGCCGTACGGCACCGTGGAGCGGCCCCACACCAGTTGCACCAGTTCGAGGATGAGGTACGAAAGGCCGAAGGTCACCAGCAGCTCGGGCACGTGGCCGAACTTGTGGACCCGGCGCAGGCAGTAGCGCTCGAAGGCCGCACCCAGCGCAAACACCAGCAGCGGCGCAATGAAGAGCGCCGGCCAGAAGCCGACGATGCCCGACAGCGTGTAGGCGAAGTAGGCGCCCAGCATGTAGAAGCTGGCGTGCGCGAAATTGAGCACACCCATCATGCTGAAGATCAGCGTGAGGCCGGAGCTCAGCATGAACAACAGCAAGCCGTAGCTCACGCCATTGAGCAGCGAGATGACGAAGAATTCGACGTTCATCGGTCTTTCGTGTCAGTAAGAAAAGAAAAAGGCCCGAGTGTTGAAGTCGGGCCTCGACCGCTTTGGCGCGTTCCCGTACTCAGGAGGGACGCTTCATCTGGCACGAGGTCGGCGTGCTGGCCACGTAGGCGTCGTAGAACTTCACGGGCGCCAGCGTGTAGCCGGTGTTCTCCGGGCTGTACGGATACTTGGCGCTGGCCTTCTCCCACTTGGCGATGTACAGGCCCTGCTGCGCCTGGTGGTCGGTCTTGCGCAGCTCGATGTCGCCGTTGAAGCTCTTGAACTTCAGCCCTTCCATCGCGGCCGCCACCTTGACGGGGTCGGTCGACTTGGTCTTCACGAAGGCTTCGGTCAGGGCCTGGAACACGGTGTAGATGTCGGAGGTGTAGAGGTCGTCGTTGAACTTCTTCTTGAACTCTTCGGCGTACTTCTGCATGTCGCCGCCCATGTTGTAGTGGGCATAGCTGACCTGATAAACCTTGCCGTCGGACGCGGCACCCATGGCGGTCGGGGTGCCCGTGGTCACGGCGTAGTAGGTGTAGAACTTGACGTTCAGGCCCGAATCGTTGGCCGACTTGATCAGCAGGGCGAGGTCGGAGCCCCAGTTGCCGGTGATGACGGTGTCGGCGCCCGAGGCCTTGATCTTGGCGACGTAGGGCGCGAAGTCGCGCACCTGGGCCAACGGGTGCAGGTCGTCGCCGACGATCTGGATGTCGGGGCGCTTGTGCTTCAGGTCTTCCTTGGCGAACTTGGAAACCTGCTGGCCGTGCGCGTAGTTCTGGTTGAGCAGGTAGACCTTCTTGATCTCCGGCTGGTCCTTCATGTACGTGGTCAGCGCTTCCATCTTCATGGACGTGTCGGCGTCGAAGCGGTACTGCCAGTAGCTGCACTTGCTGTTGGTCAGGTCGGGGTCGACCGCGGCGTAGTTGAGGTACAGCGCTTCCTTGCCGGGATTGCGCGCGTTGTTCTTCTCGAGCGCGTCGATGATGGCCAGTGCGGGGCCGGAACCATTACCCTGCACGATGTAGCGCGCGCCCTGGTCGAGGGCCGAGCGCAGTGCGCTGGTGGTTTCCTGCGGACTGAGCTTGTTGTCGATGCCGATGATCTCGAACTTCACGCCCGCCGCATTCTTCTTGTTGAATTCTTCGGCGAAGAACTGGAAGGTCTTGAGCTGGTTCGTACCGACCGCGGCCATGAGGCCCGACAGCGGGTCGAGCCATGCGATCTTGACGGTTTCACCCTTCTGGGCAAGGGCGCCGGTGGCGGTGGCAGCGATGACGGCTGCGGCGGCGATTTTCAGAGCGAAATTCAATTTATATCTCCTGGTCAAACCGATTCGAAACGCCGCACGAGAGTACAAGCGTTTGCAGCCCCTCCCCTCAGGGAATGCCCGTAAGAAGGGTGCCGCAAAGGCCCGTTTCTATCGCGCATGCGACACCGCGTTTCTCCAAGCTGCTACCCACGGGTAGACATCTGCTACCCGCGGGTAGGAAACGCGCTCGCAAAGATGCTCACGGGCGCTTCATCTGGCAGGTGGTGGGCGTGCTCGCCACGTACGACTCGTAGTACTTCACGGGAACATTCGTGTAGCCGGTGTTCTCCGCGTCGTACGGGTACTTGGCGCTGGCCTTCTCCCAGCGCGCGATGTACAGGCCCTGCTGCAGCTGGTGGTCGGCCTTGCGCATCTCGACCTCGCCGTTGAAGCTCTTGATCTTCATGCCTTCCAGCGCCGCGGCCACCTTGACCGGGTCGGTCGACTTGGTGGCGGCGAAGGCCGCGTCGAGCAACGCGAACACGTGGTAGATCGAGGACTGCGTGAGGTCGTCGTTCATGCGCTTTTTGTAGCCCCCGAGCAGCCTCTGGATCTCCCCGCCCATGTTGTAGTGGGCGTAGGCGACCGTGTAGACCTTGCCGTCCGACGTGGCGCCCATGGCCGTAGGCGTGCCGGCGCCCGGCGCGTAGTAGGTCAGGAACTTGACGTTCAGGCCCGAGTCGTTGGCGGCCTTGATGAGCAGCGACAGGTCGGAGCCCCAGTTGCCGGTGATGACGGTGTCGGCGCCCGAGGCCTTGATCTTGGCGATGTAGGGAGAGAAGTCGCGCACCTGGGCCAGCGGATGCAGGTCGTCGCCGACGATCTGGATGTCGGGGCGCTTGACCTTCAGGTCTTCCTTGGCGAACTTGGACACCTGCACGCCGTGGGCGTAGTTCTGGCCGAGGATGTAGACCTTCTTGATGTCGGGCTGGTCCTTCATCCAGGTGGTGAGCGCCTCCATCTTCATGGATGTGTCGGCGTCGAGCCGGAAGTGCCAGTAGCTGCACTTGCTGTTGGTCAGGTCGGGGTCGACGGCCGCGTAGTTCATGTACAGCAGCTCCTTGCCCGGATTGCGCGCGTTGTTCTTCTCGATGGCGTCGATGATCGCGAGCGCGGGGCCGGAGCCGTTGCCCTGCATGATGTAGCGCGCGCCCTGGTCTTGCGCCGAGCGCAGCGCGGCGGTGGTTTCCTGCGGGCTGAGCTTGTTGTCGAGCGCGATGATCTCGAACTTCACGCCCGACTGGTTCTTCTTGTTGAACTCTTCTGCAAGGAACTGGGTGGTCTTGAGCTGGTTGGTGCCGACCGCCGCCATGAGGCCGGAAAGCGGGTCGAGCCAGGCGATCTTGACGGTCTCGCCCTTTTGAGCGAATGCAGCGGTCAGGCTCACCAACATTGCACAGGCAGCTACTGACTTGATAGCAAATTGCATGAAGAGTCTCCAGTTTGTAAGGCGGAGTGCCAGCCTACAAGCGCCCTTTTTTTCGCCGCACAGGGATTGCCCGCAAGCTTGACCGCCGAGGCGGAATTCCTATCGCCTGCGCGACAGCGCGGCAGGGCTCGCGCGGGTCTTCAAAGGGTCGGCAGCTTGTAGTCCTTGAGCAGTTCGCGCAGCCTGGTCTTCAAAATCTTGCCGGTGGCGCCGATGGGGATGGCTTCGACGAACACCACGTCGTCCGGGATCTGCCACTTGGCGGTCTTGCCCTCATAGAACTTCAGCAGTTCCTCGCGCGTGACCTCGGCATTGGGCTTCTTCACGACCGCGATGATCGGCCGCTCGTCCCACTTGGGATGGAACACGCCGATGCACGCGGCCATGGCCACGGCCGGGTGCGCAACGGCGATGTTCTCGATCTCGATGGAGCTGATCCACTCGCCGCCGGACTTGATCACGTCCTTGCTGCGGTCGGTGATCTGCAGGTAACCCTCGGCATCGATGGTGGCGACGTCGCCGGTGGGGAACCAGCCGCGATTGCGCGCATCGGGAATAAGCGGGTTGCCGCCCTCGCCCTTGAAGTATTCCTTGACGATCCACGGGCCCTTGACCAGCAGGTCGCCATAGGCCTTGCCGTCCCACGGCAGTTCGTTGCCGTCGCCATCGACGATCTTCATGTCGACGCCAAAAATGGCACGGCCCTGCTTCATGCGGATCTGCAGCTGGGCGTCGGCCGGCAACGACAGGTGCTTGTTCTTGAGGGTGCACAGCGTGCCCAGCGGGCTCATCTCGGTCATGCCCCAGGCGTGCAGCACCTCGACGTCGTAGATGTCCTGGAACGCCTTGATCATGGCCGGCGGGCAGGCCGAGCCGCCGATGACGGTGCGGTTGAGCTTCGAGAACTTCAGGCCATTCGCCTGCATGTGGCCCAGCATCATCTGCCACACGGTGGGCACGCCGGCCGCGAAGGTCACGCCTTCGGATTCGATCAGCTCGTACACCGACTTGCCATCCAGCGCGGGGCCGGGAAACACGATCTTGCAGCCCACCAGTGCGGCCGAATACGGAATGCCCCAGGCATTGACGTGGAACATCGGCACCACCGGCAGCACCGAGTCGCGCGCCGACAGGCGCATCACGTCTGGCAGGGCCGCGGCATAGGCATGCAGCATGGTCGATCGGTGGCTGTAGAGCGCGGCCTTCGGATTGCCCGTGGTGCCGCTCGTGTAGCACATGCTCGACGCTGAGTTCTCGTCGAAAGTCGGCCATTCGTAGTCATTGGACTGCGCGCCCATCCAGCCCTCGTAGCTCACGAGGTTGGGAATCCCGCTGTCGGCGGGCAGCTTGTCGGCATCACAGAGTGCAATCCATTTCCGGATCGTGGGGCACTTGGCGTGCACCGCCTGTACCAGCGGGAGGAAGCTCAGGTCGAAGCACAGGATCTGGTCTTCGGCATGGTTGGCGATCCACGCGATCTGGTCGGGGTGCAGGCGCGGATTGATGGTGTGCAGCACGCGGCCGCTGCCGCTCACGCCGTAGTACAGCTCCAGGTGGCGGTAGCCGTTCCAGGCCAGCGTGGCGATGCGGTCGCTGAACAGCAGCTGCTCGCCGTCCAGCGCATTGGCCACCTGCCGGGCACGCGATGCGATACCGCCCCACGTCGTGCGGTGGATGTCGCCCTCGACCCGGCGCGAGACGATCTCGCCGTCGCCGTTGTGGCGCTCGGCAAACTCGATCAGCGACGAGATCAAAAGCGGTTGGTCTTGCATCAAACCCAGCATCTACGGACTCCTGAAAGAAATGACTTCATGAACTTGCGGACATCGGATTCACGCAAGCTTCGGCGACTTTCACAATGACACAAACCCGCACTGCGGAATCTGGCCTCGAATTCCTGGCCCGGTGCGCGCCCCCCATACTTCCGGCCGCCGAGCACGCGGAAAATTCTAGGAACCGGCGCCGTTTTCACCCCTATCGCAAGGAAGCCAAACGAATGACTTCAGGAGCCTCCGTGCCGCACCGCCAGCGTGGGCCGCAACGCCGGCCGACCGGCGGCATCCCGCAGCCTGAGCTGCGTACCAGCTCGGCCGCCTGGCTCGAAGGCGTGCTCTCGATGTTCGAGGCCGAGGGGCTGGACGTGCCCTCGCTGCTGCGCGACGCCGGCTTCGATCCCGATTCGCTGCACCGGCAGAACACGCGCATCCCGGTCGACGAGGTCACGGTGATGTGGCAGCTCGCGGTAGCCCGCGCCGGCAAGCCCACGCTGGGCCTGCAACGCGACCTGGCCGCCACGCACAGCAAACTGGGAACGGTGGGCCATGCGATGTCGTGCAGCGCCACGCTCGGGGCGGCGCTCGCGCGGCTGGCGCGCTACATGGCCGTGATTTCGGATGCGACCGGCTTCTCGCTGCATCCCGAGCCGCGCGGCTGCTGGCTGTCAATGGAACACACCGGCGGCAGCCTGCCGATTCCGCGCCAGCGCGTCGAATACGCCCTGCTGACCACGCTGATGCAGTGCCAGTGGCTCACGCGGCGCGAACTGCAGCCACTGGCGATGGAGTTCGTCTATCCCGCGCCGACCAGCGACCGGCTGCACCGGGAGGCCTTCGGCTGCGAGGTGCGCTTCAATGCAGCGGCCAACCGCCTGCTGCTGTCGAGCGCCGACATGGCAATGCCGCTGCCCACCTACCACGAGACGCTCGGCGAGATGCAGGAGCATCTGCTGGACGAACAACTCGATCTGCTGGGTCAGGCCACCACAAGCAGCCTGGTGTGCGCCGAGATCGCGCGCCGGCTCCAGCACGGCGAGCCGCGCCGGCAGGACGTGGCCTCGGGTCTGGGCCTGGCCGAGCGCACGCTGCAGCGGCGGTTGCAGGAGGAGTCGGTGTCGTTCCAGTCGCTGCTCGACCGCACCCGTCGCGAGCTGGCGCAGCAGTACCTTGCCGACGACCGACATACATTGACCGAAGTAGCCGACAGGCTGGGCTTCGTCGACAGCAGCAACTTTTTTCGCGCCTGCAAGCGCTGGTTCGGCGTGCCGCCAGCGCAATACCGGGCGCGCATCTGGAATGGGCCTGCCGCACTCGCGGCCTGAGGGCGCGCGGGCCGCGATGGCCCGTTCGGCAAGGGGTTACGCGCTGTGCCGGACAATCCGGGCATGAGCTTGCTTGCTGAAGACACCGAGGTCGCGGACCTGGGGTTGCGCTGGAAACCCGGTTTCGCCGCCTTGGGCCCGGCATTTTTCACTGAACTGAGGCCGACGCCCCTGCCCGATCCGTACTGGGTGGGCCGCAGCGAAGCCGTAGCACGCGAACTCGGGCTGCCGGCCGGCTGGCATTCGTCGGACGGCACGCTCGCTGCCCTGACCGGCAACCTGCCCGTCGCCGGCAGCCGCCCCTTCGCGACGGTCTACAGCGGCCACCAGTTCGGCGTGTGGGCAGGCCAGCTCGGCGACGGACGTGCGATCACGGTCGGCGAGACCGAAGGCGGGCTCGAAGTGCAGCTGAAGGGCGCGGGCCGCACGCCTTACTCGCGCGGCGGCGACGGCCGCGCGGTGCTGCGCTCCAGCATCCGGGAGTTTCTGTGCAGCGAGGCCATGCACGGCCTCGGCATCCCGACCACCCGCGCGCTGTGCGTGACGGGGTCCGACGCCCGCGTGTACCGCGAGGAGCCGGAAAGCGCGGCCGTCGTGACCCGCGTCGCACCGAGCTTCATCCGCTTCGGCCACTTCGAGCACTTCGCGGCCAACCAGCGCGAAGATGAGTTGCGCGCGCTGGCCGACTACGTCATCGACCGCCACTACCCGGCGTGCCGCACCACCGGGCGCTTCGGTGGCAACGCGTATGCCGCCTTCCTCGAAGCCGTGAGCGAGCGCACCGCCGCCCTGCTCGCCCGATGGCAGGCCGTGGGCTTCTGCCACGGCGTGATGAACACCGACAACATGAGCATCCTCGGGCTCACCATCGACTACGGCCCGTTCCAGTTCCTCGATGGCTTCGACCCGCGCCACATCTGCAACCACAGCGACACCAGCGGGCGCTACGCCTTCAACCAGCAGCCCAACGTGGCTTACTGGAACCTGTTCTGCCTCGCACAGGCGCTGCTGCCGCTGATCGGCGACCAGGAAGTCGCGGTGGCCGCCCTGGAGTCGTACAAGACCGTGTTCCCGAACGAGTTCGAGGGCCGCATGCGCGCCAAGCTCGGGCTCGCGAGCCCGGCCGAAGGCGACCGCGCGCTGATCGAAGGCGTGCTCAAGCTGCTGGCCGCCGGCAAGGTCGACTACACCATCTTCTGGCGCCGGCTCTCGACCCACATGGCCGACGGCAACGTCGAGCCGGTGCGCGACCTGTTCCTGGACCGCGAGGGCTTCGACGCGTGGCTGCTAGCGTTTTCGGAGCGCCATACGACCACTGGACGTACGCAAGCCGCCGATCTGATGCTCAAATCCAACCCCAGGTTCGTGCTGCGCAACCACTTGGGGCAGCAAGCGATCGAAGCAAGTCAGCAAAAAGACCACTCGGGTGTGGCAACCTTGCTGGCTGTGCTCGAGACCCCATTTGAAGAACATCCCGACGCCGACGCACTCGCCGGCTTCCCGCCCGACTGGGCCTCCACGATCGAAATCAGCTGCTCATCATGACCACTCCCGTACAGAAGACCGACGCCGAATGGAAAGCCCTGCTCGCTGAAAAAGGCGCCGAGCCCGCGGCCTTCGAGGTGACGCGCCACGCGGCCACCGAACGCCCCTTCACCGGCAAGTACGAAGCGCACTGGGACGACGGCACCTACCACTGTGTGTGCTGCGGCGCCAAGCTGTTCGAATCATCGACCAAGTTCGATGCCGGCTGCGGCTGGCCCAGCTTCTCTGAAGAAGCGGTGCCCGGTGCCATCAGGAACATCGTCGACCGATCGCACGGCATGGTGCGCACCGAGAACGTGTGCGCCAATTGCGGCGCCCACCTGGGCCACGTGTTCCCTGACGGCCCGACCGAAACCGGCCTGCGCTATTGCATGAACTCGGCGTCGCTCGACTTCCATAAAAAATGAAACTGCTCCTCGACTTCTTTCCCATCCTCCTGTTCTTCGGCGCCTACAAGCTCGCCGACATCTACACCGCCACCGGCGTGCTCATGGCCGCCACCGTGGTGCAGATGGCCATCATCTATGCCATGGAGCGCAAGCTGCAGGCGATGCAGAAGGCCACGCTGGTGCTGATCCTGCTGTTCGGCACGCTCACGCTGGTGCTGCACGACGACCGCTTCATCAAGTGGAAGCCGACGGTGCTGTACGGCGCGATGGCCATCGCGCTGGCGGTGGCGCTCTGGGCGCTGAAGAAGAACTTCCTCAAGATGCTGCTGGGCTCGCAGCTCGAGCTGCCCGACCGCATCTGGGGCCGGCTCAACGTGGCGTGGATCGGCTATTGCCTGTTCATGGCGCTCATCAACGGCTACGTGGCGGCGTACTTCACGACCGAGGCCTGGGTCAACTTCAAGCTCTGGGGCTATGTGTTCCCGATCGTCTTCCTGGTGGCGCAGGGTCTCTATATTGCGCCGCACATCAAGGGCGACGACAAGCCGACCGCCTGATGCGCACCGCCTCCCTCCCCACCGCCGCCGACCTCGAAGCCGCGTTGCGCGAGGCGCTGGCCCCGACGCAGCTTGAAGTGATAGACGAAAGCAGCGCCCACGCGGGCCACGCCGGAGCCAATGCGCAAGGACGGGGCAGCCATTTCCGAGTGCGCATCGCCTCGCCGCTGTTCGCCGGAAAGCCCCGCGTGGCGCGGCATCGGCTTGTGTATGATGCCCTCCAGGTTTTTATCGCGCAGGGCCTTCACGCCATCGCCATCGAGGTGCTTTGAGCCCTCTGCCCGCTTTCTTTCACGCGCTTATTCCTACACGCGCATTTCTTCTCCAGCCTGATATTCATTTCATGAAAAAACACATCTTGCAGGCCGTTGCGGCCGCAGCGTTGATCGGTGCCATTCCGGTGGCGGCTCTGGCGCAGAACGCAGCCATCGTGAACGGCAAGCCGGTGCCCAAGGCCCGCATGGAAGTTCTGGCGCAGCAGCTGGCCGCCGCAGGCCGCCCGGTGACGCCCGAGATGCAGAGCCAGCTGCGTGAGGAAATCGTGGCGCGCGAAGTGTTCATGCAGGAAGCCCAGAAGCAAGGCCTGGACGCCAGCGAGGATTACAAGAACCAGCTCGAACTCGCCCGCCAAGCCATCCTGATCCGCGCACTGTTCGAGAACTACCGCAAGACCAACCCCATCTCGGACGCCGACGTGAAGGCCGAGTACGACAAGTTCGTTGCTGCCAACGGCGGCAAGGAATACAAGGCGCGCCATATCCTGGTCGAGACCGAAGACCAGGCCAAGAAGATCATGGCCGACCTGAAGAAGGGCGCCAAGTTCGAAGACATCGCCAAGAAGCAGAGCAAGGACCCGGGCTCGGGCGCCAACGGCGGCGACCTCGACTGGTCCAACCCCGCGGGCTTCGTGCCCGAGTTCTCGGAAGCGATGATCAAGCTCAAGAAGGGCGAGACCACCCCCGCTCCGATCAAGACCCAGTTCGGCTGGCACATCATCCGCGTCGACGACATCCGCCAGGCCCAGCTGCCGAAGCTGGAAGAAGTGAAGCCGCAGATCACGCAGCAGCTGCAGCAGCAGCGCCTGCAGAAGTATCAGGAAGAATTGCGCGCGAAGGCAAAGGTGGAATAAGGCACACCCCCAAGCTTCGCGCACTTCGCGTCGCTACGCCACCCCTTGCAGGGGGCAACGCCTGCGGCCCGGCAAAGCCGGTTCCGCGGTGTTCTGGAAATAAAAAAAGCGGCCCCGTGGGCCGCTTTTTTGTTGCCCGCCGAACGGGCTTGCTGCGCCGATCAGCCGACCCACTTGCGCGCATTGCGCCAGATCTGCATCCACGGGCTCAACTCGCTGCGGTCGCCCGGCGTCCAGCTCATCTGGATGTTGCGGAACACGCGTTCCGGATGCGGCATCACGGCGGTGAAGCGGCCGTCCGGCGTGGTCACGGAGGTCAGGCCGCCCGCGCTGCCGTTCGGGTTGAACGGGTACTGCTCGGTCGGTTGGCCGTGGTTGTCCACGAAACGCATCGCGCCGATGGCCTTGGCGGCGTCGCCGCGGTGCTTGAAGTTGGCATAGCCCTCGCCGTGCGCGACCGCGATCGGCAGGCGGCTGCCGGCCATGCCCTGGAAGAAGATGCTCGGCGATTCGAGCACCTCGACCATCGACAGGCGGGCCTCGAAGCGCTCGCTCTGGTTGGTGGTGAAGCGCGGCCAGGCTTCGGCACCCGGAATGATGTCGGCCAGCTCGGCGAACATCTGGCAGCCGTTGCACACGCCGAGCCCGAAGGTGTCGGCGCGGCCGAAGAAGGTCTTGAACTGCTCGGCCAGCTTCGGGTTGAAGGTGATGCTGCGCGCCCAGCCGATGCCGGCGCCCAGCGTGTCGCCATAACTGAAGCCGCCGCAGGCGACCACGCCCTTGAAATTGGCGAGGTCTGCCCTGCCCGTTTGCAGGTCGGTCATGTGGACGTCGAAGGCCTCGAAGCCGGCTTCGGTGAAGGCGTAGGCCATCTCGACATGCGAGTTGACGCCTTGTTCGCGGAGGATGGCGACCTTGGGGCGCGATTGCAGGATGGCCGGCGCCGCGGGCTGCGCATTCGGCAGAAACACATGCATGCCGGGGTCCGAAGGCACGCCTGCCGCGGCATGCTCGGCATCGGCGCAGGCGGGGTTGTCGCGCTCGCGGGCGATCTTCCAGCTGACTGAGTCCCATACCTGGTGCAGGTCGTGCAGGCTCGCACTGAACACCGACTTGGCATCGCGCCAGACTTCGAGCTTGCCCTTCCCGGCATCCATCGTGGAACTCGCAGGCCGGGTCTTGCCGACGAAGTGGCTGTGAGCGCTCAGGCCGTGCGCGCGCAGCACCTGCATCACGTCGTTGCGCTCGGCCGTGCGCACCTGCAGCACCATGCCCAGCTCTTCGTTGAACAGCGCCTTGAGCGTGAGCTCTTCGCGCCGCGCGCTGACCTGCTGCGCCCAGTTCTTGGCGTCGCCGGTTTCCATGCGGCTGTCGGAAATGCCATCGCCTTCGGTGACCAGCATGTCGACGTTCAGCGCCACGCCGACGTGGCCGGCAAAGGCCATTTCGCAAGCGGTGGCGAACAGGCCGCCGTCGCTGCGGTCGTGCATCGCGAGGATCTTTCCCTCGGCGCGCAGCGCGTTCACGGCATCGACCAGCGCGACCAATTGTGCCGGGTCGTCGAGATCGGGCACGGTGTCGCCGCTCTGGTTGAGCGTCTGCGACAGAATGCTGCCGGCCATGCGGTGCTGGCCGCGGCCCAGGTCGATCAGCACCAGCGTGGTGTCGGCTTCTTCGGCGTCGAGCTGCGGCGTGAGCGTGCCGCGCACATCGGCCAGCGAGGCGAAGGCGGTGACGATCAGGCTCACGGGCGAGGTGACCTTCCTGGCTTCGCCGTTGTCCTTCCACTGCGTGCGCATCGACAGCGAATCCTTGCCGACCGGGATCGACACGCCCAGCGCCGGGCACAGTTCCAGACCCACGGCCTTGACGGTCTCGTACAGCGCAGCGTCTTCGCCGGGTTCGCCGCAGGCGGCCATCCAGTTGGCCGAGAGCTTGACGCGCGAGAGCTCGACGGGCGCAGCCAGCAGGTTGGTGATGGCCTCGGCCACGGCCATGCGTCCCGAAGCCGGCGCGTCGAGCGCGGCCAGCGGCGTGCGCTCGCCCATGCTCATCGCTTCGCCGGCAAAGCCCTTGTAGTCGGCCAGCGTCACAGCGCAGTCGGCCACAGGCACCTGCCACGGACCGACCATCTGGTCGCGGTGGCTCATGCCGCCCACGGTGCGGTCGCCGATGGTGATCAGGAAGCGCTTGGAGGCGACGGTCGGGTGCGAGAGCACGTCGATGGCGGCCTTCTGCAGGTCGACGCCCGTGAGGTCGAGCAGCTTGAACGTGCGCGCCACGCTCTTCACGTCGCGGTGCATCTTGGGCGGCTTGCCCAGCAGCACGTCCATCGGCATGTCGACAGGCTGCACCTCGGCGCCTTCGTCGGCCACCAGCAGCTGGCGCGCTTCGGTCGCCACACCGACCACCGAGAACGGACAGCGCTCGCGCTCGCAGAAAGCCTTGAACTGCGCGAGCGATTCCGGCGCGATGGCCAGCACGTAGCGCTCCTGGCTTTCGTTGCACCAGATTTCCTTGGGGGCCATGCCCGACTCTTCGAGCGGCACGGCGCGCAGGTCGAAACGCGCGCCGCGGCCGGCGTCGTTGGTCAGTTCAGGGAAGGCATTGCTCAGGCCGCCCGCGCCCACGTCGTGGATCGCCAGGATCGGGTTGGCCGGGCCCTGTTGCCAGCAGTGGTTGATGACCTCCTGCGCGCGGCGCTCGATCTCGGGGTTGCCACGCTGCACCGAGTCGAAGTCGAGCTCGGCCGCATTGGCGCCGGTGGCCATCGAGCTGGCGGCGCTGCCGCCCATGCCGATGCGCATGCCGGGGCCGCCGAGCTGGATCAGCAGCGAGCCGGCGGGGAACTGGATCTTCTTCGTCTGGGTGGCGTCGATGCTGCCGAGGCCGCCCGCGATCATGATGGGCTTGTGGTAGCCGCGCTGCACGGTATCAAGGTCGCTCGCCACGGCCTGCTCGTATTCCCGGAAGTAGCCCAGCAGGTTGGGCCGGCCGAATTCGTTGTTGAACGCGGCGCCCCCCAGCGGGCCCTCGGTCATGATCTGCAGCGGGCTCGCGATGTGTTCGGGCTTGCCGTAGTGGCCCTCTTCCGGCCAGAGCTTGGACACAGTGAAGCCGGTCAGGCCCGCCTTGGGCTTGGAGCCGCGGCCGGTGGCACCTTCGTCGCGGATCTCGCCGCCCGCGCCGGTCGAGGCGCCCGGGAACGGGGAAATCGCGGTCGGGTGGTTGTGCGTCTCGACCTTCATCAGCACGTGGTTCAGGGCGCTATCTTTTTGATAGCTCTGCGAACCGTGTGCCGGAATGAAGCGCTCGATGGTCGCGCCTTCCATCACCGAGGCGTTGTCGGCATAGGCGACGACCGTGTGCTGCGGGTTCTGCTTCTCGGTGTGGCGAATCATCGAGAACAGGCTCTGGGGCTGGGCCTTGCCGTCGATGGTGAACTGGGCGTTGAAGATCTTGTGGCGGCAGTGCTCGCTGTTGGCCTGCGCGAACATCATCAGTTCGACGTCGCTGGGGTTGCGCCCGAGGCGAGTGAAGGCGTCGACGAGGTAGTCGATCTCGTCCTCGGCCAGCGCCAGGCCGAAACCGGTGTTGGCCGCCACCAGCGCGGCGCGACCGCCGCTCTGCACGTCGACCTGCGCCATCGGCTGGGCCGGCAGTTCGCTGAACAGACTGGCCGCCTGCTCGACGGTGGCCAGCACCGATTCGGTCATGCGGTCGTGCAGCGGGCCGGCCACGGCGGCCAGCGCGTCGCCCTCGAGCACGGGGGCCTTGCCGATCAACGGGGCCTTGAGCTTCAGGTGGTACTGCGTGACGCGCTCGACCCGGCGCAATGCCAGGCCGCAGTTGTGGGCGATGTCGGTGGCCTTGGAAGCCCAGGGCGACACGGTGCCCAGGCGCGGCGTGACCACCACCGAGGTGCCCGCCTTGGCCGGCGCCTCGAAGGGCTCGCCGTAGGCCAGCAGCGCGGCAAAGCGCTCGCGGCCGGCCGCATCCAGCGCCGCATCGGTGACCACGAGGTGCACAAAACGGGCCGAAATGCCCTCGATGCGCGGCTCGATGGCCTGCAGCTTCGGCAGCAGCTGCCGCGCGCGGAAGTCGCTGAGCGCGCTGCCGCCCTCGAACATGGTTACGACAGGAAGGGCTTGAGGTGCGGGCTGCGTCACGGTCGATGGGGGCCTCGGGGGCCGCGTTGGAATTCAAGGAATCGAGGCGGATGGCCGCTGACTGGGGTCATCCGCGTTAACCCGGAATTTTAGCTTGGTGAATGGGATAATTCGGGCATGAGCATTAACTACAAAGACGCTGCGGGCATCGAAGCCATGCGGGTCGCCTGCCGCCTTGGCTCCGAGGTGCTGGACTACCTCACCCCCTTCATCAAGCCCGGCATCACAACGAACGATGTCGACCGGCTGGCCGCCGAGTACATGGTCAAGCAGGGCACCACCTCCGCCACGGTGGGCTACATGGGCGCGAGCAGCGTCCCGTTCCCGAAGTCGCTCTGCACCTCGGTGAACCACGTGGTCTGCCACGGCATTCCCAATGACAAGCCCCTGAAGAAGGGCGACATCATGAACGTCGACGTGACCGTCATCAAGGATGGCTGGTTCGGCGACAACAGCCGCATGTTCGTGATCGGCGACGCCTCCATCGCCGCCAAGCGCCTGTGCAGCATCACCTACGAAGCCATGTGGCACGGCATCCTGCAGGTGCGCCCCGGCGCGCATCTGGGCGACGTGGGCCACGCGATCCAGAAGTTCGCCGAAGGCCAGGGCTTCTCGATCGTGCGCGAGTTCTGCGGCCACGGCGTGGGCCAGCGCTTCCATGAAGAGCCCCAGGTGCTGCACTACGGCCGCCCGGGCACCATGGAAGAACTCAAGCCCGGCATGATCTTCACCATCGAGCCGATGATCAACGCCGGCAAGCGCGACGTGAAGGAAGACTTCAAGGGCGGCCAATACGACGGCTGGACCATCGTCACTCGCGACCATTCGCTGTCGGCCCAGTGGGAGCACACGGTGCTCGTCACCGAGACCGGCTACGAGGTGTTGACGTTGTCCGCGGGCAGCCCGCCGCCGCCCTCCTTCGTCACCTCGACCAAAACCTGACGCGCACACGCGCTCCCCGGCCGTGATCGAAGCAGCCAAGATCGACGTAGCGACGCTGCGCGAAGCCTATCGCGCCAAGAAGCTCGCCCTGTTCGACACCCTGCGCTTTGCGCGCGCGCCGACCCGCAGCGTGCACGCGGTGCTGCGCCAGCTCTCGGCGCTCGCCGACGAGACGCTCTGCACCCTGTGGCGCGAGGCCGGCTTCGGCGACTCGCTCACGCTGGCTGCCGTGGGCGGTTTCGGGCGCGGCGAGCTGTTTCCGTATTCCGACGTCGACGTGCTCCTGCTGCTGCCGCCCGAGGGCCACGAGAGCGAAATCGACCCGGCCCGCGTCGAGGCCTTCATCGGCCATTGCTGGGACGCGGGCCTCGAGATCGGCTCCAGCGTGCGCACGGTCGAGGAATGCCTGGCCGAGGCCGAGAAGGACGTCACCGTTCAGACCTCGCTGCTCGAAGCACGCCTGATCGTGGGCGACAAGAAGCTCTTCACCGCCTTCCGCCGCCGCTTCACCCGCGCCATCGACCCGCAGGCCTTCTTCGTGGCCAAGTCGCAGGAAATGCGGCATCGCCACCAGAAGTTCGACAACACGCCCTACGCGCTGGAGCCCAACTGCAAGGAATCGCCGGGTGGCCTGCGCGACCTGCAGACCATCCTCTGGATGACCAAGGCCGCCGGCTACGGCGGCCGCTGGGACGACCTCGCCAAGAACGGCCTGGCCACCCCGTTCGAGGCGCAGCAGATCAAGCGCAACGAGGCGCTGCTCTCGTTGATCCGCGCCCGGCTGCACGTGATTGCCAACCGGCGCGAAGATCGGCTGGTGTTCGACCTGCAGACGGCCGTGGCGGCAAGCTTCGGCTACGAAGGCGAGTCGCAGCGCAAGTCGAGCGAGGCCTTGATGCGGCGCTACTACTGGGCGGCCAAGGCGGTGTCGCAGCTCAACCAGATCCTGCTGCTCAACATTGCCGAGCGCCTGCAGCCCATCGACGAGCAGCACACACCGATCAACGAGCGCTTCTACGAACGTGCCGGCCTGATCGAGATCGCCAGCGACGACCTCTACGAGCGCGAGCCGCATGCGGTGCTCGAAACCTTCCTGCTGTACCAGAAGACCATCGGCGTGCAGGGCCTGTCGGCGCGCACGCTGCGCGCGCTCTACAACGCGCGCCACGTCATGGACAGCAAGTTCCGCAACGACCCGGTCAACCACGACACATTCATGCGGATCTTGATGCAGCCCTACGGCATCACGCATGCGTTCCGGCTGATGAACCAGACCTCGGTGCTGGGGCGCTACCTGCGAGTGTTCCGCAGCATCGTGGGGCAGATGCAGCACGACCTGTTCCACGTCTACACGGTGGACCAGCACATCCTGATGGTGCTGCGCAACGTGCGGCGCTTCTTCATCGCCGAGCATGCGCACGAATACCCGTTCTGCTCGCAGCTGGCGGCCGGATGGGACAAGCCCTGGATCCTGTACGTGGCCGCCCTGTTCCACGACATCGCCAAGGGCCGCGGCGGCGATCACTCCACACTCGGCGCGCGCGACGTTCAGCGTTTCTGCAAGCAGCACGGCATCGCCCGCGAAGATTCCAGGCTCATCGAGTTTCTGGTGGCCGAGCACCTGGTGATGAGCCAAGTCGCGCAGAAGCAGGACCTGAGCGACCCCGAGGTGATCGGCGCTTTCGCCAAGCGAGTAGGCAACGAGCGCTACCTGACGGCGCTCTACCTGCTGACCGTCGCCGACATCCGCGGCACCTCCCCGCGCGTGTGGAATGCCTGGAAAGGCAAGCTGCTCGAAGACCTGTACCGCTACACGCTGCGCGCACTGGGCGGACGCATGCCCGATCCGGATGCCGAGGTCGAGTCGCGCAAGCGCGAGGCGCTCGTGCAACTGGCCCTGCACGCGCAGCGCTTCGAGGCGCACAAGGCGCTGTGGGACACGCTCGACGTGGGCTACTTCATGCGCCACGACGCCACCGAGATCGCCTGGCACGCCAAGCAGCTCTCGCGCTTCGTGCCGCCCAGTAACGTGCCGGTCGACCCGAAGGCGCCGCCTGTGGTGCGCGCGCACCTGTCGCCGGTGGGCGAAGGCCTGCAGGTGGTGGTCTACACGCCCGACCAGCCCGACCTGTTCGCGCGCATCTGCGGCTACTTCGACCAGGCGTCCTTCAGCATCCTCGACGCCAAGGTGCACACCGCGAGCAACGGCTACGCGCTCGATACCTTCCAGGTGGTGACCACCTTCGTGCCGGACCACTACCGCGACCTGATCAGCATGGTCGAGTCGGGCCTGGCGCAGACGCTCACCGAGGCCGGTGCCCTGCCCCCGCCCAGCATGGGCCGGGTCTCGCGCCGGGTGCGCAGCTTTCCGATCAAGCCGCGCATCAGCCTGCTGCCGGACGACAAGGCGCAGCGCTGGCTGCTCAACATCTCGGCCAGCGACCGTGCCGGCCTGCTGTACTCGGTGGCCCGGGTGCTGGCGCGCCATCACCTGAACCTGCAGCTCGCCAAGGTCACGACGCTGGGCGAGCGGGTGGAAGACACCTTCCTGATCAGCGGCCCCGAACTCCAGGGCCAAAAAACGCAACTGGCCATCGAAACCGAGCTGATGGAAGCTCTGGCCTCTTGAAATTGCCCTCCCGAACGCAACCGATGCCATCAGAATGTCGGCCATGGAATCCTTGATCGAACAGCTTTCCGACTCCGTCTCCTCGGCCAAGACGCTGGAAGACCTCGCACGCCCAATGCTCGAAATGCTCGAGACGGCGACGGGCCTGGAGTCGGCTTACCTCACGACCATCGACCTCGACAAGGGCCGACAGCACATCTTGTTCGCCCACAACGCCGGTGAATTGTCCCTGCCCGAGGGTGCGCCGGTGCCTTGGGCCGACACGCTCTGCCGGCATGCCATGGAGGAAGGCCGCATCTATACGGACGACGCCGGCGGCTGCTGGGGCGATGCCGACGCCGCCCGCCGGCTCGGCATCCAGACCTGTGTGAGCGCACCGGTGACGGCCGGAAGCGGCGACCTCTTCGGTGTCCTGTGCGGTGCCAGCTCACAACAGCTGCCGCTGCCGCCGCATGCCGAGCCGGTGCTGCGGCTTTTCGCGCGGCTGATCGGCCAGCAGGTGGAGCGCGAGCTGCTCGTCGCAAAGCTCAAGAAAGCCCAGGCCCAGCTCGCCACCCACGCCGCGACCGACGCCCTCACCGGCCTGCCCAACCGCCGCGCGCTCACCGACGAACTGCAGCGCATGCTGGCGCAGGGCGCGCGCGGCGGCCAGAGCGTGCTGGTCGGCTTCATCGACATGGACAATTTCAAGAAGATCAACGACACGCACGGCCACGAGGTCGGCGACGAGTTCCTGTCGGCCATGGCGAAACAGCTCTCGGTCTCGGTGCGCGCGAGCGACATGCTGGCGCGCTTCGGCTCCGACGAATTCGTGGTGATCGGCCTCGGGCCCGCGCTGGACGAGTCGCCGCGCACGGGCGCGCGGGCCATGGCCGACCGTCTGGCGGAAAACACCATCTTCGAGCTGAAGCTGCGGCACCTGACGATCGACTACGGCGGCGCCAGTGTCGGCGTGGTGGCCGTCGACCCCCGCACCGTCTCCGCCGAGGCCGCCCTGCGCCAGGCCGACACCGCGATGCGCGCCGTCAAGCAAAGCCGCCGGGCCATGGTCCGCGACGCCGTGGTTCCTGCGTCCAGCTGAACGGACGCCGCCGCAGCGCTCAGGCGCCGGGCAGCGCCGCCGCGCGGGTACCCCACAGGGGAGCCCGCTCGTACTGCGCCACCCATTGCACGATGTCCTTGGCCGCCATCGGCATGGCAATGCCGTAGCCCTGGGCGAGCGTGCAGCCCAGGGCGAGCAGCTCTTCGCCCTGCTTCACCGTTTCGACGCCTTCAGCCACCGCCGTGAGTCCGAGCGCGTGGAGCAGCGCGATGATGCCCTGCACGATGGCGTGGTCCTGGCCGTTGTCGAGCATGCCGCGCACGAACGACTGGTCGATCTTCACGGTCGACACCGGCAGCTGGCGCAGATAGGTGAGCGAGGAGTAACCGGTGCCGAAGTCGTCGATGGTCACGCCCACGCCCAGCGTCTTGCAAGCCTCGACGAACAGCGCGACGTTCGCGAACTGGCTGATCGCCGTGGTTTCCAGGATCTCGAGCTCCAGCATGCCCGCACCCAGCTTTGGAAACTGCGACAGGTGCCGCGCGAGCCGTTCGACGAAGTCCCAGCGCATCATGTGGCGCGGTGCCACGTTCACGCTCACCGACATCTGCAGGCCCGCCAGGCGCCACTGGTGCGCCTGCCAAAGGGCCGTGGCGATGGCCCAGTCGCCGACCTGCTCGACCAGCGCGTCGTCTTCGATCAGCGGCACGAACTGGGCCGGCGGCAGCAGGCCGCGCTCGGGGTGCTGCCAGCGCAACAGCGCCTCGACGCCGACCACCACGCCGCGCTGCATGTCGACCTTGGGCTGGTAGACTAGGAAGAACTCGCCCTGCAGCAGGCCTTCCTGGATCCGCTGGCGCTCGCGCACCACCTGCTCGTCGGCGCGCGCTTGCGGCGCGTCGAAGTAATGCACCTTGCCGTCGGCCGCGCGCTTGGCGAAGAAGGCGGCGTGCTGCGCCTGGCGCAGCGCGGTTTCAGGGGGCGGGCCATTGCTGTCGAGCAGCATGGCGCCGATGCTCGCGTCGATGCTGCCCGCCTGGTCATGCCAGCTCCAGGGCTCGGCGAGGGAAGCCTGGATGCGTTCCAGCACCTGGGTGCACTGCGAGGTTCCGAGGCCGGCGAACAGGGCCGCGAATTCGTCGCCGCCCACGCGGGCCATCACGCTCTCGCGCGGCAGCTGAGCCTTGATGCGGCGGGCCACCTCCTTGAGGGCGACATTGCCCGCCACCATGCCAAGGCGGTCATTCAGCAAGGCAAAGCGGTCCACGTCGATGTAGCAGACGGCAGCCAGGCGCTTGCCTGCACGGGCCCAGTCGTCCATCAACGGGCGCAGCACCTCGTCCGGCGGGAGACGTGCCGACCCGTCGTAGTACGACGGCAAAGAGACTGTGGGTTGCTTGTTCGACAAAAGACTGGGCTCCGGAGGTCGCGGGCTATTGTTCCCCCAATTGGGGCGATTGCGTGCCTATTAGCTAATATTAGTTACATGAGCGCTGCATTCACACAACACCCGGGCCCACGCCGCGTCTCCTAGCCGCAATAGGCACCCACCACGCGGCCGGTCGGTTCGACCTGCACGTTGAGCCTCGCCGTGTCCTGCATCGGATCGGCTTTTTCCGCGGCGGGCACCGTACGTGCCAGGCGGGCGCCGGCGCGCTGGCGCATCTCTTCCAGCAACTGCTGGCTGACGCGCAGGCCCAGGCCAAACCGCACGGCAGCAGCCTGGCAGGTTTCGGGCGGCGTGACGAAGCTCGGGGGTTCGGGGACTTCCGATGTCAGGGGGCGGTCGGCCGGTGGCGCCTGGCAGCCAGCCAGCAAAAGGCCCATGGCCATGGCCGGCAGGCCGATCCAGTGGCGACCGTTGGTGATGCGCATCTGTCTTGCTCCTTCTTCAAACTGCAACCCTGAGCAGGAGCTTATTCAATTCCGAGGCCGATCCCCGGCACGGCTCAAGCCAATGGATCTCGGAGCCTCGACAAAATCGCGCTGCGGCCGTCCGGGGTCGCATTCGAAGCGTATGCTGGAAGCGACGCGCGCAGTTCTGGCCCACCCGCCACACACCATGACACCGCCCCCTGCCACCGTTTTCCTGATCGACGTCGACAACACCCTGCTCGACAACGACGGCATCATCGCCGACCTTCGCACCCATCTCGAACAGACCTTCGGCGCCGAAAGCGCCAGCCGCTACTGGACGGCCTTCGAGCAATTGCGCAACGAGCTCGGCTATGTCGACTACCTCGGCGCCCTGCAGCGCTACCGCGCCGAGGAAAGCAGCCGCGGCATGAGCGATTCGCGGCTGCTGCTGATGTCGGAATTTCTCATCGACTACCCCTTTGCCGACCGGCTCTACCCCGGCGCGCTGGAGACGCTGAAGCACCTGCGCCAGCGCGGGCCCACGGTGATCCTGTCCGACGGCGACGTCGTGTTCCAGCCGCGCAAGGTGCAACGCTCCGGCCTTTGGGACGCCACCGAGGGCCGCGTGCTGATCTACGTGCACAAGGAACAGATGCTCGACGCCGTCGAGCAGTGCTACCCCGCGCGGCACTACGTGATGATCGACGACAAGCTGCGCATCCTCTCGGCCATGAAGGCCATCTGGGGATCGCGCCTGACGACGGTCTTCGTGCGGCAGGGGCACTATGCGCTCGACACGCAGGCCAACGCCGCCTATGCGCCCGCCGATATCGCCATCGAGCGCATCGGCGACATCATCAACCTCGACTTTCCACCCGCATGAGCCAAGCAACCAACCCTCTCGCGGGACAGCCCGCACCCATCGAACTGCTGGTCAACATACCGCGCCTGATCTCCGCCTACTACACCGGACGGCCCGACCCGTCGGTGCCGAGCCAGCGCGTGGCCTTCGGCACCTCGGGGCACCGCGGCTCCTCGTTCGACGATGCGTTCAATGAATGGCACGTGCTGGCGATCAGCCAGGCGATCTGCGACTACCGCAAGCAGAAAGGCATCGACGGGCCGCTGTTCCTCGGGATCGACACGCATGCGCTGTCGACACCGGCCTTCAACAGCGCGGTCGAGGTACTCGCGGCCAACGGGGTCGAGCTGATGATCTCGAAGGACGACGAATACACGCCGACGCCGGCCGTGTCGCACGCGATCCTCGTCTACAACCGCGGGCGCAGCAGCAGCGCTGGGGGGCTCGCCGACGGCATCGTCATCACCCCCTCGCACAACCCTCCCGAGAGCGGCGGCTTCAAGTACAACCCGCCGAACGGTGGACCGGCAGGCACCGACATCACCTCGGCCGTCGAGACGGCCGCCAACAGGATGCTGGCCAACGGGCTCGAAGGCGTGAAGCGCATGCCGCTCGCGCAGGCGCTGCGCGCATCGACCACGCACCGGCACGACTATCTGAACACCTACGTCGAAGACCTGGCGCAGGTGCTCGACATGGACGCGATCCGCGACGTGAACCTCAACCTGGGTGTCGACCCGCTGGGCGGCGCGGGCGTGCGCTACTGGCCCGCGATTGCCGAGCGCTACAAGCTCACGCGCCTGAACGTGCTGAGCCAGGAAGTCGACCCGACCTTCCGCTTCATGTCGCTCGACTGGGACGGCCGCATCCGCATGGACCCATCGTCGCCCGACGCCATGCACAAGCTGATCGAATTGAAGGACCGCTTCGGCATCGCCTTCGCCTGCGACACCGACCACGACCGCCACGGCATCGTCTCGGGCAGCACCGGGTTGATGCAACCCAACAGCTACCTCGCGGTGATGATCGACTACCTCTACACGCACCGCCCGCAATGGCCGGCGCAGGCGGCCGTCGGCAAGACGGTGGTGAGCAGCCAGATGATCGACCGCGTCACCGCACGGCTCGGCCGCAGGCTGTACGAGGTGCCGGTGGGCTTCAAGTGGTTCGTAGACGGGCTGGTCGATGCCTCGCTGGCCTTCGGCGGCGAGGAAAGCGCGGGCGCGACCTTTCTGCGCAAGGACGGCTCGGTGTGGACCACCGACAAGGACGGCCTGGTGCCCGCCCTGCTCTCGGCCGAGATCGCCGCGCGCACCGGGCGTGACCCGGGCGAGCGCTACACCGAGCTGACGCAGGCGCTGGGCCAGCCGGCGTCAGACCGCGTGGATGCGGCCGCCACCGTCGAGCAGAAGAAGCGGCTGTCCAGCCTCTCGCCGGAACAGATCCGCTCGACCGAGCTGGCGGGCGACAAGATCGTCAATGTGCTGAGCCATGCGCCGGGCAACGGCGCGGCCATCGGCGGCGTAAAGGTCGTGACCGACAACGGCTGGTTCGCCGCGCGGCCATCGGGCACCGAGAACATCTACAAGATCTACGGCGAGAGCTTCAAGGGCAAAGACCACCTCGCGCGCATTCTTGAAGAAGCGCAGCATGTGGTGGACGGGGCCCTCTCTGCGCCCTGAAGGAATGCAGGCGCCGATGCTGCGGCCGCCCCCGGGCGACGTTCTGCGCGCTTCGCTAGCGGCGTTCGTGGCTCAACCTTCCAGCAGTTCCACGCACAGCGTCGCCACCACGCCTGCGACCTCGGAACGCGCCTGCAACGCATGCACGGCAAGGTCCAGCGTGCCCTGCGCTACCGGCCCCGTCAGCACCAAGACCTGGGGGCCGATGCCGGGGCGTTCGGCCGCCAGCGCGACCTGGCGCACCGGCACCTTCTGCTCTGCGAGGCAGGCCGTGACCGCCTGGATCTGGCTGACCGCGCGCACCGGCACCCGCAGGTAGTGCGAGGTGTGCACGGCGGCACGCGGCAACACCGCCAACGCGTTCGTCGCGTGCTCATGCACGCCGAGGTGCGGCACGTGCTGCGCGGCATTCACGCCGTCGAGCCGCGCCACGTCCACGAGATCGGCGATCACCGCCGAGGCCGTCTGCTCCGAGCCGGCACCCGCACCGTAGTACATCGTCAGGCCCGCCGCATCGCTCTTGACCATGACGGCGTTCATCGAACCGTTCACCTGTGCCATCAGATGCGTGGCGGGCACGAGTGCGGGCTGCACGCGCAGTTCGACACCCGACGCCTGCCGGCGTGCCACGCCCAGCAGCTTGATGCGGTAACCCAGCTGCTCGGCGCAGGCCACGTCCAGCCCTTGCAGGGCGGTGATGCCCTCCACTTGCACATCGGCGAAGCGCAGCGGCATGCCGAAGGCGTTGGCGGCCAGCAAAGACAGCTTGTGCGCGGCGTCGATGCCTTCGATGTCGAAGCTCGGATCGGCCTCCGCATAGCCCAGCGCCTGGGCCTGCGCGAGCGCGGCGGCGAAGTCGAGGCCTTCATCGCGCATCTTGCTCAGGATGAAATTGGTGGTGCCATTGATGATGCCGGCCACCCACTCGATGCGGTTGGCCGCCAGGCCTTCGCGCAGCGCCTTGACGATGGGAATGCTCACGGCCACCGCCCCCTCGTAGGCCACGGCCACGCCCTGTTTTCGCGCGGCGGCGAAGATCTCGGCGCCGTGCACCGCGAGCAATGCCTTGTTGGCCGTGACCACGTGCTTGCCATGCGCAATGGCGGCCAGCACCCAGTCGCGTGCGGGCCCGGTGCCGCCGGCCACCTCCACGACCACGTCGACGTCGGGATGCGCGGCGACCTGCATCGGGTCGGCCGTGAGCGCAACGCCCTCTCCCACGATGCCGGCGGCGCGCGCCAGGTTGCGCGCGGCAACGATCACGAGTTCGATAGCCCGGCCGGCCCGCGCCGCAATGTCGGCCTGGTTGCGCACGAGCACGCGGAAGGTGCCCGAGCCCACGGTTCCGATACCGATCATCCCCACGCGCAGGGTACGGTTCAGCGCAGGGCGGCTGTGCAGGGGCTCGAGGGATTCAACGGGATCGCGGTACATGGACATCTCCAGACGAAAAAACAAAACCCAGCTGCCAGAGCTGGGTTCATTCGTTCGGGGAGAGAGCGATACACCAGGTGGCTGCCGGAACGGCCACCTGCGCGTGCTCAGGTGGCCGCGGTGGTAATGGTGGTAATCATTCGAGCAACGACCATCGCCTGCGCGGAGGCAGGCGGCATCATGCGAGCCATCAGGGCTGCGTGGGATGCGGGGTGGAAATCGTGGCTCGACATGAAGGCCCGGAGTGTACAGGACCCCAGCCGTGCCCGGCTCAGCGCGCGGCCGACAGCCGCTTTTCGAGCCACACGCTGTAGCGCGAGAGCCCGAAGCACAGCACCCAGTACACAGCCGCGATGAAGAGATAGCCCTCGAGATAGAACGGCCGCCACGTCGGATCACCGCCCAGCGCCAGGCCCAGCGCGCCGGTCAGCTCGAACAGGCCGACCACGGTGACGAGCGAGGTGTCTTTCAGCGTACCGACCACGCTGTTGGTCAGCGCCGGCACCACGAGGCGCAGCGCCTGCGGCAGCACGATGTCGCGCTGCACCGGCCAGCGGCCGAAGCCCAGCGCCATCGCCACTTCGGTCTGCCCGCGCGGTACGGCCTGCAGGCCGCCGCGGATGATCTCGGCCAGGTACGCCGCCACGAACAGCGTGAGCCCCGCGAGCACCCGCACCAGCACGTCGGGCTGCCATCCGGCCGGCCACAGCAGCGGCAACAGGAACGAGGCCATGAACAGCACCGAGATCAGCGGCACGCCGCGCACCAGCTCGATGTAGCTCGCACTCAGCGTGCGCACCACGGGCCAGCCCGAGCGGCGGCCCAGCGCCAGCAACAAGGCCAGCGGAAAGGCCAGCGCCAGCCCCACCACCGCGAGCCCGATGGTCAGCGGCAGGCCGCCCCAGCGGCTCGTCGGTACATGGCTCAGTCCCAGGACGCCGCCACGCATCAGCAGCACGAACAGCAGCAGCGCACCGATCCACAGCGGCACGAGCCACCAGCGCCAGCTCCGCGGCCAGGCGCTGAGCACGGTGACGGCGGACAGCACGACGACCGCGATGGCCGGGCGCCATTGCTCTTCATACGGAAAGCGTCCGAACAGCATCGGCCGCCACTTCTCGGCCACCACACCCCAGCAGGCGCCATGCTGCACGGCCCGGCAGGCCTCGGCGTCGGGCCGGAACACCGCATGCACGATGCCCCACTCGACGGCGTGGAAGCCGCCCCACGCGAGCAGCGCAAGCAGCAGCACCGTCGCCAGTGCCCGCATCGGCGAACCCCAGAGTTCGCTGCGCCACGCAATGGGTTCCTGCGTGGCGCTCCTCATTGCCAGCCTCGCAATGCAACGCGCACGTTGTAGCGGTTCATGCCGAACGAAATCAGCAGTGACAACAGCAGATAGACCGCCATGATGATCGCGATGCACTCGAAGGCCCGGCCATTCGAACCGATGGTGGTGTTGGCCACCGACACCAGCTCCGGATAGCCCACGGCCACAGCAAGCGACGAGTTCTTGGTGAGGCTCAGCAGCTGGTTGGTGAGCGAAGGCACGATCACCCGCAGCGCCTGCGGCAGGATCACGATGCGGAGCTGCTGCACCGGCGACAGGCCCAGCGCCTGCCCCGCGAGCACTTGCCCCTGCGAGACCGACAGGATGCCCGCGCGCACGATCTCCGCCACGAACGCGGCCGAATAAAAGGTCAGGCCCGCCACGATGGTCACGTACTCGGGGCTCAGCGCAGCGCCGCCACTCACACCGAAATCGCCACGCTCGGGAAACTCGAAATGCGTGGGCCACCAGCCGCCCTCGCCTGCCACGGGCCATGGCACGCTGAGCCCCCCTTTGCTGAGCCACACGCCGGGCAGCAACCGAACAGGCTCCGTCGGATCGGGCAGCAGGTTGGCCATCGCGAAGGCCAGCATCAGCAGCTGCACCAGCAGCGGCACGTTGCGCAGCAACTCGACGTATGCGGTGCAGATGCCGCGCAGCAGCACGTGCGGCGCCAGCCGGCCGATGCCGATGAGCGTGCCGAGCACGACCGAGAAGATGGCCGCCGGCACCGCCGCGCGCACCGTGTTGATCAGCCCCGCGAGAAACGCGCGCCAGAACGGCTGGTCCGCGTCGAAGTCCAGCCAGCCTTCGCTGATCGAGAAGCCCGCGGGCTCGGTGAGAAAGTCGAAGCCGGAGCGCACGCCGCGTGCACGCAGCACCTCGAGTGCATGGTGAACCACCCAGACCGCGCCGGCCACGACGGCCAGCACCAGCAGCGCCTGGATGGCCCATGCCAGCCAGACCCCGCGGCGCGAGGCCCTGGCGCTCATCGAACCGGGGGTGCGTAGATCAGGCCGCCCTTGTTCCAGAGGTTGTTGGAGCCGCGCGGCAGCTTGAGCACCGACTTCGGCCCGACATTGCGCTCGAACATCTCGCCGTAGTTGCCCACGGCCTTGATTGCGCGGAACGACCAGTCCTTGTCGAGGCCCAGCAGTTTGCCGAGGTCTTCACCGGTGCCGACCAGGCGCTGCTGCGCCGGATCCTTGCTGCTGGCCTTGAGTTCGTCGGCATTGGCCTGCGTGACGCCGAACTCCTCGGCCTCGATGAGCGCATTGGGCACCCACTTGGCGATGGCGAACCATTCGTCGTCGCCACGGCGCACCAGCGGCGCGAGCGGCTCCTTGGAGATCAGCTCGGGCAGGATGACATAGTCGTCGGGGTTCGGCGCTTCCTTGTTGCGCAGGCCGGCCAGCGCCGAGGCGTCGGTCGTGAAGGCCTGGCAGCGGCCCGAGAAGAAAGCCTTGAACGAAGCCTCGAAGCTTTCGAAGACGACGGTCTTTACCGGGATGTTCTGCGCGCGGAAGTAGTCCGACACGTTCTTCTCGTTGGTGGTGCCCGACTGCGTGCAGATGGTGGCGTTCTTGAGTTGCTTGGCGCTCGTTACCTTGAGCTTCTTCGGCACCAGGAAGCCCTGGCCGTCATAGTAGGTGATGGTGGTGAAGTTGAAGCCCAGCGAGGCGTCGCGCGTGAGCGTCCAGGTCGTGTTGCGCGCGAGGATGTCGATCTCGCCGGCCTGCAGGGCCGAGAAGCGCTGCTGCGAATTGAGCGGCACGAAGTCGACCTTCTTGCCGTCGCCGAGCACGGCGGCCGCGATGGCGCGGCAGGTGTCGACGTCGAGGCCCGACCAGTTGCCCTGGGTGTCCGGTGCGGAGAAGCCCGCCACGCCGTTGGTCACGCCGCACTTGACGGTGCCGCGCTGCTTGACCGCGTCGAGTGTCTTGCCGGCGAAGGCCGGCGCGGCAGCGGCGAGTGCGATGACGGAGGCGGCGGCAAGCAATGCCGGGCGGAAACGATTGTTCATTGGTGTTCTCCTCAACAGTAGGCAAAAGGCAGTGTACGGGCCGACACGAGACTCTGCCAAAGAACCACGGGTTTGATGCATATGCGCGTAGCCCGACGCAAATCCGGTGCCCGAAGACGCTGCGGGTTCACTACCATACGGCCCTCGAATCACTTCAACTGGAATCCACACAAATGGTCAAATCCGACGACACCGGCAAGTTCATCCTGCGCGTCGCGCTTGGCGTCCTGATCCTGCTGCACGGCATCGCCAAGCTCCAGGGCGGCGTCGGCTTCATTTCCGGCATGCTGGCCCAGCACGGGCTGCCGGGCGCGCTGGCTTATCTGGTCTATATCGGGGAAGTGGTGGCGCCCGTGCTGCTGATCATCGGCCTCTACACGCGGCCGGCGGCATGGATCGTCGCGATCAACATGCTCGTGGCTTTCACGCTGGTCCACGCGAAGGACCTGACCTCGCTCGGCAAGCAAGGCGGCTGGGCGCTGGAAACGCAGGGCATGTTCCTGTTCGCGGCGCTCGCCCTCGCCTTCATGGGCGGCGGCCGCTTCGCGCTCAGCAGCAAATACAACTGAGCGGGCTCAATCGTCATCGGCCGCATCGAGGCCCGGAAACAGGACTTCGGTGTAGCCGAAGCGCGAGAAATCGCGCACCCGCATCGGGTACAGCTTGCCCAGCAGATGATCGACTTCATGCTGCACCACGCGCGCATGAAAGCCGGTGGCGACCCGGTCGATCGGGTCGCCGTAGGGGTCGAACCCGGTATAGCGGATGTTGGCGAATCGCGGCACCACGCCGCGCAGGCCCGGCACCGACAGGCATCCTTCCCACCCCTCTTCCTCTTCGTCGTCCAGCGGCGTGATGACGGGATTGAGCAGCACGGTACGCGGCACCGGTGGCGCATCGGGATAGCGGGGATTCACGACATCGGTGCCGAAGATCACCAGCTGCTGGTCCACGCCGATCTGCGGTGCGGCGAGGCCAGCACCGTTGACTGCATGCATGGTTTCGAACATGTCGCGCACCAGCAGGTGCAGTTCGTCGGTGTCGAAGGCGGCGACCGGCTGCGCAACGCGCAGCAGCCGGGGGTCGCCCATTTTCAGGATTTCGCGGATGGCCATGGCGGGATTATCGCGACAGGCCCGCAACCGCCGCGATCAGGGAGGCGTCTGGGTCTTGGAGTCCGGCGAAGTCCACAGGCGCGCATTGCCGCGCGGCGGCGTCGGGATGGAGCCCGGTCCTCCACCGGCAATGGGCGGGCGCGGTGCGACGCCCGGGTGGCCACCGCCCCAGTTGCCTGACGGTCGTCCGACCACGCCGGGACTCGGATAGACAGGGCGCACGGCCGGATAGCCCGGTCGGCCGTAGTACGGACGGTCGTAGTAGTACGGACGCCGCTGCTCGTAGTAGCCGCCACCCTGGATGTAGACCGGCGCGGGCGAAACCACCACGGGCGCGGGCTCGCTGTAGTAAGGCCCCGACGAGTAGCCACCATAGTAGGGATCGGCGGGCACGCCCACGCAGCCGCTCAGCAACGCAACGCCGCCGAGCGCGGCGCAAGCACCAAGAACACGAATTTTTTGCATGAGGGACTCCTTGTGGCCTTCGATTAGTTTTCAACGTCAGGTTGTAGACCCTGTTGACTGCGCTCAGATGAAGTCGCGTAACGGCCGGTAAAGGGCCTGTCCGGCACCTCTGCGGCTTACTCCGCCGGAACACCGTTGGCGAGTATCTCCAGCATACGCGCCTCATCGATGATCTCGACGCCGTTTTCACGCGCCTTGTCGAGCTTGCTCCCGGCCTCTTCGCCGGCCACGAGGTAATGGGTCTTCTTGCTGACCGAGCCGGAAACCTTGGCTCCGGCTGCCTCCAATTTATCCTTCGCTTCGTCGCGGCTCAGCGTAGGAAGCGTGCCGGTGATGACGAAGGTCAGACCCGCCAAAGGCTTCGGCGCCCTGGCGGCGGGCTCGCCCTCCTCCCAGCTCAGTCCGCAGGCGCGCAATTGCTCGACCACTTCGCGGTTGTGCGGCTGATCGAAGAAGGTGCGCAGGCTTTGCGCCACCACCGGACCCACGTCGTTCACCTCGAGCAGTTGCTCCTCGCTCGCGTCCATGATCGCGTCGAGCTTGCCGAAGTGCTTGGCCAGGTCCTTCGCGGTGGTTTCGCCCACGTGGCGGATGCCAAGACCGAACAGGAAGCGCGGCAGCGTGGTCTTCTTCGAGGCCTCGAGCGCGTCGACGAGGTTCTTCGCCGACTTCTCGGCCATGCGATCCAGCCCGGCCAGCGTGGTGAAACCCAGCTTGTAGAGATCAGGCAAGGTGCGGATCAGGTTGGCATCGACCAGTTGCTCGACCAGCTTGTCGCCCAGTCCGTCGACATCCACCGCACGCCGCGCCGCGAAGTGCAGGATGGCTTCCTTGCGCTGCGCCGCGCAGAACAGGCCGCCGCTGCAGCGGTAATCGACCTCGCCCTCCTCGCGCACGGCTTCCGAATCGCACACGGGGCACTTGTGCGGCATGGTGAAGACTGCGCCGCGCTGATCGTCGGGCCTGGCCAGGCTGTCCGGTGCCACGCCGACCACTTCGGGAATCACGTCGCCGGCACGGCGCACGATCACCGTGTCGCCCACGCGCACATCCTTGCGGCGCGCCTCGTCTTCGTTGTGCAGCGTGGCATTCGTCACCGTCACGCCGCCGACGAACACCGGCGCGAGCTTGGCGACCGGTGTGAGCTTGCCGGTGCGGCCGACCTGGATCTCGATGCCGACCACCTCGGTCAGTTGCTCCTGTGCCGGGTACTTGTGGGCCACGGCCCAGCGCGGCTCGCGCGAGACAAAGCCCAGTTGCCGCTGCAGTTCGATGCTGTCGACCTTGTAGACGACGCCGTCGATGTCATAGGGCAAGGCATCGCGCTGGCGGCCGATGTTCTCGTGGAAAGCTATGAGTTCAATCGCACCTGTCGCGCGCGCCGTCTGCCTGGCCACAGGAAAGCCCCAGGCATCGAACTGCTGCAGCCAGTCGAATTGCGTCGGGCAGTCGGGTCCGCCCTCGGCCGCTGGCGTCACCTCGCCCAGCCCGTAGGCAAAGAAGCTCAGGGGCCGCGCCGCGGCAATCGCCGGGTCGAGTTGGCGCACCGCGCCGGCGGCGGCATTGCGCGGGTTGACGAACACCTTCTCGTTCTTTTGCCCATCCGCGATCCTCTGGCGCTGGCGCTCGTTGAGCGCGTCGAAATCGGCGCGCTTCATGTAGACCTCGCCGCGCACCTCGACCACGGGCGGCGCCGTACCGTTGAGGCGCAGCGGAATCTCGCGCACGGTGCGGATGTTCTGCGTGACGTCTTCGCCCACCTCGCCGTCGCCGCGCGTGGCGGCCTGCACCAGCACACCGTTCTCGTAGCGCAGGTTCATGGCAAGGCCGTCGAACTTCAGCTCGCAGACGTAGGCGACCTGCGGTCCGTCCTCGGGCAGACCCAGTTCCTTGCGCACGCGCGCGTCGAAGGCGCTCGCGCCGCCGGGCGTGATGTCGGTCTCGGTGCGGATCGACAGCATCGGCACCCTGTGGCGCACTTTGACGAAACCGTCGAGCACCTTGCCGCCCACTCGCTGTGTCGGCGAATCGGGCGTGCGCAGGTCGGGAAACTCGGTTTCGATGGCCTGAAGGCGCTGGAAGAGCCTGTCGTACTCGGCGTCCGGCAGTTCGGGCGTGTCGAGCACGTAGTAGAGATGGGCGTGGCGGTGGAGCTGTTCGCTCAGTGCGGCGGCTTCGCGTGCCGCTTCGTCGCGCGTCGTCATGGGTGTCTCCCGGAGGTCGGAGTTGTTAGCTGAAGAGGCGCCGTGCCAGCGGCGAGCCCGCAGCGAGGTCGCGCGCATCGAGCGTGTCGTAGAGCTGCTCGAGGTCGGCGCCGATCACGTCCATGGTTTCGTCGCGCAGCAGCTGGCCGTCGCTGTCGGTGACCACGCCGTCCATCTCGCGCGCCAGCGTGGCGGCAGCTTCGCGCATGCGGCGGAACGGCTCTTCGCCGCGGTCGACCTGCGGCACATCGAGGCTCAGGCTGAGTTCGCGGATGGCCGACTGGGCCGGGTCGTCGGCCAGCGCCGCCTGCGTGTCGAAGGCCAGCCCGAGGATCGGCGGCAGGCCGGCTTCGCTGGTGGGCAGCACCATGCGCCCCGGGATGATGCCGGCCACGAAGCCGAGCCGCGCCGCGTTCTGCTGCACATAGCCCGGACTCCAGGCCGCATGCAATGCGCGCAGGACAAAACCCAGCTGCGCGTCGTGCGCGCTGGCGAACTGGTCGAGTTCGCGCGCGCGCGCCACTTCGTCGAGCATCTCGGGAAACTCGGGCGCGCCGTTGACGGCGTCGGCAAAGGCCTGGGCCTTGACCACGAATTCGGAGTACTCGATCTCGTTGAGCGCACCCGTGCGGTTGGCCAGCTGCACGCCGACCTGGAAAGCGCTGTAGCGCTGGCCGGCCACGGGCGGCTCCCACTGGCCAGTGTGTTCGTTCAGGCCTTCGATGGCCACCGGCTTGCTGCCCGCGCGCCGTGTCGGCGGCATGGCGGCGATGGCGGCATCACCCGAGGCGAGGCCGTCGAGCGAGATCGGTGCGATCACGTCGATCAGCGGGTCGAGCCCGCCGCGGCGTTCACCGGTCGCCACGGGCAGGCCGCTGGGCGCCGGCAGATCGGGGTCGAACAGGGGCTCGTGGCGGTCTGCCCCCTGTATCTGGTGCGGATCGGCATGCAGCATGGGCTCCATGCCGCCGCCGCTCTCCGCCAAAGCGCGCTCGGCTTCATCGAGCGCAATGTCGATCGCGTCGGGCTGGCGCGGCGCATTGCGGCGCGACATCAGCGTGTTGTAGGCAACGACGGCCGCGAGAACGAGGCCGCCGAGGATGGTCAGGGCGAGAGTGAGGCTGCTCATGGGTGCCGCTCGGCTTACGCGGCTTCGACCATCGAGACCGCCGACTCCATGTCGACCGCAACGATGCGCGACACGCCCTGTTCCTGCATCGTCACGCCGATCAGCTGCTCGGCCATTTCCATGGCGATCTTGTTGTGGCTGATGAAGAGGAACTGGGTTTCGCGGCTCATGGCTGTCACGAGTTTGGCATAGCGCTCGGTGTTCGCGTCGTCCAGCGGCGCGTCCACTTCGTCGAGCAGGCAGAAAGGGGCCGGGTTGAGCTGGAAGATGGCGAACACGAGCGCAATGGCCGTGAGCGCCTTCTCGCCGCCCGACAGCAGGTGGATGGTCTGGTTCTTCTTGCCCGGGGGCTGCGCCATCACCTGCACACCGGAGTCGAGGATTTCGTCGCCCGTCATCATCAGCTTGGCGTTGCCGCCGCCGAACAGCTCGGGGAACATGCGGCTGAAGTGCTCGTTGACGACCTTGAAGGTGCCGCCCAGCAGGTCGCGCGTTTCGGCGTCGATCTTGCGGATGGCGTCTTCGAGCGTGCCGATGGCCTCGTTCAGGTCGGCCGACTGCGCGTCGAGGAAGGTCTTGCGTTCGCTCGCGATGGCGAGTTCGTCGAGCGCCGCCAGGTTCACCGCGCCGAGCGCGACCACTTCGCGGTTGAGGCGGTCGATTTCGCCTTGCAGGCCCGTGAGCTTGACCTTTTCGGTTTCGATCGACTGCTCGATGGCTTCGAGGTCGGCGCCGGCATCGTCGAGCAGCTGCTGGTACTGCTCGACACCCAAGCGCGCGGCCTGTTCCTTCAACTGGAACTCGGTGATGCGCTGGCGCAGCGGATCGAGCTCGCGTTCGAGCTGCAGGCGGCGCTCGTCGCTCGCGCGCAGCTTGAGCGTGAGGTCGTCGTACTGGCTGCGCGCCGAGCCCAGCGCGGCTTCGCGTTCGAGCTTGAGCGACAGGGCATCCTGCAGGCCGGCCTGCGCAGCGGCATCGGACAGCCGGGCCAGTTCGGCCCGGGCGCGCTCGTCTTCGTCGGTCAGCGCCACGATCTGCTGCGCCGCGGTTTCGATGGAGCGGTTGAGCTCCCCGCGGCGGGCTTCGAGCGTGCGCTGCGAGAAGGTCGCTTCCTGCGCCTGGCGCTCGAGGCTGCGGTGCTGCTCGCGGCTCGCGCTCAGCGCGCGGCCGGCTTCGATCACGCGCTCGTCGAGCTGCGCGTGGCGCTCCTGGCTGTCGGCCAGCTGCATGTCGAGCTCTTCGAACCGACCTTCGGCTGCGATGCGCCTCTCCTGCAGTTCTTCGAGCTGCGCATCGACTTCGCCGAGGTCGGCGGCCAGCTGCTGGCTGCGCGCGCGGGTCTGCTCGGCGAGCTGCGTCATGCGCAGGGTCTCGACCTGCAGTTCGTGCGCGCGCGACTGGGTCTCGGCGGCTTCGCGACGTGCGGTCACGAGGCGCTGTGCGGCATCGGCGTAGGCAGCTTCGGCGCGAACCAAGGCAGTACGCGCTTCTTCGTTGATGAGTGTCTGGGCGCGCAGCTGGCGCTCCAGGTTTTCCATTTCCTGCTGGCGGGCCAGCAGGCCGGCCTGTTCGGAGTCGGGCGCGTAGAAGTTGACGCTGTGCGAGGACACGGCGTGGCCGCTCTGCACGTAGATGACTTCGCCAGGCTGCAGCGCAGCACGCTGGGCCAGCGCTTCCTCGAAGCTCGCGGCGGTGTAGCAGCCATGCAGCCAGCCGTTCAGCAGGGCTTGCTGGCCGGCATCGTTCAGGCGAAGCAGGCTGGACAGGCGCGGCAGCGCGGCCGTGCCTTCGGGCGCTCCGGCGGTGGGCGGGCTGTAGAAGGCAAGCTTGGCGGGCGGCGCGTCGTTGCCGAAGGCGCGCACCATCTCCAGGCGGCTGACTTCGAGCGCACCCAGGCGTTCGCGCAGCGCGGCTTCGAGCGCGTTTTCCCATCCCTGCTCGACGTGGATTCGGCTCCACAGGCCCTGCAGGCCGTCGAGGCCGTGCTTGGCGAGCCAGGGCGCCAGCTTGCCGTCGGTCTTGACCTTTTCCTGCAGCGCGCGCAGCGCTTCGAGGCGGGCCGAAAACTCGGCATGGCGGGCGCCTTCGGTGTTGACGGCCTGCTGCTTCGCGCGGCGGTCGTCGTCGAGTTGCGGCACGGCTTCCTGCAGCTCATGCAGGCGGGCGTCGGCTTCGCTCGCGGCCTCCTGCGCCATCGCGTGCTGCTCCTGCATTTCGAGCAGGCGGGCTTCGTCAGGTGCGGCCAGCGCGTTCTGGTCGGCGCGCAGGCGCTCGCTGCGCTGCGTGAGCTGGCGGCTCTGCTCTTCGATGTTGCGCTGGTCGGCAGCCAGCACCTGGATCTGCTGCTGTACCTGCGACACGGTCGTGCGCTGGGTGTTGGCCTCGTCCTGGGCGCGCTGCACGGCTTCCTCGAGCTCGGGCATGCGCGCGTCGTGCTCTTCGAGCTGGGCGGCCAGCAAAATGGCCTGCTCCTCGGCGTCCACGCCGGCGCCGGCCAGCGTTTCGATCTCGGCCTCGGCCTCTTCGCGGCGGCGGCCCCACTGGCCCATCTGCTCGCGCAGTTGCACCAGGCGCTGCTCCACGCGCTGGCGGCCTTCGACCACGAAGCGGATCTCGCCCTCGAGCCGGCCGACTTCGGCGCTCGCCTCGTAGAGCTTGCCCTGCGCCTGGTTGACCTGGTCGCCGGCGCCGTAGTGGGCCTGGCGCACCGTTTCAAGTTCGGCCTCGATGTGGCGCAGGTCGGCCGTGCGCGATTCGAGGTCGTTGATCGCCTTTTCGGAATCGAACTTGATCCTGGCCTGGTCGGCGTTGCTTTCGCTGCGCTTCAAGAACCACAGCTGGTGCTGCTTCTTCGTAGCGTCGCCTTGCAGCATGTTGTAGCGCGCAGCCACCTCGGCCTGCTTCTCGAGCTTTTCGAGATTGGCGTTGAGCTCGCGAAGAATGTCCTCGACCCGCGTGAGGTTCTCGCGCGTGTCGCCCAGGCGGTTTTCGGTTTCGCGGCGGCGTTCCTTGTACTTGGACACGCCCGCAGCCTCTTCGAGGAACAGGCGCAGCTCTTCGGGCTTCGATTCGATGATCCGGCTGATCGTGCCCTGGCCGATGATGGCGTAGGCACGCGGCCCGAGGCCGGTGCCCAGGAACACGTCCTGCACGTCGCGGCGGCGCACCGGCTGGTTGTTGATGTAGTAGCTGCTGGTGCCGTCGCGCGTGAGCACGCGGCGCACGGCGATTTCGCCGAACTGGTTCCATTGGCCGCCGGCGCGGTGGTCAGCGTTGTCGAACACCAGTTCCACGCTCGAACGGCTGGCCTGCTTGCGGGTGGTCGTGCCGTTGAAGATCACGTCCTGCATCGACTCGCCGCGCAACTCCGACGCACGCGACTCGCCGAGCACCCAGCGCACCGCGTCCATGATGTTCGACTTGCCGCAACCGTTCGGCCCGACGACGCCCACCAGTTGGCCCGGCAGCAGGAAGTTGGTGGGTTCGGCGAACGACTTGAAGCCCGAAAGCTTGATGGAATTAAGACGCACGACTTGTCGGCCTGCTTGGCTCTAGCGCCAAGGTATTGATTTGTAAGGAAAATTGCACGGGCCTGCAGCTTGCAGCAGGCCGCCGCCCCAGCCGTGGATGATAACGTCAGGGCATGAGCGATTCCCTGGTTTCTCCCCTCGCCATGCGACGTACCTGCCTCCTTGGAGGCATCTTGGCGGGCACGGCTGTTCTGCTTGGCCTTGCAGGCTGCTCGTCGACGCGCGACACCCAGCGCGCCGAGCCCTACAGCAGCCACGAATGGATGCAGTCCGGCGCCAACCGCATCGCCAACCTGTCGCTGCGCGACAACCTGCAGTCGGTGCGTCGCGTGCAAAGCACACTCTACAAGCGCAACCCGCGCGAATGGCGCAAGTCGGCAGTCAGCATGGACGAGGCCGCCCAGCGCGCCTGGGACGCCGTGCTCAAGGGCCCGCCCCTGCCCGAATTGAAGGGCGCCACCGGCATCGATGCGATCCGCCTGGCCTTCGATACCGGGCCGCAGGGCTACCAGGGCGACCGCGTCGCGGCGCTGGTGTACGGCTGGGCCACCATGCTCAAGCAGGCCAACGGCGACACCTGGGACCAGACCATGATCGACGGCATCAATGCCGAGAACAGCTTCAGGGCCGCGCGCAACTTCGAGATATCGCTCTGGCTCATTTCCTCCAAGACCGGCCCCGATGGCCAGCCACTGCTGCTGGCCACCGAAATCAGCGACCGCGGCCGCAACCTCGTGGCCGACCGCGAACTGTCGAAGGTCGTGGCGCGGCTCGACCTGCTGGCTGCGCAGGCCGACGAGAAATACCGCCGGGCGGCGCTCGACTTCGGCCAGAACTGGGTGATGGGCGTGGTCATGCCCTTCTTCACGCTGATACCCAAGTGAAAGCGACGGAAGAAGCGGTGAAGGTTTTAGGAAAAATATTTCCTAAAACTTCATTTGCGGTAATATATTTCCGTGAATAAACAGGAACTCATCATCGCCCTGGCCGCTCGCCGCGATGCCGCCGGCATCTCGAATGCTGAAATCGCTCTGCGCTCGGGACTCACCGAGCGCTCCGTGCGCAACGCCCTGAGCCTGCAGGGCAACCCGCAGCTGTCGTCCCTGCTGGCGCTGGTAGATGCGCTGGGTCTCGAACTGCAGCTTGCGCCCAAGGGCTTTGGCGAAACCACGGCCACCGATCCCGGCTATCGCCCCGTGGCCACGCGCGTAGGCCATGCAGTGGCGCAGGCGCCCGGCGCGCCCCTCAACAAGCGCCGTTCGCCGCCATGAACGTCAAGATCCTCGAGATTTCGCTCGGCACACGCCGCTTCGGCAAGCTGTTCCAGTACGCCGACCTGTGCCGCTTCGTCGCGGAGCCCGAGCTGGTCGCCAATCCGCCAGCCGAGGTGCTGTCGCTCTCGATGGTGGCGAGCGACCCCGCGGCCCAGTCGGCACTCTGGAGCGACGTCAAGAACCCGCTGTTCAACGCCCAGGGGGGCCAGCTGCCGGGCTTTTTCCAGAACCTGCTGCCCGAAGGCGTGCTGCGCAGCCATATCGCGCAGCTGCGCGGCTGCCGCGAGAACGATCATTTCGAACTGCTCGCTGCCTGCGGCGGCGACCTGCCCGGCGCAGTGAGTGCCCGGCCCGTGTCGGTGGACCGCGGCACGCTGCAGCGCCTCATCACGCAGGACCAGGATGCGCTGGAGATGTCCGTGGTCGAACTGCCGATGCCGCAAGGCATATCGGTCTCGGGCGTACAGCCCAAGCTGGGCCTGCGCCGCCAGGGCGGGCGGTACGTGGCCCGCACGCGGGCCGGCGCAAGCACCCGGGTGATCGCCAAGCTGCCGGTCGCCGGCCGACCGCACATGCCGCAGCTCGAGATGCTGTCGCTGCAGATGGCCGGCGCGGCGGGCGTCGAGGTTTGCCATGCGGAACTCGCCCCGCTCTCGGCCATTGCCGCGGAGCACAGCTATGCGCTGCCCGACGAGCCCGAATTCCTGGCGGTCACGCGCTTCGACCGCGACGGCGCACGCCGCATCCATTTCGAAGACTTCGCGCAGGTGCTGGCGATCGACCCGATGCGCAAGTACGGCGGCAGCTACCTCGACATGGCGCTCGCGATGCGCGCGTTTCCGTCGCTGGGCGACGAAGCGGTGCTCGAGCTCCTGCGGCGCCTTGCAGTAAACGACCTGCTCGGCAACCCCGACGCGCATCTCAAGAACTTCGGCGTGCTGTACCCCGACGGCGTTGCACCGCGATTCGCGCCGGCCTACGACATCGTCGCGTACGCCGCGCTGCAGGGTGTCGACGGCCACGCGCTGCCGCTATTGCCTGAGCCGGCGGTCCCGGCCCGGCGCACCGCCCTGTTCACGCCCGCCAGCGTACGCGCCTTCTGCTTCTCGACGGGACTGCACGAGCCGCTGGTGCGCCGTGTCGTCGCCGACACCGCGCGGCTGGCCCGCGACAGATGGCCTGCAATGATCGACGCCTCGGCGCTGCCGGCGCCGTGGAAGAAGCGGCTGCAGCAGCGCTTGCAGGCACATCCCTTGCTGCAAGCCATGGCAAAACGCGGCCGGTAGAAAAACTGGCCCCTAGAATGAATCCGCCCTCCACCCCTCAACCCATTCGAGGCAGCAGCAACTCATGAGCTCCATCAATTTCATCGGCGGCGAAAAAGGCGGTGTCGGCAAGTCTGTCACGGCGCGCGTGCTGGCGCAGTATTTCATCGACCACAGCCGCCCTTTCACGGGCTTTGACACCGACCGCTCGCACAGTTCGTTCACCCGCTTCTACGAAGGCTTCGCCTCGCAGGTGGTGGTCGACAGCTTCGAAGGGCTCGACACGGTCGTCAACGGCTTCGAGACCAACCCGCAGCAGAGCGTGATCGTCGACCTTGCCGCGCAAACGCTGGCACCGCTGTCGCGCTGGATCAAGGAGTCGGACCTGTTCGACGTGTTCGCCGACATCGGTGTCACCGTCAACTTCTGGCACGTGCTGGACGACGGCAAGGACTCGACCGACCTGCTCGGCGCACTCATCGACACCTTCGGCAACCGGCCCAACTACATCGTGGTGCAGAACTACGGCCGCGGCAGCGACTTCGGGATGCTGCTGGCCTCGCAATCGCTCTCGAAGGCGACGGCGAACGGCGCACGCGTGATCACCCTGCCCCGCCTGCACGACGCGAGCATGCGCAAGATCGATGCGCAGAACACGAGCTTCTGGAAGGCCGTGAACGACCGCGAAGGCCCGCATGCGCTGGGGTTGCTGGAACGGCAGCGCGTGAAGTCTTGGCTGGCTACGGCCTACGCGGCGTTCGACACCTTGCCGTTGTAAAAGAAATCCCGGCGGCAGATCTTCAGATCATCCCGCCGTTGATCGAGATCACCTGGCCCGTGATGTAGGCCGCCTCGTCACTCGCCAGGAAGGCGGCCAGCGCAGCCACTTCCTGGGGCGTCCCCGCGCGCTTCACCGGCACCATCTGGTTGATGACCGCGGGATCGAACACCGCATCCGCCATCGGCGATGCAATGATTCCGGGTGCAATCGCGTTCACTGTCACGCCGCGCGATGCCACTTCGAGCGACAGCGCCTTGGTCGCGCTGTTCAGCGCGCCCTTGGCCGCGGCGTAGTTGACCTGCCCCCGGTTGCCCGCAATCGCGGCCACGGAAGAGATATTCAGGATGCGCCCCCACCGCGTGCGCATCATGGGCAGAAGCAGCGGCTGCGTGACGCGGAAGAAACCGTTAAGCGATACGTCGATCACCTTGTGCCACTGCTCGGCGCGCATGCCCGGCAGCACGGCGTCGTCGTGCACGCCGGCGTTATTGACGAGGATCTGGACCGCCCCGCCTTCCAGGATGCGCGCGCACGCCGCCGCCGAGGCTTCGTCGCTGCACAGGTCGAACACGTGGCACTCCGCCTTGCCGCCCGCCGCCGTGATCGATGCGGCCAGTTGCTCGACCGCCTCGGGTCGCGAATTGGCGTGCAGCAGGACCGTGGCGCCGTCCCGCGCAAGGCGTTCGGCCATGGCGGCGCCAAGTGCGCCGCTGGCGCCGGTGATCAGCGCGCGTTTTCCTTCGAGACTCATGGCGATGTCATGCTTTCTGCAGCAAGCGGTGTGTTCAGGACCACCACGGCGCGGCCTTCGGCCAGCATGCGGCCATCGTCCGCCTTCACCGTGAATTCGTAGAGGATCTGGCGGTCGTCGCCCGACAGGCGCCGGGCTCCCACCTGCAACGCGCCGGGCACGTCGTCGAGGCGCGCCACCGCCAGCTTCACGTTGCGCGCGCTCGCCAGGAAACCCGCCGACGGCGTGCTGCCCTCGGCAGCCAGCAGGCCGCCATGCAGCGCCATGGCCTGCGCCGCGTATTCGATGGCATTGGGCGCGAGCAGTCCGCTCTCGGTGCGCAGCGGGTTGTCGGCCTGTGCGTGCGTGGTGGTGCTGCAGCGAATGGCCTCGGCGTCCCAGCTCTCCAGCCGCTCCAGCAGGCACATGCTGCCGCTGTGCGGAATGCGCTGCGCAATGCCGGCACGGTCGAGCGTCTGCGGCACCGTCATGCGGCCCCTTCCAGGTCGGCCACCAGCAGCACGTTGGCGAAGGGCGTGCCCGCGCTCATCGGGATGCTTTGCACGCGAAAGCCCAGGCGCCGCAGCAGCGCCGTCCAGTCGGCCAGCGGCCGGCCCCAGGTCGGCGAGACCTTGTGGCCGCGGATGCGCGTGACGGTGCGATCGACCCACTGGCTGATCGCGAAGCCGCGGCGGCTCGACGCGTCGCCCACGCGCAGCAGCAGCCGCGCCTGCGGGTTGGCGCCACGTCGCAGCGCGTCGCGCACGCGCAGCAGTACGCCTTCCTGCGCTTCAAGGTTCACGTAGTGCAGCACGTCGAGGATCACGACAAGGTCGCAGTCCGGCAAGGCGGCCGAGCACATGTCGGCGCAGACCAGCTTCGGCGCAGGCTGCAGATGGCCGATGGAGGCCTCGGCGCGCGCCACGTCCTTCGGCATCAGCTCGATGCCGGTGTAGTCTGCGCCGTGCGTGGTGGCGTGCCATGACGACGGCCAGCGGCCCTGCTTCTGCATCGTGCTCATCGACGCCAGCAGGCTTGCGAACAGGCCCTGGCCGCAGCCGATGTCGACCACGCGGCTGTGCTGCGCGCCGACCAGCCGATGTTCGAGCAAGCCGCGAAACACCGGATCGCGACCCAGCTTGCCGCGTGCGAAGTGCCAGGCGAAGCTGCCGCCCTTCTGGTAGGGAACGGTCGCGGCCTCGTGCAGCTCGCGCCAGGCGTTGTCGGTCGACGACGAGGGCATCACCGCGCTCATGCTTTCAGCCCTTCGGGCAAGGTAACAGCGCGCAATCCATCGGCGCGCAGACGTTCGAGCAACAAGGGCAATACCTCCAGCAAAACGGGTTGTCCTTTGGCGGTGCGCGCGGCATTGCCGTCGTGCAGCAACAGGATGTCGCGCGCCTGCAGGTTGTGGCTCAGGCGCGCCATCACCTTGGCGGCGTCGCCTTCGCGCGTGTCGAAGCCGCGCCGCGTCCAGCTCACGAGCGAGAGGCCGAGGCGGTGCAGCACGGGTTCGAGGAAGGGGTTGCGCAGGCCGGCCGGCGCGCGGAAACAGGTCGGGCGCTGGCCGACGGTGTCGGCGAGGATGTCCTGCGCCCGCGCAATTTCGGCTGCAAAGCCGCGCGGCCCGAGAAAAGAGAAGTTGTGCCGGTGCTGCGCCGTGTGGTTCTGGATGCTGTGGCCGCGCGCGACGATCTCGCGCGCCAGTTCAGGATGCGCCAGCACCCGCTCGGCGATGCAGAAGAACGTGGCGCGCTGGCCGTGCACATCGAGCAGGTCAAGCACTTGCGGTGTCACCTCGGGCTCCGGCCCGTCGTCGATGGTGATCGCCACTTCGCGGCGCGCGGCAGCTGCTTCGGGCAGCCGCGTGACGTTGGGGCCGAGCAGGCTGCTGCGCGGCGTGAGGCCGGCGCCGGTGATCAACGCATGGTTCAGCACGATCGCGCCGATGGCCCACGGCAACGCGCCCGGCACCAGCACGCCCGCGCCGATGGCCGCGACGTGCCATGCCGCGCTGGCGCGAATGGCCGGCGGCCAGGGCCAGGATTCTTTGGACGCAGGAACGGAAGACATGGGGGCCGATTTTCCCATCAGGGGCGCGCCGCTTTCGCAGGCGCCACACTCCGCGCAAACGCCGCCGACAGCAGCAGCGCCAGCAGCGCGCCCGGCGCAACCACGCGACCGATGGACGACAACGCCGGGATGTCCGAAATCGCGATCAGACCGAACGACACCACCGTCGTCAGATTGGCCAGCATCAGCGACGCCAGCGTGTCTTCGTCGGCCCGCCCGGTCGTGCGCAGCTGGTCGAAGAACAGCGCGTAGTTCGACCCCACCGCCACGATCAGCAGCAGCCCCACCAGATGCAGGATGCCGAGCGCCGCCTGCAGCAAGGCCATGCCGCCGAGCGTGAGCACCACCGCGAACAGCAGCGGCTGGCACACGGCGAGCAGCCGGCGCCACGAACGCAGGTAGATGCCGAGCAGCACCACCACCGCCAGCGCGCCGAGCAGCACCTGCACGAAGGCCTCGTGCAGGTAGCGCTGGTACAGGCCCGCGAGTTCGCGGCCGACGTCGACCACCTGCACTTCGGGCAGGCCGGCCAAGGCTGCTTCGAGGCGGCCCTGGTCGAACTTGGCGCCGGGGTGCAGCACGACCAGCGTGCCCCATCCGCCGCCCGGACGCTGATACATGAGCGTGTTCAGGATCGAACCGAGCGGCCCACCGGCCAGTTCGGCGCGCTCCACCGGCGGCAGCTTGCGTGCCGCCTCGATGTCGGCCAGGAACGGCCCCAGGCGCGAAGCCGGCAGCGGCATCCCCTTGGTCGCCTCGGCCAGATTGGCGCGCAGCGTTTCGGCGTTCGGCAGGCTCGCGATGCGCGCCGTCTGCACCGCCACGCTCGGCAGCACGCGCGTCACGGTTTCGTAGCCGACGAGTTCGCCCTGCTCCACCAGCGCATCGAGCCGCGCCGCGGCCGCCTCGGTGTTGCGCAGGGCGGCCTGTTCGTCGTCGCCGTAGGCAACCACCAGCACGCCGCCATCGCTCGCGCCGATGTCGTTGCGCAGCATCTCGTCGAGCTGCTGGGCCGCCTTGGGCACCGGACTCATCGCGCCCAGGTCGGCGCGCCACAGGTGACCGCCCTGCCACAGCACCAGCGCCAGCGCGGCCACGCCCAGCGCCGCCAGCGGCCAGCGCAGGCGCGGCAGGCCGCGCACCAGCGCGCCGGCCATTTGCGCCATGTACCTGCGCATGCCCATGCCGGTGGCGCCATCGGGCGCCAGCACCGGCAGCACGTAGCGCGTGGCCAGCGCGGCCGCGACGAGGCCGGCGATGGAGAAGACGCCCAGCTGCGCCAGTCCCGGAAAGCCCGAGAACACCAGCGCCGCAAAGCCGCACACCGAGGTCAGCAGGCCGAGCCGCACGGTCGGCCAGTTCAGGTCGCGCCAGCGCTGCCAGCCGGTGCCGGCCACGGCCGCGCCCCGCGCCTGAATGAGGTAGTAGATGGCGTAGTCGACCGTCTCGCCGATCAGCGTGCTGCCGAAGCCCAGCGTGAGGCCGTGCACCGAACCGAACACGAGGCTCACGCTCGCCGTGCCGATCACCACGCCCGTGGCCACGGGCAGGAAGGCGATGACCAGCGCACGCGGCGAGGCGAACGCCAGCAACAGCAGCCCCCCCATGACGATGCCGCCCACCACCGCGAGATGGATCGCTTCGGTCTTGATCTTGTCGCGGCTCATCACCGAGAACACCGGCGGCCCGCTCAGCAGCAGCTTGGGTGCCGTTGCGCCCATGCCGCGCGTCGCGGCCTCGTAGGCGGCGTGCACGCGTGCGATGGCCACGGCCTGCGCGTCGAGGTCGCTGCCGGCGGCGCGCGTGGTGGCGATCATCAGCGCGCGCGGCGCGGCGCGCGACATCCAGACGCCGTCTTCACTGCGCGGCGCGCTGGCGGGCACCAGCTCCATCGCAATGCGCTGTGTCTCGCCGGTCGGGTCGCGGTCGAGAAACGGCTTGATCACGTTGCCGGCCGGCGTGCCAAGCATCGACAGGGTTTCGTTGATGGCGTCGCGCAGACCCTCGGCGGTGAACTGCCCGGGCACTACGCCTGGCGACAGCTGGTAGCGGTGCTGCAGCACCCAGGCTCCCGCCTCGCTCCAGTCGCCGACGTCGCCGTTCTGGACCAGATCGAACAGCTTGCTCTCGCGCATGTCTTTGGCGACAGCACGCGACGCGGCGGCACGCTGCTCGGTGCTGCCGCCCTCGATGCCCAGCATCAGCGTGCGCGAGGCGACGCCGCTTTGAAGCTGCTCGATCAGCACGCGCTGGCGCACGTCCGGGCTCTTGGGAAGGAAGGCGGAAAGATCCGCGCCGATCTGCGTGCGCGCAATGACGATGGCACCGCACAGCAGCACCAGCAGCCACGCCAGCAGCACGACCGCTCTGCGCCGCCAGCCCGGCGGACCGCCTGCCTGCTGTTGCGGCATCACGGCGTGGTGCGTCCGGGCGCGCTGGATGGAGCCGCGTTGCCCGGTGTGATGTTCATGACCGAGCGGTCACCGCCGACGAACTCCATCTCGAGCCCCTGCACGTCGCTCGCGCGGCCGCTGATGCGCATGCTGCGCACCTGCGCGGCCAATCGGCTGTCCATCGGGACGAGGTCGAGCGTCCACTTGGCAGCCGAGCCCGACACGGTGCTGCGGAAATAGCGCTGCAGCGTGGCGCCGTCGCCGGTGAGGGTGCCGCGCATGGCCTCGACCAGGCCGAGCAGCTCGGGCATGCTGTCCAGCGCCAGCGTGCGGGTGCGGCCTCCGCGCGAAAGCGTCAGCGTGTTGCCCTCGACAGCCATGGTCTCGATGCGCGGCGACAGCGTGCGGCGCACCAGCTTGTCGGGTGCGTCGAAGCTCAGCGTGCCGCTGGCGTCGAGCGGGCCTTCGAGGCCGTGCACGAAGCGTTGTTCGGTGAAGCGGGCCCCCCCGCTCTTCTGCTTGGCCAGCAGCGTCATCAGCTCGGGCAGGTCGAACGCCGCCCAGGCCGGCACGGCGCAGAAGGCCAGCGCGAGCACGCATGCCCTGCAAAGCCAGTCAAGCCGCATCTTCGAGCCAGAAATCATGGAAATTGAACCAGTTGTAGGGATACGCGCGGCACAGCGCTTCCAGGCGTGCCACATAGGCTTCGACGGCCGCGCGGATGCGCATTTCGCGCTCCGCGGGGCTGCAGACCGCCTCGCCGAAGTCGGCCAGCGGGTCGAACCGGACATCGTAGCGGGCACCACCGCCGTAGAGCCCGGCCATGAAGAACACCTTGCGGCGCAGCAGAGCCGCCAGCCGGAAGGGTCCGTCGTTGAAAACCGCCGGCTGCCCGAGGAATGGCAGCACGATGTTGTTGCCGCGCTGGTGCGCGGGCTGGTCTTCGCTGCCCGGCAGCGTACGGTCGGCCAGCATGCCGCCCAGGCCGCCGCCGTCGAGCCAGTCGCGCAGTTCGAGCATCGAATGCGGCCGGCCCAGCGCGATGACGTGCGGCCGCAGTTCAGGCACCGCAATGGCGTTGAGGATGGCCGTGATGCGCTGCGCGTTGTCCGGGTACATCAGCATCGCCAGGCGCAGGTTGCGCTGGTGCGTCTGCTGCTTGCAGGCGCCCAGCGCCTCGAAGCTGCCGACGTGGGCGCCGAGCAGGAAGGCGCCCCGCCCTTGTGCGATCTCCGACTCGATCGACACGTTGCCCTCGATGCTGACCTTGAACAGGTCCATGCGCCCGCGCAGGAAGTAGACGCGGTCGAGCACTGTCGACGCGAAGGCGTACAGCAGGCGGAAACCGTCGACCCAACCCGCCTGCGGGCCGATGGCCCTGAACAGATAGCGCTTGATGTGCCGGCGCTGCGCCGGTGCGAACAGCAGGAAGTAGAGCGCGATGGGCGGCAGCAGCAGGCGCGTGACGTGGCGCCCGCACACCAGCGCCATCCCGACGATGAAACGCAGCGCAAGCATGTTGCTGCGCTCTGGCGCATGCGCCCAGCCCCCACTTTCACCGCGCTCGCCATTCGGGGCCGCCTCCCCTGCCCGGGCAGCCTCTTTCAAGGCGCGCGCTTCAACGTCGGCGTGTTTCATCACGCGGACTCTTGCACGGCCGTCCAGCGGCCGGTGACGGCCACCACGCCGTCGCAGCGAACGTCGAAACGTACGCCGCGGCCGGGTCCGGCCTCCGGGTGCAATTCGATCGATAGCGCGGCGCCCGGTCGCACCGGCGACAGGAACTTCGCCGCGGCGAGCGTGGGATGTGCGCCCAGCCGCGCCACCAGGGCCGGCACGCGCCGGATCGACTCCATGACCTCGGCCAGCACCAGCGCGCCAGGCAGCAGGGGCTGGCCGGGAAAATGGCCGGCGAATACGGGGTGATCCGCCGGCACCATGTGCGCCATCTGCACTGGTGTGTCATCTTCGGCGAGTTGCGCCAGCGCGAATTCGCGCAGCGCACGCACTGTGAGCTTGCCCGTGCCTTCGCGTGGGAACGCCTTGACCTGCACCACCCTGCGCGGCACGAACACGGGTTCGAGCCGCTGCCGCAGGGCCGCGATGATGTCGCCCGCCGAGAGCTCGGGCGCGACCACGAAGGCCACCGGCCGCACGACCCCGTCGGCCACCTCATCGGGCAGCCAGAAGGCGCCGTCGTCCACGCCGGGGATGCTGTTGAGATGAAAGTTCAGGTGCGCCAGCGAGCTGCGCCGGCCCGCCACGTGGATCAGGTCATTGGCGCGGCCGAACAGGCGGAAGCGGCGTTCGTCCAGCAGTTCGAGCACGTCGGCCATCGGCGTGGGCTCGGGCATGAAGTCGCCGCTGAAGATGAAGCGCTCGGGGCCGCCGTCGGCCGCGGGCTCGGCGTGCACGCGAATCTCGCCGAAGGTCTCCCAGATTTCACTGTCGGTGGTGCGGCGCGTGGCAACCTGGCCCGACTCGGTGCTGCCGTAGATTTCGAGCAGCACGCCACCCATGGCCTGCTCGGCCTGCTGCGCAAGCTGCGGCGACAGCGGCGCGGTGGCCGACAAAATAAGGTCGACCGGCGGCAGCTCGATCCCCGAGAGCAGCAATGTCTTGAGATGGAACGGCGTGGTGACCAGCGCGCGGGGCCGCGGCACCGAGGCCAGAGTTTTCGCGACATCAGCCGGAAAGAACGGCCGGCCGCTTTCGAATGCTGCGCCGCCGAGCATTGCGAGCAGCACCGACGATTCGAGCCCGTAGCTGTGCTGCACTGGCACGGTAGCGACCAGCGTGAGGCCTTCGAGCGAGGGACGCTCCAGCACCCGGCACAGGCGCTTGACGGCCACCGCCACGTCGCCCACCAGCGTGCGCCAGGTCTTGGCGTGCGGTTGCGGCACGCCGGTCGAGCCCGAGGTGAGCAGGCTGGCTGCGTGCATGGCCGCGTCGATCGCGGGCACCGCGCCATCGGCATCGGCACCGTCGCCAGGACTCGCGCGGTTTTCGAACAGCACGCGCTGCATGCCCGGGGCCTGCAGCTTCGGGTCATCGGTGAGCGCAAAAAGATGCGGGCCGCCGGATTCGAGCAGGCGCGCGAGCGTGTCGGGCCGCGCGTCGGGCGGCAGCAGGCTGGCATGGCCGCGCACCAGCGCCGCGCCCAGGCTCACGGCGAAGGCGTATCGGTCAGCACAGAGATTGACGGCCGGCCCCTCGCCCGGAAGCCCAGGTGCGAAGCGGGCCACGTCGGCCAGGAACTGCCGCGCGCTCACGGGGACACCGGCGCGCCAGGCCAGGGGGGCGTCGGGGTCTCGGTTCGCGAGCAGTGGCAGGAAGCGAAGGTCTGTCGTCACGCTGGCAGCGCCTGTGTCATTGGCCGCCGGGGCTGGTGTCCACCGACGATGTGCCGTAGAACGCGCGCACCGCATCCACGAGGCGCGTGCGTTCGAATTCGGGATGCAGCCGGTAGCGCAGCAGGTGTTCGCCGACGAACAGCAGCGTCACCATCACCGGCGACAGCACATTGGCGAACAGCGACCACTCGGAGAACGGCCGTGTCAGGTAGATGAGGATCGACGCCAGCACCGTCAGTGCGAAGAAGCCGGTCCAGATGCGCGTGAGCTGCGTGGTGTAGGCCAGCATGTGGCCCTTGAGCGGATGCACGCGCTGCGCGAACTGGGTGATCAGCGGCAGGCCGCGGCCGCGCAGTGTCGAGCCGAACCAGCCGCACAGGGCTGCGTTGATGGCCACGTGCTGCAGCACGTACAGCCGGTTGGGATCGCCCGCCTCACCAAGGAAGACGAGCGAAAAACCGCCAATGCCCAGCACGGCCACGGCGGCAAGGCCCCAGCGGCCGAACCAGCTGGCGGCCAGGCCCATGGCGGCGAGCCAGAGCGGGCCGAGCAGCACCACCACCGCCCATGGCTCCGTGGCGTGGAACAGCGTCATCCAGTGAGAGAGGCCGGCATATGCAACCCCCACCACCAACAGGAGTGCTATTCGCCATCGCGACATGGGATCAGGAAGCTACGCGATGCTGGGCGACGTGGGTCGCGAGCGTGCGCAGCGACTGAAAAATCTGCTGGTTGCGTTCGTCGTCCGAACGCAGTTGGAACCCATAGCGGCGCGAGACTTCGAGCGCCACTTCGAGGATGTCGATGGAGTCGAGTCCCAGGCCTTCGCCATAGAGCGGTTCGGTCGGCACGATGTCCTCGGGGGCCACTTCGAGATTCAGCGCGCTCACGAGCAGCACGGCCAGCTCTTTTTCGATCGGCGACTGTTCGGAGGCATCGCCAGTGGCGGGAATGGGGGGCTGAGCAGTCGATGACAAAAAAACCTCCTGAAACTTTTGCCTGAACTATCGTGCGGGTCGTGGATTATAGGAGGGCCGCTTAGGGCCTGTTCGCCCTGTGCAAGGGGGTCGCGTTGCTTCGAAAAGGGGCTGGCTGTGGCGAGCTTCGCGACCCCCTTGCACAGGGTGCACAGGCCCTAGACTACCCGCTTCGATACGACCCGGAGCGCCCCATGGCCGACCCCCTTCTGATCGCACGGCATGAAGCCATCGAGTGCAATCTTCTCCCCAGCCTGGCCAACCGCCACGGCCTGATCACCGGCGCCACCGGCACCGGCAAGACCGTCACCCTGCAGACCATCGCGGAGAAGCTGTCCAGCATCGGCGTGCCGGTGTTCATGGCCGACGTCAAGGGCGACCTGACGGGCGTCAGCCAAAAGGGCACTATCGGCGACAAGCTGGCCGCCACGCTGAAAGAACGCGGCATCGATCTGCCCGAGCCCTCCGCCTGCCCCGTCACGCTGTGGGATGTGTTCGGCGAACAGGGCCATCCGGTGCGCGCCACCATCTCCGACATGGGCCCGCTGCTGCTGGCCCGCATGCTCGACCTGAACGAAACACAGGCCGGCGTGCTGAACCTGGTGTTCAAGATCGCCGACGACAACGGCCTGCTGCTGCTCGACCTGAAAGACCTGCGCGCCATGCTGCAGTACGTGGGCGAGAACGCGAGCCAGTTCACCACCCAGTACGGCAACATCAGCGCCGCCAGCGTGGGTGCCATCCAGCGCGGCCTGCTGCAGATCGAGACCCAGGGCGGCGACAAGTTCTTCGGGGAGCCGATGCTCAACATCGCCGACTTCATGCAGACCGTGGGCGGCAAGGGGGTCATCAACGTCCTCGCGGCCGACAAGCTCATGAACTCGCCGCGCCTGTACGCCACCTTCCTGCTGTGGATGCTGTCGGAGCTGTTCGAGCAGCTACCCGAAATCGGCGATCCCGAGCAGCCCAAGCTGGCCTTCTTCTTCGACGAGGCCCACCTGCTGTTCAACGAGGCGCCCAAGGCGCTGGTGGAACGCATCGAGCTGGTGGTGCGCCTGGTGCGCTCCAAGGGCGTGGGCGTGTATTTCGTCACGCAGAACCCGCTGGACATTCCCGATACGGTGCTGGCCCAGTTGGGCAACCGCGTGCAGCACGCGCTGCGCGCATTCACCCCGCGCGACCAGAAGGCCGTGAAGGCGGCCGCCAGCACCATGCGCCAGAAGCCGGGCCTCGACATCGAAACCGCCATCACCGAACTCGCGGTCGGCGAGGCGCTCGTGAGCTTCCTCGACGAAAAGGGCCGCCCGAGCGTGACCGAACGCGTATTCGTGCTGCCGCCGGGCAGCCAGCTCGGCCCGATCACGCCCGACCAGCGCAAGGCGCTGGTCACGGGCTCGCTGGTCGCGGGTGTCTACGAGAAGACGGTGGACCGCGAATCGGCCTACGAAAAGCTCAAGGGCCGCGCCGAGAGCGCACCCGACGCGCCCGCGGTTGGCGCGGGTGGCAAGCCCGCGGCCGAATCGTCCGGCTCCGGCATGGGCGGCATGCTCAACGACATGCTCTTCGGCACCACCGGGCCGCGCGGCGCGAAGCACGACGGGCTGGTGCAGACCATGGCCAAGTCGGCGGTGCGCACGATGGGCACCTCGGTAGGCAAGGAGATCCTGCGCGGGGTGCTGGGCGGGATCTTCGGCAGCAAGAAGCGCTGAGGATGCCCCCTCGGGGCCGCCTACCAGCGCAGCAGGCGCGGCCCCAGCGCGGCGCCAGCCAGCACCGGCACCGCGATCCCGCTCACGTACCAGACTGCGAGAAACGGCGCGGTGAGTTCCATGCAGTGCAGCGCATAGATCGCGGCACCAACGCCTCCGGCCAGCGCCCCGGCCGCGGCCCCCGCCAGCGCCGGCCGCGTGGGCGCCATCCCCTTGAGCGCCACCAGCGTGGCCGCGAGCACCGGCAGCGCCATCAGCCCGATGCTCAGCGCGCAGATGCGCCATGACTGCCCCATCAGAGAGGGCATGCGCGCTTCCATCGGCAGGGTGAACCAGGCGGCCACCGCCAGCACCCACACCCCGAGCACCGGCAGCGCCGCGCCGACCCAGGCGCGCCGCGGCGCCACACCCGGCCGCGCAAGCCGCTCCACGGCCACGAAGCCGGCCGCTGCGATGCACAGCGGGAACAGCACCTTGACCCAGAACATCGGCCAGAACATGGCCTGCACGATGTCGTACCGCACGCCGTACCCGGCGAACAGGATCGCGAACGAGAGCGGCAGGCCCAGCAGCACCGCCAGCCCGATGCGCCGGCCGGCGCGGCGGCGCGGCGCGGCCACCTCACCATTCGCCAGCATCGCGACGAGATCGTCGGTCTTCATGCCGCACTTCCCCAATTGCTGCCGCACCGCGCCGCCAGCGCCTTGAGCCCGCGGTGGATACCGACCTTCACGGCCGACTCCGACATGCCGGTCAGGCTCGCGGTTTCCGCCACCGACAGGCCTTCGATCTTCACGTGCACGATCGGCAGGCGCTGGCGCTCGGGCAGGGTTTCGAGCAGGCCGCCGAGGTCGCGCTTCGCATCGCTGGCCTCCTCGGCCGATTCGGTGAACACAGCCAGGTCGTCGTCCAACGGGTCATGCAGGTCTTCGCGGACCGACTTGGCGCGCAGCAGGTCGATCATCTTGTAGCGCGCAATCGCATGCACCCAGGCCGTCAGCGGCTGGTCGCTCTGGTAGGTGTGGCGCTGGTTGTGCATGGCGAGCAGGCATTCCTGGACGAGGTCTTCCACTTCATCGGGCCAGCCAAAGAGGCGCTTGCCCAGAAAGGCGCGCAGGTGCGCGCTGAGTCGCTGCAGGAAGTCGCGGTAGGCCTTCGCGTCGCCGTCGAGGCCGCGAAGGAACAGGCTGCGCAGCGCCGCTTCCGCGTCGCTCGGGTTCACCCTGCTGCTTATTGTGTTTCGTGCCATCGGGCCGGCCGGTTACAGCCGTGTCGAAAAAAAGATTCCGGCTGATTGTGCCCAAGCCATCCGCTTGCAAGCGCCACACGCCATCGGTACATTGTGTTTTTTGAGGGCCTCCAATGTCTGCAGACAGTACAACGATCCCTTCCGTCCCCGGCGGCGTCACGCCCCTCCCCCCGCTCCATCCCTCGACGTCGACCGGCCACATCCGGCTTACCTCGCACGCGGGCGGCTTCGGTGCCCTGCCCATCCAGTGGGGCGCGGCCACCGCCACCGAACGAGGGCCGGTCGTCGGCACCACCACCAAGCGCGCGCACCGCAACGTCATCGGCACGCACAGCGGTTCATACAGCGTGTACCGCGCGTTGGCGGTGGCGGCAGGGGCGCTCAAGCGCGAGCACAAAGCCGACCTGACCAACACCGCGCCGACCGACGTGATCGGCCCGTATCCGCAGTGGAGCGATCCGGGCCGCATCGTGTCACTCGACCCGTGGGGCGCACTGGTGGCCGATGTGTTTTCTGCAGAACTCGCGGCGGGCTACGACATCCGCCCGACCATCGCGATCACGAAGGCCCACGTGATCCTGCCCGAGGTGATCGAGGCGCTGCAGAGCGGCCGCCTCAAGGCCGATGGCAAGTTCCTCACCGCCGGTGGCGCCGCGATGGTCACCAAGGCCGCCATCGAACCCGTGTGGTACCTGCCCGAGGTGGCGCGGCGCTTCGGCTGCTCCGAGACCGACCTGCGCCGCACGCTGTTCGAAGAGACTGGCGGCATGTACCCCGAGCTGGTCACGCGCTCCGACCTCGAAGTGTTCCTGCCGCCCATCGGTGGGCAGACGCTCTACATCTTCGGCAATCCGCGCGACCTGGCCAATCCCGACGTTGAGCTCACCGCGCGCATCCATGACGAGTGCAACGGCTCCGACGTGTTCGGCTCCGACATCTGCACCTGCCGGCCCTACCTCACGCACGCCATCGAGGAGTGCATCCAGGGTGCGCAGCGCGGCGGTGTCGGCCTGATCGCCTACTCGCGCAAGGAAGGCCGCGCGCTCGGCGAGGTCACCAAGTTCCTGGTCTACAACGCGCGCAAGCGCCAGGTCGGCGGCGACACGGCCGACCAGTATTTCGCGCGCACCGAGTGCGTGGCCGGGGTGCAGGACATGCGCTTCCAGGAGCTGATGCCCGACGTCTTCCACTGGCTCGGCATCAAGAAGATCCATCGGCTCGTGTCGATGAGCAACATGAAGTTCGACGCGATCACCGGCTCGGGCATCGAGATCGGCGAGCGGGTGAACATTCCCGACGAGCTGATTCCAGCGGACGCCCGCGTCGAGATGGACGCGAAGATGGCCGCCGGCTATTTCACGCCCGGCCCGGTGCCGGACGCCGACGAACTCAAGAAGGCCAAAGGCCGGGGACTCGCCGAATGAGCAACAGTCACGACCAATTCGACAACATGCCGGTCGACGGATCGGGCAGCTTGCCGCCGGGCGGCGCGGGCGAGATCGACCCGTCCATCGAATTCACGGCCGACACCGCGCACCCTGCCGGCGCTGCCAGCCTGCTGCGCACCACAGCCGCCATCCGGCAGCGCGCGGGCGCCCTGCTGGCGCGCGCGCGCCGGGGCGAATCGCAGTGGTTCCGCATCGGCGGCGACGACACGCTCGAAGACGCCGCACGCACCGTCGCGGAGGTCACGCGCGAGCGTTATCCGTGGGACACCATCCCGTACCACAGCCGCTGGCGCCATTTCGAGGCGGGGGGCGCCGACCGGCTGAAGCAGCTGGACGAGTTGCTCGGTCCGCGCATCGATGCACGGCAGCGCGCCCGCGCGCACATCGACCTCGTGCTGGTGAGCGTGCTGCTCGACGCCGGCGCAGGCCCCGACTGGGGCTACACCGAGCCGGCCACGGGCGCGCGCTTCACGCGTTCCGAAGGGCTGGGCGTGGCGAGCTTCCACGCCTTCACCAGCGGACTTTTCTCGTCGAACCCCGACCATCCCTGCCAGGCCGATGCGGCCGGCCTGCGCGGCCTCGTCACCGACCGGCTCGGCGACGCGTTCCAGGTCAGCGAAGTCAATCCGCTGGTGGGCCTCGCGGGCCGCGCGGTGCTGCTGCGCCGGCTTGGCGAAGCGATGAGCGAGCAGCCCGAGACCTTCGGCGAGGACGGCCGCCCCGCCGGCATGTTCGACGCCCTCGTGGCGCCCTTCGGCGCCGCCACGCCGCCCACCGCCGAGATCACCGCGCACCAGATTCTTTCGCTGCTGCTGGAGACGCTCTCGCGCATCTGGCCTGCGGCCAACGCGGTCGACAGCATTGCCGCCGACGGCAGCGACAGTGCAGGCGGCATCGGCTCGGGCGACCCGGCGCTGGCGCTGGGCGACTGCTGGCGCCACAGCGCGGTGCGCGGACCCGGCCTCACCAATGGCTGGATGCCCTTCCACAAGCTTTCGCAGTGGCTCACGTACTCGCTGCTCGAGCCCTTCGAGTGGGCCGGAGTGAAGGTGCGGCACCTCGACGCGCTCACGGCCCTGCCCGAGTACCGCAACGGCGGCCTGCTGATCGACAGCGGCGTGATCGTGCCGAAGGACCCCGCCTTCCTCGAGCGCCGCTGGAAGGTGGGCGATGAGTTCATCGTCGAATGGCGCGCTCTCACGGTGGCGCTGCTCGACGAAGTAGCGCCGCGCGTGCGCAAGGTGCTCGACCGCACCGAGGAAGAATTGCCGCTGGCCTGCGTTCTGGAAGGCGGCACCTGGGCGGCGGGCCGGGCTCTGGCACAGCGCTTGCGTGACGGTGCTCCGCCTCTGCTGATCGAGAGCGACGGCACTGTCTTCTAGACTCCCGGTTTTCAGCAACGATAGAAAAAATTCCAATGAGCAACGTCCACCTCGTCAACCACCCCCTCGTCCAGCACAAGCTCACCCTGATGCGCCGCAAGGACGCGTCCACCAACAGCTTCCGCCGGCTCCTCAATGAAATCAGCATGCTCATGGCCTACGAGGTCACGCGCGACATGCCGATGCAGGACATCGAAGTCGAGACCCCGCTCGAGACCATGCAGGCCAAGGTCATCGACGGCAAGAAGCTGGTGCTGGTGTCGATCCTGCGTGCCGGCACCGGCATCCTGGACGGCATGCTGACCGTGGTGCCGGGCGCGCGCGTCGGCCACATCGGCCTGTACCGCGACCCCAAGACGCTGACGGCCGTGGAGTACTACTTCAAGATGCCGGGCGAGATGGAGAACCGCGACGTGATCGTGGTCGACCCGATGCTGGCCACCGGCAACTCGGCCGTGGCCGCAGTCGAGCGCCTGAAAGAGCTGAACCCCAAGTCGATCAAGTTCGTCTGCCTGCTGACCTGCCCCGAAGGCGTCGCAACCATGCAGAAGGCCCATCCGGACGTGCCGATCTACACGGCCGCGATCGACCGCGAGCTGAACAGCCACGGCTACATCCTGCCCGGCCTCGGCGACGCGGGCGACCGGATCTTCGGCACGAAGTAAGGCTCGCCCCCAGGCTGCGCGC
>NZ_AKIW01000109.1 GCF_000282635.1 Variovorax sp. CF313
GCGGCGTCGGCATGGGCTATTCGCAGCACTCGGGCGTGGTGATCGTGTGCGACGGCACCGACGCTGCCGCCAAGCGCATCGAGCGCGTGCTCTTCAACGACCCGGCCACCGGCGTGATGCGCCATGCCGACGCGGGCTACGAGATTGCCATCGCGACCGCGAAGAAGCAGGGTCTCAAGCTGCCGATGGTCCGGGAGTGAGCATGCGCCGCGCGGCCACCAGAGCTGAATTGTTCGGCCCATGCAGCAGCACGGCAGGCGGTACAACGCATCCCGTCATGCGTGCTGAGACTCCATGCAGTCGACCACGGTCGACGACGGTCGACGCGAACGGGGACGATCACGCGAGAAGTCCATGCAGATGAAGCAAGCCGCATTCCTTGAGGCACTGTCCAGAACCCTGGGCGTTGATGATCTCCTGGTAGGGGATGCCGTTGCTGCGAGGCGTTGCAGCGACTGGAGCGGGGCGCCGGGGGGATTGCCACTGGCACTCGTGCGTCCACGCAACACGGCAGAAGTGTCGAGGGTGTTGCGCCTGTGCACTGAGCACCGCGTGCCGCTCGTCCCGCAAGGCGGTCTGACCGGACTGGCGGGCGCGGCGCTGCCCAGCACCGATGCCGTTGCACTGTCGCTGGAGAGAATGAACGCCGTCGAGGCGCTCGACGCCGCTGCCGGCACCATGACCGTGCAAGCCGGTGTCACGCTGCAGTCGGTGCAGGAGGCGGCCGCTGCACAGGGGTTGATGTTCGGCGTGGACTTTGGCGCGCGTGGTTCGTGTCAGATCGGCGGCGCGCTGTCGACCAGCGCGGGTGGCAACGGGGTACTGCAATTCGGAATGATGCGCGAGCAGACCCTCGGGCTGGAGGTGGTGCTGGCCGACGGCCGGGTGCTGCCGATGCTGCGGCCCATGCTCAAGAACAACACCGGCTATGACCTCAAGCAGTTCTTCATCGGAGCCGAAGGAACGCTCGGCGTGATCACGCGGGCGTTGCTGCGTCTGCATCCGGCACCGAAGGCGCGGGTGACTGCGTTGGTCGCGGTGGCGCAGTTCGACGACGCGCTCGCGCTGCTGGACCGTCTGCGGCGGTATTTTCCCGGGATGCTCGCCGCCTTCGAGTTGATGTGGCGAGACTTCGTGCAGACCTCGCTGCGCTGGCAGCACTTGCGTGAGCCCTTCGACACGGCGTATCCGCTGCTTGCGTTGATCGACGTCACGGGCGGAGACGAGGCCGGGTTGCGCGAGACCCTGGAGACCGGACTGGACGAGGCGATGGAGGCAGGCGTCGCGCGCGACGTCACGATTGCCCAGTCCCACGCGCAGGCGCGCGCCTTCTGGACGATCCGCGAGGCCACGGCCGAGTTGCCGCTGCACATGCGTCCGCCGATCAATCTCGATGTCAGCCTGCCAATGGCCTCTATCGGTCGTTTCGTCGATGCGTGCCGCGCTGGGCTCGACGCGCGCTGGCCTTCGCACCGCTCTCTCTTCTTCGGCCACGTGGGCGACAGCAACCTCCATGTCACCACGGATGGGCAATCGATCGGCGGCGAGGCCGAGGTCTTCGAGCGCATGGTCTACGCGCAGGTCGAAGCCAGCGGCGGCAGCATTTCCGCCGAGCATGGGATCGGCCTTCACAAGAAGCCCTACCTCAGCGCGAGCCGTACGCCCGCGGAATTGGCCACGATGCGAGCAATCAAGCATGCGCTCGATCCTCTTCATTTGCTCAACCCCGGAAAGATCCTAGACCTGTGAACACGAACATCTTCGAATTCGCGCGACCGGAAGTCCCACCGCTGCCGCCCTACAACGCAGGCCTCTCCTCGGAGGTCGTTCGCGCACGCTATCGCGTCGAACGGGTCGCCCGCCTTGCGAGCAACGAGAACCCCTACGGTGCCAGCCCGGCAGTGGCGAAGGCCTTGTCTGGTCTGGCCCCGGATGTCGGCAACTACCCTGATGCGCAGTGCACGGCGTTGCGGGCAGCCATCGCCGATCGCTTCTATGTGGAACCGTCGCAGATCGTGGTCGGCAACGGCTCCGAGGACATCCTGCGCATGCTCTGCCTCGCCTTCCTTTCGTCCGGGGAGCGCGTGTTGACGCAGCGGCCCGCTTTCGGGCTGCATGAGATCTACCCACGGATGATGGGTGCCCAGGTGGAGATGGTGTCGCTCACGCCCGAGCTCGGGTTCGACGTCGATTCATGGTGCGCGGCGCTGGCGTGCGGGCCCAAGCTCGCGATGATCGCGAATCCGTCGAATCCCGTGGGATGCATGTTCGATGCCGATGCGTTCGTGCGCCTGCTTGACGCGGCGTCGCCAAGCACCTTGCTGGTGATCGACGAGGCCTACTGGGAGTATGCGCAGCGCGAGGACGGATTTCCGGATGCATTGGCGCTCTTGCGGGGCAGGCGTCAACCTTGGATGGTGCTGCGCACGTTTTCCAAGGCCTGGGGGCTTGCAGGCCTGCGTGTCGGCTATGGCATTGCGTCGGACAGCGAACTCATCCAGATCGTCGATCGTGTCCGCACACCTTTCAACGTCAATCGTGCGGCCCAGTCGGGCGCGTTGGCAGCATGGGGTGATGAGGCGCACATGGACAGAGCCGTGACCGAGACGATCCGTTGCCGGGAGGTCCTGCGCGCCGGGGTGCATCGATTGGGCCTGAGCGTGGCGCCGTCGGCGGCGAATTTCCTGTTCATCGACCTCGGAAGATCCAACGGACCTGTCCATGAGGCGTTGCTGGCGCGCGGCATCATCATCAAGCCCTGGAAGGATGAAGGATATGAGTCTTTCATCCGCGTATCGGTGGGGACACCGGACGACAACGAACACTTCCTCGCAGCGCTGCGAGAGGTGCTGGGTAAGGCCGATTGAGCCGGCGTGGCCGGCGTTCTCCGCAGCGCCGGTTCATCGGCCCGCATGCGGACCGGAACCGCCCGAGGCCGGGAGGGCGTGAGGCGTCCAGCCAACGCCGGTGAGTAGGCATCCTTGGATATGATCCAAGACGCGAATTGCGTACTGGATCCGTCGCGCGCGAGCCCGACCCAACAAGATGACCTCCGCCGTAGCCTCCCCCAAGCCAGCAGTCCTCACGGCCGATTCGGTCACAAGTTCATTGCGAGAAATGATACTGAAGGGGCGATTGAGTATCGGCGTTCAACTGAAGCAGGAGGCGCTTGCCAAGCAGTTCGGCGTCAGCCGCATTCCCGTGCGCGAAGCGCTCAAGAGGCTGGAAGCGGAGGGCCTGATCGAACACACGGCGAATGCGGGATCGGTCGTGGCCTCGAAGTCGACGCAGGATCTGCTCGAGACGCTCGATATCCGGATCGCGCTGGAAACGCGGGCCCTGAAGGTGGCCGTTCCGAGGATGACGAAGGCCGATATCAAGGCCGCCAAGGAAATCATCACCCGTTATGACGGGAGCGATTCCCCTCTGGAATGGACCGAGTTGAACCTCGAGTTTCACCTGTGCCTGTATCGCGCCTGCGGGCGGCCAAGACTGCTGAAGATGATCGAGGACATCGTGCGAAGCATCAACATCCATCTTCGTGCGCACCAGTCTTCCACCGTCGGCCGCAAGTCGCCCCAGACAGAGCACAAGAGCATCCTGAAGGCCTGCGCGGCTGGCGATGTCGATCTTGCCGTCAGCCTGCTTGAGCAGCACATCGAGCACACGCAACGCGCGCTGCTGGATGCGGAGAGCCGTCCCTGACGGCGCGGCGCGCTCAGCCTTAGATGCCCTTGTCCGTCGGATGCCTGTAGAGGTCCCGAGTGGCTTCTGTCATCGGGAAGTTCAGGTTCACGCCGCGGGGCGGGATCGGCGAGGTGAACCACTTGGCGTAGAGTTCATTGATCTTGCCGGATTTCATCAGATCCTTGATCGTGACGTCCACCAGCCCCTTGAACTGGGGATCGTCCTTGCGCAGCATGATGCCGTACGGCTCCTGACGCAGCACTTCGGGCAGGATCTTGTAGTCGCCCGGTTTCGGGGATGCCGCGATCTGGCCGGCCAGAAGGACGTCATCCATCACGAACGCGCTGACGCGATCCGCATGCAGCAGCAGGAAAGAGTCCGAATGGTCCTTGCCGTAGACCTCCCGGACCTCCAGGTTGTCATTCTTCCGGTAGGCGCGCAGCAGCGGGATCGATGTGGTCCCTGTCGTCGTCGAAATCGTCTTGCCTGCGAGATCTGCAAAGGAGTTGATGCCGGAGCTCTTCTTCACCGCGGCGCTCACGCCCACCATGATGTAACTCGGCCCGAACGCGACCTGTTCCTGACGGACCATCGAATTTGTCGTCGAGCCGCACTCGAGGTCGACCGTCCCGTTGACGACGAGCGGAATGCGGTTCTGCGAAGTGACGGTCTGGAACTTGATCTGGAGATTGGGCAGATTCAGCTTCTGCTTCACGGCATCCACCACCTTCATGCATATGTCGATGGCATAGCCCACGGGTACGCCGCTGCCGTCCGTGTAGGAAAACGGGATCGACGCGTCGCGATTTCCGATCGTGATCGTCTTGCTGGCTCTGATTTTTTCCAGCGTCCCGCTCTCCTGCGCGAGCACGGGGCTGGCAGCGACAACAAGGCTCGCCAAGGCGATGGACGGAAGGGATTTCATCGAAACTCCGGAAGAGTGGTTGGAAGCTGAACTTGACGATTGGATCCAATATGGGATAACGTGTCAATATCAAGAGCCCTTCTTTCCCATGAACTCCTCATCCACTCAGAAATTCGACGTGGCCGTCATCGGCGGCGGCATCGTTGGTTCGAGCGTCGCGTACTACCTGCTCAAGGAAGCGCCTCACATTTCAGTGTGCGTGATCGAGCCGGACCCCACCTATGAGTTCGCCTCGGCCGTGCGCGCATCCGGCGGGTGCCGCGTGCAATTCACGTGCCCTGAAAACATCGAGATGTCGCTCTACAGCATCGACTTCATCCGGAACTTCGAGAAGACGATGATGGCCAATGGCCGCCCTGCGCCCGTCGATTGGGTGGAGGGCGGCTACCTGTTCATCGTGCCGCCGGAGCAGGCCTCCAAACTGGAACGCAACGTACGCAAGCAACTGGCGAAGGGCTGTGAAGTCGATCTGCTCGACAGGGAGGGCCTGAAGGCGAAGTTTCCCTCCATGAACGTGGACGACATCAGTGCTGGCGCGCATACGCCACGAGACGGCTGGTGCGATCCCAACGGGTTGCTCTGGGGATTTCGCCGGAAGGCCGTCGAGCTGGGCGCCACGTACATCCAGGACCGTTTTGTGGATGCGCAGGTCGACTCAGCAAAGGCCAGGTCAATCACATTGCAGAGTGGCATCCGCATCGAGGCCGATGCCTTCGTGAACGCGGCTGGCGCCTGGTCAGGGTTGATTGCAGACAAGTTCGGCATGAAACTGCCCGTGACTCCGATGCGCCGCTTCGAGCACTACTTCACTGCGGGGTCGCCCGTGGAGTTTCTTCCCTATGTCAAGGACGTCGCGCGGCTGGCATTCCGCTCCGAGGGCAAAGGCTTCTCGGGCGGCCTGGTCGACGGGAGCGCACAGCGCGGCTTCAATTTCGAGGTCGATCACGACTACTTCGAGCGTGTGGTGTGGCCCGCAGTGGCGCACCGCTTCCCGGCTTTCGAGGCGGCCAAATGCCATCGAACCTGGTCCGGCCTCTACGAAGTCAACGAACTGGACGGCAATCCCGTGATTGGGGCATGGAACAGCCGGCTGCCGAACCTGTACACGGTGGCAGGCTTTTCCGGCCATGGGATGATGCATGCCCCCGCTGCGGGACGCAGCATCGCGGAACTGGTCGTACACCGCAAATTCACGACGCTGGATCTCACTCGCATGGGCTATGAACGCGTGGAGACGAACACGCCTTACGCCGAAGAAGGCATCCTGTGATGACATTTCGCGCCGAAAATAGCACGCGAAATGCCGGCTCGATCTGCGAATCCTCCACGCAGACGGATCCCAGCAGCAACACACGCTGCACACCACCGTGCAGGCAGTGCGTGACAGCAGTTGCGTGAGCACACCACGTGCCGCGGCGATGGCCATTTCATCGCTGCCGTCCGGCAGGCGCAGCACCAGGTGCTATCCGGCGTTGCTGGCTTGGGGGCGCAGATGGCCGGCGTCGAGATGCTCAGTGATACGTCCCGCCGGCAAAGTCCGCCGCCGCGTGTACAGGACCGGAGGTTAGGTTCAAGCCGCTTGCAGGACCAGTTGATCTTCGAACTTATTGCGTGACCGAAACGACTTCGCGCACGGCGCGCAAGAAGTGCAAAGCAGGGCTCCGACACGGTGGGCCTTGGCGCTTCTCCCGCGGGTGAGTGCTACTAGGCTTGCACGTCGTTTGGCGGCCCGAGCGAAGCTATTCGCCTGGCATGCTGGTCATTGGGGATTGGCCTCGCGATGGACCACCGCCGGCGTTACTTTTGCGCTCATCGCGCAGCTTTCCTAAAGACTAAGGGGACCGATGCTTCGTGGACAAGCAATGTGTCAGAGCTTTGTGTCAGGCGACGTTTGTTGTCGCGACTGCGGCGTGCGTGTTCTCGCATCAGATTCTCCGCACGTGCACCTTCGCGTTCCCTGATAGCGAGTAACACGTCTTCGTGATCGGACTGGGCGCGCTTCAGATACGACAGTTCGAGGACGGGCTGCGAACCATGGATGCCTAATGCGCCCGCATCAGCAAGCGGTGACTTATTGACATGGTCGAGAGTGGAACGAAGCGTCTTGTTATTGGCCGCCCCCACCAGTGTCGCGTGAAACCGGGCATTCATTGAGGCCCATGCTGCGCTGTCCAGCACACCGTCGTTGGCATCCGCGGCTTCGAGCAAGAGACGTCCTTCTTCTACGCAGGCCGAAAGCGTTTCTAGATCGTCGTTAGATGGACCGCCCTCGGCCACCAGCCTTGCTGCCACGCCCTCAAGGACCCCGCGCAGATCGATGGCCTCGGCAACGTCGTCCATCGTAATGACGCGGACGTGATATCCGCGACTCCCCAGCCGTTCAACAAGGCCTTGTTTCTCGAGCTCGGCGAGTGCCAGTCGCAACGGGGTGCGGGAGACGGCGAGTTCTTGCGCCCATTCGACTTCAAGGACGCGCTGTCCAGCGAGAAGCTCGCCTTTCAAGATTCGCCGGCGCAGCTCGGCTGCCACGCGTTCGATTTGGGATGCCATGGTGTGTGTAGCCCCTTTCTGCTGCCGGAGGCTTCGATCTCCTCGAAGTCTAGCTGCCTTGGATTCCTGGTTTGACTCTTTCGGCAGTTTAAATGCATGCATTGAAGAATGAGAATGCATGCATTGGCGATGAGATTCTGGGTGAAATAAGGGGTTTTCCCTAAAGAATCTGGTCATTTTGGCGTGCATTATTCGACAGCACCGAAACACAATGCATGCAAAATTGTGTGACTGACGGCCTTGAGGCCGTTTCTTCACTCAGGCGCAGCGTTCCGAATCAAACCTCATTCATCAGGGCACCAAGATGCTGAACCTCAACAGAGCCGGTCTCAATTCACTGCAGGCAGAGGGCGCGGGCCACTCGCGATCCGTGCCCGCCGGTGTTCCTTTTCATCCCACCCCACCGCTTCAGGCAACGCGTCCGCCGCGTTGTCCGCCTTTCGTCGAGGTCACGAATACAGACCAGCTCATGCCGTACCTCGAGCACGTGGCGCGACGTCCTTACAACCACGGCTTGAATGCGTGCTGGGGCCTCAAGGAGGGGGAGCGTGTCCTGCTGCGGGTCGACAACTGGCACAGTGAACTGACGATCCAGGCGTGCCAGAAGATCCTGGAGACGTACAAGGTCAAATACGAGATTCAGAAGATCGACCGTGGGCCTGTGCCGCACTGGGTCGGTGCTGACGAGGTCGAGTACTACCTCTTCCGCACCAAGGAACTGGCGGAATGGATGGACATGTGGGAGGAAGAAGAGAAGAAGAGAAAGTACGACAAGATCTTGATGGGCTATGGCGGTCCGGTGCTCGCCGAGCGGTTCATCAAGATTCAGCGCATGCCGTTCATCACGCCAGAGATCCTGGCATCTCCGGCGCATGCAATGCCCATCGAAGTGATCAACGCGATGGACCAATGGGCCTGGGAGCGCATCCGCGGCGCGAAGCGGGTACGCATCACAGATCCGGAAGGCACCGACCTCACGTTCACGAATCACGACGACTACTGGGACGCAAAGAGAGAGTTCTACAACGAAGAACTGACGGCAAGGACCTGGCGTGGAAATGAGCATTTCGGCAAGACGTACTTGCCGGGCCACATCACAGGGCGCCCATGGATGTTCCACCCGACGAAGGAAGACGGCTGTGGCGTCATCGCCGGGACCACGAATCACATTGCGGCCGTCGATTGGACACAGTTGATCGTCGAAAACTCGAAGATCCAGCAGATCAATGCGGGCGGTGCGTTTGGCGAGAAGCTGCGAGAGGTGATGGAACTCACCAAGGACAAGCAGTACCCCGGCTTTCCGAGCAAGGGGATCATGCACTGGTGGGAAGCTTCCATTGGAACCAACCCGCACATTCACCGCCCGCGCAAGGACTTCCCTACAGGCTTCGTCAATTGCCTGTACGAACGTGTCCGCTCGGGCGTGATCCACATGGGATTCGGCACCATCATCTCTTCGATGACGGAGCGCGAGGCTGCGCGTCTGGGTCTGCTCGTGGGCCACTGGCATCTGCACCTGTACTTTCCAACCTATACCGTCGAACGCTCGGGTGACAACGAGAACGTGATCGAGAACGGGCGCCTGAAGGCGCTCGACGACCCGGAAATCCGCAAGCTCTGCTCAAAGTATGGCGACCCGGACCTCTGGCTCGACGAGAGCTGGAATCCAGCGGTCCCGGGAATCAACGCGCCGGGAGCCTATTGGGACCACTACGCCAAGGACCCCCTGCACTGGGTCAAGACGGAGTTGGAGGTTTGCCGCAACTACCACCCATTGTTCATGAGCATGGTTGGCGCGGACGACAAGTACTGCAAGGGCGAGGGCGCACGTTGGTGGAAGGGCGGGTGCTGCAACCACAGCGGCGTTCAAGCCCCCGTGCTTCCTGGCAACTGCTGCGATGATTCAGGTGCGGCCACAGTGGATCTCGGTTGCTGTCATCCTGCGAGTCCACACGAACAGGCAGCACGTGATGAGGCGGTCTGGAATCCGCTGTCCGGGGTGTGAGCCATGGAAACATCACAGGCCCGACTTCCCAATCGTCGCGCGGTTGTCGCGGGGGTGACCGCTGCGGTTTTGACAGGAACTCTCAAGAGCCTTGCTCATTCGCAAGGCATCTATCCTCATAGGCCCGTCCGAGTCATCATCCCGTTTCCCGCGGGCGGGGGAGGCGACACCCTTGCAAGACTCATGTTGACCAAGGTCGCGGCTGGGCTTGCGCAGCCCTTCGTGTTCGAGAATGTTGGCGGGGCAGGAGGGAACCTGGGCAGCGCGCAGGCTGCCCGCGCGGAACCTGACGGGTACACCCTGCTCTACGCGACCAACGGAACGCTTGCGATCAATCAGACGCTTTACTCGAGGCGGTCTTTTGACCCGCTGAAGGACCTTGTTTCGGTGTCCCGTTTGTCCGAGATTCCACTGGTGCTGGTGGTGCGGCAAGAGAGCTCCCTCAAGTCGGCCACTGACCTGCTCGCGCAAGCGAAGGCGAAACCGGGTGGGCTCACATTCGGATCCGCTGGAAACGGGACGACTTCGCACTTGGCGGTGGAACTGCTCAAGGCCCAACTCGGGCTGCACATGGTCCACATCCCCTACCGCGGCGGAGCGGCCTCACTCACGGGGCTCATGGGCGGCGACCTGGATTTCATGATGGAGGTGACGGCCAGCGCGATGCCGCACGTCAAGTCCGGTCGCCTGAGGGCACTGGCGGTGACCACCCGCGAGCGTTTGCCCTCGATGCCGGACGTGCCATCCCTGGCTGAGTCGGGGGTTTCTGGATTTCATGTCACCGCGTGGGACGCGTTGATGGCGCGTGCAGGCACGCCGCCATCGATCGTTGCGACGCTCGTCAAATCGGTCCAAGGGGTGCTTGCGGACCCGGAGACAGTCAGCCAGCTGACGCAACGCGGGGCAATCGGCAGCCCGCTGACGGGCGATGCATTCACGCGTTTCATTCGAGCAGAGATCGAGCGCTGGGGCAAGGCCGTCAAGCTCTCTGGCGCCACTGTCGACTGAAGCTCCCATGATCAGCCAGTACTGCGTTGGGCTGCGGGAGCACGCCGCCTTGGGTTGGACGCGCCATGCGCATCGGCCTTCCGGGTGGCTGCTGCTCGGGGCCTGCCTGATTGACGGGCGCTCCATTGCTGCCGACATGCTGATCGCGCGCTGTACCTCCGACTGGTCTTGGACGCTGGACTGGTCAATCTGGGCGGATCACTTTCTGGCCTTCCCGGTGATATCGCTGGTGATGGTTGTGCTGTGCTTCTTCCGTTCATCCAGAGATGAGCGCTATAGCTTCGCAACTGGGCTCAAGCGCAATCTGATCATGGCGGCGGCAATGCTGCCGGCCTGTGCAGTCGCAAGCCGACTTTCCTCACTGTTCGGTCCAGCTTGGGCGACCAGCATCTATGCGGCGACCATGGTCATCGTCGCAATATGCATTGCCGATGCGCTCGAGAAGGCTTTGATGGCGCCGAGGCGTTTGATCGCTTCGCCAATCAGCGCCTCTCGCTCACGAAGCGGCAGGAGGAACGCTCTATTGAGGGTCGATCCCAACCAATCTGGGGCAAGACCATCGCGTTGCCCTGAGACCGAGTCGCGGGGCGCAATGGCTCCGCGCGCCGATGCGCAAGCCGAGCCTCGGCAGTCACAGTGAGCTCTACGTACCGGATCCCCATTTCTTAACCTTGGAGAAACCTGCAATGAAAGAATCTCTAGTTGCGTTGACTGTCCTGGCTGTCGCCGGTGCTGCGTCAGCCCAGTCGTCTGTCACCGTTTTCGGCGTGGTCGACGCGGCTGTCAGCGGCTACTCGAACAAGTCGAAAAATGTCGGCTTCCCGACGCTCGCCAACCCTTTCGATAGCGTCAAGGTAAGCCGCACCGCGCTTTCGAACTCTGGCTACAACACCAGTCGCCTGGGCTTTCGAGGTACGGAAGATCTCGGCGGTGGCCTGACGGCCAGCTTCTGGCTCGAGGCTCCGATCACCAACGATGATGGCCAAACCGGCATCTCGACATTCGCTCGTCGTTCAACTGTGAGCCTGTCTGGCGCATTCGGTGAGGTTCGCCTTGGGCGCGACTACACCCCTATGTACTGGAACGACACCGTGTTCGACCCCTTTGGCGCGAATGGCGTCGGCGCCAGCCTGGTCTTTACCGCCAATGGGGCGTTCAACACCTTCAACGGCGCTGCGGCTCCGGCGGTCGTCGGCGTCCCCAGCGTGGTCGGCAGCAACTATGCGCGTGCCAGCAACAGCATCGGCTACTTCTTGCCCTCGAACCTCGGCGGCTTCTATGGCCAGGTGATGTACGCCTTCCACGAGAAGGACAAGTTCGATCCGGCTACTGTTACCCCGACCGCGCTGAACAACTCGCGCACCGGTCGTTATATCGGCGGTCGATTCGGCTACGCCAACGGTCCGCTGGACGTGGCACTCGCCTACGGCAACAGCACCATTGGTGATAACTTCTTCGCCGGCACCACGACCTCGGTGAAGACCGTCAACCTCGGCGGTTCGTACGATTTCGGGGTGGTCAAGCTCTTCGGTGAGTACTCGAAAGCAAGCAAGGAGGTCGACTACGAAGTCACTCCCCTCGCTCCTGTAGTGGATACTGACCTCAAGGGCTATGTGTTTGGTGTCACCGTGCCCGTGGGGCCGGGGCTGATTCGCGTGGCTTACTCGCAAGTGAAGTATGACTTCAACCTGCCGTTCTCGCTGGCTGACGATCCGAAGGCGGACAAGGTTGCTATCGGCTACGTTCACAACCTGTCGAAGCGCACGGCGCTCTATGCGACTATTGCTCGAGTGAACAACAAGAACGGTTCTGCTCTCACCGTTGGCGGCCCGGCGTTCATCAGCAATGCGACGTTCGCCCCAAAGACTTCCACGGGCTACGACGTCGGCATCCGTCACGCCTTTTAGTTTCGGCTGCAGAAACGAGCCGAAGCGCCTAGTGGCTTCAGCAATAGGCGCCCCTCCTTCACGAAGCGCCGATCACAGCGCTACTCGAGCTTGACCCAAATCAATCCTAAGGCATGTCTTCGCGCTGTCCCGAGATGCCGCGCGAGAGGGCCTTCATTCCCTTCATTCATCACAAGCCCGGCCCAGACCGGCAAGGAGACACACATGCAACGAGTACGCCTCAAAGCTCTTCCGATTCTCTCGTTGGTTGCCGCGCTCAGCGCCTGCGGGGGAGGGGAAGGGGGAGGAGGTGAGGGAAGTTATTCCGGTGGCGACCCCATCGCTGTTTCGGTATCAGGTTCCGAGGCCAGGGCGACGACCGCACTCGGCTCGTTGGTTGGTGTCCGATCCGATGGCAGTCTTTCTGTAAGCGTACGGCAATCACACCTTGACTGAGCCGTGACGCGAAT
>NZ_AKIW01000110.1 GCF_000282635.1 Variovorax sp. CF313
GCGCGAAGCCTGGGGGAGGACCAGGCCTAGCTCAGCATCTGCCCACGGCTGCCGATCACGGCCACGTCCACGAACTGGCCGCCTTCACGGTTCGTGCGGCCGTAGTTGATCTTCACCCCACCCAGGTCGAAGTTCTCGATGCTCGCCAGTCCCGACATCACCGAGGCACGCGTCAGCGAGCCGCCGGCGCGGCGCATGCCTTCCGCCAGCACGGCCGCGTTCATGTAGCCCTCGAGGCTCGTGAGCGAGAACTCCTTGACGCCGCTGGCCACCATGTCGGCCTGGTAGCGGCGCACGATCTCGTACTTGGTCGAATACGGCGACGGCACCACGATCACGAAGCCCAGGCCGCGCGCCAGGTCGCCCATGGCCGCGAGCGCGCTGGCCGTGATCGACAGGCCGTAGGCCGAGCTGCTGTTGCCCGCTTCGCGCAATGCCTTCAGGAACACCGGTGCCGTGCCGGCCAGGCCGACCACGATGACCTGCGGCTTGGCCTTGGCGATGGCGTCGGCGGCAGGGCCGACTTCCATGCTGGTGGTGTTGGGCGTGGTCGCGATCACCGCCGGCTCCAGCTTGGCCTTGACCAGCGCATTCTTGAAGGCCCCCAGCACCGACTGGCCGAGCGGATCATCCGAATGCACGAGGCCGATACGGCTCTGGCCCAGCACGATGGCCGTGCTCACGAGCTTGTCGACTTCCTGGTCGTAGTTGGCGCGCACCCAGAAGGTGTTCGGCGAAACCTTCTTGCGCAGCGAGATGGTGCCGGTGATCGGGCCGACCACGGCGATGCCGGGGACCGCATCCATCACCGCGGCCGTCTGGCGCGTGCCCAGCGGATGCACCAGCGCGAGCACCGAGCTGTCCTTCTCGAAGGCCAGCGCGTTGGCCTTGGCCACCTCGGGCTTGAACGTGTCGTCTGCAATCACGAGCTCGACCTTGGTACCGTTGATGCCGCCCGCCTTGTTCAGCGCGTTGAAGAACGCGCTCGACCCCTGGTAGAGACCCTGCCCGTTGGCCTTCTCGACACTGCTGTTGTCGAAGGTGGCGCCGACGCGCACCGCCCGCGTCTGCGCGAGCGCCGGAAATCCCAAGCCTGCTGCAGCGGTTGCGGCCAGCCCGGTCAGCGCACGGCGACGGCTGGTGGAAAGCGGCGCAATCGATTCGCGCGGCACAGGAACGGTCATGGGGGAAATCTCCAGGAGCCCTCCAAAGGGCAGTGACAAAACTTCACATTTCTACTAGAAATGTAACGCACTCCCTCCTCCTGGAAAGGACGTTCGGACTCAGCCAGTCAGCTGTCTACAACAGTTCCTCGCCCACGATGGGCAGCAGCAGCCAGTTCTTGAAGCGCAGCCAGAGGAATTCGCCGGGTTCGTCCTCGTGGACGATGTCGCCGCCGGCATCGTCGTACTCGAGCCACTGCACGCGCCGGCCGTCGGGCCCGAGCCGCAGCCTGTAGCCCAGGTTGAGGCGCTCGCCGCCGAGCAGCTTGTCGTAGTCCTTCACCAGTTCCGGGCTGTCGATCACGAGGCCCATTTCGGTATTGACGGCGGCCGAGCGGTGGTCGAGGTTCATCGAGCCGACGAAAAACCGGTCGTCGTCGACCACTGCGAGCTTGGCGTGCAGCCGGCTGATCGACTTGCCGAAATCCCCGAACCGGCCCGAGCGCCCCGTGAGCGTGGGCGCGATCTCGTAGATGGTGACGCCGATCTTCAGCATGTCGGCGCGGTAACGCTCGTAGCCTGCGTAGGCGAGCGGCTCGTCGGTCGCACCGAGCGAGTTGGTGACCACCGTGATGCGTCCGCCCTGCTCGATGGCCTTCTTCATCATCGCCATGCCGCGCGCGCCGGGAATGAAGTACGGCGAGCCGATCTTGACCTCGCGCTTCGCCGAATTGATGACGCCGAGCGCGCCCTCGGTCACGCTGCCCTCGAAGGCCGCCTCGGGCTTGCGCGTGATCTTCTCGGGGTCGTCCACGAACAGCTTGAACGGCGCCCAGTGGCGATCGACATCGCCGGTGATCAGCTCCTGCCCCACCGGCGGCTTGTCGAGGACGTCGCGCGGGCGCATCGGCACGTCGGGCACCGCGGTGCGAGCGATGGCGTCGAAGCGCTTCTGCGCCTCTTCCACCGGCATGCGCAGCGGCGCGATCTGCTCGATGGGACGCACGTGCTCGCTGTTCCAGTAGCGGTCGAAGCCCTCGGACATCTGGCGCACCACGGGGCCGCTGGACAACACGTCCATGTCGATGAAGTTCGCCGCCGTGCTGCGCATGAAGTATTCGTTGGCGATATTTCTGCCGCCCGACACCGCGAAGCTGTTGTCGGCCACCAGCAGCTTGTTGTGCATGCGATGGTTGATGCGGCCGAAGTCGGTCAATGAAGACAGCAGCCGCGCCGACAGCGAATTGGCGCGCGAGGGCAGCGGGTTGAACAGCCGCACCTCGATGTTCGGGAAGGCCGACAGCGTGCTGAAGACCTCGTCCTCGCCGGCCGTGTAGAGATCATCCACCAGCAGGCGCACGCGCACGCCGCGCGCGGCGGCTTCGCGCAGCTCCTTGAGCAGCAGCAGGCCGACGTCGTCCTTCTGGATCAGGTAGTACTGCACGTCGAGCGATTTCTCGGCATGCCGCGCGAGCGAGATGCGGGCATCGAAGGCAAACGCCGCCTCTGGCAGCAGGCGGAAGCCCGAGAGCGCGGCGGAACCGCCCGGCATTCCCTTGGCCGCCAGCTGCCCGAGTTCGGTCTGCGCCACGTCGGTGATCGCCGCGACGTTCGCGCGCGGCACGGGCGGCGGCAGGCTGACGCAGCCGGCCAGCCATGCGGCCGCAACAAAGCCCAGGAAGGCGGCGAAACGACGAACGATGAAAGCGCGCATGGCCCGAACTGTAGCTCGCGGCGGGCCGCAGCGGCGACCTATGATCGACCCGCAAAAAAGGAAAGAGAAGCGTGCTCAACGGCTTGTGGCTGGGTTTCTTCGGGATGGCGGCGCTGGCGGCGCTGGGGCGGTGGCTCGTGGGGGGCGACCCGACCGTGTTCGCGGCCCTGGTCGAAAGCCTGTTCGCGATGGCGCGGCTGGCGGTCGAGGTGATGGTGCTGCTGTTCGGCACGCTCACGCTGTGGCTGGGCTTCCTGCGCATCGCCGAGGCGGCGGGGCTGGTCGGCTGGCTGGCGCGGCTGCTGGGGCCGCTGTTCCGGCGCCTCATGCCGGGCGTGCCGGCGGGGCATCCGGCGCTCGGGCTCATCACAATGAACTTCGCGGCCAATGCGCTGGGGCTGGACAACGCCGCCACGCCCATCGGCCTGAAGGCGATGCGCGAGCTGCAGCGGCTGAACCCCGACCCGGTGACGGCCACCAACGCGCAGATTCTCTTTCTGGTGCTCAACGCTTCGTCGCTGACCCTGCTGCCGGTCACCATCTTCATGTACCGCGCGCAACAGGGCGCGGGCGACCCGACGCTGGTGTTCCTGCCGATCCTGCTGGCCACCAGCGCCTCGACGCTGGTCGGGCTGCTGTCGGTGGCGGTGGCGCAGCGCCTGCGGCTGTGGGACCCGGTGGTGCTGGCCTACCTCGTGCCCGGCGCGCTGCTGCTGGGCGGCTTCATGGCGCTGCTGGGCACGCTGTCGGCGGCGGCCATCGCGTCGCTGTCGTCGCTGCTGGGCAACCTCACGCTGTTCGGCGTGGTCATGGTGTTCCTGCTGGCCGGGGCGATCCGCCGCGTGAAGGTGTACGAGTGCTTCATCGAAGGCGCGAAGGAAGGCTTCGACATCGCGAAGAACCTGCTGCCGTACCTCGTCGCGATGCTGTGCGCGGTCGGCGTGCTGCGGGCCTCGGGCGCGCTGGACTTCGTGCTCGGCGGCCTGCGCTGGCTGGTGCACGCAGGCGGCTTCGACGCCCGCTTCGTCGACGCCATGCCCACCGCACTGGTCAAGCCTTTCTCGGGCAGCGCGGCGCGCGCGATGCTGATCGAGACCATGAAGAGCCAGGGCGTCGACAGCTTCCCCGCGCTGGTGGCCGCCACCATCCAGGGCAGCACCGAGACCACCTTCTACGTGCTGGCCGTGTACTTCGGCGCGGTGGGCATCCAGCGCGCGCGGCATGCGGTGGCGTGTGCGTTGCTGGCCGAGCTGGCGGGCGTGGTGGCCGCCATCGCGGTGTGCTACTGGTTCTTCGGCTGAGCCTTGGGCTCGACGATCGGGAACATCGGCTCGAAGGTGTCGAGCATCGACATCAGTTCCGCCAGCTTCGCGCGGTCCCCGTCGATCTTCACCTTGCCCGCGAGCACCGCCGCAGAAAAGCTCGTCTCCTTCAGCGTGACCGCGTCGAGCGTGGCCCGGCTCAATGTCACCGTGGCGTCTGCACCCGGCTGCCGTCCCGCGATGTGGGTCAGCGCCGAGTTCTCCAGCGTCAGCACGAACTGCTGGTTCGAATCGGTGAAGTTCCAGTTGATGACCATCTTCTTGCCCTCGGCCTTGGCCGCATCGAGCCGCACGCCGAGGAAGTCGAAGAACAGGTCATTGCTCACCGCCTTCAGCGTGTCGGCATTGGAGCTGCTGCCCGCCGGGATCTTCGGCACGCCATTGCGCAACTCCATCGCGCCCACCAGGTAGGCGCTGCGCCACGTGCCGGCCTCCGACTGGTAGCCCAGCTGCTCGAGCGCGTCGGCACCCAGTTCGCGGGCCGCGCGGTTCGACGGATCGGCATACACGACCTGGCTCATCGCGCTGGCCACCCAGCGGAATTCGCCCTTTCCGAAGTCTTCGCGCGCACGGGCCAGCACCGCATCGGCGCCGCCCATGTACTCGAGCGTCTTCTTCGCAAAGGCCACAGGCGGCAGCGGGTTCAGGTTGGCGGGATTGGCGTCGTACCAGCCCAGGTATTTCTGGTACACGGCCTTGGCGTTGTGACTCAGCGTGCCGTAGTAGCCGCGCGCCGACCATTCCTGCTCCAGGCTCGCCGGCATGCGCAGCGTCTCGGCAATGTCGGCGGCGGTGTAGCCCTGGTTGAGCAGGCGCAGCGACTGGTCGTTGATGAACTTGTACATGTCGCGCTGCTTCTTCAGCAGCTCGACGATGCGCTCCTGCCCGAAGGTGGGCCAGTGGTGCTGGGCGATCAGCACCTCGGCCTTGCCGCCGAAAGCCACGCGCGCCTCGTCGATGTACTTCGACCACAGGTTGCCGTCGCGCACCTCGGCGCCGCGGATCGTGTAGAGGTTGTGCATGGTGTGCGTCACGTCTTCCGCCATGTCCAGCACGCGGAACTGCGGCAGGTACATGAGCATTTCCGACGGTGCCTCGGAGCCGGGCACCAGGCGGAACACGAACTGCACGCCATCGATGGTGCGCTCCTCGGTCGGCTTGTCGATGGTGGCCGTGGGCGCGATCAGCGTGACCGTGCCGCGCGCCAGCGCCTTGCCCAACCCCGTGTCGACCTGCCCGCGCACGCCCGGCGGCAGCAGCGAGCCGAACTGGTACTGCGAGCGCCGGCTCATCGCGTTGCCCGCGAGGATGTTCTCGGCCACGGCCGTTTCCATGAAGCCCGCGGGCGCGAGCACCTGCACCTTGCCGGCCTTCACGTCGGCCTCGTCGATCACGCCCTTCACGCCACCGAAGTGGTCGGCATGGCCGTGCGTGTAGATCACCGTGCCCACCGGCTTGCGGGGCCGGTGCCGGTAGTACAGATCGAGCGCGGCGCGCGCGGTTTCGGCGGCCAGCAGCGGGTCGATCACGATCAGCGAGGTATCGCCCTCGACGATGGTCATGTTGGCGATGTCGAAGCCGCGCACCTGGTAGACGCGATCGCTCACCTTGAACAGGCCGTGGATCGCATTGAGCTGCGCCTGCCGCCACAGGCTCGGGTTGACGGTGTCGGCCGGCGCGTCGGCCTTGAGGAAGTCGTACGGCTTCATGCTCCACACAGGGCGCGCGCCGGCACCGGGCACGAGCGCATCTGGCACGGTGCCGACGAAGCCGCGCATCGCGTCCTCGAAGTCCTGCCGGTCGGCGAAGGGCAGCGTCTTCGCCATGTCTGCATTGGCCTGCAAGGTGGAGGGCTGCGGCGCCTTGGGGGCGATCTGCGCGGAAATCGACGATGCGCCCAGCGCGCACGCCAGGGCAACGAGTGCGGTGGAGAAGGAAGAAGGGGTCATCCAACAATTCTGCGAAGCGCTGCAAGCATTGGCAAATGCAAAATATGCGCTGTCTTTTTAACCAGAACGCAAAATGCAGCTGCGCCAGCTCCAGCACCTCGTCGCCCTCGCCGACCAGGGCAGCTTCGGCCGCGCGGCACAGGCCTCGCACCTGTCGCAGCCCGCCCTCTCGCGCAGCATCGAGAACCTCGAGGAGGGCCTGCAGGCGCGCCTGATCGACCGCGCCTACGGCAGCGTGCGCTTCACGCAGGCCGGCGAGCTGGTGCTGGCGCGCGCCCGCGAACTGCTGGCCGACGCGAAGCAGATCGAGCGCGACGTGCTGCAGCTCGAAGGCCTCGCCATCGGCAGCCTCGCGGTGGGCCTCGGTCCCTTCGCCGCCGGCACGCTGGGCCGTGTGGCGCTGTCGCTCATGGCCCAGCGCCACCCGCAGCTGCAGATGCGCATGGAAGTGGCCGACACCGTCACCCTGTGCGAGCGCCTGCAGCGCCGCCAGCTCGACCTGTTCATCGCCGACACGCGCGACCTGACGAAGCGGCAACCCGGGCTGAAGCTCGCGCGCCTGCCCGACGTACCGGTGTCGTTCTTCGTGCGGCCGAAGCACCCGCTGCTGCGGCTGAGGCAGGCGACGCTCGAGAAAATCATGGCCTACCCCGTGGCCGGCCCGCACCTGCCGGCCGAGGTGGCAACGCATTTCGACCGGCAGGCCCGACGGGGCGACCGCAGCGTGTTCAACGTGACCTGCGACGACGCCGGCACGCTGCGGCATCTCGCGCTCACGGCCAACGCGGTGATCCTCGCCCCCCACGCCCCGGGGCCGGGCCACGAAACGGGCGCGCTGGTTCCGCTGCCGGTCGCGGGCCTCGCGCACATGCAGACGCACTACAGCCTCGTGACCCTGGCAGGGCGTACGCTTTCACCTGCCGCCACCGTCTACGCCAGCCTGGTGGCAGAGCTGATGAGCCCGGCCAAGCAGCCGGACAGGCGCTGAGCCAAAATGGTCCTCCGCCCTCCAAGCCTTGCCGCCTTTTTCAGTGACCACTTCCCGCCGGGCCCAGCCGCCCTCCTTTTCGCCCGACGAGTTTCGTGAAGCGCTCGGCATGTTCGCCACCGGCGTCACCATCGTCACCGCACGCGCGGCCGACGGCACGCTGGTCGGCCTCACGGCCAACTCCTTCAACTCGGTGTCGCTTGCGCCGCCGCTGGTGCTGTGGAGCCTGGCGCGCGCGGCCGGCTCGATGCCCGCGCTGAGCACCGGCTCGCACTACGCGGTGAACATCCTCGCGGCCAACCAGAAGGCGCTGGCCGAACGCTTCGCGGCCAAGAACATCGACCGCTGGGCCGACGTGGCCTTCACCGAGGGCCTCGGCGGCGCACCGGTGCTGGTGGGCGCGGCCGCCAGCTTCGAGTGCTTCAACCGCAGCCGCTACGACGAAGGCGACCACGTGATCTTCGTGGGCGAGGTGGAGCGCTGCACGCACGATGCGGGCGCCTCGCCGCTGCTGTTCCACGGCGGGCGCTTCTATACCGAGCATCCCTTGTGATGAAACGCCCTGCGCTGTTGTCCGTCCTGTTGCTCGCTGCGCAGACCGGCATGGCGCAGGAAACGGCGGGGCCGCTCAAGCAGAACTGGTTCGACGATCCGTTCTTCCAGGTGTCCGCGGGCCTGCCCGCCTGCGCGATGCCCGAAGGCCCGTTCTACACGGCCGAGGAACGTCGCCTGCAGACCCATTCGCGGCTGGAGCGCGGCACCAGCTGCTGGCTGGCCGGCAAATGCACCGACAGCAACGCCTACCGCTACGACAAGCCGCTCGCGCCCAAGGTGCGCGCCGCATTGCTGGCCGTGCCGGGCGTGAACAAGGGCAGCGTGTGGGTGATGATCCAGCGCCGCTGGGTGTACCTGCAGGGCTGCGTGCCCAATGCCGCGCTGGCGAAGAAGCTCGAACGCGCCGCGCGCGCCCTGCCCGACGTCGAGACCGTGGTGCCCGACCTGATGGTCGGCACGCGCGGCAAGCCGCCCTACCCTCGGGCCGCGAACTGACGGCGCCTTGCGCGCGGATCACGCTGGCGCGGTACGATCATCGGATGAATCTGGCGGGCAATCCGCCGTGACCGACCGCCCGCCAATGATCCAGCGCAAGACCCATCTCGACAGCCTCGCCATCGGCCTGCTCATTGCCTGCTGCGCCTTCTGGGGCCTGCAGCAGATCCTCATCAAGACCACCGTGGCCGAGGTGCCGCCGCTGTGGCAGGCCTCGATCCGCATGACCGGCGCGGTCGTGCTGCTGTGGCTGTGGTGCGTGTGGCGGCGCGTGCCGCTGTTCGAGCGCGACGGCACGCTGTGGCCGGGGCTGCTGGCGGGGCTGCTGTTCTCGGGCGAGTTCGCCGGCATCTACCTGGGGCTGCAGCACACCAGCGCCTCGCGGCTCACGGTGTTTCTCTACACCGCGCCTTTCTGGGTGTCGCTGCTGCTGCCGCGCTGGGTGCCTGCCGAACGGCTGCGCGGCTTCCAGTGGCTGGGCCTGTTCATCGCGTTCTCGGGCGTGGTGCTGGCTTTCAGCGAGGGCTTCGGCCACATGAGTTCGTCGCAGCTCGTCGGCGACGGGATGGCACTGGCCGCCGGCATGCTCTGGGGCCTGACCACGCTGACGCTGCGCACCACGCGGCTGGCCACGGCCAGTGCAGAGAAGACGCTGTTCTATCAGGTGGCAGTGACGGCGGCGGTGTGCCCGGTGGTGTCGCTCGCGCTCGGCGAGCACTGGAGTTTTTCGTACTCCAGCTGGGCCTGGACCTCCATCGGCCTGCAGACCGTGATCGGCGCCTTCGCCAGCTACCTCACCTGGATGTGGCTGCTGCGGCACTACCCGGCCACGCAGATGTCGTCCTTCACCTTTCTCACGCCGCTGTTCGCGCTGGTGTTCGGCGTGGCGCTGCTGAAGGAGCCGCTCACGGCGCAGCTGATGGTGGCGCTGGTCGGCGTCGCGCTGGGCATCGTGCTGGTGAACCGGCGGCCTGCGGTACAACGCAGCGCATGAGCAAGACAACCACGAATTTCCAGCCGGTACTCGACGAGATCGTTGCCACCCTGCGCCCGCAGCTCGGCCAAGGCGGCACCGTCGCCAGCTACATCCCGGCGCTGGCACGCGTCGATGCGCGGCAGTTCGGCATTGCGCTGCGCACCTGCGAGGGCGAAGAGGCCGGCGCGGGCGACTGCGAGACGCCCTTTTCCATCCAGAGCGTGTCGAAGCTCTTCACGCTCACGCTCGCCATGCAGCGAATGGGCGATGCGCTGTGGGAGCGCATCGGCCGCGAGCCCTCGGGCAACCCGTTCAATTCGCTGGTGCAGTTGGAGAACGAACAGGGCAAGCCGCGCAATCCCTTCATCAATGCCGGCGCCATCGCAGTGGCCGACCGGCTGGTGAGCCACGCCAAGGCCAACGGCGGCAGCGCCAAGGCCGACATCCTCGCGCTCATGACGAGCCTGTGCGGCGAGCCCATCGGCTTCGACGACGAAGTCGCGCAATCGGAGGCCGACACGGGCTTTCGCAACATCGCGCTGGCCAACTTCATGAAGAGCTTCGGCAAGATCGACAACGACGTCGCGCCCGTGCTCGATACCTATTTCCACCAATGCGCGCTGCGCATGAGCTGCCGCCAGCTCGCGCGCGCCGCCGCCTACCTGAGCCGCGACGGCGCCCACCCGATCGACGGCGAGCCTGCGATCACCGGCGAGCGGCAGACGCGCCGCATCAACGCGCTGATGCTCACCTGCGGCACCTACGACGCGGCGGGCGACGTGGCCTTTTCCATCGGCCTGCCCTGCAAGAGCGGCGTAGGCGGCGGCATCGTGGCCGTGGTGCCCGACAAGCTCACGCTGTGCGTGTGGTCGCCGGCGCTCGACGCCACCGGCAATTCGCTGCTGGGCATGAAGGCGCTCGAGATGTTCGTGGCGCGCACGGGGCTGTCGGTGTTCTGATCGCTCTTCAGGCCGTGGCGGCCAACGGCGCCGAGGCCAGGCAACCCATGCCTTCCAGTGCGGCCTCCACCGCCTCTTCGAGCGGCGTGTGCGGCTCGCGCCCAAGGAAGGCCACCAGCTTCGCGTTGTCCATGCCCACGGGTGTGCGCCACAGATAGCGCATCTCGCGCATCTCGCGGAAGGTGACGACGAAGGGCGAGGCCAGCGTCAGCAGCCACCACGGAAAGGCCGACACGCGCACCGCGGCGCCGGTGCCGCGCGTGCGCCGCGCCACCACCTTGCCGATGGCGCTGCTCATGCGCGTGCCGTCGGCGTCCCAGTGGCCCGCCATGTGGAAGCACGCGAAGGGTTCGAGCCGGTCGCGCCGCGCGAGCAGCTCGACCATGGTGCGTGCCACGTCGGGCAGGTACGACCACTGGTGGCCGACACCGGCGCGGCCCGGGTAGCTCACGGCCTTGACCGGCTGCCCCGCCTTTACCAGCCCCTGCGAGAACCAGTTGTTGCCGGCTTTCGGGCCGAAGAAATCCCCGGCGCGCACGATCAGCACACGGGCGCCCTGGCGGCTCGCGTCTTCGAGGCGCCGTTCCATCTCCACGCGGATCGCGCCCTTGCGGGTGAGCGGGTGCTGCGGCGAGTCTTCGGCCAGCAGCGGGAAGGCGTCGGGGCCGAAGTTGTAGACCGTGCCGGGCAGCACGACGGTCGCGCCCTCGGCCTTCGCGGCGGCGATGGTGTTGTCGAGCATCGGCAGCACCAGCTCCGACCAGCGGCGGTAGCCCGGCGGATTGACCGCGTGCACGATGACCGCGCAGCCCGTCGCGGCCTGCCTCACGGCCTGCGCATCCATCGCGTCGCCGGCCAGCCAGGTGATGCCGTCGCTGCGGCCTTCGGTCGCGCCGCGCTTGAGTGCGCGCACCTGCCAGCCTGCGTCGCGCAGCTGGCGCGCCACCTCGCTGCCGATGCCGCCCGTTGCGCCAAGAACCAGAACCGTGTCGTTGCGTGCCATGAAATGCTCCAGAACAGTTGTCGATGGACGAATTCTGGATTTGGCGAGGTTCAAAAGGAATTGCCGAACATCAACCAGCAGCTATACATTTCTGTATGACTTCGAACATCGGCTGGGAGCTCTACCGCTCCTTCCTCGGCGTGCTGCGCGAGGGTTCGCTTTCGGGCGCCGCGCGCGCGCTGGGCATCACCCAGCCCACGGCCGGGCGCCACGTGGCCGCGCTCGAGGAGGCATTGGGCGTTGTGCTCTTCACGCGCTCGCAGGTCGGCCTGCTGCCGACCGAGGTGGCGCTGGCCTTGCAGACCCACGCCGAGGCCATGGAAAGCACTGCGGCCTCGCTGGAGCGCGCCGCCAGCAGCCATGGCGCGGGCGTGCGCGGCGTGGTGCGGGTGTCGGCCAGCGAGGTGATGGGCGTGGAAGTGCTGCCGCCCATCGTGGCGCGGCTGCGCGAAGCGCATCCGGCGCTGAAGGTCGAGCTGGTGCTGACCAACCGCGTGCAGGACCTGCTGCGGCGCGAAGCCGAAATCGCCGTGCGCATGGTGCGCCCGAAGCAGGAGCAGCTGGTGGCGCGCCGCATCGGCAACATCGAACTGGGCTTTCACGCGCACCGCGACTACCTGGCGCGCCACGGCACGCCGCGCAAGCTCGAGGCGCTGGCCGCGCATGCGGTGATCGGCTACGACCAACCGCCGGCCTTCGTGCGCAACGCGGCCAAGGCGGGCAAGGCGTGGCCGGGCTATGGCCGCGACGCCTTCTCGCTGCGCACCGACAGCGACCTGGCCCAATTGGCGCTGATCCGCGCGGGTGCGGGCATCGGCATCTGCCAGGTCGGCCTCGCCCGGCGCAGCGACACGCTGGTGCGCCTGATGCCGCGCACCTTCTCGATGAAACTCGACACCTGGGTCACCATGCACGAGGACCTGCGCCACAGCCCGCGTTGCCGCGCCGCGTTCGACGCGCTGGTCGAGGGACTGCAACAGTACGTTGGCGCGCCGGAAATAGCCGGCACAGAGGGGAAAATGGCCGCCGCGAGAACCCAGGCCACCGAATGACCGACCTTACCGAACCGAACGACTCCGACTCCCTCCCCCTGCAGGAAGACCGCCTCTGGCGCGACGACCGCTGGACCGCCCGCATCATCAAGAACGAGGAAGACGACGGCTGGGCCGTCGAGATGACGCGCCACGGCGACCCCGAGCCGGCACTGGTCGGCCCCTGGACCATGGGCCGCGACAAGAAGAATCCGAAGCCGCTCGACGGCCCCGCCTTCTCCACGCTGGTGAAGACCGCCGCCGAAGTCATCCGCCGCCACGAGCAGCAGCTGCACGCCACGCTCAACAGGAGCGTGACCGTCACCACGCGCGATGACCGGCGCGTGCGCGTGGCGCTGGCCATCGTGCCGGACGAGGACAACCCCTCGGCCACGCTCAGCGCCTACGACGATGCCGACGACTCCGAGCTCGCCAGCCTGAACGTGTCGCCCGCGTTCAGGCTCACGGCCAGCAGCGCGAGTGCGTGGATCGAATCCGGCTACGCGCGGCCGCGCTGACGCACCGGGTACCAACGCAATCAGCGAAATGACGTATGTGCAGCCCGCGCTGAGTTGAGAACAATCGGCTTCGACGACACGAACCCATTGCTCCACCGGAAAGCCCGGATCGGTTGAACGCCGATCCGGGCTTTCCTGTTTTTCTTTCTCAACCATCCTTCAGGAGCAGCGTCATGAGACACGGTGATATTTCGAGCAGCAGCGATTGCGTGGGCGTCGCGGTCGTCAACTACAAGATGCCCCGCCTGCACACCAGGGCCGAGGTGCTGGACAACGCCCGCAAGATCGGCGAGATGCTGGTCGGCATGAAGAAGGGCCTGCCGGGCATGGACCTGGTGATCTTCCCGGAGTACTCGACGCACGGGATCATGTACGACGAGAAGGAGATGTACGACACGGCCGCCACCGTGCCGGGCGAGGAGACCGCGATCTTCGCCGACGCCTGCCGCCGCGCCAACGTGTGGGGCGTGTTCTCGCTGACCGGCGAGCGCCACGAGGAGCATCCGGACAAGGCGCCCTACAACACGCTGATCCTCATGAACAACCAGGGCGAGATCGTCCAGAAGTACCGCAAGATCATGCCGTGGGTGCCCATCGAGGGCTGGTATCCGGGCGACCGCACCTACGTGAGCGAGGGCCCCAAGGGCATGAAGATCAGCCTGATCATCTGCGACGACGGCAACTACCCCGAGATCTGGCGCGACTGCACGATGCGCGGCGCCGAGCTCGTCGTGCGGTGCCAGGGCTACATGTACCCGTCCAAGGAGCAGCAGATCCTGGTGTCGAAGGCCATGGCCTTCATGAACAACACCTACGTGGCGGTGGCCAACGCGGCGGGCTTCGACGGTGTGTACTCGTACTTCGGCCACTCGGCGCTGATCGGCTTCGACGGCCGCACGCTGGGCGAGTGCGGCGAGGAGGAGATGGGCATCAACTACGCCGAACTGTCGATGAGCCTGATCCGCGACGCGCGCAGGAACGGTCAGTCGCAGAACCATCTGTTCAAGCTGCTGCACCGCGGCTATACCGGCACCATCAACTCGGGCGACGGCGACAAGGGGCTGGCGGCCTGCCCCTACGACTTCTACGCGAAGTGGATCAACGACCCCGAAGGAACGCGCGAGATGGTGGAAGCGCTCACGCGCAGCACGGCGGGCACGCCGGAGTGCCCCATCGAGGGTATTCCGAACGGGCCGGCGCAAGGCCGATGAACATGGCTCAGGCCTGACTGAAGGTCTTCAGCACCTCGAGCACGCTCAGCGTCGCACCGTCGAGCAGCGCGTGCTGGCGGTGCGCGATGCCCACGCAGCGCGTGAGCTTCGGGCTCACCGGCAGGATCTTCATGCGGTCGTTGCCGGACACCGTGTCGGTCGACTGCTGCAGCGGCAGCAGCGCGGCACCGTAGCCGGCGGCCACGAGGCTGCGCATGGCGGCGTCGTAGTTGAGCTCGATGCGCGCGCGCGGCGCGAAGCCGGCGGCGGCGAACCACTCCATCGTGAGGCGGTACATGTGCGTGGTCGCTTCGTTGAAGATCAGCGGCTGTGCCGCCAGCCAGGCCGGCGTGACGCGCCTCGGCGCCTTCCAGCGGCGCGGCACGAAAGCCATCATGGGCTGCTTGCACCATGGCGTAACGACGATGCCGCGCAGCGGCGGCTGCGGAATGGCGACCAGGCCGATGTCGAGCGTGCCCGCCGCCAGCCGCTCCATGGCCTCGTAGGAGCCGCGGATGCTCACCTCGACGTCGATGCCCGAATGCTCCGCGCCCAGTGCCTCCAGCACCTGTGGCAGCAGGTCGACCAGCACGCCGGTCGAGGTGCCCAGCCGCACGCGGCCCACGCGCCCTTCGGCCTGGCGCTTGACGGTCTCGATCGCGTCGTCGGTGTCGCGCAGCAGCTTGCGCCCGCGCTCCACCAGCGCGGCGCCCGCCGCCGTCGGCGTGATGCGCCGGTTGCCGCGCACCACCAGCGGTGCGCCGAGGCGCGATTCGAGTTCGCTGATGTGCAGGCTCACCGTGGGCTGCGCGAGGTGCAGCGCCCTGGCCGCCGCCGAGAACGTGCCGAGGTCGACGATGGCGATGAGGGTGCGCAGCTGGTCGAGGTTGAGTTGTCGCATCGGTTCACATCAGGAAAAGTGATGGCAAGTGTCAGGAATCTCAACTTCCACAATAGCATGCGTCGCCTGAAGATGAGCGCTCCCAACCAAGGAGCCCATCGTGACCGCGCCAAAGCCATCGTCCTTCCATCAACGCCTGATCCATGCCCTGCGCGGCTGGCACCGCCGCGTGATGGATCGCCGCCGCATGCGCGCCGATGCGTCGCAGCTTTCGCACATGAGCGATCACGAGCTGCGCGACCTGGGCATCGGGCGCAGTGAAGTGCCGCAGCTGCTGGACCGCGACCGTTACTGACACCGCCGGATTTGAGGTTCAAATCGGGGCCGTGCCCAAGCCAGCCCTTCCCGCTCTCCTTTCCATCGAACTCACTTCGCCGCAGTCGGTCAATGGCCGACGCGCGGCCTTTCAGTCGCTCTGGCTGCTGGTGCGCATGCGGCATGCCCACGATGCCGGCGCCGGCATCGTGCGGCTGGCGGACCTGCGCGGCGAGGTGTCCGACGCTAGCACGCTGCGCATGGTCGTGAGCCGCGCGTTCCGCGACTTCAAGGCCTGGCGTATCGAGGTCGGCTGGGGCGAGGACACGCAGCGCGAGCCCCGCTTCCTCAATGCAGAACGGCGCAGCCAGGGCCCGTTCTGGCTGCCGGCCGCCGAGGCGAAGCGCGTGCGCGTGCTGGTCGAAGGCCGCGCGGCCACGACGGCCGAGGTGGCGTCGTTCCTCGGGCTGCGTTCGCGTGGATCACAGGTCGCCCGGACCGCCGGCTCGCCGCCGCCCGATGCCGTGCACCTGCAGGACGCGGCTTTCTGGAAGCAGCTGGTCGCGTCGCAGCAGGCGGCGCGGCAGGGCCGGCTGATGGCGCCCGTGGCGGGCGAGAACACGGGCGGGAGCGCCCTCGAATCGATCCGCCTCGCCGGCACGCTGGCCGCCACCGACTTCCAGCGCGCCCTGGTCACGCTCAACGAGGCCATGCTGTGGCGCCGCCTCGGCGACAACGAGCAGGCGCGGCGCCGGCTGCAGGCGCTCAAGAAGCAGCGGCTCGCGCACCACGTGGCGGGCAACGACTACCTCGGCGCGATGGAGTGCATCGTCTCGGCGTGGTGTGCCTACACCGCGCGCGACCTGCCGCTGGCGCAGTCGCTGCTGGGCGGTATGGCCGAAGACGCGGCTCGCGCGCTGGTGCTGCGGCACCACCCCGACGTGCGCTTCGAGTGGTGCAACCTCTGGGCGCTGGTGTGCCGCTCGCGCGCGCTGGCGCTGTCGGCCGACGACATGCCCGCAGCCGCCGCGCTCGCCGAGGAATCGCTGCGCCGCTTCGGCGAGGCGCTGGCGGCCGCCTTCGAGTCGCACTCCTTCGACGCGGCACAGCACGTGGCCGCCAACATGGGCATGGCCGCATGGCTGTTCGACCGCGTGGGACTGTCCGACCTGCCCGCGCTCGCCCACGACGGCAAAGCCGACACCACCCGCCGCGCCGTGCAGTGGATCGCCTTCAGCGAATGGCTCTGCAGCCACACCGACGGGCAGGGCCGCTCGGCGTGGAACGCGATCTACCTGATGCGCATCGCGCGCGGCCACTGCAGGCCGGAGACCCGGCCCACGCTCGCGCAGTTCCGCGCGCAGAAGCCGCTGGACCCGGCCGCGGTCTCGGCGCTGGCCGGTCCGCTGGCCGACGCTTTCGACGCCGCGAATTGGCCGGCGCACTGGGTGCAGGTGGCGCAGGCGCGGCTGGCCGATCACCGGGCCGGGCAGCGCCGCTACCCGGGCCTGCAGCATTGCAGCCTGCTGTTCGAGCACGCCTGGTACGCGGCGCACGCGGGCGACCTGAAAGCGGCGGAGCAGTCGCTGGCCTCGCTGCGCGAAGCGCTGCCGCAGCTGGTGCCGAGCGACCGCGCCTACTTCACCGAATCGTGGAACGACGCGCTGCCGGCAGAACTGGTGCTGGAGGCGAAGCCGCCACGTCGGCCGGCGGCGCGGAAGAAGGCCGCGTCGCGCGCGAGCTAGACTGGTTTTCAGCAGCATGCCCGAGAACTCCAACGACCCCATCGACCTGGCCGCCCACCGCGAACGCCGCGCGCGGCAGCAGAAGCTGCGCGCAGCAGCGCAGGCATCGTACGGCGCCGACGCATCGGCGCAGCCGGGGCCGGACGAAGTGCCCTGCATCCGTTGCAAGGAGCCCGTCTTCGGCTACGCGCTGCGCTGTCCCCATTGCGGCGTGCATTTCAGCGGCCGCGCCGAAGACTTCGCGCCGAAGGAAGGTCTGTCGCGACGCGCGAAGGCGATCGTCGCGCTGGTCGCCGTGGCGCTTCTGCTCGCGGGCCTGAGCGACGACATCGCGGCCCTGTGGTGGCGGATGAAATAAGTCCTGCCGCGCTCAGCGCGCGGCGGACGGCTTGGCAGTCGACTTGCGCACCACCAGCTCCGGCCGCAGCACCACGGTCGACGCCGACATCGAACGGCCGTCGATCTCGTCGAACAGCATCTCGGCCGCGCGCCAGCCCAGCTCGCGGTGCGGCAGGCGGATGGTGGTGAGCGGCGGGTCGACCATGTCGACCAGCGGCATGTCGTTGTGGCCGGTGATGGAAATGTCCTTGGGTACGCGCAGGCCGGCTTCGCGCAGCGCGTCATAGGCGCCCAGTGCCACGAGGTCGTTGCAGCACACCACGGCCTGCGGGGCGGCGCCGGCTTCGAGCATCTGCTTCATCGCCACCGCGCCGGCTTCGCGGCTGTAGCTCGCGCACTCGACCACGCGGAAGGGCTTCATGCGGTGGTCCCTCAAGGCCTGCTCCACGCCCAGCCGACGGCCCACGCCAGTGGGAATGTTCTGCGGGCCCGCGAGGTGCGCGATGCGCTTGTGGCCCAGGCCCACGAGGTGATCGACCGCGAGCTTCATCGCCAGCCGGTCATCGCTGACCACCGCGGGCAGGCGGCCAGTCTCGTCGGCCCGGTTGACCAGCACCGCGGTCATGCCGGCCTGGGTGACGAACTCGATCAGCGGGTCGTCGCGCGTGGCGGTGGCCATGACCACCCCGTCCACCCGCTGCGCCAGCATGCGCTCCAGCACGGGCCTTGCGAGCGCGGGATCCACGACGTTGGTGACGAACACGAAGTACCCGCGCGCCGCGGCGCTGGCCTCGATGCCCTGCAGGATGGGCGGGAACACCGCGTTGGTGATGTCCGGCACCAGCACGCCGATGGTGTGGGTGCGGCCCGTTCGCAGCGCCGAGGCCGCGCGGTTGGGCCGGTAGCCCAGGCGCTGCGCCGCCTCCTCGACCACGCGCAGCACCTCGTCGCTGATCAGCGAGCGCTTCTCGGGGCTGAGCGCGCGGGAGACGGTCGACACGTGCACGCCGGCGGCGCGGGCGACGTCGCGGATGGTCACGGGCGTGGAAGTTGGGCTGGTACTCATGAATTGATGCAAACGGTTGTCGTGCCGATCAGGGGTGCACGGGGCGTTCTGGTATTCCCGACCTGCTGAACGGGGGCATTTTACTTTTCAGCGATCTGGACTAATATCGTGCAAACGATTGCACGAATCCACCATGAACATCGCCACCTCCCCCGAATCGGTGCTGGGCTTCACGCTCGATGCCATGAAACGCACGCCCGACCCGCGGTTGCGCACCGTGATGGAAGCCGTCACGCGCCACCTGCATGCCCTGGTGCAGGAAGTGAAGCTGACGGAAGAAGAGTTCGAGCAGGCACTCGAATTCATCGTCGCCATCGGCCATGCCACGGGCGAGACCAAGAACGAGGTGGTGCTGGCGGCGGACATCCTGGGTGTATCGACCGTGGTCGCGCTGCAGAACAACCAGGACCCGCATGGCGAATCGCCGGCCGCGCTGCTCGGGCCGTTCTGGCGCGCGAACTCGCCGGACTGCGCACTGGGCGAGAGCATCGCGCGCTCGGGCACGCCGGGCATTCCGCTCGAAGTGACGGGCACGGTGCGCGACGGCAGGGGCCAACCGGTGGCCGGCGCCACGGTCGACGTGTGGCAGGCCTCGCCCATCGGCCTCTACGAAAACCAGGACCCGTCGCAGGAGAACATGAACCTGCGCGGGCGCTTTTCCACCGACGCCGAGGGCCGCTTCCATTTCCGCAGCGTGCGTCCCGCCGGCTACCCGGTGCCGACCGACGGCCCCTGCGGCGTGCTGCTGCGCGCGCAGGTGCGCCACCCGAACCGGCCCGCGCACCTGCACTTCATGGTGAGCAAGCCGGGCCACAAGGTGCTGATCACGCAGGTCTTCGCCGACGACGACGAGAACCTGGAAAGCGACCCGACCTTCGGCGTGACGCGCCGCCTCATCGGCCGCTTCGCACTGGCCCCCGACGGCAAGAGCGCGTCACTCCACCACGACTTCGAACTCGAACCGGGCGAGATGAAGTTCCCCCGCCCTCCTATACCTTGACCACCCCCAGGCTGCGCGCACTTCGTGTCGCTTCGCCAACCCCCTTCGAGGGGGCAACACCTGCGGCCCGG
>NZ_AKIW01000111.1 GCF_000282635.1 Variovorax sp. CF313
GTGCACAGGGCACCGGGTGCGCCCCGCAGCGAAATAAAGGAGGAGCCGAAGGCGAGGGACATTCGCGGAGGGGAGTACCCGGTGTCCTGTGCACGCACCCCGAACAAAAGCACCCCGAACAACCCACAGTCACTGGAGAAAACATCCCATGGCAAACATCGTCGTCGTCTTCCATTCCGGCTACGGCCACACCCAGCGCGTGGCGCAAGCCGTGGCCGATGGCGCTGACGCCCAATTGCTCGCCATCGACGCGGACGGCAACCTGCCCGAAGGCGGCTGGGAACTGCTCGCCGCGGCCGACGCGATCATCTTCGGCTCGCCAACCTACATGGGCGGCGTGAGCTGGCAGTTCAAGAAATTCGCCGACGCGTCGTCGAAGGTCTGGTACACGCAGGGCTGGAAGGACAAGCTCTTCGCCGGCTTCACCAACAGCGCGACCATGAACGGCGACAAGGTCACCACCATGACCTACCTCTGGACGCTCGCGATGCAGCACGGCGGCATCTGGGTCAGCATGGGCATCCTGCCGGCCAACAGCAAGGCCGCCACGCGCGACTCGATGAACTACGTGGGCGGCTACGGCGGCCTGCTGACGCAGTCGCCGTCCGACGCCAGCCCGGCCGAAATGCCGAAAGGCGACTTCGACACCGCCCGCGCGTTCGGCGAGCGCATCGGCACAGTGGCAAGATCGCGCGAATAACCGGCAACCCCACGGAGAACACGATGGCCGACACCAACCCCGAGACCCAATTGCTCAACCCGCACGACAAGGACCTCGGCGGTGGCTTCAAGGTGCGGCGCCTGCTGCCCGCGGCGCAGCGCCGATCGGTCGGCCCGTTTGTGTTCTTCGACCATTTCGGCCCGGCCACCGAGCAGCCGGGCACGGAGCACGACGTGCGGCCGCATCCGCACATCGGCCTCTCGACGGTCACGTATCTCTTCAAGGGCGCGATGATGCATCGCGACAGCCTCGGCAGCGTGCAGGAGATCCTGCCCGGCGCCATCAACTGGATGACCGCGGGGCGCGGCATCGTGCACTCCGAGCGCAAGCCCGAGCGCCTCAAGGCCGACACCTACGTGAACCACGGCCTGCAACTGTGGGCAGCATTGCCGCAGGCGCATGAAGAGATCGAGCCCAGCTTCGAGCACACGCCGGCCGACGCGATCCCCGAGTTGAAAGAGCAGGACGCCGGCGTGCGCGTGCTGGTGGGCGAGGCCTTCGGTGCGCGCTCGCCGGTCAAGACGCTCTCGCAGACCGTGTACCTCGACATCGCGCTGCCGGCAGGCGGGCGCTTCGTGCTGCCCGCGCTGGCGCCCGAGCTGGCCATCTATGCGGTCGATGCCGATGTCAGCGTGAACGGCGAGCCTGTTTCCGTGCACACCATGGCCGTGCTGCCCGACGGCCAGGGCGCAGTGCTGGCTTCCGACACCGCCGCGCGCCTGATGGTGATCGGTGGCGAACCGCTCGACGGTCCGCGCTACATCACCTGGAACTTCGTCTCCAGCCGGCGCGAGCGCATCCTCGAAGCGGGCTCCGATTGGGCCGCCCAGCGCATGGGCCATGTGCCCGGCGAGACCGAGTTCATTCCGCTGCCCGGCAAGCCTTTTGGCGTGCGCGAGCCTGATGTGGGCACTACGCCGGTCTGATCTCGAGTGCCCGTTGTCCGGGGCGCGTGCGCAGGCGTTGTTTCGCTCGATCAACAAGTGCCATGAAAAAGGGCCCGTTCAACGGGCCCTCTGCATTGGCGGAGCGCGCGGGTCATTCGCCGCTGAGGGACACCGCCTCGGCCGGCGGCGAGCCTTCCGGCGCCTTCGGCAGCTCGACCATGGCCTTGCGGCCGCCACGAGCGCGCCACGCCGAGTAGCCCACTCCCGCCAGCAGCAGCGCGCACAGGCCGATGAAAGTGCCGCTGATCGGACGCGTCACGAACACCGACATGTCGCCGCGCGAGAGCAGCAGTGCGCGGCGGAAGTTCTCTTCCACCATTGGCCCGAGCACGAAGCCCAGCAGGATCGGCGCGACCGAGAATTCGAGCGTCATCAGCACGGCGCCGACGATGCCGAACACCAGCACCTCCCAGATCTGGAACAGGCTGTTCTGCGTGCTGTACACGCCCGTCGCAATGAAGAACATCGCGGCCGGGAACAGGTACTTGTAGGGCACCTTCAGCAGCTTCACCCACACGCCGATCATCGGCACGTTCAGGATCACGAGGATCACGTTGCCGATCCAGAACGAGGCGATCAGGCCCCAGAAGATGTCCGGATGCTCGGTGATGAGCTGCGGGCCGGGCTGGATGCCCTGGATCAGCAGCGCACCCAGGATCAGCGCCATCACCGCGTCGCCCGGAATGCCCAGGCTCATCGTCGGGATGAAGTCGACCTGCGTCTTCGAGTGGGCAGAGGCCTCGGGGCCGGCCACGCCTTCGATCATGCCGGTGCCGAACTTGTTCGGCGTCTTCGACACCTTGCGCTCCAGCGCATAGGCGATGAAGGTGGTGATGGTCGGGCCCGTGCCGGGCATTGCGCCGAACACCGTGCCCACCAGCGTGCCGCGCAGCATGGCGGGGAAGGCGCGCTTGAGCTCTTCCTTGCTCGGGCGCATGTCGCTGAGCTTGAGCGTACCGGTGTCGCCGATGGCCTTCATGCGGTTCACGTTGAGCAGGAAGTCGGCCACGCCGAACAGGCCCATCGAGATCGCCACGAGTTCGAGGCCGTCGCTCAGTTCGGGCAGGCCGAACGCGAAGCGGAAGCTGCCGCTGTTCACGTCGGTGCCGACCACGCCGCACAGCAGGCCGAACAGCGTCATCGCCACGCCCTTGAGCGGTGAGCCGCGCGACATGGTGGAGCCGGCGAGCAGGCCCAGCAGCATGATCGAGAAGATCTCGGTCGGGCCGAACTTGAACGCGATCTGCACCAGCAGCGGCGAGGCGAAGATCATCACGATGATGCCGACGGACGCCGCGAAGAACGAGGCGATCATCGTCACCCCGAGCGCGACGCCACCCTTGCCCTGCTTGGTCATCGGGTATCCGTCGAGACAGGTCACCGCGTGCGGCGGGTGCGACGGCATGTTCATCAGGATGGCACCGATGGCGCCGCCGTACTGCGAGCCGTAGAAGATGCCGGCCAGCATCAGGATGGCGGGCACCGGATGCATCGCGTAGGTGAGTGGCAGCAGGATGGAGATGGCCTGCAGCGCGCCCATGCCCGGCAGCACACCGATCAGGTTGCCCACCAGCACGCCGAAGAACGACCACAGCAGGTTGGAGCCCTGGAACGCAACGCCGAAGCCGAACCAGAGGTCGTGAAGCGATTGACCGATCATGATCTCAGCCTCCCCATTGGAACAGGGGCAGCTGCAGCTTCAGCGCCCACCAGAAGACGACCACCGCGACGAACGACATCGCGAGCGAGAGCAGCAAGGCTTCGGTCAGCGTGTTGTCGCGGTCGCCGAGCGCCGAGATGAACACGATCGCGAAGGTGGCTGGCAGGAGGCCGCCGTACTCGCCGAACAGCAGGAACGCGAGGATGCCGAGGATGATGCAGATGCAACCGCGCATGTCGGGCATGCCGCCCGGATGGCCGTGCGACGCAGCCTCTTCACTGGCGACGCTCGCGGGCTCCTCGGCGCGCGCCGAGATGGCAATGAGCAGGCCAGTGAGCGCCAGCAACCCGCCGAGCGCAACCGGAAAGAAGCCCGGTCCCATGTGCGCCAGCTCGCCCACGCGGTAGCCGATGCCGGCGTATACCGCGGCCAGTCCGATGACGATCAGCAGGGCGCCGCCGTAGTAATCTTTTTTGAATTTTGAAGCGGGCCGGGGCGCGTGCGAGGCCGGATCTTCACCGAGCTGGTGATGCATTGAGACTCCTTCGTTTGGAAGGAGCGGAGTCTAGGAATCGAGACTTTCAATCGCCTTTCGGATCACGTCCAAACGGCCCGGCGGCCCGCAAAATACGTGTATTCACGTACCGGCATATGCGGTAAAACCCTTGCAAAAAGGACCTCAAAAGGCGCACAGCGGCAGCCTCAGGATGGCGCGCAGTCCGCCGCCGTTGGCGCTCTCCGGCATGTCGGCATTGTCGAGTTCGATCTCGCCGCCGTTGCGCCGCGCATAGCTGCGCGCAATGGTCAGGCCAAGGCCCGCGCCGTGCGCCGCACCGGCGCCTGCGGAAGGGTCGCGATGGAAACGCTCGAACACCTGCTCGCGCCGTTCGGGCGCAATGCCCGGTCCGCTGTCGCACACCTCGGCCAGGGCGTACGAAGCCTCGCGCCGCACGGTCACGGTGATGTTGCCGCCGCGCGGCGTGTACTTGATGGCGTTGTGCACGAGGTTGGCGAGCGCCTCGTGCAGCTCGGCGGCATTGGCCGCGACGGGCAGCACGGGCGGGTCGTCTTCCTCGCCGGCCTCGTCGGTGCCGTCGATGTCCGCCACGCCGTTCGCAGTGTCGCCGCGCGCATCGACCCAGCCCAGGTCCTGATCGTTCTCGCGCGCCAGCGGCAGGTACTGCAGCACCACGGCGCGCGCGATGGCGTTGAGGTCGGCCACCGCGGGCTCGGCCGGGGCGGTCTCGTCTTCGGCGGTGGCGTGGGCCAGTGCCAGCAACTGTTCGCTCAGGCGGCGCGTGCGCGCGAGCTGCGCGACGATGGCGTGCAGCGACTCGCGCATGCGCGCCGGATCGGTCTCGCGCACCGCGTAGCCCGCCTGGATCGACAGGATGCTTAGCGGCGTGCGCAACTGGTGCGAGGCATCGGCCAGGAACTGCGATTGCTCGGCCACCATGCGCCGATGGCCCGCGATGTGGTGGTTCACCGCGTCGACCAGCGGCACGACTTCCTGCGGCACGCCGCTGGCGTCGAGCGGCTTCAGGTCGTCGCGCGAGCGTTCGCGCAGCGAGCGGCGCAGGCGCTCCAGCGGGCGCAGCGACCAGGCCACGCCGAGCCACACCAGCAGCGCCATCACCAGCACCATGCGCGTGTCGCGCAGCAGTTCCTGGCGCAGTGTCTCGGCCTGGGCCTCGGTGCGCGGGCCGATGCCCTCGGCTGCCTGGATCAGCACGCTGTAGGCAACGCCGGGGTGGGCGTCGTCGTACACCGTCTGCCGCAGCGCGGCCACGCGCACCGGATGCTGCTCGTGCACCGCGTCGTAGAAGACCGGCGTGCCGTCGGTCGGACGCTGCGCCGGGCGGGGCAGGCCAGGCACGCCCATCAGCGTGGTCTCGGGCGAGTTCACGTCCAGCGTCTCGCCTTTGGGAATGCGCTGCACGCCGACGTGCAGGTACTTGTAGCGCAGGTGCGTGGACTCGAACATTGCCTGGATCGAGAACGGCTCCTGCACGCGCACGCTGCCGTCGCCGGCCACCACGATGCCGTTGGCCAGCGCCTGCACGGGTTCGAGCAGGCTCTGGTCGTAGGCGACCACCAGCGAATCGGTCAGCGCCTGATAGTCGCTCCAGCTGTCGAGCGCCAGCAGTGCGACGATGCCGGGCAGCAGCAGCGCGAGCAGCCGCGCGCGGATGCCGAAGCGCCGCACTTGCTGCGGCGCCGGCTCAGTCGTCTTCGCCGGGGCGTTCGGGGTGGAGTGCTGGGGCTGAGGATCCATCGGCAATGCTTTCCAGCATGTAGCCCAGGCCACGCACGGTGACGATGCGCACGTCGCTGTCCGCGAGCTTGCGCCGCAGCCGGTGCAGCACCACCTCGATGGCGTCGGGGCCGGCGGTGCTGTCGTTGGTGAACACCTTGGCAAAGAGCTGCGACTTGCCGACCGGCGCGCCGCTGCGCATCAGCAGGGCGGTGAGCGCGGCCTGCTCGCGCGGCGTGAGCGACAGCAGCGTGCCGCGCAGCGTGAAGGCGTGGCTCTGGCTGTCGTACGACAGCGAGGCGCACTGCAGGCGCGGGTGCTGCTTGCCGCGGCTGCGGCGCACCAGGGCCGACAGGCGCGCTTCGAGTTCGGCCAGCTCGAAAGGCTTGGTGAGAAAGTCGTCGGCACCCAGGTTCAGGCCGCGCACGCGATCCTGCAAGGCACCCTGCGCGGTGAGGATCAGCACCGGCGTGCGGTCGTCGGCATTGCGCATGTCGGCCAGCACGCTCAGGCCGTGCTTGTCGGGCAGGCGCAGGTCGAGCACGATGGCGTCGTATTCGGTGCCGGCCATGAAGCCCTCGGCGGTGCGCGCATCGGGCGCATGGTCGGCCACGAAGCCGCTCTGGGTCAAAGCGCGGACCAGCCACGAGGCCATGTCCAGTTCGTCTTCCACCAGGAGGATCCGCATCCGGCGCCCCTGTTACTTCTTGATGCCGAGGTCCGGATCTTCGGATGCGCGGGCACTGGCGCGGGCCGAGCGCGCGCTCAGGTCGGGCGCCAGGGCCTCGCGGCCGTCGAACACGAAGCAGTCGCCCTGGTAGTGCGCGCTGCCGACTTCCTCGAAGTACTTGAGGATGCCGCCTTCGAGCTGGAGCACATGTTCCACGCCTTCCTCGCGCATCAGGATCGCGGCCTTCTCGCAGCGGATGCCGCCGGTGCAGAAGCTCACGACCGTCTTGCCCTTGAACTCCTCGCGATGCGCCTTGAGGGCGGGCGGGAACTCGGTGAACTTGCCGATGCGCCAGTCGATGGCGCCTTCGAAGCTGCCGTAATCGACTTCGAAGGCATTGCGCGTGTCGAGCAGGGCGATCTCCCGGCCCTCGTCGTCATGGCCCTGGTCGAGCCAGCGCTTGAGCGTAGGGGCGTCCACGCCGGGCGCCCGGCCCGCGGCGGGCTGGATGGCCGGGTGGTCCATGCGGATGATCTCGCGCTTGAGCTTCACCAGCATGCGGCGGAAGGGCTGCGCGGCGGACCAGCTTTCCTTGGCCTCGAGGTCGGCAAAGCGCGCATCGGCGCGCAAATGGGCCAGAAAAGCCCGCACCCCGTCGGTGGGACCGGCCAGGAACAGGTTGATGCCCTCGGGTGCCAGCAGGATGGTGCCCATGAGTCCCAGGGCCTGCGCGCGGGCGCGCAGGTCTTCGCGCAGCACGGGGCTGTCGTCGATGGCCACGAACTTGTAGGCCGCGATATTCAAAATCTCTTGCACGGGGCGGGATTCTAGGTGTCGCCGCGGTGCCCGCCGGGCTCGGGGCCTCTGTCCGGCAGGCCGGCGGCGATTTCAGGGATTGCCAACCCACATCGTGGAGGCGGCGCTTTCTACAATGAAAGGATGTTTGTTCACCTGCGCCTGCACACCGAGTTTTCCGTCGTCGACGGCACCAACCGAATCGACGAAGTCATCAAGGCCGCCGCTGCCGACAAGCAGCCCGCGCTGGCCATCACCGACCTGAACAACCTGTTCGGCGCGGTCAAGTTCTACAAGCAGGGCCGTGGCAAGGGCGTCAAGCCCATCATCGGCGCGGAAGTGTTCGTGGAAGGGCTGGGCAAGGAGCCCGGCGTGCTCACCCGCATCGTGCTGCTGGTGCAGAACATGGAAGGCTACCTGAACCTGTCCGAGCTGCTGGCGCGGGCCTGGACGCAGAACGTGGGCCGGGGCCAGTCGCAGGCGGCCTGCAAGATGGAATGGGTCGAGGAGCTGGCGGGCGGGCTGATCGCACTCTCCGGCGCCCAGGCCGGGCCGCTGGGGCAGCCGCTGCTGCAGGGGCAGGGCGAGCGCGCGGCCGAGCTGGCACTGCGGCTGGCGGGCATCTTCCCGCATCGCTTCTACATCGAGCTGCAGCGCGCGGGCCGGCCTGAAGACGAACCGCACGTGATCGCCGCGGTGCAGCTGGCGGCCCGGCTGCACCTGCCGGTGGTCGCCACGCACCCCGTGCAGTTCGCTGCCCGCGAAGACTACGAGGCGCACGAGGCGCGCGTGTGCATTTCCGAAGGCGAAATTCTTGGCAACCCGCGCCGGGTGCGCCGGTTCACCGAAGAGCAGTACTTCAAGTCGACAGCCGAGATGCAGGCACTGTTCGCCGACGTGCCGAGCGCGCTGGCCAACACGGTCGAGATCGCCAAGCGCTGCAACCTGACGCTGGTGCTGGGCAAGCCGCAGCTGCCGGACTTCCCGACGCCTTTCATCAGCGAAGGCGTGCGCATGCCGATCGACGACTTCTTCCGCCAGGAATCGTTCGACGGGCTGGAGCAGCGCCTGAAGCATCTCTTTCCCGACGAGGCCAGGCGCGAGGCCGAACGCCCGCGCTACGTCGAGCGGCTGGAGTTCGAGATCAACACGATCCTGAACATGGGGTTCCCGGGCTACTTCCTGATCGTGGGCGACTTCATCCAGTGGGCCAAGAACAACGGCTGCCCGGTGGGCCCGGGCCGGGGCTCGGGTGCGGGTTCGCTGGTGGCCTACGCACTGAAGATCACCGACCTCGATCCGCTCGAATACAAGCTGCTGTTCGAACGTTTCCTGAACCCCGAACGCGTCTCGATGCCCGACTTCGACATCGACTTCTGCCAGGGCAACCGCGACCGCGTGATCGACTACGTGAAGGACAAGTACGGCCGCAACGCCGTGAGCCAGATCGCCACCTTCGGCACCATGGCCGCGCGCGCGGCCATCCGCGACGTGGGCCGCGTGCTCGACATGAGCTACATGTTCTGCGACGGCATCAGCAAGCTGATTCCGAACAAGCCGGGCATGTCGGTCACGCTGCAGTATCCGCCCGAGAAGAAGATCGAAGGCGACAAGAACAACTACGCCATCGAGATGGAGCCGCAGCTCGCGGAGCGCATCGAGAAGGAAGAAGAAGTCAAGATGCTGGTCGAGCTCGCGCAGAAGCTCGAAGGCATGACCCGCAACATCGGCATGCACGCGGGCGGCGTGCTCATCGCGCCGGGCAAGCTCACCGACTTCTGCCCGCTCTACCAGCAGCCCGGCAGCGAATCGGCCGTGAGCCAGTACGACAAGGACGACGTCGAAGCGATCGGCCTCGTGAAGTTCGACTTCTTGGGACTGGCGACGCTCACCATCCTGGAGATCGCGCGCGAGTTCATCATGAAGCGCCACAAGGGCCAGGAGAACTTCGCGTTCGAGAACATCCCGCTGAACGACGCGGCCACCTACCGGCTCTTCTCCGACGGCAAGACCGAGGCCGTGTTCCAGTTTGAAAGCCGCGGCATGCAGGGCATGCTGAAGGACGCGCGGCCGACACGGCTCGAAGACCTGATCGCGCTGAACGCGCTGTACCGTCCGGGCCCGATGGACCTGATTCCCAGCTTCGTGGCGCGCAAGCACGGCCGCGAAGAGGTGGAGTACCCGCACCCGGCCGTGGCCGAGATGCTGTCGGAGACCTATGGGATCATGGTCTACCAGGAGCAGGTGATGCAGACCGCGCAGATCCTGGGCGGCTACTCGCTCGGCGGTGCCGACCTGCTGCGCCGCGCGATGGGCAAGAAGAAGCTCGAGGAGATGGCCGAGCACCGCGAGAAATTCCGCGCGGGCGCACTGGCAACGCACGGCATCGTCCAGGACAAGGCCGATGAAATTTTCGACTTGATGGAGAAGTTCGCGGGCTACGGCTTCAACAAGTCGCACGCCGCCGCCTACTCGCTGCTGGCGTACCACACGGGCTGGCTCAAGGTCCACTACACGGCCGAGTTCTTCTGCGCGAATATGACCGTGGAAATGGACGACACGGACAAGCTCAAGCTGCTGTTCGAGGACGCCCAGAAGAACTTCGGCATCACCTTCGAGCCGCCGGACGTGAACCGCGGCAACTACCGCTTCGAGCCGGTCACCAACAAGATCATCCGCTACGGCCTGGGCGCGGTGAAGGGCACGGGCCAGCTCGCGGTCGAGGCCGTGGTGCGCGCGCGCGAAGAGGGCGGGCCGTTCAAGAGCCTGTTCGACTTCTGCGTGCGCATCGACCGCCAGCGCATCAACAAGCGCACGGTCGAGGCGCTCATCAAGGCCGGCGCGTTCGACGCGATCCAGCAGAACCGCGCGTCTCTGATCGCCTCGGTCGATCGCGCCTTCGAATTCGCCAACGCCACGGCGGCCAATGCGGCGCAGGTCGACATCTTCGGCGACGCGGAGCACGGCTCGGCCACCGCCGAGCCCGACCTCGTCGACGCCACGCCCTGGGGCGTGAAGGAGCGGCTGACGCTCGAGAAGACGGCCGTGGGCTTCTACCTGTCAGGCCACCTGTTTGACGAGGTCTCGCACGAGGTGCGGCGCTTTTGCAAGCGCGAGATCGGCGACCTGCTCGACAGCCGCGACCAGCAGGTCATTGCCGGCATCGTGAGCGACTTCCGCGTGATCAACGGCCAGCGCGGCCGGCTGGCGATCTTCAAGCTCGACGACAAGTCGGACTCGATCGACGCGACGGCCGACGAGGCACTCATCAACGCCAACCGCAACACGCTGAAGGACGACGAGCTGGTCATCGTCAGCGGCCGGTTGCAGCCCGCGCGCGGCGGTTTCGAGGCGCGCTTCCAGGTGCAGCAGGTGTGGGACCTGGCCACCGCGCGCTGCCGCTTCGGCAAGTTCCTGCGCGTGGCGGTGAACGGCAAGGCACCGGACATCGCGCGCCTGCTGAAAGACTTTCCGCCGCGCACCGAGCAGTCCGAGGTCGGCGACCTGATCCAGGGCCTGCCGGTGCGGCTTTCAATGGCGCGTGGCGGTGCGCAGGTCGAGCTGCAGCTGGGCGAGCGCGCCAAGTTCTTCCCGACCGATGCGGCGCTGGCCAGCTGGACTGCGCAGGCGGAAGCCGGCAAGGCGCAGATCGTTTACGACTGAGCCCGAGCGGGGGCGAAGGGCGCGCCGTCAGTGCGCCATCGGCGCCACCGCGAGGTCCGGCACCACGTTCATGACGCGCAGCGTCTGCTGCACGATCTGGCTGAACACCGGCGCCGCAACCAACCCGCCGAAATATTTGCCCGCGCCGGGTTCGTCGATCATCACCGCGACGATGATGCGTGGCTTGTCGATGGGCGACATGCCGGTGTACCAGGCGCGGTACTTGTTGCTCGCGTAGCCCTTGCCGACCTGCTTGTGCGCGGTGCCCGTCTTGCCGCCGACCGAGTAGCCTTCGGTCTGCGCCAGCGGCGCGGTGCCGCCAGGCGCGGCCGCCAAGTGCATCATCTGGCGCACCTCGCTCGCCACCTGCGGCGAGAACACCTGCACGCCGGGCGGCTCGGTGCCGGTGCTTTTCAGGAGGCTCACAGGAATGACCTCGCCGCCGTGCGCGAACGCGGTGTACGCATGCGCGATCTGGAAGAGCGACGCCGAAAGGCCGTAGCCATACGACATGGTGGCCTGCTCGATCGGCCGCCACGACTTCCAGGGCCGCAGGCGCCCGCTGACCGCGCCGGGGAAGGGCGTCTGCGGCTTCTGGCCCAGGCCCACGGCGGTGAACGAGTTCCACATCTCCTGCGCCGTCATGCGTTGCGAGATCTTGGTGGCACCGACGTTGCTCGATTTCTGGATCACGCCCTCGACCGTCAGCACGCCGAAGTTCTCGTCGTCGTGGATGGTCGCGCCCGACACGGTGATGCGCCCCGGGTTGGTGTCGATGATGGTCTTGGGCGTCACGCGGCCCAACTGCAGCGCGGTGGCGACGGTGATCGGCTTCATCGTCGAACCGGGCTCGAACACGTCGGTCATCGCGCGGTTGCGCAGCTGTTCGCCCGTGAGTTTGCGGCGGTCGTTGGGGTCGTAGCTCGGGTAGTTGGCCATGGCCAGCAGCTCGCCCGTGCGCGCATCGACCACCACCACGCTGCCCGCCCTGGCCTTGTTGGCGACGACCGCGTCGCGAAGCTTCTCGTAGGCCACGAACTGCACGCGGTCGTCGATGCTCAGCTGGATGTCATGGCCGTCGGTCGGCGGCACCTGGTCCTCCGTGTCCTCGACGATGTGGCCCAGCCGGTCCTTGAGTACGTGGCGCGAGCCCGATTTGCCCGCCAGCTCCTGGTTGAACGCGAGTTCCACGCCTTCCTGCCCGATGTCCTCCACATTGGTGAAGCCGGCCAGGTGCGCCGCCGCCTCGCCTTCTGGGTACTGGCGGCGATAGTCGCGGCGCAGGTAGATGCCCTTGATGTCGAGCGCGGCGACCGCCTTGGCGACCGGTTGATCGACCTGGCGCTTGATCCAGACGAAGGTCTTGTCCTCGTCCTCGAGCTTCTTGTCGAAATCCTTCTGCGGCATGCCGAGCAGCTTGGCGGCCTGCCTGAGCTTGGCCTGCACCTCGGGGTCGTCGCGCTCGATGTCCTCGGGAATGGCCCAGATGCTGGGCGCCGGAATGTCGGAGGCCAGGATCAGTCCGTTGCGGTCGAGGATGCGGCCGCGGTTGGCCGGCAGCTCCAGCGTGCGCTGGTAGCGCACCTCGCCCTGGTGCTGGAAGAAATCGTTGTTGAAGATCTGGACGTAGGCGGCACGGCTTGCCAGCAGCACGAAGCCGAAGGCGATGCTGGCCACGATGAACTTGCTGCGCCACACGGGGGTGGGGCTGGCGAGCAGTGGACTGCTGCCGTAGCGGATGCGGCCGTTGGGGTTCATCTTGTGCGGGCGTGGACCCGGCTGTTGTTGTGCGCGGGTAGACAGCGCGGTAACCGAGGAGTTCCGGGCGGCCTTGGAGAAGATCGCCCGGAACCGGCAGGAATCAGCGCTTGGGCCGCAGTGACACGATCAGCGATGGGAAGATGCGCCCGTCGGTGTCGCGCGGCAGCTTGTCGGTCTTGCGCAGGCCGCGCTCGGCCGCGTCGTCCCAGCCAGGCAGGCCGCTTGATTTGCTCAGCTTGACGCCGACGATGGTGCCGTCGGGCGCGAGGCTCACTTCGAACTCGGCCGCCGGGTTGCCGTTCACGGTTTCGGCATCAGGGAAGGTGATGTTCGGGCGCACGGCAGCGGCGATGCGGCCGGCATAGCCACTCGAAGGCCCCGAAGAGCGTTGGGCCGTGCCCTTCGAATCGTCGCTGCCGCTCGCACCGGCCAGGCCCTGCATGCGCTTGAGCGCTGCGGCACGGTCGGCGGCGGCCTGCTTCGTGGCGGCCTCGGCCTTCTTGGCTTCGGCCTGCTTGGCCTCGGCTTCCTGCTGCTTCTTCTGCTCGGCCAGCTTCTTCTGCTGTTCCTTCTTGCGCTCGGCTTCGTCCTCGGCGCGCTGCCTGGCTTCGAGCTCTTTTTTCTTCTGCTGCTGTTGCTCCAGCTCGCGCTCTTTTTGTTCCTTCTGCTCCTTGAGCTTCTTCTCGCGCTCCAGGGCAATGTCGGGGGCCTTGGGTGCGGGCGCGGGCTCGGGGGCCTTGGCAACAGGCGGGGGCGGCGGTGCGGGGGCCGGCGGCGGCGGCGCGGGAACCGGTGCGGGCGCCGGTGGTGCCTGCAGGCGGGGTGCGGCCTGCTGAACCGTGGACGACCACAGCTCTGCATCGACCGCGCCTTCGTCGGCATCGCTGCGCCAGCGCACGCCCCAGGTGAGCGCCGCGATCAGCAGCGCATGCGCGATGAGCGCCAGCACGACGGCGCGCGGCGTGCCGCGCTGCGGCGGCGGCGCGAACTCGGGGCGATCCAGTGCGAGCGACATGCCTTATTTGCCGCCCGTGGTCGTGACCGACAGGCCCACGCGCTCGACGCCGCTCTTCTTGAGCTGGTTCATCGCCTTCACGACGGTTTCGTATTTCACCGACTTGTCGGCGCTGATGACCACCGGGCGCTGGTCGTCGCCGCCCTGCGCCTGCTTGGCGGCCGAGCCGATCTGGCTCATGGGGATCGAGGTACCGCCCGTGCCGGTGGACGGGTCCTTCTTGATCTGCACTTCGTCCTCGCTCTTGATGACGATCTCGATGGGCTTGTCGGGCTGCTTGTTGGCGCGGTCGACCGAAGGCAGGTTGATCACGCTCGGCGTGATGAGCGGGGCGGTGACCATGAAGATGATCAGCAGAACCAGCATCACGTCGATGAACGGGACCATGTTGATCTCGTTGATCGTCCGGCGGCCGCGGCCCCGGGATGAAACGGCGGGCATGCGTTGCGCCTCCGCTCAGCGGTTGGCCGGAGCCACCGACGATGCCGCGCCCGCGTTCGGGTTGGCCGACAGGTTGCGCTGCAGGATGTTGGAGAACTCCTCGATGTAGGTCTCGAGGGCGATGGCGATCTTGTCGATCTCGCGGGCGAAGCGGTTGTAGCCGACCACCGCCGGAATGGCGGCGAACAGGCCGATGGCGGTGGCCACCAGCGCCTCGGCGATGCCGGGGGCCACGGTGGCCAGCGTCACTTGGGCGAGGGCCGCGAGGCCGGTGAAGGCATGCATGATCCCCCAGACCGTGCCGAACAGGCCGACGTACGGCGACACCGAACCCACGGTGGCCAGGAACGAGAGGTTCTGCTCGGCCGCGTCGAGCTCGCGCTGGAAGCTCGCGCGCATGGCGCGGCGGGCGCCGTCGAGCAGCGTGGCGGCGTCGCTCACGTGGCGTTCGCGCAGCTTCTGGTACTCGCGCATGCCGGAGGCGAAGATGCGCTCCATCGGGCCGGCGAACTTGGCGTTCTGCGCGGCCGAGGCGAACAGCTCGTTCAGGCTGGTGCCTGACCAGAACTCGCGCTCGAAGTCGTCGTTGAGGGCGCGCATGCGCCGCAGCGCGAAGTACTTGCGGATGATCGCGGCCCAGCTGGCGATCGAGACGATCACCAGCAGCAGCACGACCAGTTGAACCACGAAGCTCGCATGGAGCAGGAGATTGATGATGGAGAGGTCTTGGTTCATGGCTTGAAAGGTTGTGTCATGGAGCCGCTGTAGCGCTCGAGGGTTCCCGTCACTTGCTTCGGAATGCGTGCGGGACGCAACGTGGCGGCGTCCACCCAGCCGATGCGGATCGTGCCTTCGCACAGCAGGACAGGCGCCGAGGCATCTGTTCGCTCTTGCTCTGTTTTTGATAGCACGCGCTGGCCGATTATCAACGACGCCGTGCCCAATTGTTGAAGATCGGCTGTAACGAGCAGTTCGTCGTCCAGCCGCGAGGGGCGATGGTATTTGAGCTGCGTTTCGCTCACCACGAACTGGCCGCCGGTTTCCTCGCGCAGCTTGTGCTGCTCGACGCCCAGGGAGCGCAGCCACTCGGTGCGGCCGCGTTCCATGAACTTCAGGTAGTTGGCGTAGAACACGATGCCGCCGGCATCGGTGTCTTCCCAGTAGACGCGGATCGGGAACGCGTAGCTCATTGGGCCCGGTTCTCTGCCATCGCCCGCAGGCGCTCGATGGATTCCTGCAGGTGCGCCATCGAGCTGGCTGTGGAGAAGCGCACGAACTTCGCTGTCTGCGCCGTGCCGAAGTCGCGGCCGGGCGTGACAGCGACGTGGGCGCGCTTCATGGTTTCGAAGGCGAAGTCCCAGCTGCCGGAGATGCCGAGCTTCTCGGCGAAGCCGGTGCAGTCGGCCCAGGCGTAGAAGGCGCCGTCGGGCACCACGGGCACGTTCAGGCCCAGCGCGTTCAGCTGCGGGATGAACCAGTCGCGGCGCGCCTTGAATTCGGCGCGGCGGCGTTCGTACTCGGCGATGCTCTCGGCCTCGAAGCAGGCGAGCGCCGCGTACTGCGACACCGTGCTGGCGCAGATGAAGAGGTTCTGCGCGAGCCGCTCGACCACCGGCACCAGCGCCTCGGGCACCACCAGCCAGCCGAGCCGCCAGCCGGTCATGTTGAAGTACTTGCTGAAGCTGTTGATGCTGATGACGTTGTCATCGATGGCCAGTGCGGTTTGCCCGAATGCGTCGTCGTACGAGAGGCCGAGGTAGATCTCGTCGATCAGCGTGATGCCGCCGCGCTGCGACACCGCCTCGTGGATGCGGCGCAGCTCGGCGGGCGCGATGGAGGTGCCGGTCGGGTTGGAGGGTGACGCCAGCAGCACGCCGCGCGTCCTGTCGGTCCAGGTGGCCTCGACCTTGGCGGCCGTCAGCTGGAAGCGCTCTTCGGCCGTGGTCGGCACCAGCACGGCCTTGCCGTCCGCCGCGCTCACGAAGTGGCGGTTGCACGGATAGCTCGGGTCGGGCATGAGAATTTCGTCGCCCGACTCGATCAGCGCGAGGCAGGCCAGCTGCAGCGCGGCCGAGGCGCCGGCCGTGATGACGATGCGCCGGGCCGGCACGTCGACGTTGAAGCGCTGCTTGTACCAACCGCTGATGCGTTCGCGCAGATGGTCGAGGCCGGTGGCCTGCGTGTACTGCGTGGCGCCGGCGCGCACGGCGCGGGCTGCGGCTTCCTGCACCAGCGGCGGGGCGGTGAAGTCGGGTTCGCCGATGTTCAGGAAGATCATCGGCCGGTCGGAATGGGCCACTTCGCGGGCCAGCGCACCGGCCGCCTTCGCCACCTCCATCACGTAGAAGGGCTCGATGCGCTGTGCGCGCGTCGAGATCCTCATGCCTTGGCTTTCCCCGAAGCGCGGTCGGCTTCCACTTCGAGCGGGCGCAGCTGCGGCGCCAGGCCGTTCAGCACGGCGTTCACGTACTTGTGGCCGTCGGTGCCGCCGAATTCCTTGGCGAGTTCGATGCACTCGTTGAGCACCACGCGCCATGGCACGTCGGGGCAGTTCTGGAACTCGTACACGCCGATCCACATCACGGCGTGCTCGATGGGCGAAATCTCTTCGAACTTGCGATCCAGCAACGGGCGGATCAGCGCGTCGAGCTGCTCGGCGCCTTCGATCGAGCCGTGCAGAAGCGCGTCGTAGTGCAGCGCATCGGCCTTGTGGAAGCCCGCGAGGTCGCGCGTGAAATGGTCGATGTCGGTCGGGTCGTTGCGGCCCACCAGGTGCTGGTAGAGCGCCTGCAGCGCGAACTCGCGCGCGCGGCTGCGGTTCGATTTGGCCGAAGCCTTGCGCGCGCCCGTGCTGGTGAGGCCGACGCGCGACTGGCGCGGCTTGGCGCCAGCGGGCTTGAGGGGCTTGGAGGTGTCTTCGGTCATGAAAGGGTGGCCAGCAGTTGCGCCATCTCGACGGCGACCTGGGCTGCGTCGCGGCCCTTGTCGGTTTGCCGCGCGATGGCCTGCTCGAGGTTTTCGGTGGTGAGGATCGCGTTGGCGATGGGCAGGCGGTAGTCGAGCGCGACGCGGCTCACGCTCGCGCCCGATTCGTTGGCCACGAGTTCGAAGTGATAGGTCTCGCCGCGGATGATGCAGCCCAGCGCAATGAGCGCGTGGTAGCCGCCGCGCTCGGCGAGCGCCTGCAGGGCCACGGGCACTTCGAGTGCGCCGGGAACCTGCAGGTGGTGGATGTCGCTGGCAGCCACACCCAGTGCCTCGAGCTCCGAGAGGCAGGCCGAGGCCAGCGCGTCGGTGATGTCGGCGTTGAAGCGCGCCTGCACGATGCCGATGCGCAGTCCCTTTCCGTTGAGCGTCGTCTCGCCCTTGTTTGAACCTTGCATGGTCGTTCAGTCTTTCGTGAGGTAGCCGGCAATTTCGAGGCCGTAGCCTGCTGCCATGCTCGGCATGCGGCGCGGCGTGCCCAGCAGGTTCATCTTGTGCACCCCGCATTCGCGCAAGATTTGCGCGCCGATGCCGTAGCTGCGCAGGTCCATGCGGCCGCGCTCGGGGGCTTGCGCGGGGCGCGCGGTGCCGTCGAACTGCGCAAGCAATTCACCGGCGGTTTCGCCGCAGTTCAGCAGTACCGCCACGCCCTTGCCCTCGGCCGCGATGTGCGAGAGGCTGGCGTCCAGGCTCCACGAGTGCATCGGGCGGTTGATTTCGAGCGCGTCGAGCACCGAGAGCGGCTCGTGCACGCGAACCGACACCGTGTCTTCCGGCGCCCACTTGCCGCGCACCAGCGCGAGGTGCACGCCGCGGCTGGGCTTGTCGATGAAGGCATGGGCGATGAAGGCACCCCAGTTGGTCTGGATCTCGCGGCAGCCGACCTTCTCGACCAGCGATTCGACGCGGCTGCGGTGCTCGATCAGCGCGGCGATGGTGCCGATCTTGATGTCGTGCTCGGCCGCGAAGATCTGCAGGTCGGGCAGGCGGGCCATCGTGCCGTCTTCGTTCATCACTTCGCAGATCACCGAGGCGGGCGAGCAGCCGGCCATGGCGGCCAGGTCGCAGCCGGCTTCGGTATGGCCGGCGCGCATCAGTACGCCGCCGTCCACCGCCTGCAGCGGGAAGATGTGGCCCGGTTGCACCAGGTCGGCGGCCATGGCGTTGGGCGCCACGGCGGCCTGCACGGTGCGGGCGCGATCGGCGGCGGAGATGCCGGTGGTCACGCCTTCGGCCGCCTCGATGGAAACTGTGAACGCGGTCGAGTGCTTGGCGCCGTTGCGCTGGACCATCGGCGGCAGCTGCAGCCGCTCGCACATTTCGCGCGAGAGCGTGAGGCAGATCAGGCCGCGTGCATGGCGCGCCATGAAGTTGATGGCTTCGGGCGTGATGTGGTCGGCCGCGATGACGATGTCGCCTTCGTTCTCGCGGTCTTCCTCGTCGACCAGGATCACCATGCGGCCGGCGGCGAGCTCGGCCACGATCTCCTCGACCGGGGAGATGGGGGCAGGAGCGCGCGCGGCGCGGGGGGCGCCGATCGGCGTGACGGAGGCATTCATTCGGCTGTGTCCTTGGAATACGTGGAGGGCGGCACCAGCACGCCGGCCTGGAGCATGCGCTCCACGTAGCGCGCCACGGTATCGATTTCGAGATTGACCTTCGAGCCGGCCTGCAGGCTGCCGAGCGAGGTGTTTTCGACGGTGTGCGGGATCAGGTTGATGCTGACCTCGGCGCCTTCGGCGATGTCTTTCACGCTGTTGACCGTGAGGCTCACGCCGTTGATGGTGATCGAGCCCTTGTACGCCAGGAAGCGGGCCAGCGCCTGCGGCGCAACGATGCGCAGCTCCCAGCTCTCGCCGACGGGCTCGAAGTAGCTCACGCGGCCGATGCCGTCCACGTGGCCCGAGACGATGTGCCCGCCGAGGCGGTCGCTGGCGCGCAGCGCCTTCTCGAGGTTGATGCGGCTGCCTTCGTCGGTCAGGCCCGCGGTCTTGTCGAGGGACTCGGCTGAAATGTCGATGGTGAACTGCTGTCGCTCGGGGGCGAGCGTGGTGACGGTCATGCAGGCGCCGTTGAGCGCGATGCTGTCGCCGAGGCCGACGTCATCGAGGTAGCCGTCGGGCGCCGCGATGCTGAGTCTTTTGCCGTAGGAGGAGGAGGTGCCGAGGTCGTGAATGGCGGCGATGCGCCCCACGCCGGTGATGATTCCGGTGAACATCCGCGCATTTTCGCAGACATCCTGGGTCCGGCCGTCGGACGCTCGCATTCGCCCGCTAGAAAGCATCCCTTCCGGCCACCCGGGCCACGATCCGGAGGTCCGGCCCGATCCACTCGAAGGTCCGGAATTCAAGCGGTAGCGCACCTGCCAGGTCGGCCAGTGGGCCGCCCGTGTGAATGCCGGACGCCATGCCGAGGCCATCGCCGATGAGTTTCGGCGCCAGATACACCAGCAGTTCGTCGACCAGGCCTTCGCGCAGCAGCGAACCATTGAGTTTGTGGCCGGCCTCGACGTGGAGCTCGTTGACCTCACGCCGGGCGAGATCCCGCAGCATCGCCGCCAGATCGACCTTGCCCTGCGCATTGGGCAGAAAGGTGATGATGGCGCCGCGCGCTTCCAGGGCGGCGGCCTTCGAGCCGTCCTGCGCCGCGGCGTAGATCCAGACAGCGCGGCCGGGCAAGAAGAGCTTTGCGTCGGGCGGGGTCTGCAATTGGCTGTCGATCACCACCACGTGCGGCTGGCGCGTGGTTTCAACGAGGCGCACGTCGAGCCGGGGATCGTCTTCCAGCACCGTGCCCACGCCCGTCAGTACCGCGCTGGCCCGCGCACGCCATGCATGGCCGTCGGCGCGCGCCGGCTCGGACGTGATCCATTGGCTCACGCCGTTGTGCAGGCCGGTCTTGCCGTCCAGCGAGGCTGCGGCCTTGAGCCGCACCCAGGGTGTCTTGCGGACCATGCGGCTGAAAAAGCCGATGTTGAGCTCCCGCGCTTCAGCTGCGCCGGGCCCCACCTCGACCTCGACGCCAGCGGCGCGCAGCCGCTCGAAGCCCTGGCCAGCGACCAGCGGGTTGGGATCGGCGAGCGATGCAACGACCCGGCCGATGCCCGCCGCGACCAGTGCATCGCAGCACGGGCCGGTGCGGCCGTGATGAGCGCAGGGCTCGAGCGTGACCCAGGCGGTTGCGCCCGCGACCGAATGGCCCCGTGCCGCGGCATCGCTCAGCGCCATGACCTCGGCATGCGAGCCGCCGACCCGCTGGGTGTAGCCCTGGCCGATCACCCCGCCATTCGCGTCCACCAGCACGCAGCCGACGCGCGGATTGGGATCGGTTTCCGGGCCGGCCTGGCGCGCGAGGTCCAGCGCATGGGCCATGAAATTCGCATTTGTCATTTTTGTTAATTCAAATTAATTGGGGAATCAATTTAAAACAATTGAGTCCGCCGATCCGTTGATCTGTTTGTTTTGACCGTCTGTCGATCAATAGGCGATCAATAAGAATTCGACAATAGAATTTCCAAAAATTACAGTCAGGGAGAAACGTCCGCGGCCCCAGCCAAATGGCGAGGCAGCGGACGGTACAACATGAAAAACGGATTCTGCACGTCCGTGCAGGTACACCTGCGCCGACGCGGAACGCCACGCGGCTTCACGCTGGTCGAAATGATGGTCGTCATCGTATTGACGGCCATCCTGCTGGCACTGGCCCTGCCCAGCTTCAACAGCCTGATCGAGAAGTATCGCGTCGAGGGCATGGCTTCGGCGTTGATGGCGAGCGTGAGTCACGCGCGCTCGGAGGCGGTGCGTCGCGGACAGGTCGTGACCATCCGGCAGCGCGCGGAGTGCACCGGCGCAGACTGGAGCTGCGGTTGGGAAACGGTCGTCGGCAGTGGCACTGGGTTCGAGATCGTTCGGCGGCAAGACCCCGACGCGCGCGTTGCGGTCGAGAAAAGTGCCCTCGGATCCATGGCCTTCGACCCCATGGGCCATTTTTCGAGCGTCGCCCGCGTCGACTTCCATCCCGTGGGAAGCACGGGTTCATCCAACGACATTGCCGTGTGCATCTCGCTCGGCTGGCGGATTCGGCTGGTGAAGGGGGGCGGGACATGCTGAGCGTTTCGATTCGCGCGCCGCGCAAGCTGCGCCGAAGGCAGGCAGGCTTCTCGATGATCGAGGCCCTGGTGGCCGTTCTCGTGCTCTCGTTCGGCTTGCTTGCACTGGCCGGCTTCCAGCTGCGCGTGCTCTCCGACAGCGTGGGTGCGAACAACCAGAGCATCGCCGTGCAGCTGGCCGGCGACATGGCCGATCGCATTCGCGCGAACCCGGTGGCGGGCGCCGTGTCCAGCAGTCCTTATGTCGCCGATTGGTCGGCGGCGAGCGCCAGCCAACCTGACCCATCCTGCGCGGGGGCCACGGCCAGCTGCACGCCCCCCCAGCTGGCGGCCCACGATCTGTGGAACTGGAAGCGCAGGGTAGCGGTTGCGCTGCCGGGCGGGGCGGCGAACGTGCAGAGCAGGAAGGCCGCGGGGAGCTTGCTGTTCGTGCACATTGCCTGGGACGAGCCCGCCGCCGTCAACCCGATCGCACCGGATTCGGCCTGGAGCTGCCCGACCGGCAAGGCCTGCCAGGAAGCCATCGTCGCGGTGCCCCAGCCATGAACAACAAGACCTTCGCTCATCGCCTGCAGCAGGCCGGCTTCACATTGGTCGAAATCCTCGTCGCGCTGATCATCGGCATGCTGGTGGTGCTCGCCGCCATGGCCAGCATGCTCGGGACGCGCAGCACCGCCAAGACAGGCGACGACGTCAACGTGCTGCACCAATCGTCGGCGCTGGCGTTCAGGCTGCTGGGCCAGCAGATCCGGCAGGCTGGCTACTTCCCGATCGATGCCACGGGGTCGCGGTACTACTTCAATGTCGATGCGGACGTCGACACCAAGCTCGCGAGCGAGCCCTCCTTCTTCGCGGTCAAGGGGCAGGAGGCGGCCGTCGGTTCGGTGAACGACACGCTGAAGGTCGGCTATGCACCGAACCCCGATTACTTCAAGGACTGCCTCGGGCAGCAAGCCAAGGGTTCGGCGGGTGCAGCGTACAAGCCCGCCAATCCGGCGGACGCCGGAAACGTGCGCTTGATCACTAGTGAGTTCTCGGTGGTGAACGGTACCTTGCGCTGCGAGGGCAGCGGCAACGGCAACAAGCCGCAGCCGATCATCGACGGCGTCGAGCGCTTCGACGTCATGTACGGCATCGGCGATGTGGGAGGTGAACGGCTGGTGCGCTACGTGACGGCCGCGAACGTGGGGAGCTTCGATCAGGTCCGCTCGGTGCGCGTGTGTCTGCAGCTCGCGGGCACTTCAACGAGCAACCCGGGCGGCAGCTACGTCGATTGCGATGGTTCGTTGCGAGCCAGCAGCGACGGCAGGCTGCGCCGCGCTTACACGGCGGTGTTCGCACTGCGGAATCTATGACTACCCCCAGTCTTTGCGCACTTCGTGTCGCTTCGCCAACCCCCTGCAGGGGGGCAGCACCAGCGGTCCGGCAAAGCCGGTTCCGCGGTGTTTCTGGCA
>NZ_AKIW01000112.1 GCF_000282635.1 Variovorax sp. CF313
GTTCACCCCCAGGCTGCGCGCACTTCGTGTCGCGCGCGCCTTCCCCCTGCCGGGGGTAACACCTGAGGCCCGGCAAAGCCGGTTCCTCGGTGTTCCCCGAAGGGGCTCTCTTCCCCCCGACTGCGGGAGCAAAAAATGACAACTCCAGACTCCTCGGCCTCGCCGCAACCCTCGGCCACGTGGCCACAAACCCTGGTCGGCGCCGGCGTGCTGCTGACCGGCCTCGCGCTGGCCTTCGGCGCGATCGGCATTTCTTCCGAAGCCGGCTATGGCGGCGTCGGCCCCAACTTCCTGCCCTGGCTCGTGTCCGTGGTGCTCGTGCTGTGCGGCGCCTGGATCCTGTGGGAGGCGCGCACCGGCGGCTTCCGCGAGCTCGACGCGCCTACTGGCGCCGAGCATGCCTACTGGCCCGGTTTCGTCTGGGTGTCGGCGGGGCTGCTGCTCAACGCAGCACTCATCACCACGCTCGGCTTCATCTTGAGCTGCACGATGTGCTACGTGCTCGCGGTGCAGGGCCTGCGCCGCGCGAGCGGGCAGGGCGGCGTCAACTCGCCGCGCACCTGGCTCGTCGACTTCGTCACCGGCGCGCTGATCTCGGCCCCGGTGTTCTGGATGTTCACGCAATTCCTGGCCATCAACCTGCCTGGCCTCACCAACACCGGGTGGATCTGACATGGATATCTTCAACGCACTCATGGCGGGCTTCGCCGCCGCCATCACCCCCGTCAACCTGCTGTGGTGCCTGGTCGGCTGCGCCTTGGGCACGGCCGTGGGCGTGCTGCCCGGCATCGGCCCGGCCGTGGCGGTGGCCATGCTGCTGCCCATCACCGGCAAGGTCGACATCACGGCCTCGATGATCTTCTTCTCGGGCATCTACTACGGCGCCATGTACGGCGGCTCGACCACCTCCATCCTGCTGAACACGCCTGGCGAAACCGCCAGCATGGTGACGGCGATGGAGGGCAACAAGATGGCCAAGAGCGGCCGCGCGGGCGCAGCGCTTGCCACGGCCGCCATCGGCTCGTTCGTGGCCGGCACCATCGCCACCGTCATCGTCACGCTGTTCGCGCCCTTCGTGGCCGACTTCGCGGTCAAGCTCGGGCCGCCCGAGTATTTCATGTTGATGCTGCTGGCCTTCACCACGGTAAGCGCGGTGCTCGGCAAGAGCACGCTGCGCGGCATGACGGCGCTGTTCGTCGGCCTCGCCGCGGGTTGCGTCGGCCTTGACCAGATCTCGGGCCAGGGCCGCTATACCGGTGGCGTGCCCGAACTGCTCGACGGCATCGAGATCGTGCTGGTGGCCGTGGGCCTGTTCGCCGTGGCCGAGGTGCTGTACGCCGTGCTGTACGAAGGCCGCGTGGTCGAAGGCCAGAACAAGCTCAGCCGCGTGCACATGAGCAAGCGCGACTGGAAGCGCTCCATTCCCGCCTGGCTGCGCGGCACCGCCATCGGCACGCCGTTCGGCTGCATCCCGGCCGGCGGCACGGAGATCCCGACTTTCCTGAGCTATGCGACCGAGAAGAAGCTCGCCAAGGACAAGGACGCCAAGGCCGAGTTCGGCACCACCGGCGCCATCGAAGGCGTGGCCGGCCCCGAGGCCGCCAACAACGCCACGGTGACGGCCGCGCTGATCCCGCTGCTCACGCTGGGCATTCCGACCTCGAACACCACCGCCATCCTGCTGGGCGCGTTCCAGAACTACGGTATCCAGCCGGGTCCGCAGCTGTTCACCACCTCCGCTGCGCTGGTGTGGGCGCTGATCGCATCGCTGTACATCGGCAACGTGATGCTGCTGGTGCTGAACCTGCCGATGGTCGGCCTGTGGGTCAAGCTGCTGAAGATTCCGAAGCCCCAGCTGTACGCCGGCATCCTGATTTTCGCGACGGTGGGCGCCTACGGCATGCGCCAGAGCGCGTTCGACCTGTTCCTGCTGTATGCCATCGGCCTGCTGGGCGTGGTGATGCGCCGCTTCGACTTCCCGACCGCGCCCGTGGTGGTCGGCATGATCCTGGGCCCGCTGGCCGAAGCGCAGTTGCGCAATGCCATGTCGATCGGCGAGGGGAGTGCGTCGGTGTTCTTCCAGCGCCCGATGTCGATCGCGCTGGTCGTCATCGTGGTGGCCGTGCTGGTGCTGCCGCGCCTTGCCAAGCGCATGAGCGAACGCAAGCTGAAGCGGCTGGCACAGCTGGACGCCTGACGCTCCTCGGGGCTCGCCCGAGCCCGGGCAAAAAAAAGCTGCGGCAATGCCGCAGCTTTTTTTGTTGCCGCCGTGAGGCTTATCGCCCCGCCGCAGGCGTCTCGACCAGGTCGTCGTCGATGTGCGGATCGGCCGGCTGCCCGCGCAGCTTGCGCACGGTGCGCCGGATCCAGTGCTCGATGTCGTCCACGTAGGTGAACACGGCCGGCACCACCAGCAGGCTCAGCACAGTCGAGGTGATCAGCCCGCCGATCACCGCCATCGCCATTGGCGAGCGGAAGCTGGAGTCCGCGGCGCCGAAGCCGACCGCGATCGGCAGCATGCCTGCGCCCATGGCGAGCGTGGTCATGATGATGGGCCGGGCGCGCTTGTGGCAGGCGTCGCGCAGCGCGTCCCAGCGGCTCATGCCGTGGTCGCGGCGCGCCACGATGGCGTACTCCACCAGCAGGATGGAGTTCTTGGTGGCAATGCCCATCAGCATGATGAGACCGATCAGCGAGGGCATCGACAGCGCCTTCTGCCCGATCAGCAGCCCCACGAACGCGCCGCCCAAGGCGAGCGGCAGCGCGCACAGGATCGTCACCGGATGCAGGAAGTCCTTGAACAGCAGCACCAGCACGATGTAGATGCACAGCACGCCGGTGAGCATCGCCAGGCCGAAGCTGGCGAACAGCTCGGTCATCACCTCGGCGTCGCCCACTTCGGTCACGCGCACACCGGCCGGCAGCTTCTGGATCGAGGGCAGCTTTTCCACCGCGGCCTTGGCGTCGCCCAGGCCCACGCCCGAAAGCTCGATCTCGAAGTTCACGTTGCGCGAGCGGTCGTAGCGGTCGATCACGGCCGGGCCGCCTTCCATGGTGAGCGAGGCCACCTGGTTCAGCATCACGGGCCCGCGCGCGCCGGGCACCGAGAGGCGTCCGAGCAGGTCGATGTCCTTGCGTGCCGAGTCTTCCAGCTTCACCACGATCGGCACCTGCCGCTGCGCGAGGTTGAGCTTGGCCAGCGCCTGGTCGTAATCGCCCAGGGTGGCCACGCGCAGCGTCTCGGCGATGGCCGAACTGGTCACGCCCAGGTCGGCGGCGCGCGCGAAGTCGGGGCGCACGGCGATCTCGGGGCGGATCAGGCTGGCGGTGGAGGTGATGTTGCCCAGGCCGGGAATGGTGCGCAGGTCTTTCTCGACTGCGCTGGCGGCGCTGGCCAGCGCCGCCGGGTCTTCGCCCGTGAGCGCCAGGATGTACTTCTCGCCCGAGCCGCCCAGGCCCACGGTGCTGCGCACGCCGGGCAGCGTTTCGAGCGCGGCGCGGATCCGGTTCTCGATCACCTGCTTGCGCGGGCGGTCGCCGCGCGGATCGAGCTTGATTGTGAGCGTGGCCTTGCGCGTTTCGGGCGTGCCGAAGTTCGCGAACGGGTCACCACCCGCGCTGCCGCCCGCCACAGTGGTGTAGACGCTCTTCACGTGGTCGATCTTCATCACGCGGTTGCGAGTTTCCTCGGCGGCGGCCGTGGTCTGCGCCAGCGTGGAGCCGGGCGCGAGCGAGAGATAGATCTGCGTCTGCGAGTTGTCGTCCGCCGGAATGAAGCCGGTCTTGAGCAGCGGGATCATCGCCAGCGAACCGAAGAAGAAGAGGGTGGCCAGCACCATCGTCTTGAAGCGGTTGTGCGTGCTCCATTCCACCGCGCGCATGTACCAGCGCAGCCAGCCCGGCTCCTTCTCAGCGCCGACGATCGGCTTCAGGATGTAGGCCGCCATCATGGGCGTGAGCACGCGCGCCACCACCAGTGACGCGAACACCGCCAGCGAGGCCGTCCAGCCGAACTGCTTGAAGAACTTGCCGGCCACGCCGCTCATGAAGGCCGTGGGCAGGAACACCGCGATCAGCGTGAAGGTGGTGGCGATCACGGCCAGGCCGATCTCGTCGGCCGCCTCCATGGCCGCCTGGTAGGGTGTCTTGCCCATGCGCAGGTGGCGCACGATGTTCTCGACCTCCACGATGGCGTCGTCCACCAAGATGCCGACCACCAGCGACAGCGCCAGCAGCGAGATCACGTTGACCGAGAAGCCCAGCAGGTACATGCCGATGAACGCCGGGATCACCGACATCGGCAGTGCGATGGCCGACACGAACGTGGCGCGCCAGTCGCGCAGGAACAGCCACACCACCACCACCGCCAGGATGGCCCCTTCGTAGAGCAGGTGCAGCGAGCCGTTGTATTCCTCGTCCACCGGATCGACGAAGTTGAATGCCTCGGTCAGCTCGATGTCGGACCGCTTCGCACGCAGGTCGGCCAGCGCCTTCTGCACGGCGTGGCCCACTTCCACCTCGCTGGCACCGCGGCTGCGGGCCACCTCGAAGCCCACCACGGGCTTGCCGTTGAGCAGCGCGGCCGCGCGCGGCTCGGCGATGGTGTCGCTGATGCGCGCCACCTGGTCGAGGCGGATGCGCCGTCCGTCGGTCAGCACGATCTGCATGTCGGCCAGCTGGTCAGCCGACTGCACCGTGGCCATGGTGCGAACGGGCTGCTCGCTGCCACCCAGGTCGAAGCGGCCGCCCGCGCTCTCGGTCTGCACCTGGCGCAACTGGCGCGAGATGTCGGCCGCCGAGGCGCCCAGCGCCTGCAGCTTGCCCGGGTCGAGGTCGACGTGCACCTGGCGCGCGACGCCGCCCACGCGGTTCACCGCACCTACGCCGGGCAGCGCGAGCAGCTTCTTGGTGATGTCGTTGTCGACGAACCAGCTCAGTGCCTCGTCGTCCATGGCCGAGGAGGCGATGGTGAAGGCCAGCACCGGCTGGGCCGCGAAGTCGAGCTTGGTGACGACCGGGTCGCGCACGTCGGCCGGCAGGTCGGCGCGCACGCGCTGCACCGCGGAGCGCACGTCGTCCACGGCTTCCTGTACCGGCTTCTCGAGGCGGAATTCGACGATCAGCGTGGCGGCGCCGTCCTGCACCTTGGTGGTGATGTGCTTCAGGCCCTGCACCGTGGCGATGGAGTTCTCGAGCTTGCGCGCGACGTCGGTCTCCAGCTGCGAAGGCGCGGCGCCGGGCAGCGACGCCGAGACCGTCACGGTCGGCAAGTCGATGTCCGGAAAGTTCTGCACCTTCATCGCGTTGAACGACAGCAGCCCCCCGAAGGTGAGCAGCACGAACAGCATCACCGCCGGAATCGGGTTGCGTATGGACCAGGCGGAAACGTTCATGGGCGTGTCCTTTGAATTGCTTACTTGGCCGCGGCGGCGGAGGCCGCCGACCTGGCCGGCTGCGCGGAGGGCGCGGGCGCATCCACCACGCGCACCAGGTCGCCGTCGTTGAGGAAGCCCGCACCCTGCACCACCACCTGGGCGCCGTCGGGCAGCGCGCTGGTGATTTCGATGCGGTCGTTCAGGCGCCGGCCGATCTGCACCTTCATCTGCGCCACCTTGTTGTCAGGCTTGAGCAGGAAGACGTTGTTGAAGCCGTCGCGCGGCACGATGGCGCTCTGCGGCACCGTGGGCGCCGAGCTGCGGCCCAGCTCGAAGTCGCCGCGCGCGAACATGCCCGCCTTGATGCCGGTGTTCTGCTGCACGTTGGGAAGGTCGACGTACACCAGCGCCGCGCGCGTCTGCGGATCGACCGTGGGCGCAATGCTGCGCACCTTGCCGCGCACCTGCGCGCCGCTGGCGCTGACCACGAAGGCGGTGGTGCCGACCGAGATGCGGCTCAGCTCCGCCGAAGTGACCTCGGCGCGCCATTCGAGCCGGCCCTGGCGGATCAGGCGGAACAGCTCGGTGCCGGCCGAGACCACGCTGCCGACGGTGGCGGTGCGCGCCGAGATCACGCCGTCGTCGGGTGCCAGCACCTGTGTGTTGCGCCCGCGCACCTGCTGCGCGGCCAGCACCGCCTCGGCCGCCTCCACGCGCGCCTTGGCGGTCTGCTCGGTCGTCTGGTACTGGTTGATCTGCTGCTGGCTCAGCGCGCCGGTGGCCTGCAGCGTGCGGGCGCGCGCGGCATTGCCGGCGGCGTCGGCCGCGGTGGCGCGGGCTTCGGCCAGCGAGGCGCGCGACTGCGCGATGTCGGCCTGCACCGTCTCGGGCGAGAACACGGCCAGCACCTGGCCCTTCTTGACGACGTCGCCCACGTTCACGCGCACCTCGGCCAGCTTCAGGCCGTTGGACTCGGAGCCGACCACCGCCTCCTGCCAGGCGGCCACGTTGCCGTTGGCTGCGAGCGTGAGCATCAGCTCGGTGGCCTCCGGCCTGGCGACGGTGACGGTCAGCGCGGGCCTGGGCGCGGAGGCGCCGTCCTTTGCCTTGGCGGCGGACTCGGCCGCCTTGTCCGAGGGCTTGCCGCGCGCCACGAAGAAGATCGCCGCGATGACGACGACCAGCGCGAGCAGCGCGATGACGAGAGTGGAACGCTTCATTGTTTTCATGGCGACGTCGCGACCTGGGTGGCCCGGGTGGTGGTCATTGAGGACGATTCGGAAGAGGGCGCGGAGCGGCTCCAGCCGCCACCCATCGAGCGGTACAGCGCAACCCATGCCTCGGTGCGCTCGCGCTGCAGCGAGACGCGCGCCGTCTGCGCGGAGAACAGCGTGCGGCGCGAATCCTCCAGCTCGAACAGGCTCGCGAGGCCGCTGCTGTAGCGGGCCTGCGTGGCGTCGAAGGAGGCCTGGTAGTTCTTCACCGCGGCGTCGGCGTCGGTGGTGCGGGCGTCGGTGGCGTCGAGGTTGACCAGCGCCTCCTCGACCTCGCGCACGGCCTGCCGCACGTTGGCGCGGTAGAGCGACACAGCCTCTGCGTAGCGCGCCTTGGCGGCGTCGGTGTTGGCCCTGCGCGCGCCGCCGTCGAGCAGCGGAACGGTCAGCGACAGCGGGCCCACGGTCCAGGTCTCGAGCGATTGGTGCACGCCGCCGACGCGATATTGCGTGCGTCCGATCGAACCCGACAGCGTGAGCTTGGGGTAGCGCTCGGCTTCGGCCGAGCCTACGTCGGCGCTGGCCGAGGCTACGCCGAGCTCGGCCGCGTACACGTCGGGCCGCTGCGAGATCGCCTCTGCCGGCACGCTGGCGATGCTGCCTACGGCTGGCAGTGCACGCTGTGCTGGCGCGGCGGCGAGCTTCTGCTCGAGCGTGGTTTCGTCGATGCCGCTGAGCGCCACCAGCGCCTTGCGCTGCACCGCGCACTGGGCGCGCTGCTGGGTGAGGCGGCCCGAGGCGTCGGAGGCGCTGGCGCGGGCCAGTGCGGCATCGGCCGGTGCGGTGAAGCCGGCCTTCGCGGAGAGGTCGTTGAGTCGCGCCGTCTCCGAGCGCGAATGCGCGTCTGATTCGGATACCCGCAGCTGCTGCTGGCAGGCGCGCTCGGCGAAATAGGCGTTGGCCGTCTCGGCCGCCACTGCCACGCGCGCGTCGTGCCACTTGGCGTTGGCGCTGTTCTGCTTGGCCTCGGCGGCGTCGCGGTCGGCGCGCAGGCGGCCGAACAGGTCGATCTCCCATTTCGACTGCAGGCCCGCCTGCAGCGTGGTGATCGGCGTACTGGCGGAGAGGTTGCTGCTGTTGCTGCCGCCGCCGCTGGAAGCAAAGCCCGAGGTGCCGCGGCTGGCCGAAGCCGTGCCGTCCAGGCTCGGCAGCAGCGCGGCGCCGGCCTGCACGCGCGTGGAGCGCGCCTCGGCCACGCGCGCCGCTGCGCTGGCAATGTTCGGGCTCGCCGCTTCGGCTGCGGCGATCAGCTCGACCAGCAGCGGATCGTCGAGCTGGCGCCACCAGTCGGCCAGCGATGCCAGTGAGCCGCCGTGGGGCAGGGGGGCGTGCCATTGCGCAGGGAACGGCGCCTCGACCTGCGCGGGCGGGCGCGTCAGCGAACAGCCCATCAGGCCGATGCCCAGGCAGAGGGCAGCCATCAGTTTCAGTCGGAGTCTTCTCATTTCTTCAGCTTTCTCTCGGCATTCCGGCGGGCCGCCTCGGCTTCGACCAGCGCCAGCGCATAGCCCGTGAGGCGGTCGGCCCAGGTGTCGATGGCGCGCGGTGTGCGCAGCAGCGAAGGGCGAATGGCCTCGATGAAATCCTGGCTCACGTAGAGCTGCATCGACAGCCCGGTGATCGCGAAGGTCAGGCGGTGGATGTCGTCGTCGGCCCGCTCCACCTTCAGGTGGCGGCACAGCAGGTCGGCGATGGCGCGGTGCGGACCCTTGATGTCGCGCTCCAGCTCTTCGGCCCAGCGGCTCGTCGGCTCCAGCATCTCGCGCATGTGCAGCTGGATGCACTGCCGCACGATCTCGCCCTGCTTGAGCGGGTCGATCATCGACACCATGCAGATGCGCAGCGTGTCTTCGAGCGACTGGCCGGGCACGTTGCAGGCGGCGACGAGGTCGCTGGAGTCGCCGCCCATCGGTTCGCTGAAGGTGGCCGCGTACAGCCCCTCCTTGTCGCCGAAGTAGTAGCTGATGGCCGAGATGTTGACCCCGGCCTCGCGGGCGATCTCGCGCGTGGAGGTCTTGGAGAACCCCTTCTGCGCGAACAGCCGCAGCGCTGTATGGAGCAGCCGGTGGCGTGCCTCGGCGCCGTCGCTGCGCGGTGCGCGGCGCGGGGCCTGGGTGATCGGGTCTCTCGCATTCATGCCCCGCATTAAACCATGCATGAAATCAAACGATTGATTTACTTAAGGGCTGCTGAAGGCTTTTGTCTGCAACTTCGATTCTGGGCATTTCCCCGCGGACTTTGATGCCGGATTTGTTGCCGATTGATGCGCGCTACGATCCCGCCATGCCTGTCGCTCCCACCGCACCGCCCACACTGCCCCTCGACGCCGAGGGCATCCTCGCGCTGGCCGCGCGCTCGATGTTTCATTTGTTTTCAAGCATCAGCCAGGGCATGTTCCTGGTGGACAGCAGCGGGCGCATCGTGTGGGTGAACGAGGGCTACCGGCGCTTCCTGCCGGCGCTGGGCTTTTCGTCCATCGACCAGTTCCTGGGGCACATGGTGGAAGACGTGATTCCCAACACCCAGATGCGGCGAGTGCTTGAGACCGGCGAGCCGATCCTCGTGGACCTGCTGACCAACAAGGCCGGCACCTTCGTGGTCAGCCGCCTCCCGCTGCGCCAGGAGCGCGAGGGCGGGGCGGGCGAGGTGATCGGCGCCATCGGCATCGTGCTGTTCGACCAGCCCGAGACCACGCTGCAGCCGCTCATCAGCAAGTTCGCGCTGCTGCAGCGCGACTTGGACGACGCGCGGCGCGAACTCGCGAGCCAGCGCAACAACCCGCTCTACCAGCATGCGCCCGATGGCCAGCGCCGCTCCAAGTACACCTTCGCGAGCTTCATCGGCAGCAGCCCGGCGGCGGTGGAGGTGAAGCGGCATGCGCGCCGTGCGGCCCAGTCGGCCAGCCCGGTGCTGCTGCTGGGAGAAACCGGTACGGGCAAGGAACTGCTGGCGCACGCGATCCATGCCTCGTCGGCGCGGGCGAAGGGCCAGTTCGTCAGTGTCAACATCGCGGCCGTGCCGGACACGCTGCTCGAAGCCGAGTTCTTCGGTTTCGCACCCGGCGCCTTCACCGGCGCCGACCGCAAGGGGCGCGAGGGCAAGTTCAAGCTGGCCGACGGCGGCAGCCTGTTCCTCGACGAGATCGGCGACATGCCGCTCGGCCTGCAGGCCAAGCTGCTGCGTGCGCTGCAGGAGGGCGAGATCGAGCCGTTGGGCTCCAACAAGCTCGTGCCCTTCGATGCCCGCGTGATCGCGGCCACCTCGCGCGACCTGCCGGAGCTGGTGCGGCGGGGGCTGTTCCGCGAAGACCTCTACTACCGCCTCAACGTGCTGCCGCTGCGCGTGCCGCCGCTGCGCGAGCGGCGCTCGGACATTCCCGCGCTGGTCGAGGCGCTGGGCGAGGACATGGCGCTGCGCAGCGGCGAGGCGCCACCCGAACTCACGCCCGACGCGCTCGCGCTGCTCGCGGGCCAGCACTGGCGCGGCAACATCCGCGAACTGCGCAACGTGCTGGAGCAGGTGACCATGCGCAGCGACTCGCAGCGCATCGATTCCGTGCAGCTCGAACGCATCCTGCGCGAGGCTGGGCTGGAGCAGATCGAGTTGCCGGCCACCTTGCAGAGCGCGCACGATGCGGATGAAGAAGCGGCGTTGCTGCGGCCGCTGGCGCAGCAGGTGGCCGAGCTGGAGCGCAAGGCGATCGCGGCAGCGCTGGCTTCGACGGGCGGGAACAAGCTGGCGACCTCGCGGCTGCTCGGGATTTCGCGGGCGACCTTGTATGAGCGGATGACGAGTCAGGAACAGCCAACCTGAATCCGCTGTCTGCCATGCGCAGATAAGCCGCGCGGACATCGAGCGCGACACGTCCATTGGCAAGTCCTGATGCACGAATATGAGAGCCGAAGGGTTGCCGACTACGACCAGCAGGTCTACGAGGCTCCGGGCCACAAGCAGCTCTATTGGGTGGAGTCCCCGTGACCGGAGCATTGAGCCCGGTGTCAGAGCGATACTCCCGCTCCAGCCCACAACTCCGACGCCACATCCGATGAAGAAGGCCCTTGCCCGCTCCGCTGCCTGCCTTGCCCTCTGCGCCGCTGCCAGTTTGGCAAATGCCGCGCCCCAGTGTTCCGGCGAGGCCGTCGCCCGTGCCAAGAAGCTGCTGACCTTCCACTTCGGCGAGGACGACCGCATCCGCATCAGCCCCGACGTGAAAGAGCTGCCGCCGATCCGCAACCCTGCCAACAAGAAGCAGCAGTTCAAGGTGCTCGAAGTCTGGGGCAGCATCTACAAGGGCGAGTACCGCATGCGGCTCATCTACTTCGTGTCGGGTAACGACTGCACGCTGATGGGCCAGGAGATCCTGGAGTACGCGAACCTGTGAGCATCAAGGCACTGCGCTCCACCTTCGGGCCCAACTGCCATTGGTGCGGGCTGCCTATGGATTTCGAGGAGCCCGCGGGCCGGCCAGAGGCCGCCACCATCGAGCATCTCGTCGACTCGACCTTCGGCGGCATCCGTTCGTCAAAGCACCGGCGGCTCGCGCACGCAGCCTGCAATCACGCGCGCAACGAATTCCGCATGCAGGCCGAGCGTCAGTTCAAGCAATGGATCGCGCAGCGCCAAGCCTCCGCGAAAACCCTGAACAATAAAAAGACAGATGTCTGAAAAAAATACATCGCCAGTGTTCTGAATTCAGTCGAATGGCGCTCTTCTCGAATAAAGAAGCGTTTGTTATCAATGGCTTAGAGAATGGCACGAACTGTGCAATATTCAGTCACCATTATCAGGAGACAAAGAATGAACCGTCGCCACCTCGTCGCCCTGGCCGCACTCGCCACCTGCGCAGCCGCCGCACCCGCCTGGGCCCAGTCCAACGAAATCCGCATCGCCCACATCTACAGCAAGACGGGCGCACTGGAGGCCTACGGCAAGCAGACCCAGACCGGCTTCATGATGGGCCTGGACTACGCCACCGGCGGCACGATGATGGTCAACGGCAAGAAGCTCGTGGTCATCGAGAAGGACGACCAGGGCAAGCCCGATCTCGGCAAGTCGCTGCTGGCGGCCGCCTATTCCGACGACAAGGCCGCGCTGGCCGTCGGCCCGACCTCGTCGGGCGTGGCGCTCGCGATGCTGCCCGTGGCCGAGGAATACAAGAAGATCCTGCTGGTCGAGCCTGCGGTGGCCGACTCGATCACCGGCGACAAGTGGAACAAGTACATCTTCCGCACCGGCCGTAATTCGAGCCAGGATGCGATCTCCAACGCGGTGGCCGTCGACAAGCCGGGCGTCACCGTCGCCACGCTGGCGCAGGACAACGCCTTCGGCCGCGACGGCGTGAAGGCCTTCGGCGCAGCGCTCAAGAAGGCCAAGCTGGTCCATGAAGAGTACCTGCCGCCCACCACCACCGACTTCACGGCCGGCGCGCAGCGCCTGATCGACAAGCTCAAGGACCAGCCGGGCCGCAAGGTCATCTGGATCGTCTGGGCCGGCGCGGGCAACCCGTTCAAGATCGTCGACCTCGACCTGAAGCGCTACGGCATCGAGATCGCCACCGGCGGCAACATCCTGCCCGCGATGGCGGCCTACAAGGCGCTGCCGGGCATGGAAGGCGCGGCGTACTACTACTTCGGCATCCCGAAGAACCCGGTGAACGAGGCGATGGTGTCGGCGCACTACAAGCAGTTCAAGGCGCCGCCGGACTTCTTCACGGCCGGCGGCTTCTCGGCCGCGATGGCGGTGGTCACGGCGCTGAAGAAGACCAACGGCGACACCAACACCAACAAGCTCATCAGCACCATGGAAGGCATGAGCTTCGACACGCCTAAGGGCAAGATGACCTTCCGCAAGGAAGACCACCAGGCGATGCAGTCGATGTACCACTTCAAGATCAAGGTCGACCCGGCGTTTGCCTGGGGTGTGCCGGAGCTGGTGCACGAGATCAAGCCTGAAGAGATGGACATCCCGATCAAGAACAAAAGGTAAAGGCTCGCCCCCAGGCTGCGCGCACTTCGTGTCGCTTCGCCTTCCCCCTACCGGGGGCAACACCAGCGGCCCGGCAAGCCGGTTCCGCGGTG
>NZ_AKIW01000113.1 GCF_000282635.1 Variovorax sp. CF313
CCGGCTTTGCCGGGCCACTGGTGTTGCCCCCGGTCGGGGGGAGGAGAAGCGACACGAAGTGCGCGCAGCCTGGGGGCGAGCCTCATGATTCCGCCTTGCCGAAAACGAGGGAGCAGTTGTTGCCACCGAAGCCGAACGAATTGGACAGTGCATAGCGCACCTCGCCGTGCGCCGGTTCGAGCTTGATCTGCGGGCCGAAGCCTTCGTCCAGCGTGCGGGTGTTGACCGTGCCCGGCATCAGGCCGCGCTCGATGGCCAGCAGGCTGATGACAGCCTCGACGATGCCCGCCGCGCCCAGCGTGTGGCCCATGAAGCCCTTGGTCGAGCTGGCGTGCGTGCGCGCCGGGAAGCGGCGCGCCACCAGCGCGCCTTCGACCTCGTCGTTCTTCTGGCTCGCGGTGCCGTGCATGTTGATGTAGTCGATCGCCTCGGGTGGCAGGCCGGCGCGCGCCAGCGCTTCGTCGAGCGCACGCTCGGCGCCCAGGCCCTCGGGGTGCGGCGTCGACATGTGGTGCGCATCGCTGGCCTCGCCATAGCCCAGCAGGTGCAGCGGTGCGGCATCGGCGCCGGCCTGCACGCGCTCGACCAGCGCGAAGCCCGCGGCCTCGCCCAGGCTGATGCCCTTGCGGGAGGCGTCGAAAGGCCGGCACGGCTCGCTCGACACCAGTTCGAGCGAGTTGAAGCCGAACAGCACGCTGCCGCACAGCGTGTCGGCCCCGCCGACCACGGCCGCGTCGGCCAGGCCCAGCCGGATCAGCCGCTCGGCCGAGGCGAACACCTTGGCGCTCGACGAGCAGGCGGTGGAAATGGTTTCGCTCGGGCCGCTGATGCCCAGCAGCTGCTGCGTGAACATGGCCAGCGAATGCGGCGTGTGCACCCTGGCGCGGCGCTGGTTGGGCGGGAACATGCCCTGTTCGTCGAGCTGCGTGTAGGCCAGTTCGGTTTCGCCGATGCTGGCGGTCGAGGTGCCCAGGATCAGCGCGACGCGCGAAGCACCGTACTTCTCGCGCGCCGCAGCCACCGCCTCGAGGAAGCCATCGGCCTGCAGGCCCAGCCACGCGAGCCGGTTGTTGCGGCAGTCCCAGTGGGCCAGCGATTCGGGCAGGCGCACTTCTTCGAGTCCATCGACGCGGCCGATCCAGGTGGGCAGCGGCGCATCGCCGAAGTCGTTGGCGCGCAGCCCGCTGCGCGACTGCGCAAGCGCGTCGGCCAGCACTTCCTTGCCGACGCCGACGGCGGAAGTCGCCGTGTAGGCGCTGATTTGGAGAGGAGAAATTCGGGACGGCACGATCTTGTAGGGGCTTGCTGGCAGACGGGTGCGCGGGAAGTGGCGCAGGAAGGGAAAAGAAAACGAATGTATAGCGCCCGCAGCCTACCAGTTGCGCGGTGCGCGCAATGTCGGCTGTTTCCTATAAGGCCCAGGCCCTATTGACGGTCCGCGGGCCTTGTGGTCGTCGTCAGCCGCGAGGCCAAAGCCACCAGCACCAGCACCGGCAGGCCGAGCATCGCGGTGGCGACGAAGAAGGTGCTGTATCCATAGGCATCGACGAAGGCGCCCGAATAGCCGGCGATGAACTTCGGCAGCAGCAGCATCAGCGAGCTGAACAGGGCGTACTGCGTGGCCGAGTAGCTGATGTTGGTGAGGCTCGACAGGTAGGCGATGAAGGCCGCCGAGGCGATGCCGCCGGCCAGGTTGTCGGCCGAGACCACCGCGATCAGCGCCGTCAGGTCGTGCCCGCGCGAGGCCAGCCAGGCGAACAGCAGGTTGCTGGCCGCGCTCAGCACCGCGCCCAGCATCAGCACCCGCATCACGCCCAGGCGCATCGACAGCACGCCGCCGACGAAGGCGCCCACCAGCGTCATGATCACGCCGTAGATCTTGCTGACCGTGGCCACCTGATCCTTGGTGAAGCCCATGTCCACGTAAAAAGGGTTGGCCATGATGCCCATCACCACGTCGCTGATGCGGTAGATGGCGATCAGCGAGAGGATCAGCGCGGCCTGCCACCTGTAGCGGCGGATGAAGTCGGCGAAGGGCTCGATGAGCACGCTGCGCAGCCACTCGGCGGCATTCTTTGCCTTGGGCAGCACGCGCGGCACCGGTTCGGGCGACAGCAGCACCGTCAGCACCCCCACCGCCATCGAAGCGGCCATTACCAGGTACGCCGTCTTCCACGCCCCGTTCTGGTACGCCGCCGCACCCGTGACCGCGGCCGCCGGCGCCACCTCGGCCCAGGCCGCGACCCACAGCACGCCCGCACCGGCCCAGATCATCGCGAGCCGGTAGCCCGTCTGGTAGGCGGCCGCCAGCGCGGCCTGCTTGCGTGTCTCGGCCGATTCGATGCGGAAGGCGTCGAGCGCGATGTCCTGCGTGGCCGAGCCGAAGGCCACCAGCAGCGCGCACCAGATCAGCGGCGTGAGCCCCTGGCGCGGGTCGTTCAGCGCCATGCCGATCAGGCCGGCGATCACCACGCACTGCGCCAGCAGCAGCCAGCCGCGCCGGCGTCCGAGCAGCGTGGTCAGCGGCGGCAGCGGCAGCCGGTCGACCAGCGGCGCCCAGACCCACTTGAAGCCGTAGGCCAGCCCGACCCAGCTCAGGTAGCCGATGGTGGTGCGGTCGATGCCCGCTTCGCGCAGGCGAAAACTCAGGGTGCCCAGCACCAGCAGCAGCGGCAGCCCGGCCGAGAAGCCCAGCGCCAGCATGCGCAGGGTGGCGGGCTCCAGGTAGACCTTCAGCGCGTCGCGCCAGGGCGGGGAAGAGGCGGTGGGGGTTTCTGCGGAAGGTACGGACATGAGCCTCGGATTGTCCATGAGTGCCGGGGGGGCCTCGCCCCGGCCCTTTGTCTTCATTTGTTCCTATGATCCGGCTCCTATGTGCACACGATGTGATCGCCCTGTTTCCGCCATCTCCACCGCTTCCGCATGGAATCCCCGGCGGGCCTTCCTGCTGGCGGCCGCCGGCGCCGCCCTCAGCGGTAGGGCGCTGGCGCAGGTCAATGTCGGCAATGCCTCGGTGGCGCGCAACCTCGTGCCGGCCGACAGGATCGAGGCGGCCGGCGTGCAGCAGTACGGCCAGCTGCTCGAACAGGCGCGCGCCAAGAACGCGCTCGCGGGCGACGGCAACCCGCAGCTGCAGCGCCTGCACGCCATCGCGAAGCGCCTCATTCCCTTCGCCACGCCCTGGAATTCGCGCGCCCGCGACTGGAAGTGGGAGGTCAACCTGATCGGCAGCAAGCAGATCAACGCCTTCTGCATGCCCGGCGGCAAGATCGCCTTCTTCACCGGCATCCTCGAACAGCTCAAGCTCACGGACGACGAGGTCGCGATGGTCATGGGCCACGAGATGGCCCACGCGCTGCGCGAGCATGCGCGTGCCCGAATGGCCAAGAGCGCGGGCACGGGCGCGGCGCTCTCCATCGGTGCGCAGCTGCTCGGGCTGGGGCAGATGGGCGACCTGGCGGCGCGCGCCGGCACGCAGCTCCTCACGCTCAAGTTCAGCCGCAGCGACGAGTCGGAGGCCGACCTCGTGGGGCTCGAACTCGCGGCACGTGCGGGCTATGACCCGAAGGCATCGGTGTCGCTGTGGCAGAAGATGGCCACGGCGTCGAAGAACCAGGGCGGGTTGAGCTTCCTCTCGACGCATCCGAGCGGGCCGGACCGCATCGCGAAGCTGGAGGCGAACCTGCCGAAGGTGGAGACGCTCTACCGCGACGCGAAGAAGAGCTGACCAAGGCTTGCCTGCATCCCCCAGCGGCGACCGGGGCGGGCCTTCAGAGCTTGAAGTCGTACTCGACCGTGATCGGCGCGTGATCGCTGAACTTGACGGTCTTGTAGATCGCCTCGGTGCGCGCCAGCGCGCCCATGGCCGGCGTGGCCAGGTGGTAGTCGAGCCGCCATCCCACGTTGTTCGCGTAGGCCTGGCCGCGGTTGCTCCACCAGGTGTAGGCCTCGGCGGTGGTGTCGGGCTTGAGCATGCGGTACACGTCCACCAGGCCCGCGCCGTCGGCGCCGGCGTCGAGCAGCTTCGTCATCCAGGCGCGCTCCTCGGGCAGGAAGCCGCTGTTCTTCTGGTTGCCGCGCCAGTTCTTCAGGTCGATCTCCTTGTGGGCGATGTTGATGTCGCCGCACAGCACGAACTCGCGCTCCTTCTTCAGCGCCACCAGGTGCGGGAAGAAGCCCTTGAGGAAGCGGAACTTGGCTTCCTGGCGCTCCTCGCCCGAGCTGCCGCTCGGGAAGTAGCAGCTGATGACGGAGAACTTGCGCTTGGGTGTGTCGAAGCGCAGTTCGAGATACCGGCCCTCGGCGTCGAACTCGGCGTCGCCCCAGCCCACCACGACCTGGCTCGGAGCGTGCTTGGTGTACACGGCGGTACCGGCGTAGCCCTTCTTCTCGGCGAAGTGGAAATGGCCCTTGAGGCCGGCCATTTCCTCGAACCGGCCCTCGACGTCGCTGGCCTGGACGCGTATCTCCTGCATGCAAATACAATCCGGCGCAAGTTCGGCCACCCAGTCGGCCACGCCTTTGGTAGCGGCCGAACGCAGGCCATTGAGATTGAGACTGGTCAGTTTGAACACAAGGAATTCCCGATGGCTGTAGATGGTGAGAAAAGCAGCGCGGTTGCACAGGACTTCGTCCAGTTCGCCCTGGATGCCGGCGTGCTGCGCTTTGGCGAATTCAAGACCAAGGCCGGCCGGATGAGCCCGTATTTCTTCAATTCGGGACTCTTCGACGACGGCGGCAAGATCGCCCGGCTCGCCGGATTCTATGCAGACCGGCTGATCGAGAGCGGGCTCGAATTCGACATGATCTTCGGCCCCGCCTACAAGGGCATCCCGCTGGGCGCCACGGTGGCCGCGGAACTCGCGCGGCGCGGACGCAACTACCCCTTTGCCTACAACCGCAAGGAAGCCAAGGCGCACGGCGAGGGCGGCAACCTCGTGGGCGCCCCGCTCAAGGGCCGCGTGCTGATCGTCGACGACGTGATGTCGGCCGGCACCGCGGTGCGCGAGTCGATTGCGGCGATCCAGGCGGCCGGCGCCACGCCGCATGCTGTGGCCATCGCGCTCGACCGGCAGGAGAAGGCGACCGAGAACGGCGTCGACGTGGACCACAGCGCCGTGCAGTACGTGCGCAACCAGCTCGGCCTGTCGGTGATCGCCATCGCCACGCTGGACGACCTGCTGAGCTACCTCTCGGGCAATGCCGCGGCCGACCTGGGCGCGCACCGCGAGCGCGTGCTGGCCTACCGCACGCGCTACGGCGCCAGCTGAGGCAAGGCCGCCCGATGCACGACGCAAGCGCCCCTGGCCTGCCGATCCGCCGGTTGGTGTCGGCCTCCCTGTTCCTGGTTGTTTCTTCGTTCTGCGGCGCGCTGCAGGCGCAGTCCCCGAAAGTGGAGGGCGCCTCCCCCGGCATCTACACCTGCACCGACGCCCGTGGCCGCACGCTGACCGCCGACCGGCCGATTGCCGAGTGCAGCGACCGCGAGCAGCGCGAGCTGAACCCGAGCGGCTCCACCCGCCGCAAGGTCGAGCCGACCTATACCGCGCGCGAACTGCAGGAGCGCGAAGACCGCGCCCGCGAGGCCGCCATCCAGGCCGCGCGCCAGACCGACGAGCGCCGCCGCGAGCGGGCCCTGCTGGTGCGCTACCCCAATGCCGCCACGCACGACCGTGAACGCGCCGAGGCGCTGTCTCAGATCGACGCAGTGACGCAGGCCGCGAAGAAGCGCATCGCCGAACTCGGCGAAGACCGCAAGAAGATCGACGAGGAGCTCGAGTTCTACAAGCAGGACACGAGCAAGGCGCCGGGCGCGGTGCGCCGCAAGCTCGAAGACAACACGCAGAGCGTGGCGGTGCAGAATCGCTTCATCGGTGAGCAGGAAGAAGAGAAGAAGCGGGTGAATGCGCGCTTCGATGAAGAGCGCACGCGCTTGAAAACGCTGTGGTCGCCGCAGAACGGCGGGAATCCCAGGTAACCCCCCAGGCTTCGCGCACTTCGTGTCGCTTCGCCCGCCCCCCTGCCGGGGGCAACACCGGCGGCCCGGC
>NZ_AKIW01000114.1 GCF_000282635.1 Variovorax sp. CF313
AATAAAGGAGGAGGCCGAAGGCCGGGGGACATTCGCGGAGGGGAGTACCCGGCGGCCTGTGCACGCGCCCCGAACGAACGAACAGAACAAATCCAAGGAACACCGAAATGACGCAACCTCAAGGCGCCCTCGCAGGCATCCGAGTTTTGGACATCTCCCGCATCCTCGGCGGCCCCTACTGCGGCCAGATCCTCGGCGACCATGGCGCCGACGTGCTCAAGGTCGAGCCGCCGCAGGGCGACGACACGCGCACCTGGGGCCCGCCGTTCAAGGAAGGCGTGGCTTCGTATTACCACGGCCTGAACCGCAACAAGCGCGTGCAGCACCTCGACTTCTCGACCGAAGAAGGCCGCGACGCACTGCTCGCTCTGGTGGCCGAGGCCGACGTGCTGATCGAGAACTTCAAGACCGGCACCATGGAGCGCTGGGGCATCGGCTACGAAGAACTGTCGAAACGCTTCCCGCGCCTCGTGTGGTGCCGCGTGTCCGGCTTCGGCGCCGACGGCCCGCTCGGCGCGCTGCCGGGCTACGACGCCGCCGTGCAGGCCATGACCGGCATCATGAGCATCAACGGCGAGGCCGACGGCGGTCCGCTGCGCGTGGGCCTGCCCGTGGTCGACATGGTGACGGGCCTCAACGCGGTGATCGGCGTGCTGCTCGCGCTGCAGGAGCGCAACCGCAGCGGACGCGGCCAGTTCGTGGAGGCGGCGCTGTACGACAGCGGCCTCTCGCTGCTGCATCCGCACGCCGCCAACTGGTTCATGGACGGCACCGAGCCGCGCCGCACCGGCAATGCGCATCCGAACATCTATCCCTACGACGCGCTGGCCACCGGCACCGATCCCGTGTTCGTCGCGGTCGGCAACGACCGGCAGTTCGCGAGCCTGTGCCGGTGCATCGGCCTGCCCGACCTGGCGGACGATCCGCTCTATCGCACGGCCGGCGCGCGCTCGGTGCACCGCGACGGACTCAAGCAGCAGCTCGAAGCGGCTATGGCCGTGTTCGACGGCCGCGCGCTCGTCGAGCAGCTGATGGCCGCCGGCGTGCCCGCCGCGCCGGTGCTGCCGGTCGATGCCGCGCTCCAGCACCCGCACACGTTGCACCGCGAGATGGTGGTCGAGATGCCCGGCGGCTACCGCGGCATCGGTGCGCCGGTCAAGCTGAGCCGCACGCCGGCAAGCTACCGGCATGCGCCGCTCACGCCGGGCGAGGCGTTCCTTCCCCTGGGCGATTCAACGCAACAGTGAAGATCGCCCGCGGCCGATGCCGTAGTACGCGATGCCCGCGGCTTCGGCCTCGGCCGCGTCGTAGAGATTCCGGCCGTCGAAGATGGCCGGCGTGCGCAGCTCCTTCGCAATGCGCGCGAAGTCGGGCCGGCGGAACTCCGGCCACTCCGTGACGAGCGCCAGCACGTCGGCGCCGCTCAGCGCCTCCTGCGCCGTGGCGCACCAGCGCACATCGTCGCGATCGCCGACGAGGCTGCGCGCATTCGGCATCGCCGCCGGGTCGTAGGCCCGCACGCGCGCGCCGGCCGCCCGCAGGCGCTCCAGCAGCACGAGGCTGGGCGCGTCGCGCATGTCGTCGGTGTCGGGCTTGAAGGCCAGGCCCCACACGGCGATGGTCTTGCCGGCGATGCGGCCTTCGAAGTGGTGCACCATCAGATCGAACAACCGGCCCTTCTGCGCGTGGTTCGTCGCCTCGACCGCCGAGAGGATGCGCAGCACGTGGCCGTCGCGTTCGGCCGCATGCGTCAGCGCCCGCACGTCCTTCGCGAGGCACGAGCCGCCATAGCCCACGCCGGCCTGCAGGAAGTCGGGCCCGATGCGGCGGTCCGCGCCGATGCCACGCCGCACCATCTCGATGTCGGCACCCGCATGCTCGGCCACGCGTGCCATCTCGTTCATGAAGCTGATGCGGGTGGCGAGCATCGCATTGGCCGCGTACTTGCTCAGTTCGGCCGAGCGGCGGTCCATCACGAGCACCTGCCTGGGGTCGTGCACGAACGGTGCGTAGAGCCGGGTCAGCAGGTCGACGGCCCAGGGGTCTTCGCTGCCGATCACCACGCGGTCGGGCTGCCGGCAGTCGCGCACGGCCGAACCTTCGCGCAGGAACTCCGGGTTCACGGCCACCGCGATGCGATGCGCAACACCGCGCCGCGAAAGCTCGCCGTTCAGTACGGCCTCGACCTGCGCCGCCGTGCCCACGGGCGCGGTCGACTTGCACACGACCACCGCCTCTCGGTCGCGGTGCCGCCCGATGCCGGCCGCCACCGCGATCACGTGCCGCAGATCGACCCGCCCTTCGGCATCGGCCGGCGTGTTCACCACGATGAAGAGCACGTCGCCGTGCAGGCAGGCGTCGCGCTCGCCGGCAGTGAACCGCAGTGTTCCGGCGGCCAGGCCGGCGACGACCAACGCCTCCAGACCGGGCTCGTGCAGCGGCATCAGGCCGCGCTGCAGGCCCTCGATGCGCGCCGGGTCGGTGTCCGCGCAGAGCACCTCGTGGCCCGCCTCGGCCAGGCAGGCGGCGAAGCCCAGGCCCACGTAGCCGGCGCCGAAGATGCTGACCTTCATGGGCGGGCCCATGGCGCCCGATGCTGGTGGAGGGCGCGGTTGTGAGATAAAAGCAGGATGCAAGCCTTCAAAACAAATGTCCGGACAGGAAAATTCGATGATGCCCGATGAAGTTGCTGCGCGATGCGCTCTGGTGCTGGAGACCAACAACCTGCGCGGCGGACCCGATGCCGAAGCCAGGGCGGGCAGCAGCCTGCAACGCCTGGTCGCCCTGCTGGCGAAGCAGAAGCTGCCGCTCGGCGCGCTCGCTCAGGTGGTCATCACGCACGACGGGCTGAGCCCCGCCACCTGCGAGGCCGTGAGCGCGCTCGCGGGCCGCCCGGTCGACTTCGTGCGCATCGACGCGAGCACCGGCTACTATGACGCCAAGAACGCCGGCTTCGCGGCCACCGATGCGCAGCGCTGCACGCACGTGGTGTTCGCCGACGCTGACTGCCTGCCCGACGACGACTGGCTGCTGCAGATGCTGCTGCCCTTCACCCGGGCCGATGCCCCCGCCGTGGTGGCCGGCCGCACCAGCTACGCCGCGAACGTGGTCGGCACCGCGCTCACGACCATCGACTTCATGTACTTTCCCAACGCCGGCCACGCCGGCGCAACGAGCAACTTCTACGCGAACAACGTGGCCTTCCGCCGCGACGTGTTCGAAGAGCACAGCTACCAGGCGCTCGACGGCGTGTACCGCGCGCACTGCCAGGTGCTGGGCATGCGGCTGAAGACGGCGGGCGTGCCCATCCACTACGCCGCGGCGGCCCACACCGAACATCGCCTGCCCGACACGCGCGCCGAGGCGCTCAAGCTGCGCTGGATGCGCGGACAGGACACGTACTCGCTCACGCCGCACCTGCTGCGCAGCTATGTGTCGCCGCGCTGGCAGTGGCTCGCCAGGAGCGGGCCGATCGGGCCGCTGTGCGTGCTGTTCACGCGGCTGGGTTTCAGCATGAAGGCGCTGAACCACCAAGACCTGCCGCCGCTGCGCGGACTGCGCTGGCTGGCGGGCGTGGCACTCATCCTCGGCTTCTCGGCCGTCGACATGCTGGGCGCGTTCGCGCGCGGCATCGGCTGGCACACCACGGGCCGCACCAACGCCGACGCGCAGGCGCTTTCGTATCACCGGCCCTGATCGCCGCTGTCCAGAAGAACAACAACCAAAGACCATGCACATCCTCTCTTCGCTTTCCGTTCGCCGCGCGACGCTGGGCCTCGCGCTCGCGGGCGCCTTCACCCTTGCCAGCGCCGCCGACTTCACCGGCCGCGGCGTCTTCAATTTCAGGTCCGAAGCCGGCTGCCCCTTCGCCGCGCTCGCGGGCGCCGGCAACGACTGCAACCGCCTCGCCCTCGACGACCCCGACACGCGCGCCGCGCTCGACAGCGCCGCGCACACCATCCGCTTCACCAACACCCGCAGCTACGCCGGCAAGACCATCGTCGGCGACGTGCTGCTGCAGGGCTCGGGCCAGGCGCGCAACGGCCAGCGCGTGCCGCTGACCTTCCATGCGCTGCTGAGCCGCTCGGGCAGCGACTGGTCGGTGAGCAGCCATGCGCACTCGCCCGTCGGCGACGAGTTCAGCGACATCAGGATCGACCCCTATCAGGTGGTCGTGAGCGAGGCGAACAACGCCGAGCGCGTGGTGCTCACGGCCGACCAGGTCGTCGCGGCGCTGGCCAGGCCTTCGCTGACCGCGCGACTGGCCAACGTGCTGGTGCAGGTCGACGACAACCGCACCGATGGCGCAAAGGATGCCGACATCACCATCGGCCTCGGCCTGGGCAAGGCCTCGAAGTCGGTGGCGCGCGCACGCTTTCGCGCACCGGGCGCCAAGGGGCGCGAGCTGGCCGAGGCCATGCAGCAGGGCAACTGGACACTGGAGCTGCAGGCCCTGAGCGGCCAGATTCCGCGCCAGGTGGTGCAGCGCGACCTGTTCCTGTACGGGCTCGAATCGCAGTCGCTGCTTCAGCCGCTGCTGCAGCGCGGCTTCCACAAGAACGAGAAGCTGGTGCTCGGCGCTGTCAACGGCAAGGGCTACGTGCGCTACGACGGCCAGCAGCGCGAGTTCGCAGGCGCCGACGCCGCCGCGCGCGCCTTCCTGCAGGACAGCTTCATCGGGCTGGTGCTGGGTTGGCAGCAACAGCAGCAGCCCGCGAAGGCCGGGGCCAATGGCCGCTGACCCGGTCGGCGCCGCGCCCGGCTTCGATTGCCTCGCCCCGCCTTCGTTGCGCGGCTGGCCCGCCCTGCAGGCGCGCCTCGTGCACCACGTCAAGCGCGCCGCGTTGCGCCAGCTGCACGCGAGCAACGCGGGCGAGATGCTGCTGCTGCGCTTCTACCTCGTGGGCGAGGAATCGTCCGAGCAGGCGCTGCAGCGCGAGCTGCGCATCGCCCCGCCCGAGTGGCTGGTGCGCCAGCTCGACCAGCACCTGGCCGACGAGCAATTGCATGCGCGCCTGTTCGCCGAAGCCATCGTCGAGCGCGGCGGCAGTGCGCTGGCCGCCGCATCGCCCGAAGAGGCGCCGCAGCCCGACTGGTTCAGCCGCCGCAAGCTCGCGCGCTGGCAGGCGCTCATTCGCCGCCATGCACCGCACTTCGCGCACGGCGGGCTGGTGCCGGCCTATGCCATCGGCCTCGCGGCCGAGCAGATGGCTTCGCGCATCCTGCAGCGCCATTGCGCGCTGATCGGCTCGCAGCATGCGCTGCACCCGCTGCTGTCGCGCGTGCTGGCCGACGAGGATCGCCACATCCGCCTGTGCAGCCGCACGCTGCAGCGCTGCGTGGCGCCGCACGAGCAGGCGCGGCTCGTGCAGCTGATGCGCGAGGTGCGCGACACCGAGCGCGGCTTCGGCATCACCGGCGCGGCCGGCATGTGGCTCGCCGGCATGGCGCTGCGGCTGCGCCCCGGCGCAGCGCGGCCCGTCCGGCACCACGCCTGAGCGATGCCGCCGCGCATCCTCTACCTCGCGACCGCGGACGCGCGCGGCCACCTGATGCGCGCGCAGCTGCTTGCGCATGCGCTGCGCGCGGCCGGCGCGCAGGTGCAGGTGCTCACCACGTCCGACGAAGGCGCGCGCTTCCTCGCCGGCTTCGGCATCGATGCGCCGGTGCTTTCGCCCCACTATGCGGTGCAGTTCGACGCGCAGCAGAACATGCTGCGCCGCGAGACCGACCGCAACGTGGCGCACTACATGTTCCGGCCCGAGCGCATGCTGCGCGACGTGTGGCGGCTGCGTGCGCATTTCCGCGATGCCGACCTGGTGGTGAACGACTCTTTCCACCCCGCGCTGCTGCTGATGGGCTGGCTGCCGTTCTGGCGGCGCAAGGTGGTGCACGTGTACGGCGCCAGCCTGCGGCGCGCGCTCGAAACCAACTTCAAGGGCCGCATGCCGGACGCCGTCGCGAAGCTGTTCGGCGGCATCGTGGCGTGGCAGATCGACCGCAGCCTCGCGCGCATCGAGCACGACTTCGCGTACGGCGAGCCGCAGCACGACGGGCATGGCCGCCACCGGCTGGCCACACCCGTCGCGGTGGTGGACGCCGTGGACCGGAGCGATGCCGCGGAGCATGCCGCCGCCGTGTACCTCAACCCGCATTTCAGGGACCCGGCATTGGCCGACGGCCTCGAACAGGGCCTCGCCGACGCGGGCCTGCCCGCGCACTTCGTCGGCGAAGGCTACGCCCACCGGCCGCACTGGCATGCGCGCGACGAGCGCTGGATCGAGGCGGCCGCGCACAGCGCCTTCATCGTCTCTGCGCCAGGCATGGCGGCGCTGTCCATCGCGGCGGTCTACCGCAAGCCGATCCTGCTGCTGCTGACCGACCAGCCCGAGCAGGCGATCAACGCGGGCCGCGCGGCACAACTCGGCCTGGCGCACCGCGTGGTGGTGTGGCGCGGCGATGCCCCGAAGTTCGCGCGGGCCGTGGCTGCTGCGGCCAGCGAGCTGCGCGCCACTCCGACGGATGCATCGCATGCCGTCGAGGGTCGCCAAGCGGCCATCGACCGGCTGCAGCATTGGGTCGCGCTGCTGTTGCGCCTGGCGGGCGCGCCGGCTACCCGGTGACCCCGCGCGCCGAATCGACCAGCGCGCGGAATGCACGCGTCATCGCGCGCACCGGGGACATCTCGGACCACCGTGCGGGCCTGGCCTGCGGCGGTGCCGAGATCACGCCCCGGCCCATGCGCAGCGACACCTGCAGCTTCCTGAGCGTGAAGGCCGGTCGCACTGCGCCCCGGCGCGCGCTGCCGCCGGGCCCGGTGCCGGCGACGACGAATTGCAGCACCAGGCACTTGCGCCCCGCTACCGGGTGGATCTCGAACACCAGGCTGCGCCGCCGCGCGCCCGTGACGCGCTGGCCGGGCAGCACCACGCCGTCGAACATGGCGTGAACACCGGTGGCCTTGGCATTGCTGCGGTAATCGATGCGCACCTCGACGCGGTGCGGCTGCGGGTGCGGCAGCGCGGGCAGCGGCACGACGAGGCAGGCCAGTTCGCCCTCGCTGCGCGCGCCCTCGCCATCGAAGCCCGACCAGCCGTGGCTCAGCCAGCTCGTCGCGGGGCTGCCGGGGTGGAACAGATAGGGGCGGCCCGGCTGCACCTCGGCCACTTCCGGCAGGCCGTGGGCCTGGTCGTCGAGGCCCCAGCGCAGCAGGAAGGCGCGATCGATCGCCGCCGCCGGCCAGGCCGGGAAGAGCTTCGGCGCGGCATCGCCGTTGACGCCGCTCATGCCGCAAGCCGCCGCCATGAAGTCCATCGACCCCAGCGCGGCGCCCACCGGCATCCAGTCCGAGCAGGCTGCGGGCAGCAATGCGGCCGCGCTGCGGTCGGCGCAGATCAGCGCGTGGGCGGGCTTGCGGAAGTAGCGCGCCTCGGTCAGCACGCTCGACGACAGGCTGGAGGCGAAGTGCACGTTGGCCGCCGACAGCAGCGCGTAGGTGTTCCCCTGCGTCCACGCCACGTTGGGAATGGCGCGCGCGATGGGCGCCAGATCGTGCAGTGCGGGCTCGTAAGGGTGCGGCTTGATGACCAGCAGGTCCACGCCGCTCGCCAGTTCGCGCAGCGGCGCGATCACGCCGGCCGGATGCATGGTGCGCCCGCCGCTGACCAGTGACAGGTCGACCAGGCTCTGGCCGAAGAACAGCCCCACGCGCAAGCGCGCATCGAACAGCGAAGCCATGCCGTGGCGCGCGAAGCGGCCCTGGAGCGCGCTCGCGTGGTTCCAGAACAGCTCTTCGTCCACGCGGAGCGCTCGCAGCGCTGCCTCGATGGCCGGGTCGTTGGTGCGCGCGCAGAAGTGCAGGTGCTCCGTGAAGCGGCGCGGATCGATCTCGATGTCGAGGTAGCTCGCACCGCTGCCGTCGATGAAGTGCTGCAGCGCGGGCGTGAGGCCCCAGCCGATCACGAGGCAACCGGGTTCGAGCATCGGCAGGCCTTCGCGCCCGGCCAGCGGCAGCAGGTCGGCGATGCAGGCGCGCGCCCAGCCGGCCGGGGTGCAGGGAAGTTCCAGCCTCTTCATGAGGCGCGCGACGTCGATATCGCCGCCGTCGGACAGCGGCGCGATCTCGCGCACCGGCAGGCCCAGCCGGCCCAGCGCGGTGTCGAAAAAGCCCCGCAGGAAGCGCCGGTTGGCCGCGTGGTGCTGAAGCCCGTTGGCAGGAGAGCGGAAGAAGTCGTCCGCAAGAATGACTTGATGGAACCGGCGAGTGGTCATGGGCCTCGGGAGGACCGGCCTGCCCTTTTGCAAGCCGTCTCGCCGACCTTTTCTGTGCGATGCGCCAATCTAGGCAGCGACTCTTAGCCCGCCGTGAGAAAGGCGCCGCGCCTGCGCAAAGATGGCGTAAAGGGCAAGCCTTGCAGGCTTCAGTCCAGCGACAGGTTGAGGTCGCGGATCAACGGATGCCAGCGCGCCGACTCTCCCTGCAGCAGCGCCGCGAACTGCGCGGGTGCGTCGCCCACGGGCTCGACGCCGAACTCGGCGAGCTTGCGCTGCACGGAGGGATTGTGGATGGCGCTGGCCACCGATCGCTGCAGCCGCGCCACGATCTCGCCCGGCGTATTGGCCGGCACCACCAGCCCCATGAGCGCGGCGGCCTCCACCCGCGGCATGCCAAGCTCGGCAAAGGTCGGCACGCCGGGCAGTTGCGCGAGGCGCGTGGGATGCGCCACCGCGAGCGCGCGCAGCTTGCCGCTCTGGATGAAGCGGCGTGACGCGGCCAGGTCGCACATCATCACCGGCAGCTGGCCGCCGGCCACGTCGGCCAGCGCAGGCGCGGTACCGCGGTAGGGCACGTGCACCATCTGCAGCCCGGCCTGCCGCTCGAGCAGCTCCATCGCAAGGTGCTGCGGGCTGCCGGTGCCGGCCGAGGCGAAGCTGACCTTGCCGGGAAAGGCCCGTGCATCGTCGATGAAGGCCCGCGCGTCCTTCACGCCGCTGGACGGGCCGACCAGCAGCACCATCGGCAGCCGCCCCAGCAGGGTGACGGGCGCAAAGTCGCGCGAAGGGTTGTAGCTGAGGTTGCGGTACAGCGCCGGGTTGAACACCAGCGTGCCGTTGTCGGCCGACAGCAGCGTGTAGCCGTCGGCCGGCGCGCGCGCGGCCTCGACAGCGCCAAGCGCGGTGTTGCCGCCCGCGCGGTTCTCGATGGTCACCGGCTGGCCCGCGTCGATGGCGAGCTGGGTGCCGATGGTGCGCGCGACGATGTCGGCCCCGGCCCCGGCGGGGTACGGAACGATCCAGCGGATGGGCTTGACGGGATAGGCCGGCTGCGCCTTCGCCGCGCGGGGCAGCGCCGCCGCCGCAAGGGCGGCCACGGCCAGGAAATGCAGCAGCGGGCGGCGAGTCATGGGCGGGGCGTCTCCGGCTCGATGTTAGGCCGGGTTCGGGCGGCCCTGCTGGTCTCGAGGCCTTGCCGCGCCGCGCCTCAGGGGGCGACGGGATTGCCGGGCGTGCCTGCTTCGCGCAGCGAGCCTGGCGCAGCGACCGGCGTGCGGTAGGTGACGTTCACGGCCGGCGCCTGGGGCTCCGGCGGCGGCCGTGCGATCTTGACGAGAGGCGCCCTGGCCGCTGCGGCGGGCGCAGCGGACGCGATCGGTGGCACGGGCTGGACGGGCTGGGCGGGTGCAGGAGCCGGTGCGGCGGCCACCGCGCCCGGCGCCACGGTGCCCGCCGGCGCCGCCTTGGGGTCGTAGAGCACCGTGCCCTTGCTGACCCCCGCGCCCACCGGCCCCACCCCGACGCCCACGCCGGCCGAGCCCGACACCTGCCCGCCGTTGTTGACGGCCACGCCGGCGCCGAGCGGACCGAAGCCGGTGTTGAGCCCCACCGAGAAATTGCCGTCCTTGGTGGCGCCCAGCCCGAGCGAGAGCCCGGGCACCAGCGGAATGCCGATGTGATAGTGCGAACAGCCGCCCGTCAGAAGCAACAGCAGCGCGGCCGGAACGACCGCCGCTGCGCGAAGGACGCGCGGCCGGGTGTTCACACCAGCAGCGCGTTGACGCGCCTCACGTACGCGGCAGGATCGGCCGGCAGCCCGCCTTCGGCGAGCAGCGCCTGGTCGAACAGGATGTTCGCGAGGTCGTCGAAGTGCGAGGAGCCTTCGAGCTTCTTCACCAGCGGATGCTCGGCGTTCACTTCGAGCACCGGCTTCAACTCGGGCGCGGGCTGGCCGGCCTGCTTGAGCATGCGCGCGAGCTGCGTGCTCATGCCGCCGTCCTGCACCACGAGGCAGGCGGGCGAGTCGACCAAGCGCGTGGTCACGCGAACGTCCTCGGCCTTGTCCTTGAGGGCTTCCTTGAGCTTCTCGAGCATGGGCTTGAACGACTCGGCGGCTTCCTCGGCGGCCTTCTTCTCGGACTCGTCCTGCAGCTTGCCGAGGTCGACCGCGCCCTTGGCCACGCTCTGCAGCGGCGTGCCGTCGAATTCGTTGAGGTAGTTCAGCGCCCACTCATCGACGCGATCGGTCATGAGCAGCACCTCGATGCCCTTCTTCTTGAAGACCTCGAGCTGCGGGCTGTTCTTCGCGGCGGCGAGTGTGTCGGCCGTGATGTAGTAGATCGCGTCCTGGCCTTCCTTCATGCGCGCCTTGTAGTCGGCGAAGCTCACGCTCACCGCATCGGTGGTGGTGGAGGCATAGCGCAGCAGCTTGGCGATGCGGTCGCGGTTGCCGAAGTCTTCGCCCAGGCCTTCCTTGAGCACGGCGCCGAACTCGGCGTAGAACTTGGCGTACTTGCCCGATTCGTCGGCGGCCGCAACGGCGGCTTCAGCGGCGGTCGGCGCGTTCTTGTCGACCACGTCGGTCACTGCCTCGGTCGGCTCGGGCGCGGGCACCGATTCGCCCGAGCCCACGTCGATCTTGCCCTCGCCGCTCTCGGGCGCGGTCTTCTGCTTCTTCGCCAGGTCTTCCAGCATGCCGAGCACGCGCTTGGTGCTGCCTTCGCGGATCGCCTTCACGTCGCGGCTTTCCTGCAGCAGTTCGCGGCTCACGTTGAGCGGCAGGTCGGCCGAGTCGATCACGCCCTTCACGAAGCGCAGGTAGCTGGGCATCAGCGCCTCGGCGTCGTCCATGATGAAGACGCGCTTCACGTAGAGCTTCACGCCCGCGCTCTTCTCGCGGTTCCAGAGGTCGAACGGGGCCTTGGCCGGAATGTAGAGCAGCTGCGTGTACTCGGTGCTGCCTTCCACGCGGTTGTGGCTCCAGGCGAGCGGTGCCTCGTAGTCGTGGCTGATGCTCTTGTAGAACTCCTCGTACTGCTCGGTGGTGATGTCCTTCTTGGGGCGGCTCCACAGGGCGTTGGCCTTGTTGACGGTTTCCCACTCGCCGGTCTTCACCATGTCGCCGGGCTGGTCGTTCTCGCCCTCTTTCCACTCTTCCTTTTCCATCAGGATGGGCAGGGAGATGTGGTCGGAGTACTTGCCGACGATCTGCTTGATCTTCCAGGCGTTGAGGTATTCGTCGGCGTCGTCGCGCAGATGCAGCGTGATGCTGGTGCCGCGCGCGGCGCGCGTGATGTCGGCCACCTCGAAGTCGCCGGCGCCGCCGCTGGCCCAGCGCACGCCCTGGTCGGCCGGCAGGCCCGCGCGGCGCGATTCGACCGTGATCTTGTCGGCCACGATGAAGCCCGAGTAGAAGCCCACGCCGAACTGGCCGATCAACTGCGCGTCGGCCTTCTGGTCGCCGCTCAGGCGGCTCATGAAGTCCTTGGTGCCGCTCTTGGCGATGGTGCCGAGGTTGTCGATGGCCTCCTGGCGCGACAGGCCGATGCCCTTGTCGGTGATCGTGAGCGTGCGCGCGGCCTTGTCGAACGACAGGCGCACGTCGAGCTCGGGCTGGTCTTCGTACAGCTCGGGATGGTCGAGCGCCTCGAAGCGCAGCTTGTCGCATGCGTCCGACGCGTTCGAGATCAGCTCGCGCAGGAAGATTTCCTTGTTCGAGTAGAGCGCATGCGTGACGAGGTGCAGCAGTTGCGCGACTTCGGCCTGGAACGGGAGTTTGGTGTTGGAGGAGTCAGCCATGGGGGAAAAAGATATCGAACAAAAAATTCTAAGTCCAGCCGCCAGGATCGGGCCGGGCTCGCCAAATTCGTGATCTGGGGCCTGTGTCCGGGAAAACAACAGGCTCCTGCGAACGGCCTACCGCGGCTGCGACTCGACTTCGCGCGTCCAGCGGTCGATCAGCCGCTTGCGCTCGGCCGCCTTTCCGTATTTCTCGAAGTCGTACTTGATGAGCTTCACGTCGGCCATCGAGGGGATGCGGGGGTCCGGCTTGAAGGTCTTGTTGGCCGGCGACTGCAGGCTGCCGACGGTTCCACCGATGGCCTGGCCCGCCGGGCTCATGAGCCAGTCGTAGTAGCGCTTTGCGTTCTCCTTGTTGCGCGCGCCCTTCACGAGCGCGATGCCGCCGACCTCGTAGCCCGTGCCTTCGCAGGGCGCGGCGGTCTTCACGGGAAATTTGTCGTAGCGCCAGCGCTCGAAGCCGAAGATGAAGCTCACGCCGATGGCCACTTCCCCCTTGGCCACGTTGGGCGCCTGCGCCTGCCCGCTGCGGGTATAGCTGGTGATGTTGCGATGCAGCTTCTTCAGGTACTCGAAGGCCGCGTCCTCGCCCATCTGCTGCACCAGGCCCGCAATGATGGTGTAGGCCGTGCCGCTGGAGGCCGGGTGCGAGATCTCGATCTCGCCCTTGTACTCGGGCCTGACCAGATCGGCCCAGCACTTCGGCTCGCGCAGCTTCTTTTTCTTCAGCAGGTCGGTGTTGAAGCCGAAGCCGATGGCGCTCGTGTAGAAGCCGCCCACCATGTTCTGCGACAGCGCGTACTGCCGCACCGCCCAGTCGTGCAGGTCGTTGATGTAGGCCGGGCGATAGGGTTCGAGCAGGCCCTGCTCGGCCGCCTGCAGGAACGGGTCGCCGGTGCCGCCCCACCAGATGTCGGTCTTGGGGTTGGCGGCTTCCGCGCGCAGTTGCGCGCCGATCTCGCCGGTGCCCTTGTGCGCCTGCTGCACCTTGATCCCGGTCTCGCGCGTGAAGGCGGTGGCGGCCGCCTCGCACCAGCCGGCGTCGGTGCTGCACAGCGCGTTGACGGTGCCCTGCGCCGCGGCGTTCGGTGCGCCCAGGAGGGCCGTTGCCGCAACGCATGCGGCAGCGGCAATGTGTCGGATGGGGTGCATGCGCGGGTCTCCTCGTGGTTCTTCGAAGGCGCAGGATAGCGCCCGCGGGCGTTCAGCGCGCGGCCAGCAGCGGCGGCAGGTGCTCGGCCAGCCAGTCGGTCACCACGCGCGTCTTCAGCGGCAGGTAGCGGCTGCGCGAGCGGATCACGTGCAGCGCGAAGCCGAAGGGCTGCGGCTCGTCGAACACGCGCACCAGCGTGCCGGCCGCGAGCGCATCGGCCGCGAGCCAGGCCGGCAGTCGTGCGAGGCCCATGCCGCCGACGGCGGCCTCGAGCAGCACTTCGGCGCTGTCGCAGCGCAGCCGCGACGGCGGCGTCAGGTCGACGAGCCGACCCCCGGCATCGTGGAAGCGCCAGGACGAGACCAGCCCGTCGCGCGCATAGAGCACGGCCTCGTGCGGTTCCTTCATCAGGTCGCCGATGTTCGCGGGGCGCCCGCGCTCGGCCAGGTAGGCCGGCGCGGCGCACAGTGCCATCCACTGCGTGCCCACCGGCCGCGCGACCAGCTCCGCGCTGTCGGCCAGTTCGCCGCTGCGGATCGCGAGGTCGAGCCCCTCTTCCACGAGGTCCACGCGCCGGTCGTTGAACGCGAGTTCGAGCGACAGCTGCGGATGTTGCCGCGCCAGTGCCAGCAGCAACGGGCCGACCTTGAGCCGGCCGAGCATCGCCGGCATGCTGATCCGCACGACGCCGGTCGCGGTGCTGCGCGCCACATCGGTCAGCGCTTGCGCCGCATCGAGTTCGTCCAGCACGCGCCGGCAGCGCTCGTAGTAGCCGTGGCCTTCCTCGGTGAGGCTCTGGCTGCGCGTGGTGCGCAGAAACAGCCGCGTGTTCAGCCGCGCCTCGAGGCGCGCGATGCTCTTGGCGACCGCCGAGCGGGTGACATGCAGGCGCTGCGCCGCCAGCGCGAAGCTGCCGGCCTCGACCGCTGCGACGAACTCTTCGATGCCTTGGAGACGCTGTCCCATTGGATACTTTCAAGCACCAGTGAAGAGAAAATTATCCACCACCGGATACCTCGCATCCTCAATAGCATGACGGCTCCCTGTCATTCGTGGAGCCTTTCAATGCAAGAACCCGACACCCTGCGCCGCTGGCAACTGCCCCGGCTGGGCCGCACCCACCTCGCACAAGCCGAAGCGCCGATGCCCACGCCGGGCGCGGGCCAGATCCTGGTGAAGGTCGGTGCGGTTGCACTCAACTACCGCGACCTGCTGATGATTCGCGACGGCATGGGCATGTCGCTCGACCTTCCCTTCACGCCCGGCTCGGACATGGCCGGCACCGTGGTGGCCGCCGGCCGCGGCGTGACCCGCTTCGCCGTGGGCGACCGCGTGGTCAACACCTTCTGGGGCGGCTGGATCGACAGCCACTGGCACGCCGACACCACGCTGTTGGGCGGCCCGGGCCCGGGCATGCTGGCGTCGCATGTGCTGATCGACGCGGCCTGGGCCGTGGCCGCACCCACCACGCTGAGCCTGACCGAAGCGAGCACGCTGCCGTGCGCGGGCCTCACAGCGTGGTTCGCACTGGCCGAGACCGGTGGGCTGCGCGCCGGCGAGACCGTGTTGATCCACGGCACCGGCGGTGTCGCGCTGTTCGGACTGCAGCTCGCGCGGCTGCATGGCGCGCAAGCCATCGTGGTCACGGGCAGCGAGGACAAGCGCGCACAGGCGCTCGCACTCGGCGCCACGCACGTGCTGGCGCGCGACGATGGCGACTGGCCCGCCGAAGTGCGCCGGCTCACCCGCGGGCGCGGCGCAGATCACGTGCTCGAACTCGCGAGCGGCCCCAACCTCGACCGCTCGCTGCAGGCCGTGAAGCAGGGCGGGCGCGTGTCGATCATCGGCATGCTCGGCGGCGAGACGCTGGGCGCTTCCTTCTACGCAATGGTGCTGGGCCGCGTGACGGTGCAGGGCATCGGCGTGGGCCACCGGCGCGCGCTGGAGGACCTGGTGCGCGCCGTCGACGCGAATGCACTCAAGCCGGTGATCGCTGCGCGGTACGGATTCGACGCTCTGCCCGCTGCGCTCGATCACCTCGAACGCGGAGCGTTCGGAAAGGTCGTCGTAACGCTCTGAACGCCTTGAAGACAAGGCCTTTCGAAAACGCAACGCGATCGCGCAATTGCACAAAAACCGAGCCATCCGTGAATAGGTCGCACTAGTGCAAAAGACGTGCTCGACGCCCCCTCCGGCCGTTCCTAGAATCCGCCCGCGCCTGGGCTCGTGCCCTGCGCGTTTTCGCAACTTAAGAATGGAATTTATGGAACACAGTACCTACAAAAAATGGTCCGCGGAGTTCATTGGTACTTTCTGGCTCACGCTTGGAGGCTGCGGAAGCGCAGTTCTGGCCGCGGCCTTCCCGGGTGTCGGCATCGGCCTGCTCGGAGTCTCTCTTGCCTTCGGCCTCACGGTGGTGACAGGGGCCTATGCACTGGGCCCGATCTCGGGGGGGCACTTCAACCCGGCGGTGTCGATCGGCCTCGCGGCTGCGGGCCGCTTCAAGGCCTCGCAGCTCGCGGGCTACATCGTGGCGCAGGTGCTCGGCGCCATCGCGGCGGCCGGCGTGCTCTATCTCATCGCCACGGGCAAGCCGGGCGCGGACATCGGCGGCTTCGCCACCAACGGTTTTGGCGAACACTCGCCAGGCAAGTACGGCATGACGGCCGCGCTGCTGTGCGAAGTGGTGATGACGGCCGTGTTCCTGATCGTGATCCTCGGGTCCACCGCCCGGCGCGCGGCCGGCGGCTTCGCGGGCCTGGCCATCGGCCTGTGCCTCACACTGATCCACCTGATCTCGATCCCGGTGACCAACACCTCGGTCAATCCGGCACGCAGCACCGGGCCGGCCCTGTTCGGTCCGTCCTATGCCGTGTCGGAACTGTGGCTGTTCTGGGCGGCACCCATCGCGGGCGCCATCATCGGCGCAGTGATCTACCGCGCACTGCTCAGCAGCGGCAACGACGACTGATCGTCGTCAGTGGCGGCGGTGCAGCTTCTACTTCAGCTGCCGCTGCCCGACTTCACCATCGGCAGCGAGGTCGACTGCCCGATCGGCTCGGTGCCGGTCGCATGCGACGCCGCATAGGCGCCGGCCTGGACGTCGGCCACCGGCAGCGTCGAGTTCATGGCGGGTGCGCTGGTCGACTGGCCGACGGCTTCGGTGCCGCTCGGACGGGCCGCGGCCATCGCGCCGGACTGGACTTCGGGATTCTCTGGCGAATTCATTTGCAGCGGATGGAAGTCCGAGCCATCGGTGGTCTCGGCCGATGCGGTGACGGCGCCCATCGCGGCCAGCGCAGCGAAGGAACCGACGGCGAGTAGCTTGAAAGAAATGCGCATGACTTGCTCTCCTGAGGACAGGTTGTCTCCGGTCACCCGGCACGCGCGAACTGCGCGTGGCAGGACCTGAACGCACTCTAGGCAGCCAGACTGAGGCGAAGGTGAGCGATGTGTTAGCGGCGCGTGAGCGATGCGCTGCCCGCTACGCCGCCGCCGAGGGCAGATGCACGCGCGCCATCAGCCCTGGCCCATCGGCGCGATTGCACAGCTCGATGCGCAGGCCGTGCCGCTCGGCCGCCGTGCGCGCGATCGCGAGCCCCAGCCCGCTGCCGCCTGCCACGGCGCCCGGCACGCGGAAGAAACGGTCGAACACGCGGCCGATCGCGGCCGGCGGAATGCCCGGGCCGTTGTCCAGCACGTCGACCACCGCGTGGCCTTCGGCCTCGTGCAGCTTCACGTCGACCACGCCGCCTTCGGGCGCATAGCGCAGCGCGTTGTCGATGAGGTTGTCGAACACGCTGCGCAGCTCGGCCGCGGGCGCGAACACCACCGCGGCGATGCTGCCCTCGAAGCCGATGTCCACGCGCCGCGCATCGGCCAGCACCATCAGCTGGCTCACGCTTTCGCGCAGCAGCACCTCGACGTCGACGCGCTCGCGCGCATCGCCGCCCTGCGGCGCGTCCTGCCGCGAGAGGTGCAGCAGCTGCTCGATCAGGTGCTGCGCGCGCGTGACGCCGGCTTCGAGCTGGTTGAAGCGCTCGGTGGCCTCGCCGGCCGGCACGTGCGCGCGCAGGTTCTCGATCTGCAGGCCGATGGCGGCCATCGGCGTGCGCAGCTCGTGGGCCGCGTCCTGCACGAAGCGCCGCTGCGTGGCGAAGGCGCTGCGCACGCGCGACAGCAGGTTGTTGAAGGCGCCCACCAGCGGCGCGATCTCGTCAGGCACGCGCGCCAGCGAGAGCTCGGTGGGACTGCGTTCATCCTGCGAGGCCACGTCGCGCGCCACTGCGCGCAGCGAGCGCGAGGCGGCCGACACGATGATCCACAGAATCAGCAGCGCCAGCGGCAGCAGCAGCGTGATCGGCAGGCCTTCGAGCAGCGCGCGGCGCAGGGCGCGGCGGCGGCGGTAGTCCTCGTTCTGCAGCACCTGCACGCGCGGCTGGTCGGCGCGCGTGCCGGGCGGCGCGGTGAACACGCGCCAGGCGGAACCCGCGTGCGTACCGGTGTTCACGTCGCCGAAGCCGGGCTGGGCCTGCAAGGGCACCGCGAGCACGGGCCATGAGGTGGCGCGCAGCGTGTGGCCGTCAGCGCTCCAGATCTGCACGATGAAAGCGCCGCGCGAGAAGGCCGCCTCGCCGTTCATCGGGCGCGGCAGCTTCGCCGGATCGCTGCCCGCGTACGACTCGGCCACGAGGCGCATCTGTTCGTCCAGCGCGTTGTGCACGAGGTTGCCGTAGGCCACGAACGAGAACCACGCCGTGAGCATCGCCGCACCCAGGTGCAGCGTGACGAGCCACAGCAGCAGCTGCGTGCGCAGCGAACGCGGCCGCCACCAGCGGCCGGTGCCGCGCGAAGCTCCGTTCATTGGCAGGGCAGCCTGGGGGCGAGCATCATCATGCCGCGACGCGCCAGCCGAGCCCGCGTACGTTGCGGATCGATTCGGCGCCGAGCTTGCGGCGCATGCCGTGGATGAGCACGTCGATCGCGTTGCTCGTGACTTCCTCGCCCCAGCCGTAGATGCGGTTCTCGAGCTGCTCGCGCGAAAGGATGGCGCCGGGCCGCTCCAGCAGCGCGTGCAGCAGGGCGAACTCGCGCGCGGTGAGTGCCTCGCGCGCACCGTTGGCCACCACTTCGCGCGTGGTGAGGTCGAGCTGCAATGCACCGCTGCCGACCAGCGAATGCGCCGCGCCGTCGCGGCGCCGCACCACGGCGCGCATGCGCGCGAGCAGCTCGCGGAACTCGAAGGGCTTGAGCAGGTAGTCGTCGGCGCCGAGGTCGAGGCTGTGGATGCGGTCATCGAGGCCGTCGCGCGCCGTGAGCACCAGCACCGGGGTGGCGTCGCCGCGTTCGCGCGCGCGGCGCAGCACTTCGGTGCCGTCGTGCTTCGGCAGCCCGAGGTCGAGCAGCACGCAGGTGTAGCCGCCGTCGCCGAGCGCGCTCTGCGCCAGTTCGCCGTCGCGCACCCAGTCCGCGGACCAGCCCGCGCCCTCGAGCGCCTGCTTCAGGCTGCGCCCGATCATTTCATCGTCTTCCACCAACAGCACGCGCATCGCGGCAACTCCTTCGGCCGCAAGGTAGCACGCGACCGGGATGATCGGAAGAGCCTGCGCCGCGGCGCAGCGTAGTGGCGCAGAGTTACGTGGGACTTAAGGGCCCGCGCACGGCATGGCGTTCGCCCTCGCCGTCGGAGGTGAAGGCCAGCAGCTCCAGGGCCTCTTCCTCCACACCGAGACGGTCGGCCTTGGACCAGCGCGTGAACGGCTCCAGCACCACGGTCGCGGTGTTCTTCGCGCGCTCGATCTTCCAGACACCCGCCACGAACCCATCGAGCAGCACCGTGCCGCGCACGATGCCGTTGACGGTGAACACGCGGGCCCGGTGCACTTCGCTCAGCACGCGGCTGCGGTCGGCGTGCGCAAGCAGCAGGCTGTCCCACTCGGCCACGAGGCGCGGCGGCGCGGGCGTGTCGGGGTCGGGGCGCGGCGCGCGGGGCAGGTCGAACAGCTCCTGCCCGCCTTCGCCGACGAACACGCGCAGCTGCGGCCGCAGGCGCTCGGCCACCGCCTTCCAGCCCGTGAGGCCCGACCATGCGCCAGCATCGGCCAGCGTGGCGGGACCAAAGGCGCCGAGGTAGCGCAGCAGCAGATCGTCCTGCGTGGCCCGGGGTGCCTCGACGCTGCCCAGCCAGTCGCCCAGGGGCTGCAGCAATGCACTCTGGTGCGAGTTCCAGCTGCCGGCCGGCGGCAGGTGCACCAGCGGCAGGTTGTTGCGGATCAGCGCGGCGAGCGAGGCGGTCTCGCGGCCCTTCCATCGCATGCCGAGGGCCTGGCCGAGTTCGGCGCTGGTGTGCGGTTTCTCGCCGAGCAGCGCGCGCCCCGCCGCCACCACCGCCTCGCGGTCGAGGCCTTCGAGCGCGCGCTTGTGGTTGCCAAGCAGGCCGCGCTGATGCACCGGCTCCAGCAGCGGACGCCATGCCAGCGCATCGTGCGCGGTCATCAGGTGCAGGGTGGAGCGCATCGTCGACATGCGCACGATGCGGCGCCTGCGCATTGCCTCGGTCAGCTGCTCGCGCTCGAAGCCTTCGAGCCGGCTCCAGAGGCCGATGTAGGGCGGGTTGGGTGCCTGTGCCTGCAGCCCGGCAAGCCGTTCGACGGCCTGCACCGCCGTGAGCTTGCGCCGCGCCAGCAGCATCTGCCGTGCCAGCGTGGCGCGGTTCAGCGCCCGCAGGCTCAGAACTTCTCGTGCGGTCCGAGGTAGCGCCATTGCCCCAGCGGCAGGTTGCCAAGCATCACCTTGCCGATGCGCACGCGCTTCAGCCCCACCACCTTCAGGCCGACCAGCTCGCACATGCGGCGGATCTGCCGCTTCTTGCCTTCGGTGAGCACGAAGCGCAGCTGCTCGGGGTTCTGCCATTCGACCCGCGCCGGCTTCAGCGCCTGGCCGTCGAGGCTCAGACCGTGGCGCAGCTTCGCCAGCATGGCCGGTGGAAAGACCGCCTGCACGTTGGTGGTGACGGGATCGTCGTCGTCCATGCGCACCAGCTGGCCCGTGGGCGCGGGCTGACCCAGGCCGTGGTAGGCCACGCGCACGAGGTATTCCTTCTCCATCACCGAGTCTTCGCCGATCAGCTGGCGCGCGATGCGGCCGTCCTGCGTCATGACCAGCAGGCCGATGGAGTCGATGTCGAGCCGCCCGCACGGCGCGAGGCCGCGCAGCTGCTGCGGGCTGAAGAAGAAACGCGCGTTGTCGTCGGCCCAGCGGTTCTGCGGCGTGAACAGCGTGACCGCGGGCTCGTGGCCGTCTTCGGCCTGCCCGCTCACGTAGCCGATGGGCTTGTTGATGAGGATGGTGACCTGGTTGGCCTGCTGGCCCCTGGCCGCCTTGTCGATCTCGATGCGGTCGGACGGCACGACCTTCACGCCCATCTCGGCCGGCTTGCCGTTGACCTTCACCCAGCCGTTGGCGATCCATTCGTCGGCCTCGCGGCGCGAGCACATTTTCAGTTCGGCCATGCGCTTGTTGAGGCGCACGGCACCAGTGGGGGAAGTGGAGGGCTCGGTCATCGGAAGGCTTGATCAATGTGCGGCACCGATGCTATCCTGAACGCAAGCGCGAGTTGATCGCGCCCTTTTTGGGGGATTCCCAAGTGAGCACACGCAAGTTTCAATACGCCATCGTTATCGGGCGTTTCCAGCCCGTCCATTTCGGACATCAACGACTCATCGAAGAAGGCCTTCGCGCCGCCGATCGGGTCATCGTGGTGGTCGGCTCCGACCGCAAGCCACGCAGCGTCAAGAACCCCTTCACCTTCGACGAGCGCGAACGCATGGTGCGCGCCTGCCTGCGCGGCACCGAGCAGATGCGCGTGAGCGTGGTGGGCGTGGGCGATTCGCCCTACAACGACCAGATCTGGATCGCGTCGATCCAGTCGGCGGTCGAGCGGCTCATCACGCAGGACGGCCACGTGCCGGCCAAGGCCAGGGTTGCACTGGTGGGCCACCTGAAGGACGCATCGAGCTACTACCTGAAGCTCTTCCCGCACTGGGAATTCGCCGGCCAGAACAGCGTGGAGAGCCTCAACGCCACCGACGTGCGCAGCCTCTACTTCGACCCCGAGAACCGCGGCCAGCTGGCACGCGCCGACCTGCCCGACGGCACCGCGGCCTTCCTCGAGCAGTTCTCGAACACCGCCGACTACGCCGAGCTTTGCGAAGAGCGCGCGTTCCTCGCCGACTATCGCGACAAGTACCGCTATGCGGGCAGCAGCTTTCCGCCGATCTACACCACGGTCGACGCGATCGTGGTCGAGGCCGGCCACATTCTGCTCGTGCAGCGCAAGTTCCATCCCGGCAAGGGCACCTGGGCGCTGCCCGGCGGCTTCGTCGGCCAGCACGAGCGCCTGCAGGACGCGGCCATCCGCGAGCTGAAGGAAGAAACCCGGATCAAGGTGCCCGTGCCCGTGCTCAACGGCAGCATGAAGGCCAGCCACGTGTTCGACGCGCCCGACCGCTCGCAGCGCGGGCGCACCATCACGCATGGCTTCTTCTTCGAGCTGGCGCACAACCAGTGGACGGGCCTGTCGGAGGTGCGCGCCGACGACGATGCGGCCGAGGTGCGCTGGGTGCCCATCGCCGAGTTCCTCGACATGCAGGAGCGCATCTACGAAGACCACTTCTTCATCGCGAATCATTTTTTGGGTGGCCTGGGCAAGAACTGAACGGCCAGGCTTTGTCAGCAAGAACGGCCCCGGTTGACGGGCGCCACAGTGAAAGGAGCTTTCACACATGAACCGCAATCTCACCTCCACGCCCCTGGGCAACAACCTGCTGCTTCGCACCGACTCCTACAAGGTGTCGCACTGGATGCAGTACCCGCCCGGCACGCAGACGGTGTACAGCTACATCGAATCGCGCGGCGGCATCTTCAGCCACTCCCTCTTCTTCGGCCTGCAGGCCTACCTGCGCGAATACCTGCAGACGCCCGTGACGCTGGCCGACGTGGAGGAAGCCGCAGCACTCATGGCCGTGCACGGCGAGCCCTTCAACCGCGAAGGCTGGCTGCGCCTGATCGAGAAGCATGGCGGGCTGATGCCGGTGCGCATCCGCGCGGTGCCCGAGGGCAGCGTGCTGCCGGTGCACAACGTGCTCGCGACCATCGAGAACACCGACCCCGAGTTCTTCTGGGTCACGAGCTTTCTCGAGACCGAGTTGCTGCGCGCCATCTGGTATCCGACCACGGTGGCAACCCTCTCGGCCGCCGCGCGCACCACGCTGCTGCGGTACCTCGAAGCGACCTGCGACGACCCGCAAGGGCAGATCGCCTTCAGGCTGCACGATTTCGGCGCGCGCGGCGTGTCGAGCCTCGAATCGGCCGCGCTCGGCGGCATGGCCCACCTGGTGAACTTCATGGGCACCGACACGCTGGCCGCGCTGGTGGCCGCGCGCCGATACTACGACTGCGACGTGGCGGGCTTCTCGATTCCAGCCGCGGAACACAGCACCATCACGGGCTGGGGCCGGGAGCACGAAGCCGACGCGTACAGCAACATGGTCGACCAGTTCGGCAAGCCCGGCGCGACCTTCGCGGTGGTGAGCGACAGCTACGACATCTTCAACGCCTGCGCGCGCATCTGGGGCGGCGAGCTGAAGGCAAAGGTGGTGGCTTCGGGCGCGACGCTGGTGGTGCGGCCCGACTCGGGCGACCCGGCCGAGACCACGCTCAAGGTGGCGCAGATCCTGGCCGAGCGCTTCGGCACGACGACCAATGCCAAGGGCTTTCGCGTGCTGAACAACGTGCGCATCATCCAGGGCGATGGCGTGAACCTCGACTCGCTGCGGCTGTGCCTGTCGAACTTCTTCCACAACGGCTTCTCGACGGAGAACATCTCCTTCGGCATGGGCGGCGGGCTGTTGCAGCAGGTCAACCGCGACACGATGCAGTGGGCAATGAAGTCCTCGGCCATGCAGGTGAACGGCGAGTGGCGCGACGTGTACAAGTCGCCGGTGGGCGATGTGGGCAAGGCCTCGAAGAAGGGACGGCTCGCGCTGGTGAAGAACGTGCGCGGCGAGGTGCAGACATTGCGCGAAGAGGCACTCTCGGCGGGGCAGAGCGATCTGCTGCAGACGGTGTTCGAGAACGGTCGCATCGTCGAGAGCACTACGTTTGAGGCTGTTCGGGAGCGGGCGGCCATTGGGGTGAATCAGTTCATTACCTCTCGGGCGCCGCTCTGAGGCGCGGTCTTTCGGGGCGTGTGCACAGGCCCCAAAGACCGCAGCAAGTGCCACAAGGCATCGCCATAATCCGCGCAACTTCCGGATTTCATGACCAAACTCCTGATCCTCAGCGTGAGCGCCGGCAACGGCCACGTGCGTGCAGCACAGGCGCTTGCCGCCACCGCCCAGTCCCTCGCCCCGCCCTGCACAGCGGTCCACATCGACGCGATGGCCCACGTGGCCGGCGGTTTCCGCAAGGTCTACACCGACTGGTACATCCAGCTCGTGAACCGGGCACCCGAGCTGTGGTCGTACCTGCACCAGCGCACCGACACCACGCCGCACCACGCGCCCTCGCAACGCCTGCGCCGCGGCATCGAACGGCTGAGCACCGGCGCGCTCGTGAAGGAGATTCGCCGCGAGAAGCCCGATGCCGTGGTCTGCACGCACTTCCTGCCGGCCGAGCTGCTGATGCGCGAGCGCAACCGCGGCCGCATCGACTACCCGGTGTGGCTGCAGATCACCGACTACGACCTGCACAACATGTGGCTGGTGCCGGGCATGGCCGGCTACCTGGCCGCAACCGAAGAGGTGGCGTTCCGCCTGCGCGCGCGCGGCATTCCTGCAGACCGCATCCACGTCACCGGCATTCCGGTGATGCCGGCGTTTTCCGAACCCGATGTGCCGGCGCTCGCACGCCACACCTGCGTGGCGGAACTCGGCCTCGATCCTTCGCGGCCCGTGCTGCTGATGGCGTCTGGCGGCGCGGGGGTCGGCGACCTCGCGAGCATGGTCGAGCGCGTGCTCGGCCTCGGCGGTGAAGGCAACTTCCAGGTCATCGCCGTGGCGGGCCGCAACGTGGAAGCGCACGGCAAGCTCGAAGCCCTGGCCAGGCGCCACCCGGGCCGCGTGGTGGCCATCGGTTTCACCAACGAGATGCACAAGATGATGGCCGCGGCCGACCTCGTCGTGACCAAGCCCGGCGGCCTCACGGTGTCCGAGTGCCTGGCGCTCGGCAAGCCGATGCTGCTGATCTCGCCCATTCCGGGGCAGGAAGAACACAACGCCGGCTTCCTGATGGAGGAAGGCGCGGCCTGGCTCGCCTACGACGCCATCGGGCTCGACTACAAGGTGGCGCGCCTGATGGCCGACCCCGCCAAGCTCGCGCACATGGCCTCGCGCAGCCGGGCGCTGGGCAAACCGCAGGCCGCGCGCACGGTGCTGCAGCACGTGCTGGCTGCGCCGGCGGGAACGACGGCGTGAGCGGCGCCGCCGAAAAGACGGGCGTGGCCCGCACGCTCGGCTATCTCGCCTGGGTGGCTGTCATGGCCTTCTTCTTCGCCAACGCCGAGATCCAGATCGAAGGCGGCGCGGGCTGGGCCACCTCGCTGCCGACCTGGCGCATCGAGAACAGCATCTGGCTCGATCTCTTCTGGGGCGGCCGCGCGATGACGGGCTACCACGCCTGGGTGTTCACCTTCATGGCGCTGGTGTTCTTCTCGCCGCTGGCCTTCAACGGGCGCTGGACGTGGCGCGGCGTTGGGTTGGCGGTGGCGGGGCTCATCGTGTTCTGGGTGTGCGAAGACTTCCTGTGGTTCATCATCAACCCGGCCTTCGGCTGGGCGCGCTTCAATGCGGTGGATGCGTTCTGGCACAAGCACTGGGTGTGGGGCGCGCCGGTCGACTACTGGGGCGGGCTCGCGGTGGCGGCGCTGATCCTGGGGACGCGGCACTGGCGGCGCGAGAAGAAGAAAAAGCAATGACGAAGAAGCACAGGACAGCAGCAGCAACAGCGGAAGAAGGCATCGCCGACCCGCGCCCCGGCCACTGGGCCGACCCGCTGGACGAACTGCAGGTCGAGAACCTGCACCGCATCACGCCCACGCTCTACCGCAGCGCGCAGCCGCGGCGCGCCAACATGGCGGCGCTGCAGTCGCTGGGCATCCGCACCGTGGTGAGCCTGCGCTCCTTCAACGACGACAGGAAGGTGTTCGCGGGCACCGGCATCCGGCTGGTGCGCGTGCCGATCAACACCTGGTCCATCGACGACGCCAAGGTGCTGCGCGCGCTGGTGGCGATCCGCGAGGCCGGGAAGCATGGCCCGGTGCTCATCCACTGCATGCACGGCGCCGACCGCACCGGCGTGATCGCGGCGGTCTACCGCATGGCGGTGCAGGACTGGGACAAGGACAGCGCACGCAACGAAATGCTGCGCGGCGGCTACGGCTACCACACGCTGTGGCGCAACATTCCGCGCTATATCGAGCGGCTCGACCCGGTGAAGATGCGCCACGCGCTGGCCCATGCGCCGGTGGTTCCCGTGGTGTCCTGAAGGCGCCTGCAGCTTTCGCACCGCGCTCCTATACTGGCCGCCCCGTGGCCACAGGCCATCTGCGAACCGTCTGAAAAGGGGCCTCCCATGGCACTGCAAATCCGCTCCCTCATCCGCGCCAACGGCGAACTCGAACTCTCGCTGCACGACGACCCGATCCCCGAACCGCAGGCCCACGAAGTCGTGATCCGCGTCGAGGCGTCGCCGTTGAACCCGTCGGACCTCGGCCTGCTGTTCGGTGCGGCCGACATGAGCACCGCCAAGGCCTCGGGCACCGCCGAGCGCCCGGTCGTCACCGCCACGGTGCCCGAGCGCGCGCTTCCCGCCATGGCGGCGCGGCTCGACCAGTCGATGCCGGTCGGCAACGAAGGCGCGGGCGTGGTGGTCAAGGCCGGTTCGTCGCCGGCTGCGCAGGCGCTGCTCGGCAAGACCGTGGCGGCCATCGGCGGCGCGATGTATTCGCAGTACCGCTGCCTCGCCGCTGCCCAGTGCATGGAACTGCCCGAAGGCACCACACCGGCCGAAGGCGCGTCGTGCTTCGTCAACCCGCTCACCTCGCTGAGCATGGTCGAGACCATGCGCATGGAAGGCCACAAGGCGCTGGTGCACACGGCCGCCGCGTCGAACCTGGGCCAGATGCTCAACAAGATCTGCCAGAAGGACGGCATCGCGCTCGTCAACATCGTGCGCAAGCAGGAGCAGGAAGACCTGCTGCGCGGCCTGGGCGCGAAGTACGTGTGCAACGCGACCTCGCCCACCTTCCTCGAAGACCTGACGCAGGCATTGGTCGAGACCGGCGCCACGCTGGCCTTCGACGCCACCGGCGGCGGCAAGCTCGCCGGGCAGATCCTCGGCTGCATGGAAGCCGCGATCAACCGCACGGCCAAGGAATACAGCCGCTACGGTTCGACCACCCACAAGCAGGTGTACATCTACGGCGGCCTCGACCGCAGCCCGACCGAGTTCGTGCGCAACTTCGGCATGGCGTGGGGCATGGGCGGGTGGCTGCTGTTCCCGTTCCTCGGAAAACTCGGCGACGAAGGCACCAAGCGTTTGAAGGCGCGCGTCGTCGCGGAGCTGAAGACCACGTTCGCGAGCAAGTACACGCGTGAGGTTTCGCTGGTCGAGGCGCTGCAGCTCGATGCGATCGGGGTTTATGGGAAGCAGGCTACGGGGGAGAAGTTCTTGCTGAATCCGAACAAGGGTGTTGCTGTTTGAACGTTGCGCCCTGAACGCACGCACCCGAGAGCTAAACAACCAGCCGATACCCCACAGCCGTCTCGGTCAGCAGATGCCGAGGCTGCGCCGGATCGTCTTCGAGCTTCTGCCGCAGATGCCCCATGTAGATCCGCAGGTAGTGGCTCTGGCCGGTGTGCGACGGGCCCCACACCTCGCGCAATAGCTGGCGTTGCGTCAACACGCGGCCTGCATTGGCGACCAGCACCGACAGCAGGCGGTATTCGGTCGGCGTCAGGTGCACCTCGGTGCCCGCACGACGGACGAGGCGCGCGGCGCGGTCGAGCTCGATCTCGCCGAAGCGGAACAGCGCCTCGGGCACCTCGTCCGCGCTGCCGCCCACCGCACGCGGACGACGCAGGTTGGCGCGAACGCGCGCCAGCAGTTCACCTGTGCCGAAGGGCTTGGTGAGGTAGTCGTCGGCCCCCGCGTCGAGCGCGGCGATCTTGTCGGCCTCGTCGCTGCGCGCGGACAGCACGATGATCGGCACGGCCGACCAGCCGCGCACGTCGCGGATCAGCGAGACGCCGTCGCCGTCGGGCAGCCCCAGGTCGAGCACCAGCAGGTCGGGCTGGCGCGTGCCCGCTGCGGCGAGCCCGTCGCGCAAACTGCCGGCTTCATGCACCACCCAGCCCTCGGCCTCGAGCGCACCGCGCACGAAGCGGCGGATCTGCGGCTCGTCTTCGATCACGATGGCGGTGGGGGCTGGCATGGGGTCAGAGTTGGGCTTCGGCCGGCTCGGGTGGCTCGCGGCGCGGCAGGGTGACCGTGAATTCTGCACCGCCGTCGCGCGCGTTGCCGGCCGCGATTTCACCGCCGTGCGCACTCACCACCGCCTTGCAGATCGCCAGGCCCAGGCCCACGCCGGGTGTGGCCGATTCGGTCTCGCCGCGCGTGAACTTGTCGAACAGCTTCTGCTCGTGGCCCAGCAGCGCGGCGGGCAGGCCGGGCCCGTGATCGCGCACCGTGAGCACCAGCGTGCCCGGCTCGGCGCGCGCACCGACCACGACGGGCGGCGCGCCGTACTTGGCGGCGTTCTCCAGCAGGTTGACCAGCACGCGCTCGATCAGCACGGCGTCGAACTCGACCAGCGGCAACTCCGGGTCGAGCGCGGTCTGCACCACGGTGCTGCCCAGCGAAGTGCGCGCCGCGCGAATGGCAGAGCCCACCACTTCCTCCACCGACTGCCAGTCGCGCCGCAGGTTCACAGCGCCGCCGGCGATGCCGCTTTCGAGCCGCGCCATGTCGAGCAGGTTGCTCACCAGCGCATGCAGCTCGTGCGCCTGCGCGACGATGGCGCGCGCGGCCTCGGCGTGCTCTCCGGGTGGCAATGTCTGCAGCGACTCGGCCAGCGCGATCAGCGCGGTGAGCGGCGTGCGCACGTCGTGCGAGATGGCACCGAGCAGCGCATTGCGCAAGCGCTCCGACTCCATCTCGACCACGGCCTGCTGCGCCACTTCGACGTAGTGCACGCGCTCCAGCGCGATCGCGATCTGCCGCGCCAGCGTGTCGAGCTGCTGCGCCTGCTCGGGAATGAGCAGCCAGCGCGGCTGCGCGGGCGACAGCGCGAGCACGCCGCGCACACGCATCGGCGCCTGCAGCGGCACGTAGTGCCAGGGCTGCGCGGCCAGCGTGGCCGTGGCGAGTCCTGCCGGCTGGCCGTGGCGGAAGGCCCAATCGGCGACCTGCGGGTCGAAGCCCTGAGGCGGGTCGGAAGGCTGCACCAGCTGATCGGATGTATCGGTCACCAATACGAGCGCATCGCCACCGAAGTGGCCCCGCACGGCAGCGGCGCCGAGCGCGATCACCTGCGAGCTTTCGAGCGCGGCGGACAGTTCGCGCGTCAGCTCGAACAGCGAGCGCGCGCGCCGCTCGCGGCTGGTCGACACGCCGGCCGCGAAGCGCAGGCCCGCCATGAGCTGGCCCACCAGCAGGCCGACGCCGAGCATGACCGCGAAGGTCAGCACGTACTGCACGTCGCTCACCGCGAACGACAGGCGCGGCGGCACGAAGAAATAGTCGAAAGCCGCGACGTTGAGCAGGGCGGCCAGTGCCGAGGGCCCGCGCCCGAAACGCATCGCCACGCCCACCACGCCGAGCAGGAACAGCATGACGATGTTCGACAGCTCCAGCACGCCGACCAGCGGCGTGCACGCCAGCGTGAGCGCGATGCTGGTGGCCGCCGCCCATGCATAGCCGGGCCAGTAGATGGGCGCCTTCTCGTGGTCGTCGCTGTCGATGCTCGCGCCCTGCAGCGGCGCGCGCGACAGGCGGCGCGAGCTTTCGGCGGGCGCCACTTCCATGATGTCGAGCGCCGGCGCGCGCTGCGCCAATGCGCGCGCGAGTGGCACCGCCCTCGCGGACCACCAGCGCCGCCAGCCGGCCTCGGGCTGTGAGCGCCCGAGCACCAGCGTGGCGCAGTTGAGCCGCCGTGCCTGTTCGGCGAGCTGCTCGGCCACGTCGGAGCCGGTGAGCACGGCCGTGGCCGCGCCCAGTTCTTCCGCCAGCTTGAGCACCGCGAGGATGCGGTCGCGCTCCGCCGCGGCCAGCCGCTGCAGCCGGGGCGTCTCAACGTACACCGCGTGCCAGCGCACGTTGAGCTGTCCCGCGAGCCTCGCGGCCGTGCGCACGGTCTGCGCCGCGCCCTCGTGCGGGCCGACGCACGCGAGGATCGCCCCCGATGTGTTCCAGGCCTGCAGGCCGGGGCCCTTGCCGTTTGCGCCCACGCCGCCCGGGCCCGACTGCTCCACGCGCCAGCCGCGCACGTCGTCCTCCACGTGCTCGGCGGTGCGCCGCAGCGCGATCTCGCGCAGGGCGATCAGGTTGCCCTTGCGGAAGAAATTCTGCGCGGCGCGCTCCGCCTGCTGCGGCAGGTAGACCTTGCCGGCCGCGAGCCGCGCCGTGAGCTCGTCGGGCGTGACGTCGACCAGCACCACCTCGTCGGCCTCGTCGAGCACGGTGTCGGGCACGGTCTCGTGCACGCGCACGCCGGTGATGGCGCCGACCGTGCCGTTGAGGCTCTCGAGATGCTGCACATTGAGCGCCGACCACACCTCGATGCCGGCGGCCAGCAGCTCCTGCACGTCCTGCCAGCGCTTGGCGTGGCGCGAGCCGGGAGCGTTGGTGTGGGCCAGTTCGTCGACCAGCAGCACGGCGGGCTTGCGCGCGAGCGCGGCGTCGAGGTCGAACTCGGCGAGCGTGCGCCCGCGGTAGTCCAGTTCGCGCAGCGGCAGCGCCTCCAGCCCCGAGAGCAGCGCGGCGGTCTCGCTGCGGCCATGGGTCTCGACCACGCCGATCAGCACGTCGCGCCCGGTGGCACGCTCGCGCTGCGCGGCGCTGAGCATGGCCCATGTCTTGCCGACGCCCGCGCTGGCGCCGAAATAGATGCGCAGCTTGCCGCGCTGGGCGCGCGCCTCGTCGCTGCGCAGCTGCGCGAGCAGCGCGTCGGGATCGGGGCGGAGCACTTCGTTCATCGGCGGCACAGGTTAGCGCATCGGGCGATCCTTGCGGCGGCCTGCATGGCGCCGAGCGGTGCGCGACAGCACCCACCAGGCAAAGCCCAGCGGAACGAACAGCGCCGCCATGGCCAGCAGCGCCATCAACAGGTCAGTGACCATGGCGCAGGCCGCAGCGCGCGAGGTGTTCGCGCCAGCTCACGAGCCGGCCGATCTCGCCCGAAGGCACGCATTCGATCAGCCGGTGCAGCACGTCGGCATAACGCGCGAGCGGCAGGCGGATCATCAGGCGCACGCAGGGCGCGTCGCTTTCCTGCGAGCTGCAGGCATGCAGCAGCGGCTCGCAGCGCACCACGCCGGCCTCGGGGCAGCCGGCGATGCTGCGGCGCACGCGCAGCGCGTCGGCGCAGCAGACCGTGACGTCGAGCACGTAGAACGCGCTGCTTCCATTTCTGCCGTTGCCTTGCTTGTTCAGGGGAGCGTGCGTTCTCTGCACGCCGGGGTGTTCTCGATAGGCGGCATAGGCCATGGTTGGTTTTTTCTCCTCAACGCGGAACCGAAGGGCTGAAGGAACCCGAAGCGGCATCGAGCGCGATGTTCAACGCCAGCACATTGACGCGCGCCTCGCCCAGAAAGCCCAGCAGCGGCTTCTGCGTGTTCCTGTCGATCAGCGACTGGACCTCGGACAGCGGCATGCCGCGCACGCGCGCCACCCGCGCCGCCTGGTACTGAGCGGCGGCGAGGCTGATGTCGGGATCGAGCCCGCTGGCCGAGGCCGTGACCAGGTCGACGGGCACCGGCGCGATGTTGTCCGGATCGGCCGCGCGCAGCGCTTCCACGCGCGCCTTCACCGCATCGGCCAGCGCGGGGTTGAGCGGCCCCTGGTTGGAGCCGCCTGAAGCGCTCGCGTTGTAGGGCTGCGGCGCGGTGGCCGAGGGGCGGCTCCAGAAGTGCTTCGGATCGCTGAAGTTCTGGCCGATGAGCTTGGAGCCCACCACGGTGCCGTCGAGCACGATGAGGCTGCCGTCCGCCTGCGCGGGGAACGCCGTCTTCGCGACGCCGGTGACGGCCATCGGGTAGATCAGGCCGGTGAGCGCGCTCAGCAGCACGAAGAGCACGAGCGCGGGGCGGACGATGCCGCCCTCGCTGCCATTGCCGTTGCCATTGACGATGTTGTTGTTCATGACGGAATACTCCTCAGACGAGATGCACGGCGACAAGCAGCCAGTCGATCAGCTTGATGCCGATGAAGGGCACGAGCAGGCCGCCCAGGCCGTAGATGGCCAGGTTGCGGCGCAGCAGCGCGGCGGCGCCCACCGGCCGGTAGCGCACGCCCTTGAGCGCCAGCGGAATCAGGAACACGATCACCAGCGCGTTGAAGATCACCGCGCTCAGGATCGCCGACGACGGGCTCGCCAGCCGCATCACGTTGAGCGCGCCCAACTGCGGGTAGGTCGAGATGAAGATCGCCGGGATGATGGCGAAGTACTTCGCCACGTCGTTCGCGATCGAGAAGGTGGTGAGCGAGCCGCGCGTCATCAGCAGCGCCTTGCCGGTCTCCACCACTTCCAGCAGCTTGGTCGGGTTGGAGTCGAGGTCGACCATGTTGCCGGCCTCCTTCGCGGCCTGCGTGCCGCTGCCCATGGCCACGGCCACGTCGGCCTGCGCGAGCGCGGGGGCGTCGTTGGTGCCGTCGCCGGTCATGGCCACGAGGCGGCCTTCGGACTGGTACTGGCGGATGAGCGCGAGCTTGTCCTCGGGCGTGGCCTCGGCCAGGAAGTCGTCCACGCCGGCTTCGGCGGCGATGGCTGCTGCGGTGAGCTTGTTGTCGCCGGTGATCATCACCGTCTTGATGCCCATGCGGCGCAGCTCGGCGAAGCGCTCCTTGATGTCGGTCTTGACGATGTCCTTGAGCTCGACGATGCCGAGCACGCGGTTGCCCTCCGCCACCGCCAGCGGCGTGCTGCCGCGGCGCGCCGTTTCCTCGGCCGCGCGAAGCACCTCTGGCGCCGCCGTGCCGCCGATGGCCTCGACGTAGCGGCGCACCGCGTCGACCGCACCCTTGCGCAGCAGCACGAGGTCGGTGTCCAGGCTGTTCGGCGCGGCCGGCAGATCGGCGCCGCTCATGCGCGTCTGCGCGGTGAAGGCGACGAAGCGGGCACCTTCCACCGGCGTCGGCTCCAGGCCTTCGCGGCGCGCGAGCTCGACGATGCTGCGGCCCTCGGGCGTCTCGTCGGCCAGCGAGGCGATCATCGCGGCGCGCGCCAGGCGCGACTTGGTCACGCCAGGCGCGGGCAGGAATGCGCTGGCCTGGCGGTTGCCGTGCGTGATGGTGCCGGTCTTGTCGAGCAGCAGCACGTCGACGTCGCCAGCCGCTTCCACCGCGCGGCCCGAGGTGGCGATCACGTTGGCCTGCATCATGCGGCTCATGCCGGCCACGCCCACGGCCGACAGCAGCCCGCCGATGGTGGTCGGAATCAGGCACACCAGCAGCGCGACCAGCGCGGTGAGCGACACCACGGTGCCGGCGCCCGCGGCCTCCACGCTGAAGATGGAGAACGGCAACAGCGTGACCGTGACCATCAGGAACACGAGGGTGAGCGCGATCAGCAGGATAGTCAGCGCAATCTCGTTCGGCGTCTTCTGCCGCTTGGCAGCCTCGACCATGCCGATCATGCGGTCGAGGAACGACTCGCCCGGGTTGACCGAGATGCGCACCACCAGCCAGTCGGACAGCACGCGGGTGCCGCCGGTCACGGCCGAGAAGTCGCCGCCCGATTCGCGCACCACGGGTGCCGATTCGCCGGTGATGGCGCTTTCATCGACCGAGGCCACGCCTTCGATGACTTCGCCGTCGAGCGGAATCACGTCGCCGGTCTCGACCAGCACGACGTCGCCCTTGCGCAGGTTGGGCGCCTGTTCGGGAAGCCACTGCGCGCCGTGATGCGGCTCATGGAGCTTCTTGGCCCAGGTGTCCTTGCGCAGGCCGCGCAGCGAAGCCGCTTGCGCCTTGCTGCGGCCCTCGGCCAAGGCTTCCGCGAAGTTCGCGAACAGCACGGTGAACCACAGCCAGATGGTCACGGCCAGCACGAAGGCGGGCTTCATGCCGGTGTCACCGGGAAAGCTCAGCGCGTGCACCCAGAGCAGGCTGGTGAGGATGCTCCCGATGTAGACGATGAACATCACCGGGTTGCGCCACTGGGTGCGCGGATTCAGCTTGGCGAAGGCGCCCCACAGGGCGGGCTTGACCAGCGCTGCGTCGAACAGCGAAAGAGATGTTTTGGTGTGGACAGTCATGGTGCGCTCCTTATTTCCAGAGCACGAGGTGTTCGACGATCGGCCCGAGGGCCAATGCCGGCACGTAGTTGAGCAAGCCGACCAGCAGCACGGTGCCGATCAGCAAGGAGACGAACAGCGGGCCGTGCGTGGGCAGCGTGCCGCTGGTGACGGGCAGGCGCTTCTTGGCCGCGAGCGCGCCGGCCACGGCGAGCACCGGCACGATCATCGCGAAGCGGCCGAGCCACATGGCCAGCGCGAGCAGCCCGTTGTAGAACGGTGTGTTGGCCGACAGGCCCGCGAAGGCGCTGCCGTTGTTGTTGGCGGCCGAGGTCAGCGCGTACAGGATTTCGGAGAAACCATGCGCGCCGGGGTTCGCGATGCCGGCCTTGCCCGCGCCCGCGATCACCGCCACCGCCGTGCCGGCCAGCACCAGGATCGGCGTGACCAGGATGGCGATGGAGATCAGCTTCATCTCGCGCACCTCGATCTTCTTGCCGAGGTACTCGGGCGTGCGGCCGATCATCAGGCCGGCGATGAACACCGCGAGCATCGCGAAGACCAGCATGCCGTACAGGCCCGAGCCCACGCCGCCGAACACCACCTCGCCGAGCTGCATCAGTACCAGCGGCACCATGCCGCCCATCGGGGTGAGCGAGTCGTGCATGCCGTTGACCGCGCCGCAGGAAGCGGCCGTGGTGATGGCGGCGAAGAGCGAGGAGGCATCGATGCCGAAGCGCACCTCCTTGCCTTCCATGTTGCCGCCGGCCTGCAGCGCGCCGTGCATCTGGTCGACGCCCAGCGAAGTCAGCAGCGGGTTGCCGGCCTGCTCGGCGGGCGTGATGACCATCACGGCAACGACGAACATCACCGTCATCGCCGCGAGCACGGCCCAGCCCTGGCGCATGTCGCCCACCACGTGGCCGAAGGTGAAGCACAGCGCCGCCGGAATCAGGAAGATGGCGAGCATCTGCAGCAGGTTCACCAGCGCCGTCGGGTTCTCGTACGGATGCGCCGAATTGGCATTGAAGAAGCCGCCGCCGTTGGTGCCCAGCATCTTGATCGCCTCCTGCGAAGCGACCGGGCCCATGGCGAGCGTCTGCGTCTTGGTGGTGGCGTCTTCCATCACCGGCTGGCCCTTTTCATCCTTCAGGGGCTGGCCGTCGGCGCCGTTCTTCGGCTGCTGGAAGGCGGTGGTCTCCAGCGTGCTCGCTTCCTTGTAGCTGTCGAAGTTCTGGATCACGCCCTGGCCGACGAAGACCACGGCGAGCACGAAGGAGATCGGCACCAGCACCCACAGCGTGACGCGCGTGATGTCGGCCCAGAAGTTGCCCACCAGCCCCTTGCCGTCGCCCCGGCGCGCGAAGCCGCGCACCAGCGCGAAGGCCACCGCGATGCCGGTGGCGGCGGAGAAGAAGTTCTGCACCGTGAGCCCGAGCATCTGCGTGAGATAGCTCATGGTGGATTCACCGGCATAGCCCTGCCAGTTGGTGTTGGCCACGAAGCTCACCGCGGTGTTGAAGGCCGAGTCGGGCGACACGGCTGCCATGCCCGCGGGGTTGAGCGGCAGCCAGCCCTGCAGCCGCTGCAGGGCGTAGACGAAGATCGCGCCGATGGCATTGAAGGCCAGCAGCGCGAAGGCGTACCGCAGCCAGTGCATCGACTGCTCGGGCTTGGTGCCGGCGAGCTTGTAGAGCGGCGCCTCGACGCGCTGCATCCAGCGCGGCACGCGCTCGTTGCACAGTGCGGCAAGGAACTTGCCGACCGGCCACGCGAGCAGTCCCAGCAGGACCAGGAAAAGGGCCAGCAGGCCCCAGGCGGAAGAAGTCATTTCAGAATTCCTCCGCGCAGATCAGCGCGAACACCAGGTACGCGAAAAGAACCACGGCGATCAACGCGCCGAAGCCATAAAGAACTTCGAGGCTGATCACGATGCGGCTCCATCGGCGGCGCCCGGCGCCTTGTTCGATGGTTTCGGCGCATCGAGCCTGTTCAGCCCGATCACCATGGCCGCCACCACGGCCCACAGCGCCAGCAAGGCGCCCATCCAGACGATGTCCATTCATCAACTCCTGCAGCGAAATTCAAGACCTTCAGTCTCGGCAGCGGTGCGTAAAAACGGGGAACAGAGTCCGTGGGGCCGCATAAAGAAAACGTAAAAACGCGCCCCGTCCCCGATAGCCCCGCGGCCTGCCGAGGTCATTGCGCCGCCGTCCTCGACAGCGTTCGCGGCCTTGTTCAATAATCAAAGCGTTTGCTTGATAAATGGCAGATCGATCCTGCGCATCCCCCACGAAGCCGTCCATGCCCGCCCCCATCGACGCCAAGCCCGCCTGGTTGCCGCACCAGCCGGCCGACCGCATCCTGTCCACGCTCAAGACGCGCGGGGCGCTCGGCATTCCCGACATCGCCAAGGTGCTGAAGGTCACGGTGGAAGCGGTGCGCCAGCAGATGGTCAAGCTGGAGGCCGACGGCCTGGTCGATGCGCAAAGCCGCCCCGGCGGGCGCGGGCGGCCGACGCAGATCTGGCGGCTCACCGGCGAAGGCCACAAACGCTTTCCCGACACGCATGCCGAGATGACGGTGCAGATGATCAGTGCAGTGATCCGCGTGTTCGGAAACACCGGCATGGACCAGCTCATCGCCGCGCGCGAAGACACCATGCGCGCCAACTACGCCGAGGCCCTGCGCGGCGCGCGCAGCCTCCAGACGCGGCTGGAGCGGCTGGCCGACATTCGCAGCCGCGAAGGCTACATGGCCGAGTTCCGGCCCGAGGGCGACGGCTTCCTCTTCATCGAGAACCACTGCCCCATCTGCACCGCGGCACAGGCCTGCACAGGCTTTTGCCGCAGCGAACTGCAGCTTTTCGACGCGGTGCTGGGGCCCGACGTGAGCGTCAGCCGCGTCGAGCACGTGCTCGCGGGCGCGCGGCGCTGCGCCTACCAGGTCAGCCCCAGGCAGGGCACCTGATTTTTTTCATCACTACCAAAGGAAACCCACCATGGAACACATGCTCCCTCCCTTGCCGTACGCCCTCGACGCACTGGCGCCCGAGTATTCGAAGGAAACCCTCGAATACCACTACGGCAAGCACCACAACGCCTACGTGGTGAACCTCAACAACCTGCAGAAGGGCACCGAGTTCGAATCGATGACGCTCGAGGAGATCGTCAAGAAGTCCAGCGGCGGTATCTACAACAACGCCGCACAGATCTGGAACCACACCTTCTTCTGGAACTGCATGAAGCCCCAGGGCGGCGGCGCTCCGACCGGTGCCCTGGCCAAGGCCATCGACGCCAAGTGGGGCAGCTACGACGCGTTCAAGGAAGCCTTCGTGAAGTCGGCCGTGGGCAATTTCGGCTCGGGCTGGACGTGGCTGGTGAAGAAGGCCGACGGCTCGCTGGACATCGTGAACATGGGCGCCGCGGGCACGCCGCTGACCACCGGCGACACCCGGTGCTGACGGTGGACGTGTGGGAGCACGCCTACTACATCGACTACCGCAACCTGCGCCCGAAGTTCGTCGAGACCTTCCTGGCCAAGCTGGCGAACTGGGACTTCGCGGCGAAGAACTTCGGCTG